>JAITRB010000005.1 GCA_031288595.1 Puniceicoccales bacterium
GTAGAGTCCCTTTTTGGAGAAGTATAATTATGAATATGAATTGTGCGCATCTCGGGCGGTTGATATGTTTTTCTTTATTGGCTCTGGTGGTTGCGTGTCGTCCTTTCGGACGCTCAGCGACCGCCTCTTCCAAAGTGCTGCATGTGGGAAATGGCGCTGAACCGTCCTCTCTGGATCCCCATGCGGTGAATGGAGTCCCGGAGGCGACTATTTTACTCTCTCTCTTTGAAGGTTTGCTGGTGCCGGATCCCAAGACAGCGGAACCGTGCCCGGGAGCGGCCTCCAGCTGGTATATCTCGCCGGATGGACTTCGCTATGTCTTTAATTTACGGGAAAATTTGCGCTGGTCCAATGGGGATCCCTTGGTCGCCAAGGACTTCGTCTATACCTTTCGGCGGGCGATTTCTCCCAAAATGGGGAACCCTTGGGTCTCTTTTTATTACAATGTTCGCAATGCCGAAGCTTATGCCACGGGAAAGATAGGTGATTTCAGCGATGTGGGTATTCGAGCGATCGATGATCTGACCCTGGAGATCATCTTAGAAAGACCGGTTGTCTATTTTCTCGAACTCTTGGCCCATGTCGCTTGGTTACCTGTTCACCGAGACACGATTGAAAAATTCGGTGCGCTGGATGAGCGGGATACTCGCTGGATAAGGCCGGGGAATATGGTCTGTAATGGGCCTTTTATGCTGAAATCCTGGGAAAATGGAAATTATATCCTCGTCGTGAAAAACCCTCATTACTGGGATAAAGATAATGTCGCTCTTGAAAAAATTTACTTTCACGCGGTGTCCGACTCGGCAACGGAGGAGAGAATGTATGCCGCCGGTGATCTGGACATCAGCAGCGGGCTGCATGTGAGCAAACGTCCCCATTATGCGAAAAAGGGAGAGCTCCATATAGATCCTTATATGGGATGTGCATGGGTGGCGGTAAATTGTCAACGGCCGCCCTTCAATGATCCGAGGATCAGAAAGGCCCTGGCCCTCGCCATTAATCGCGAGGAGGTCAACAAAATCCGCGGTTTTGGTAAGGACATAAATGCCTATGGTGCTGTCCCTCCAGACGTTCATCATTATCGATCGATTAAACAGGGTTTTCAGGAAGATGTTCAGGAAGCCAGGCGATTGCTGGCCGAGGCGGGATATCCAGGGGGGAAGGGTTTCCCCAAGACGGAGGTCCTTTACAACTTCTCCGATCAGCATCATCTTGTCTTTGAGGTTCTGCAGTCCATGTGGGAGCGGAATCTCGGCATTCATGTTGATTTAGTCAGTCAGGAGTGGAAGGTCTACCTTTCGATGATGGGGCGCGGCGATTTTACTCTCGGCCGTCACTGTTGGGTGGGAGATTATAATGATCCTATGACTATGCTGGAGATTTTTGAAGGTGGCTCTGCTAATAATTATACAGCTTGGGCATCGACCCAATATGATTATTATCTCCATCAGGCCCGCAATACGGCCAATGAAGAGAAAAGAATAGGCTTTTTACAGGAGGCCGAGCGCATTTTCGTAAAGGAAATGCCAGCCATACCGCTTTTCTGGATGAATTCTATCCATCTCGTCTCCCCTCGAGTCAAGGGTTGGTATCCGAATGTGATGGATGTCCATCTCTGGAAAGGCATTTCGAAGTCCAAGGATTGACCTGAGAGGGATTCCTTTCGCGAAAAATAGCCCTATCATCCCTCTGTGAAGAGGGACTTTTCTTTTTTACAACAGCTCTGAAGGCCTCATGGAGGCCGTGATGGAAGAATTATTTTACAATTTCTTCCGAAACGAATTGCTTTTTCACAGAATATCCTTCTCCTTCTAAGTTTTATTCTATGAAAGGGAATCTGTTTTGTTGGTCTCTGGCCTTGTCATTGGCTCTGGTAAACGGTTGCCAGCCAAGAAAAAAGCAGAGCCTGAATGTGCTGAACGTTGGAGGTGGTGCCGACTTATCCGCCTTGGATCCGCAAATAGTTGATGGGAAGATCGAGTCGTATGTTATAGAAGCCCTCTTCGAGGGTCTGGTGACGCAGGATCCTAAAACTCTGGAAATTCGCCCGGGTATGGCCTCTCATTGGGAATGTTCGGCAGATGGCTTGGAGTATTCCTTTAGCTTGAGAGAGGGGCTGCGCTGGTCCAACGGAGATCCTTTTACGGCGGAAGATTTTGTGTTTTCACTGAAACGAGCTTTGTCTCCGAATCTTGGATCTCCATGGACTCCGTTTTTTTTCACAATCCGCAATGCGGAGGCTTATTACAAGGGCCAAGTGAGCGATTTTCGAGAAGTCGGCATGCGGGTGGTGGACGCACAGCATTTGAAGATTAGGCTGGAACGCCCCGTTGCCTATTTCCTCGAATTGGTAGCCCATTCCGCCTGGTTTCCGGTCCACAAGAAGACGATTGAGAAATTCGGATCGATCGAGAAGCGGGATACGCGCTGGACGAGGCCGGAGAATATGGTCTGCAATGGCCCGTTTGTGTTGAGTAGCTGGGAGAGTGGCCGCTTCTCTTCGGTGAAGAAAAATCCTTATTATTGGGATAAAGAGTCCGTTGCCCTCGATGAAATCCGCTTCCATCCCGTTTCCGATACGGCGACGGAGGAGCGGATGTACGCTGCTGGCGAACTGGATATCACCTACCGCGTCCATGTGAGCAAAATCTCTCACTATAAGGAGACCGGAGAACTGCATTTGACTCCTCAACTGGGGTGCTTGTGGGTGGGATTTCATTGCGAACGGCCTCCGGGGAACGATGTAAAAGTGCGCCGAGCCTTGGGCCTGGCCATCAATCGAGAAGAGATCGGCAGAATCCGCGGATTTGGAAAGGGTCTGGAATCCTTCGGTGTCGTTCCTCCTGGAATGAACCATTACGAACAACAGGCACAGCTCTTCCAGGAAGACATTGCGGAGGCCAGAAGGCTTTTGGCCGAAGCGGGTTATCCGAACGGGAAAGGATTTCCGAAGGTAGAGCTGCTCTACTATGCCTCCGATGAAAATCGCCAGATATTCGAAGCGGTGCAGGCCATGTGGAAGCGGAATCTAGGCATTCAGGTCGATTTGGTGGCTCAGGAGTGGAAGGTCTATATTTCTCTCCTACAACAGGGCGATTTTACCATTGCCCGCCATCGCTGGTATGGTGATTACAATGATCCGACGACGATGTTGAGCATCTTTAGAAAAGATGATCCCTGTAATTACCTGCGCTGGTCCCATCCGGAGTTTGAAGCGGTGATGCTCCGGGCTCAAGAGCTCAAGAATGAGGCGGAGCGAATTAAGTGTCTGCAGGAGGCGGAACGCATTTTTGTGCGCGAAATGCCAGGGGCTCCCGTCTATTGGGAGGCATCGGCTCACCTGGTTTCCCACCGGGTTAAGGGTTGGTACCCGAATGTCCAGGATACGCATCCCTGGAAATACATCTCGAAGTTGCCGGCTGAAGCGAAATAGCGGGTATAGATTTACTTCGCTGGTAAAGCAAAACTTCCTCTCATAAGGTAGCTTAATAAGCTTGAGTTTCGTTTCTTTTCCCATAAAATACTATTTTAATGGGAATGGGAGGAGAGGAAGCTCTGGCCGTTCTTGGAGAGGTATTCCAGGCGGATTTTACTTCGCTGCAGGCAGGGGAGCCTGTGGCGGTCGTCCATGGGAATGTGGATTTTAGCTTTGCTAGACCGGAGGAGAATATCTTTCTCTTTTTGGGATATATCGACCTTCCGGGTCTGGCAGATCTATGGTTGCAAAAGGCATTGCAGCTGAATCTGGCCTACAGGGCGGAGCACGAGGAATCGCTTTCCTGGGATGAGGAGAAGCACAAGTTATGCCTTTCGCTGCGCCTGCTGTTGCATGAAAGCACGGAGGATACATTCTATAGGCATTTGGAATCCTTCATCGCCCAGCTGGGATTCTGGGCAAAGATGGCCTCGTCGCCGCCGATGGCTGGGCTGCCGAGTTTGTTTTCAGATCGCTCTTGATAGTACGAGGATGAGAGAGTATGGGGTGTATCAAGCTTGGCAGACTTAAGTATCCTGTTTTAGCCCTGTTGGGGATATTTTTCATTTTCCACTGGACTGTTCGGGCAAATGCTGAATCAGATGCGTTTCCTCTTCTGGGTAAGCGCAGCATTCCTTGGCCGGGGGGAAAGTACCACCATTTTTCCAAGAACCAGGACTTGGCGGAATTGCTGAATGATTTCTGCTCCACGCAGGGGATCAGCGTCATCGTCAGCCCGACGATCAAGGAAACGGTCAATGGGCGCTTCAACGACATCGCACCGGAACAGTTCTGGCAGGATATGGTCAATGCCTATAGCCTGATCTGGTTCTTCGACGGCAGTATTCTCTATGTTTACGAGAATAAGCAAATCCAGACCTATGTCTGGTCGATGACGGTCGACGAGATGAACACGCTCTGCCGCGTCATCGATGAGCTGGGCATTGCCAGCTCGCATCTCTCGATACGTCCCCTGGAACGGGCGGGTATTTTAGTCATCAGTGGGCCACCTCGGCTCATCGCCGTCGTTGGAGAGTTGTCCCAGAAGATCGTCATCGAGCGCATCGATGAGGTGAGCGATGTGAAGGTTTTCCCCTTAAAATACGCCTGGGCCTATAATATGTCGATCACCTCCAAGGATGGGAATATCATGATCCCGGGTGTGGCGACGATGCTCCAGCAGCTCCTGGTCTCCAAGCAACAGGGCGGTGAGGGAACTGCGGTGCCGGTTTTCAATCTCAGCAGCGCCGATAAGACGAAGGCACAGCCGCACAAGGAACTCATCGAGGGACGGGTATCGGGTATGAAACCATCCTCCTCCGCCAATGATAGGACTGCAAGCCATGCGGCGGAAAGCACAGGTGGGCAAAATATTCACGTCGAGGATACCCTGATCAGTTTCGATGCCCGCCTGAATGCCGTAATCGTCAAGGGGAAAAAGCAGAACATGCCCTTTTTCGAGCGGGTTATCCAAGAACTGGATGTGCCCTGCAAGGTTATCCGCATCGACGTGGCCATTGTGGATATCGACCAAAAGGCCGCTCAGGAATTCGGAACGGATCTTTTAGAAATTTACGACAGACCCAAAAGGCGTATTTTCTCCTTTTCGCCCAAGGGAAAGTTTCAAGACGCTGGCAATCTTTCTTCCAATCTAAGGCTTCCGCTCAACAGTATCTTTAGGAAATTTAATGTCGAGACCTACCTGCAGGCTCTCGAGGAAAGCGGAAATGCCCAGACCTTGGCGAGGCCCTCGGTCCTGACAATCGACAACATCGGAGCGACCATCGACCGTTCGAATACCTTTTACGTAAAAGTTTCCGGAACGAAAACCGAGGGACTCTATGACGTGAGCGCTTCCACAAAGCTTCGGGTGGTGCCGCACATCATTCCCGGCGAGTTCAATGAGGTCGGCCAAGCCAAGATCAAGCTCTTCGTCGAAGTGGCCGATGGTTCGGTGAGTCAGAAAACTGATATCAATGCCGGAACGCCGACGACCGACAGCAACATGATCAATACACAGGCGGTTCTGTATGAGGAACAGAGCCTCGTGATCGGCGGTTATTTCCACGAGATCCACAGCACCGCCGAGGTAGGCCTTCCCATCCTCAGCCATATTCCGGTACTGGGCCATCTGTTCAAATTTCAGGAGAGAGGCAAGGAGGTTCGAGAACGGATCTACGTCATCACCCCGAGGATCGTGGACATCGACGGCGATCCGGATGCCGATACGCGGCGCTTTTTCCAGAAAGGCAATCTGCGCGGGGCGGCAACCCTATCATCGAAGGCCTTTGGTCTGAGCGAAGAGGCGAGCTTGCCGGAAAAGGAATGGCTCTTCACACCGAAGGAGAAGAGCGCTGCACCCAGCGCCGACGCAGCACGACGCCCTCCGAAAAGACGGCGGGTGAGGCATGGATGAGCGCGGTGTTTCCGTGTCCACATGGGCCTGCTCAGACTTGAAACTCTGCCCTGCAAGTGTAAAGAAACTTAGACCTGTAGCCGAAGAGCCGCTCTTCGAGAAAAGATGCTAAGCGCGAGAGCCTTTTTCCGGGAAAATGGGTTTCCCTCTTCTTCAGTGCTTTGAAAATACTGCCAGAGTCTGTGCTGGGCCAAACGGCTAAATCAGCGCAGGTGCACCTGGCTCATGCCGAAGGAGGATTGGAAGGAGATTGATCTTTCAGGTTGGCCGAATGGCTGCGGCAGAAACGGCGATAGAGCAGGCTGGACATGGCTCCGCAGAGGAGACCGAGGAGGGTTCCTCCGATGGAGGTTGTGATGAACCAGCGAAAGAGTTTTTGTCCCACAAGGCCCACTTTGCTGAAATGTTGGGTGAGGTCGCCGGCATGGGTGCAGGCCTCCTGAATGATGTTCCAGGTGTCGATGTGGAGGAGGTGCAGGACATACTTCCCGACCTTGTAGTCGATGTACCAGAGAAAGGGGACGGTGAAAGGTGTGGATACGAATTGCAGGGCGACGAGGATGACGACGTTGGCCCGAAAGAGGATAGCGGCAACGCAGGCCAGAAAGATCTGGCAAGACATGACGGGAAGTAGGGTGAGCACCCAGCCGGCGTAGAGGGCCGGAATTGCATCCTCGCTGCGGAATGACCAGAGATAGGCGCGTTTGCGAACCGTCGAAGCGAAGTGCTTCAGAATGGGATGCCGGTGCGCAGTCGCCTTGCGCGGGAGATACCTCATCCATTTCTTGATCCGACGAATTCGGCGGTAGCGCCGGATTCGTCCCTGATCCATCGAGCTTCCTTTATCGGAATCCGTCATCAGCTAGCAGGGGATTCGGGAAAGAGGAATACCTGTGACCGAACGCCTTCACTGGCCCTTCGTCGTCGTTTGGATCGAGACGGCCTCGAATTTGCCCTTGAGCTCCGACAGAACCTTTTTGCCCAAGGACTGTAGCATCTTCACCCCGCCATGGACATGAGAAATCCCCGGAAGGCCGAGCAGGGAATCGAAAATGGACCGCATGAATAGCGAAATTCCATAGGGCTTGAAATCCGTCAGCAGCGTGTGGATGATGGTGTCCAGGGAAGTGATCTGTGTCCACTGATGGCGATAGAAGATCTCGAAGGATTGCTCCTGGACCTTGGAAGACTTGAAATCCTGCCAGCGGAGCGAGTCCAGGTGGAAGGTCAGCTGCTCGATGCGCCACCTGGCTTCCTCTTTCCCGTTTCGACTCTTCTGTCCAGTGGAGACGTAGGAGAAGCCACTCCTCTGGTCTTGTCTATTGTCTGGGGTGGCCGCCGATTCCGAGGAATTCGGAGAGGATTTCTTGCCCTTCTCGCGGCTGAGGGCCTCGAAGCACTCGACGAAGTTGATCGTCCCCTGGGTATTGCGGACGATGCTCAGGTCGTCGATGTCCAGATAAATATTGGAGATGAGGAGCTCTTCGTTATGCCAAAAGCTCTTCCAGAGCTGGGAGGGACGGATATCCACCTCCAGCATCTCGATGCTCAGGGCATGGTCGGTCGGATAGCGGGCCGCTGGGTTCTTCATGAGAATGTTTTCGAACTCCAGATGTCCTTTGAAGAGATTGCACCTCGAGGTGTCGATGTGGAGCGAAAAGCCGGTCTTGTTCTCGATGTGCCGCTCCAGGAGAAAAGGGAACCAGGTATTGGGGAAGATCAGAGCCACGCTTCCCATGAGGAAGAATCCCAGGAAAATCGCAAAGGCGATCGAGAGGCATTTTTTGAGAAACCACCACAGGAGCTCGAGCACCTTGAGGAAAGGCCAGAGGATGACGTGAAACAGAGCAGGCATCAAATTTTGAATTATAAATATCCGCTGCGGAAGTCAATCGAGCAGAAGCGGAATCGGTGGAGATTTTACGGCTTGGGAAAAGACTTTGGCAGTTCATCGACCCAGCCGAGTTTTGGTGATGGGGACTCGTCGGTGGCTGTCTTTGCCCCCTGAGAAATTTTTCTGGAAAATTTCTCAGGGGACAGCCTGCTCTGCAGGCGGATTCCTTTGGAATCCAAAGACAGCCACAAAAAAATGCCCTTTCGGAACAATCTCTAAGCAAGCGACAGTGGGAACCCGTCCTTGGAGGCCTTGGTGCGGGCAGACGGAATCGAACCGACGACACCAGCTTGGAAGGCTGAGGTTTTACCGCTAAACTATGCCCGCGGGGTCCGGGTCGGAGGGAAGGCGTTTTGCCGGGGCGGTCAAGCCTCTTTCCTCAGGAGTAAAGGGGGATAAATAGCCATGAAAAGCCTCATTTTAAGTTGGCCAAAGCGACAATGTCCCCTTGAATTTCCTCCATGTCCGACGAGAAACCCGGCAGGGTATTGCTTCAGATGCCTAGGGGCAATGCGGAGGCCTATGACGCCTCCAAAATCCAAAAACTCGAGGGCCTTGAGGGTGTCCGGAAGCGGCCGGACATGTACATCGGAGATACCCACGAGCGCGGGTTGCACCACTGCGTCTTCGAAATCGTCGACAACGCCATAGACGAGGCCCTGGCGGGCTATTGCGACCAGATCCATGTGACGCTGCACGTCGATGGCTCCTGCTCGGTGGAGGACAATGGCCGTGGGATTCCGGTCGACCTCCATCCGGTCTACAAAATCCCCGCGCTGGAGCTGGTGATGACGAACCTCCACGCCGGTGGCAAGTTCGGCAAAGGGGCCTATAAGGTGGCCGGTGGCCTGCACGGCGTCGGGGCCAAGTGCGTCAACGCGTTGTCGGAATCCTTCGAGGTGGAGGTGCGGCGGAATGGACAGGTCCATCGCATGAGCTTTGCCCGTGGCAAGAGCTTGCAGCCGATGGCCATCGTCGGCGAGACCCAGAAGACGGGCACCAAGATCACCTTTCTGCCGGATTTGGAGATCTTTCGCGATGGCCGTGAGTTCCACTACGAGCTTTTGGCCAAACGCCTGAGGGAACTGGCCTTTCTGAATCCGGGCATCGCAATTCATTTCTCTGACGAGCGCTGCGGGAAGCAGGAGCAGTTCCGCTTCGAGCGTGGTATTGCCGAGTACGTCGAGTTCCTGAATCGGGGGAAAAGCATCCTGCACGAATCCCCGCTGCACTTCGACGGGAAGGGGAGCCTGGATAACTCCTCTCAGGAGGTATCGGTAGACATCGCGATGCAGTACAACGATTCCTACAACGAGCAGATTTACGCCTACGCCAATTCCATCTTCAACATCGAGGGCGGAACGCATCTCTCCGGATTCCGAACGGCCCTGACCCGCGTGATCAACGCCTACGCCAGGGCCAATAATCTCCTGAAGGAAAAGGATCCCGTGGTGGCGGGAGAGGATACCCGCGAGGGGCTGACGGCGGTCGTGTCCATCCAGCATCCGGAGCCGCGCTTCGAGGGGCAGACGAAGACGAAATTTTCCAACGGCGAGGTCGATGGCATCGTCCAGAAAATCGTCGGCGACCAACTGAAGTACATCCTGGAGACCCATCCCTCACTGGCGCGGCGCATCGTGGAAAAATGCCTCAACGCGGCCCGGGCGAGGGAAGCGGCCCGCAAGGCCCGGGAAACCGTCCGCAAGAGCGCGATGACTTCGGGTGGCCTTCCTGGGAAACTGGCGGATTGTTCCGAGCGTGAGCCGGCCCTCTGCGAGCTGTTCATCGTCGAGGGCGATTCGGCCGGTGGTTCGGCGAAGCAGGGGCGCAACCGGCAGTACCAGGCCATTCTGCCGCTTCGGGGCAAGGTGATCAACGTCGAAAAGGCGCGGCTGGACAAGGTGCTCAACAGCGATGCCATCTGTATGATCATCACGGCCTGCGGGACAGGGATCGGGCACTCCGAAGATGCCGGTGGCTTTGAGCTCCAAAAATGCCGCTACCACAAGATCATCATCATGAGCGATGCTGACGTGGATGGCTCGCACATCCAGACCTTGCTGCTGACCTTTTTCTTCCGGCAGATGCGGGAGCTCATCGAGAATGGCTACATCTACATCGCCCAACCACCGCTCTACAGGCTCAAGAGGCAGCGGCAGGAACGCTATGTGGACAACGATGCCGAGATGAATCGCATCCTTCTGGAGCTCGGGTCGGCGGATGTCAGCCTGCTGCGCGCTTCGGATGGTCATCGCTTCGATCCGGAGAGTTTGAAGAAGATCGTCGATGCCCTCGGCCGGCTGGAAGTGTTGGGGCAGAGCATCGCCCGCTATGGCTGCCGCTTGAGCGCGTACCTGGAGCAGCATCGGGAGAAAAACTTCGATCTGCCCAGATACATCGCCCGCATACGGACGGGTCACGAAGAGAGCTTCCGCTTCCTAGGGGATGAGGGGGAATGCTCGCGCTTCTACGCCGACTACGGCCTGCCCGATGAGGTACCGGGGAGCGTCGCCACCCGCGAGATTTCCGTCGATGGTCAGACCCTACGGCAGCGGATTTCTGTTCACGAGGTCTTCGAAGTGCGCTCGCTGGTAAAAATTCTTCAGGAGCTGAGCTCCTTGGGTATCGACGGGTCGAGTTTTTCGGAAACAGCGGAGGCGAAGTATTTTCTCCTTTTCAGCGATGGGAAGGCTTCAGAGGAGCGGCTGGAGCTGCACTCGCCTTTGGAACTGGTGACTCAGCTCCGCGAGCTAGGCCGTCGAGGGATGACGATTCAGCGCTACAAGGGCCTGGGTGAAATGAATCCCAAGCAGCTCTTTGAAACGACCATGGATCCTGCGGCGCGGCGCCTCTTGAAGGTATCGATTGAAGATGCGGCGGCGGCGGAAGCGACCTTTTCGATGCTGATGGGGGAAGATGTGCCGATTCGGAGGGCCTTCATCGAGGATAATGCCCTCAATGTCTCGCGCCTCGACGTCTGAGATCCCCCCAAAGATTCAGCTATGACGATGAGCAGCGACAAAGTAATTCCGGCAAACATCACGGAGGTCATGGAGCGGGCCTACATCGACTACTCCATGTCGGTGATCATCAGCCGGGCCCTGCCGGATGTGAGGGATGGGCTGAAACCGGTGCAGCGGCGGGTTCTCTACGCGATGCTGCGGGAGGGGCTGCTGAGCAACCGTCCCTTCGATAAGTGCGCCGGTGTGGTCGGAGAGGTGCTAAAGAACTACCACCCGCACGGGGATGCCTCCGTCTACGACACGCTCGTTCGTCTGGGGCAGTCCTGGGTCATGCGCTACCCGCTGATCATGCCTCAGGGGAACTTCGGCTCCATCGATGGCGATCCACCGGCGGCCTATCGCTACACCGAGTGCAAATTGACCAAGCTCTCCGAGGAACTGCTGCGGGACCTCGACGAAGGTACGGTTGATTTTCGGCCGAACTACAAGGAGAGTACGGTCGAGCCCTCGGTTCTTCCCTCCGCCCTACCGCACCTGTTGATGAATGGTTCGACGGGCATTGCGGTCGGGATGACGACCAATATTCCGCCCCACAACCTCGGGGAACTGGTCGATGCGATGGTCGCGCTCATCGATCAGCCCGAATTATCCTTGGACCGGATTGCGGAGATGATCCAAGGGCCCGATTTCCCGACCTGCGGGGTGGTCGTTGGCCGCGAGCCCATCCTGCGATACCTCAAGACTGGCCGTAGCATCATCAAGGTGCGGGGAGTCGTCCAGCCGGAAACCCTGCCCAACGAGCGCGAGCAGCTGGTGATCACCGAAATTCCCTACAATGTGAACCGCGCGCTGCTGGTGACCCGTATCGCCGAACTGGTCCATGAGAAAATTTTGGGCGAAGTCAGCGACGTGCGGGATGAATCGGATGAGAATACCCGTATCGTCATCGAGCTGAAGCGGGGCGAATCATCCCGGGTGGTGATCAACAAGCTCTTCCAGATGACCCCATTGGAAACTTCGTTCGGCGTGATTCTGCTCGCCCTGGACCAGCAGCGCCCACGGCAGATGAACATCAGGGAGATCCTGGACTGCTACATCGAGCATCGCCGCGAAGTGGTCTATCGCCGCACGGCCTTTCGCCTGCGCAAGGCAGAAGCCCGCGCGCATATTTTGGAGGGCTACCGATTGGCCCTCCAACACCTGGACGAGATAGTCCGCCTCATCCGCGAGTCCAAAAACCGCGAAGAGGCGAAAGCACAGCTGCTGGCGAAGTATTCCTTCAGCGAGCAGCAGGCCGACGCCATTCTGGAACTCCGCCTCTACCAGCTCACCGGAATGGAACAGAATGGAATCGGTGAGGAGTACCGCGAGCTGTTGGCCACCATCGAGAACTACCGCGCCATTTTGGGGCAGGAGGCGAAGCTGCTGGCGCTTGTTAAGGAGGAACTGCTGGCCCTGCGAAAGCTCTACGCGACACCTCGCCTGACCCGCATCGTGCCGGCGGAAGGAGAGTTTCACATCGAGGACGTCATCGCCAATGAGCCCTGTGTGGTCACGGTGACCCACCAGGGTTTCATCAAACGCACCCTACTCAGCGCCTACCGCTCCCAGAAACGCGGGGGCAAAGGCGTGATTGGAACGGGCCAGCACGAGGAAGATTTCGTCGAACACCTCTTCTCTGCCCGCACCCACGATTCGGTCATGTTCATCATGAACAATGGACGGATTTATGTCGAAAAGGTCTACGAGGTGCCGGAAGGCTCGCGCACCTCCAAGGGCCGATCGATCCACAATGTCCTGGCACTGAAGCCGGAGGAGCGCGTCGCGGCGATGATGTGCTTCCAGGACTTTTCTCCGAAACAGTTTCTGGTGCTCTGCACTCGCTGCGGGATCGTGAAAAAGACGGCGCTGTCGGGCTATGCCAGCTGCCGCCAGGGAGGCATTATCGGCATTCGAGTCGATAGGGGAGACGAGGTGATTGGGGCGAAGCTGACCGGTGGTTCCGATGAGCTCGTGCTGATCACGCGGCGGGGGATGTCGATTCGCTTTTCAGAAAATGACCTGCGGGACCAGGGCCGCTCGACCCGTGGGGTAAAGGGGATCAGCCTTCGGGGCCACGATTCCGTGGCGGCGATGACGACGGTCGACGAGCAGACGAGCTTTTTGGTGGCGGCCCATAATGGCTACGGAAAGCGCAGTCGCTTCGATGCCTACCGCCAGCAGCGCCGCGGAGGCTATGGTCTTACCGCGATTAAGATGAGCAAAGGGGTCGAGGTAGCCGCTGCGCTGAGCATCGGCGAAGAGGATGAGGTGATGATGTTCACTTCTTCCGGCCAGGCCATCCGGGCACCGGTCAAGGGCATCCGCATCATCGGCCGCGCAACCCAGGGCGTCCGCCTAATCCATCTCGCTCCGGAGGACCGGCTCATCGCCGTCAGTCATGTCGAAAATATAGCCGAGGACGAGAACTAGGGTTTAGGCTCCTCGGCTCTTGCCCTTTTGGGATTATCAGAAAATATCCCGTTCTTCCTTGCCGTCGGGGCGTTTTTCCCTTCCCCTAAAACCAAGGCCTTTCGCGCTATACATCGCGCATTGGGCGGCTGGCTCAGTTGGTTAGAGCGGCGGATTTACATTCCGCAGGTCATAGGTTCGAGTCCTATGCCGCCCACCAGAATTTTTAATCTGAATCCATAGGGCTTTGGGGCTTTTTGGGGGAAGTTTTGCTTTGGGGATAAAAGGCGAGGTGTGTCCGCTGTGGCTGTCTTTGCAACAGGAAAAAATTTCCCCAGAAATTTTTCCTGTTGTGGCCCGCGCCGCGGGCGATTCCTTTGGAACCCAAAGACAGCCACAGAATCATCCCAAGAGCCTCCCAGGCCGAGCTCCAGAGCGAGCATCTTTGGGCTGAATCTAATCCTCAACTCTCGCTGTTCTGGAGCCGATAGAAGAGGATAAGTCGCTCTCTGAGTTTTTCGCCGTAGTGCCGGTCGGAGGCCCAGCGGCCAGCGAGGTCGTAAAGGGTACGAGCAGAGCCCCTTGAAACAAAGTGAAATCGCGGGTCGACGCAGGGATTTTTTAGCGCCTCTCTAGACCCGTAGGCCTTGAGGTGCTGGATATGTGCCCGTATCCCCTCGCGGACGCTGCGGAAGCTCACCCCATGGGCGCCATCATCCGTCGCCCCCAGGCCGCAGAAATTGTTTTGACTCGCCCTGACCTGCCCTCTGAAGCGGAGATAGCCTGTTTCCAGAGACATCTGGGCGAAGGCGAGGTCGTGATTGACCCCTTCGGCCCTGCTCTCTTCCAGATAGGCCCGAGCAATTTCCTGGATTTTCTCCTGGCTGAGCTGGGGGTTGTTCTGCCCCAATGCTCTTTCCATCGTCGTCAGCGTCAGTCTGCCCTGGCCCATGATCCGTGTGCTGATCCTCGTCTGCCTATCCCTCTCTGGAAGAGGAAGTTTTGGCTCATTCCGGCTGCGCCGGTACTCCGTGACGAGGGCCGTGCAACCGCAGAGCAGGCCCAGGGCGAGAAAGATTCCATGGCGCACCTTCATCGGGAATGTCATAGCTCTAAAATCTCGAATACCCTGTCGATAACCTTGGGGACTGGCAAGGTCTTTAAATCCCCGCCAGCTGCCCGGATCCAGGCATTCGACGGACGGCTAGAGGGGTAGGGGCCAAAGCGCTTCGGATCCGTGGGGCCGTAGAGCCCAATGACGGGGGTTCCCATGCTGGCGGCGAGGTGGACGGGCCCACTGTCATTGGCCACGACGCAGCGCGCATGCCGTATAAGGGACAGAAGTTCTGCCAAATGGGTGCGCCCTCGCTCATCCTCTAATCGAGGATGGGAAGCGAAAGCATTGTCTTTCCTGCAGCCAAGGATCTTTATGCTCCATCCGGCCGGTAGTCGCTCATCCTGGAGAAGACCCTGGGCGAGAAGGGGGAAAAGGGGCCATTCTTTCCCTCTGCCTCTAGCTTCCGGAAAAAGGGCAAGACTGGGGATCTCAGCTTCGGCTGCTGCTAGATGGGACTGTCGCCAGTCGATGAGTCCTGTGACCGATGAGGAAAGGCCTAGGGTAGGCAGGAAATGTGCCAGAATGTCCATCGCATGGATCTCTTTGGCTAGGATTTGGGTCGGACCGATATGTTCTCGATAGGCTAAAAAGGCGCACTCCCGGGCATCGCTGCGACCGATTTTTCGCTTCGCTCGAGCCCCATAGGTCATGAGCGCCGTCCGCGCCAATCCCTGCATGTCCCAGACACTTTCGTATTCGGTGCGGCGAATCTCCCGAATTAGACGGAAAAAAGCCCCCAATCCTGCGTCTCGATGGAATTTATAGACGTGATCCGCTAGGCCCGAGTAGGCGATCAGGGGAGCTAAATCACTCCGAATAACCCAGTCAACGACGATCTCTGGTCTAGTCCAGCGCAAGGTCTGGATGATCGCCAAGGCGTGAATTACATCCCCTAGCGAAGACGGCTTGATGACCAGAAGCCGCTCCGGCATGAACGAGCCTTAGCCCTAACGGCGGCTGTGCAGCTTGGATAGCAGTCGTAGGATTTCCACGTAGAGCCAGACTAGGGTCACCATGAGCCCGAAGGCGGCGTACCACTCCAGCTCCTTCGGAGCTCCGCGACGGGATTGGCGGGCGATAAAATCGAAGTCAAGGACGAGGTTGAGAGCGGCCACGGAGACGACGAAAAGGCTGAAGACGATGCTGATGGGACTGGAGCTGTTCAAAACTCCGTGCCCCGTAAAGAGGCGGAAGAGTATATTCGCCAGGTAGACGAGCATGATGCCCATCGTGGCCGCGAAGAGGCCGATGGCGAACCTCTCATTGACGCGGATGAGCTGGGTCTTGTAGACCACCAACATGGCGGCGAATACCCCAAAGGTCAGGGCGATAGCCTGCGTGACGATACCCGGATAGGAGCGTTCGAAGAGCAGGGAGATGCTGCCGAGTACTAGGCCTTCGAAGAGAGAATAGAGGGGGGCTGTAACTCTAGCGAGATTGGGTTTGAAGATGCCGAGCAGCGCGGTGGTGAAGGCGAGAATGCTGAAGAGCATCCCCTTTCCCATGAGCTCTTCGATGGAGGCATAGGGGGTCTTCCAGGCGAAAGCTGCCGATAGAAAAACCAGGCCGAGGCAAATGGCGGCCTTGTTGACGCAGCCGGAGATGCTCATGAAGGCCGTGGCAGCCGGTATGGCCTCAAAGGCGCGCTCCTGGAGGACGGGATTCGACGTGCGCTCGTATTCCATAGGTGCAAATGATAGACAAAGACGAACTGAAGTAAAGGATATAGGGCAACTGGAGGAGCTGTCAACTCCGTCCTGCGCCCAGAGGTGGCCGAAGGGTGAGGGGAATCTTCAGCGCCAGGTGGATTTGGCGGCTCCCTTTATCCGATCTGGGCGAGACCCGCGAAGAAGTGGCGGAAGACGCGGTAAGCCTTGGTCATCATCGCGAGAGAGAGGTTTTCATTAGGTGCGTGGAGCCGGTTCTGGGAGGTGAAAAATCCGATCATCAGCGGATTCATGCCGGTCGTCTCCTGAATGGTCTGCATCAGGGGAATGCTGCCGCCCTCGCGGGTGAGCAGGAGCGGCGTTCCCATGACGCGCTGAGTGGCCTTTTGCAGGAGCTGGAAAGCCTGGGCCAGAAGGGAGGGCGAACTGCCTTGGGATGACAGGGTCTCTAAAGGGAAACGATAGGGCTTTCCAAGGGCGTCGGGAAATATCGCGAGGCGGGCCCAGGGCGGACAGAGGGCCCGCAGGCGCTCCTGAAGTGACTTGAGGATCTTTCCAGGCGATTGCTCCGGCACCAGCCGGCACGAGATCTTTGCCCGGGCAGTGGAGGGAATGACAGTCTTGACGCCCGGGCCTTGCCAGCCGGAGCCGAACCCATTGATCTCCAGGGTCGGAAGGAATTCCTGCGCATAGGCTGCGGAGCCCTCATGGGGTGCGAAGGCCTCGATGCCCGCTTCGCGGCGCAGGGTCTCTTCCGAGAGGGGAGCATTTTCCAGAGATGCCAACTCCTCAGCCGAAGGTTCTCGCAGCTCGCTATAGAAATCTTCCACCGTCACCTTCCCGTTCGCGTCGTGCAGCTGGGCACAGATTTCGGCAAGCACCTGGGCGGCGTTCGGCATCGGCCCACCCATGCCGGAATGGAGATCTGTGGTGGCCGTTGTGACTTCGAATTCCAAGGTCAGGAGGCCCCGAAGGCCGGTTGTCAGGCTCAGGTGCTGCTCGTCGCAGGTCCCGGTATCGGAGAGCAGGAATAGCTCGGAGCGGAGCGCATCGCCGTGTGCTTTTAAAAATTCCTCCATGTGCGGACTGCCGATTTCCTCCTCTCCCTCCAGTAAGAGGCGGATATTCCAGGGGAAATTGGGATTTTCCTGCAGCCCCTGGACTAGGGCATGCAAGAGGATCGCATGGGCCCCCTTGTTGTCGGCGATGCCACGGCCATAGAGGGCATCGTGGCGAAGAGTGGGCGCAAAGGGCGGCGATTCCCAGAGCTCCAGTGGTTCTGGTGGCTGGACATCGTAATGCCCGTAGAGGAGAAGCGAGGGAGCTGCCGACGAGATCAGGCGCGAGGCCAGGAGAATGGGATGTTTTGCGGTGGCTATGGTCTGAACTTCGAAATGCTCCCGCCTCAGAAATTCGGAGATACAGTCCCGGGTATCCTGCATGCCCCGTTCACAGGTCGGGTCGCTGGAGATGCTGGGATAGCTGGCGTAGCGCCGGAGGAACTGGATGATGGGCTCGATTTCCTGGCAATCCATAAAAATATCTGTATGCGGAGCAGTTCTATAGGGTTCCAGAGGAGAGAAGGCAATCCAGTTCTGGATGGCCGAGGGGATTTAGCCTGGGTTTGCTGGATGAGGGGGCTTAGGGAGGTCGGCTGGCTTTTGATGCCAAAGGCATCGGGCCCGCGGAGCGGGCCCACAGTGGAGGCCAGGACTCTGTCCTGGCCTCCACTGAAAAGCCAGCCGACAGCACCTTGGCCCCGCGATTTTTTCCAGGAGCCTCCCGAGTAGCTCTAAAAATTTCAAAGAATGGATCACAGAAAATACCTCTCCTGCCTTTCGGAGATCGGCCGGCCCACCCGTCGCATGACCGCCAGCATATCCTCCCAGACGAGCCGCTTCGTGGCGCTGGTCTGGTTCCGCAGCAGGTAGGAGGGATGGAAGGTGACCATGAGAGGGATGTCTTGAAAGAAATACCACTGGCCACGGCAGAGGGTGATTCTCCGCTGGCTGTCGTATCCCAGAAGCCCGTTGACCGCAGTAGCCCCCAGTGCGACGATGACTTGGGGTTGGACGATCTCCAGCTGGGCCCGAAGATAGGGCAGGCAATGTTCCATCTCTTCCTGTGTAGGCGGGCGATTTCCCTGTTCCGCCGAAGTCTCGGGTCGCCAGTTCATGATGTTCGTGATGTAGACCTCCTCTCGCGTCAGACCCATGGCGAGGATAATTTTCGTCAGCAGCTGCCCCGCACGCCCGACGAAGGGAATGCCCTGGATTTCCTCATCTGCCCCGGGCGCTTCGCCGCAGAAGAGAATGTCCGCTTCCAGATTCCCAACGCCAAAAACCAGCTGTTTGCCCGGCCGCAGATGCCGCTGAAAATCTCTGGAATTCAGTACCTGTGCGCGAAGCCATTCCCACTGTTCCTGCTTAGGACCAGGGGGCAGAGATACGGCCATCGTGCCGTCGTCCAGTAGAGCTTGCTGCGAGGGCGGTGAGGGGATATGCTTGGAAGAGGACATGACTTGGGGAGTAGTTTTCAGAGTTTCCAGGAAGAATTGCCAGTTCTCGAGGCCGATGTAAATCTCTCGTTGGCCGGCCTCTCTCATCGACTGAAGTGTCCGGAGCAGAAGTGTGTGAGGTAAGTCGCCCATAAGCTTCTTTTAACGAAATTCATCCCACTTGGCAAGGCATAAACCTTGCGCTTGCCAGGTATACGATTAGGCTTGTCCCTTGGAGACATGAAACGGCGATTTTATCTTCTTCTGGCAGGAGGGATTCCCTGGCCATTGGGGCTCCTGGGGACTGCAGATGAACCGACATCGGTGGCTGCGGTTCAGGTTCAAGAGAACACAACATCTGCAGGAGCTCTCATAGGCATGCCGAGTACTTCTGCGGTGGCGCGCACTCCGCCGGTGGCGGAACCAAAGCTGGACGAGGCAGCGGGACTGCAGGATGAAACCATCATCGAGACCTGGATGAGGGTTTTGATCCAAAATGCGCTGCGCTGTCTGCGGGAGAATCCCTGGAAGACCCTTTCTCGCCTGAAGTCGGCTCGGGGCCTGCTGCTGCTGGGGCCGGAAAAATTGGGAAGTCTGCTGGGGGTGCACGCCGGGGCGGCCCTCGGGTTTTACCGGAGAAGCGATGGACACTGGGGCCTTCCGGCCATCTACCAGGTCGAATCGAAATCGCCCATCAAATGGGGTGAGGTGAGCTCGCTGATTCTGCCCATCGAAGACGAGAAGACCCAGGTAAGCCTGCTGTTGCCCCAATGGCCCTGCGCGGTGGCGGCGAAAGCGCCGCCAAACTTCGGCCCCTCTTCGGAACTTGCCCAGGAGCTGGAGAAGGAGGAGAGTCCTTCGCTCTGGATTTTTCCGGAATCGAGGGATTTTCCCAAAAAGCTGGAGCTGATCTTCCACTTCAACCGCGAGATCAATGAGGAATTTTATGGGAAGGAAGGAATCCGGGCCGTGGATATTTTTTTTGACGATACCGCTGAGCCAGCGCACCTGAGAGAATGGTGGAATTTTTTGAAAAAGGTCTTAAACTAGAGGCCGTGAAGGGGGAATTCAGGCGGGCCCAGGGTTTTTTGCTCATCGAGGTCGTCGTGGCCCTGGCGGTTTTTGCCGTTTCAGCCGCCATCATCGTCCAGAGCTTCGCCAATGGGCTTGTGGCTAAGTACCAGCGGGAGAACTCACCCGACGCGGGGGACCGGTTGCTGTTTCTGGTGGATCAGGTCTTTGAGCAGATCAGAGGGGGAAGGTCCAGCAAAGAGGACTTGGCCAACGGTGGGGAGATGCATTTCCCCGATGGGAGCTGTTGGCGCTGGAAGATGCTGTGCCAGCCAACGAATGTGCTGAATCTCTTCCAGATTTCCCTGGAGTTGATTCTCCCGAAGGGACAGGAGGAGTACCAGTTCTACCGTTGGGTGCCTGAGTGGAAGGATTGGGACCAGGAGACAAAGGCCAAGGAGTATTTTCAGAAAAATAAGGGAAAGGGCTTGGGGAAACCCAAGAAGTCTCGGAAGGGAAAAGCTCAAGTCTTGGGGTTTGTCTCTTCGCTGTCTTTGGATTCCGGAGGAATCGACCCGCGCAGCGGGCCCCAGGATAAAAACAAAAGGGAGTTTTGTTTTTATCCTGCAAAGACAGCGAAGTACTGCTGATCCACACTGGAAAACCCTATCTTGCTTCACCTTTCGATTCTCTGAATTCTCTGCAAAGAGCCGTAGGGCTGATGAGTGCTGGAGGGAAGCAGAGACGGCAATTCCCTTTCGCCCTTGACCCCAGGGGTCGCTTTTTCAGTCTTCTGGAGATCCAGGTGTTCCGTTTCCCGCTGTCTTTGGATTCCAAAGGAATCGGTCCGCATAGCGGTCCCCAGGGGTAAAGGGAAGGCTTTGCCTTCCATTTACTCCTGCAAAGACAGCGGCGCTTGCCTGAAAACGCTCAGAATTTATGCTGCGAGTGGGGATTGTTGGATTGCCCAATGTGGGGAAGAGCACGCTCTTCAATGCCCTGACGCGGACGTACAAGGCCGCAGCGGAGAATTATCCTTTCTGCACCATTGAGCCGAACGTGGGCATGGTCGAGGTGCCGGACGGGCGCCTCGAACCTCTTAGGAAAATGGCCAAGACGGAGAAGGTGGTACCGGCCGTCATCGAGTTTGTCGATATCGCCGGTCTGGTAGCCGGTGCATCCCGAGGTGAGGGGCTCGGTAACCAATTCCTGGCCCACATCCGCGAGGTGGATGCCATCCTGCAGATCGTCCGCTGTTTTGAGGATGAGAGCATCGTCCACACGATGGGAGTGGTGGATCCGCTGCGGGACATCGGGATCATCCGTACAGAACTGCTGCTGGCTGATCTGCAATCAGCGGAGGGCCAGCTGGAGAAATGGCGCAAGAGGGCCCGCAGCGGCGAGAAGGAGGCGGTGGAGCAGGTGGGATTGCTGGAAAAAATCTGCGCCCAGCTGGACCAGGGGAAAGCCGTAGGGACCTCGGCGCTATCCGCTGAGGAACGGGCCCAGGCAGAAGTTTTCCATCTCCTGAGCTCGAAGCCGATGCTCCTCGCCTGCAACGTGGCCGAAGGGGATTTAAGTGATCCCTCGGCCAATCCTCATGTGGCCCAGGTGGGACGGCATCTCCGCGAGGAGGACGAGGGAGAGCTCTGTGTCGTGAGCGCCCGTATCGAGCAGGAGCTTACCGCCCTGTCTCCGGAGGACGCCCGGACCTATCTGGAGGCAATCGGTGTGGGGGATAGCGGCGTGGCCCAGCTGATCCAAAAGAGCTATGCCCTGTTAGGCCTAGCCTCCTATTTCACGGCCGGCGAGAAAGAGGTGCATGCCTGGACTTTTAGATGGGGGATGAAGGCACCAGCCTGTGCGGGTCTCATCCACGGCGATTTCGAGCGGGGATTCATCCGGGCGGAGGTGATCGGTTACGAGGACCTGAGAAGGGCCGGCTCGGTGGCCCGTGCTCGAGAACTAGGCACCTATCGCCTAGAGGGCAAGGATTACGAAGTGCGGGATGGCGATATCCTGGTCTTCCGCTTCAACGTATGAGGGCATTGCGGCTTCGGGACTTCCCTCTGGCTCTGGATGGGTCCCGTCCCGACTTCCTGATCATCGCGGGAGAGGCCTCTGGAGATGAGCATGCGGCCCGTATGGTAGAGGGTTTATTCTGCGAGAATCCCCAAGTGTCGGTCTATGCCTTCGGCGGGAAAAATCTCCAGGCGGCCGGTGCCCATCTGCTCTATGATCTGACGCAGCACGCGGTCATAGGCCTGTGTGAGGTTTTGAGGAATCTCGGCCTGTTCCGGCAATTGCTCGCGGCGGTCATCGACTGGGTGGCCATCCACAGGCCGCGTACGGTCTGCCTGGTGGATTACCCGGGCTTCAACCTGCGATTGGCCAAACGCCTTTTCCAAAGGGGCTTGAGCCGGAAGGGTGGCGGCGAGGTCGCGCTCTACTACTACATCAGCCCGCAGATCTGGGCCTGGAAGGCAAAGCGCCGCTTTGGGATGGCCCGCTGGCTCGACCATCTGGGGCTTATCTTTCCCTTTGAAAAGGATTTTTTCGCAGACATCCCGCTGCGGGTCTCCTTTGTCGGCCATCCCTTGTTGTGCGCCAAAGCTTCTTTCCTATCGTACGCTCCCCAGGGGGTACTGCTCCTGCTACCCGGAAGCCGCGTGGCGACCGTCCGCCGGCTCTTCCCGCTGATGCTCGAAACTTTTCGGCGACTGCAGCCCCAATTCCCACACCTCTTAGCGGCGGTGCCGTATGCCGACGAGGGGGTGTTGGAAGAATTGCGGGGGATATTTGCAGGGTACGAAGACCTTCGGTCCTACCTGCGATTTGTTTCCGTTTCAGGCCCAGATCTTCCCTGTGCGGCGAGCCTGATGGTCTCCGGCACCATGTCCCTCAGCTGCGCTCTGGCCGGTATCCCTGGGGTCATCACCCATAAAATCCATCCCCTGAGCTACTTCCTGGCCAGGCACTGGGTCAAGATTCCCTACATCGGCATGGCCAATATTCTGCTGAAGCGGAAGTCGCTGCCGGAGTATATCCAGAGCGAGGCCGAGCCTTCTGCCCTGTGCGAGGAAGTCTCGCAGTGCCTGCGGGATCCCAGGAGAATCGAACAGGCGCAACAGGATGCCGAAGCCCTGAGGGCCATCCTTGGAGCACAGCCGGATCTGAAGGTGGCCGAGTGGCTCCTCACTTCGCTGGAGGAGAAATTTTAGGGGAAAGCCTAGGTCTTACACGGGAAAGGCCGATTTGGGGAATTTCGGGCCCGGATATTTGGGCGGAGCTGGCGCTGTCTTTGGATTCCGGAGGAATCAGCCCGCGCAGCGGGCACCAGAGCGGCAAATGAAAAGGCCTTTTCATCTGCCGCTCTGCAAAGACAGCGCCGGAGCCGATGGCCCCCCTTCTTCCCGCACGATTTCCCGGAGTTTGGGCAGCCAGCGGCGATGGGGCCCTGAGAGGGGGATCTGTTTCAGTTCCGCAGCCGAGAACCAGCGGCCATCGGAGGGTATCGGGGTCCTCTCATCGACTTTTAAAATGTGAAACTTTTCCGTGAACCGTGTGAGGCCGATGCTTCGCCTGCCCGTAAAGATGGGCGGGAGGAGTTTTGGGGAAAACGGAATTGGAATTTCCGGGAATTCCCAGATGAGGGCCGTAGGCTTGCTCGGAATGCCCATGGGCGATAAGAGGAGCCGGTCCCGGTGGAAAAAGAGGCCGCGGGCCTTGCTGGCTTTTCTGTAGCTGGGGATCTTGAATCGCGGGATGCTTTCGGCCGTCGCGTGGAGATGGGCCCGACAATGAGAACGTAGGGGGCAGAGCAGGCACTGTGGGTGCTGTGGCAGACAGATCAGCGCGCCGAGCTCCATGAGCCCCTCATTGTAGAGGGCATGGCGTGGGGAATCGAGGCAGCGCTCGGCCAAGGGACGTAGGTAACTCAGGGCCTGCGCCTGGCCGTCGAAGGCACGTTGGATATTTCCGAAGCGCAGCAGGACGCGGAGAATATTTCCATCCATGACGGCCACTGGTGTATCTTGAGAAAAGCTGGCGATGGCCGCCGCCGTGTAGCGGCCGATGCCGGGGAGTTTTTCCCAATCGCCGACCGTTTGGGGCAGATGCCCTTGCCGTCGAATGATTTGGGCGATTTCGTGGAGTGCCGAGGCACGCCGATAGTAGCCCAGTCCTTCCCACAGGCCTAGAACCTCCACCTCATCAGCTTGGGCTAGGCTTTCCAGGTCAGGGAAGCGCCGGATCCATCGCTCGAAATAAGGCACGACCGTTTTGACCTGGGTCTGCTGGAGCATCATCTCCGAAATGAGTGTGTGGTAGACGGAGCGTTTCTGGCGCCAGGGCAGAGAGCGAGCCTGGTGGGCATAGAAATCGATCACCGCTTGCCTGAGAAAGAGGATTGCCTTTCGGGATAGGTGGAGTGACGGCATGGGATGAGCCATGCCGCGAAAAACTTTAGGTTTGGCAATACGGAGGAAATTTTTATAAAGGGAGGCTGGCTTATGGATCGCAGGGAACAGGTGAATTTGTTACTAAAGGGGGTCTCGAAGCGCCTGGGGCTTGGGCTGAGATTCGACGGAGAGGCTAGTACCTGCCGGTTTCGGGATAACGGCTCGCAGCGGCATTATATTTTGGAAGTACTGGAGAATCACGACATGCTCTACATCTACTGCCCACTGATGGAAGTCCCCTGCGAGGGGTGTGAGACCTTCTTTCAATTCCTCCTGAGCCTCAACCTGCATGGACTCCTGACGCAGCATGCCTTCGTCGGCCTCGATGAGGTGAAAAATCTCATCGTCATGTCCTACTCCTTTCCCATCGAGCTTCTGGATGAATCGCTGCTCTTCAACCTGATCGTCCACTTCACCTCCTCGGCTGAAAAGGTCTACCAGATGCTGGACAATTTTCTCAAGTCGAGCTCCTTTGCGAAGGGCATCGGGGCGAGCCGCAGGAATGACCTGGCTAAGACGAGCCGGCTCAGGGTTCGGGTTTAACAAAAAGATGTCGGAATTCCCCTATGCCTTGGGCTCAGCTTCGACGGGGTCGGTGCAGGAGACGATTGCCTCTTCCAGTGAGCCGAAAGGACTGGAAAATCCGGTCAGTTCAGTGGCGGACTTGCTGCGATCCCATGGCGAGCTGGTGGGCTCTCCGCTGGTGGAAGTGGCGGAAGCGAGAATGGATTTGAGTGTCGTTGAGGAGAGTGAAGAGGAATCGACCCGCAGCATCGGCCAGATGGAGAGGGAGGGGATTTTTCTGGATACCGACGGTGATGGGATTCCGGACTACCGCGACCTGAGTGGCAGCGAGTCGCGCTTCGCGCAGGAGGCGGATAAGGGGATGAGCAATGCGATGGAAATGCTGAGGGCGATGATGGGGAATGTTCTCGGGTTTAATTTCCGACCCGATATCCTGAAGTCGGAGGAGGCCGTGAGTGAAATTTCAAAGGCACAGGGCGGAAACCTGCAGGCGACACTGGCGGCTACCCATAGAAATCGCGTCACAATGGACTTCGATGTCGGAGTCTCGTCCTGGCGTCGGATGGCCCAGAAGCGGAGGGACCTCTTCCGCCGGACGAGGGAACTTAGGGGGCTTAGCCATATGGAGGGTTTTTATAAAAATATGCCCCAAGTGGCGGATCGCTCGCGGATAGATGCTGATGTGTCGAGGCCGCGCTGAGGATTTTGAGAGGAATCGTTTGTGATGCTTTGTGGGCGATGGCCCGTCGGAGAACGGCCTTTGGCCGTTCTCCGACTCCGGCTGTTTTCATGCAATGAAAACAGCCATCTGGCTTTGCCAGGGGCCATCGCCCCACAGCACGCCCCATAAGCTCTCGTCTCCCGCCGCCAACGCCTTTCCCTCTGTCTAGATTTCCCATCTCCAAACTCGGATGTTCCTCTGACTATTTGCTTGTAAGGATCCCCAACGCTTCCAGAAATGCGAGGACTGAGTGGAGATCGATCGGGAGAAAATTGAGAGGAGCGTACGGCTCCTGCTGGCAGGAATCGGCGAGAATCCGAAACGCGAGGGCCTGTTCGGAACACCGGGACGAATCGCTGCGTTTTTCGAGGAGTTCTTGGGCCTAAGGGATACATTTGAAAGTGTCCGGAAGCTGTTTCAGGTCGAGTCAGATGGCCGCTATGTGCTCTTGGCATTCCCTTCTATTCGCTCTGTGAACATCACTTCCTGCCCTTTTACGGCAAGGCATCGATGGCCTATGAAGTGTCCCAGAAGCGCGTTCTAGGCCTGAGAAAATTCATGCGCTTAAGACTCTGTACCGGCCACCTACAGCTGCAGGAGCACCTGGCGGAGGAACTGGCGAATGCCCTTGTGAAGGCGACGGACGGCGGGAGTGTCCTGATACTCCTGGAGGCCGAGCATCTCTGCACCCGCATGCGGTGGCTTAGGTCGGAAGGAGCCTGCTACGTAACCCGAGCCCTGAGGGGGAATTTCGCCGGCGACACCGCCCTGCTCTCGGATATGCTGGCGATGATCCGTCTGGGAAGGACAGGACTCTGAGCAAATCGATGGAAGAGGCGATTCTCGTCGGCGTTCTGAACCTCACACCGGATTCCTTCTCGGATGGCGGTCTTTACTGTACGCTGGACCGTGCCCTGGAACACGCGCGCCAGATGCGGGCGGAAGGCGCTGCCTACATCGATGTGGGGGGGGAATCGACCCGCCCTGGCTTTACGGCCATAGGCGTTCGGGAAGAATGGGAGCGCATCGCTCCGGTCCTCGAGGAATTGCGGAGGGAGCATATTCCGATCTCGGTCGATACGAGAAAACGAGAGCTGATCCCGCTGGCTTTGGATGCCGGAGCTTCGATGATCAACTTCCAGGGCAGTGTTCGCGAGGCCCTGGAGCTGACGAGGTCATCGGAATTTCTTCGGAGCGAGGGGCATTGGGTCCTGATGTACAACGGCCGTACGGACGAAGGGAACGAAAAGCTCTCACCCGAGCAGCGGAGAGTCCTGTTTTTCGAGCGCTGTGCCGAGCACCTGGCTTCGAGAAACATCCCCGCCGAGCGCGTCATCTTCGACCTCGGCATCGGCTTCGGGACCTCAGACGGAGAAGCTGAGTATCTTCTCCGCCAACAGGAGCGTTTCATCCGGCGCTGGGAACATCCCTGGATGCTGGCGATTTCCAAAAAATCCTTCCTGAAGCGCTGGTGTTCAGGCGCGGGAGCGGAGCAACGGCTGGAGCTTAGTCTGGCGCTGGCACTCATGAGCTACCGGCAGGGCTGCCGCTACTTCCGCGTCCACGATGTCCGGCCGCATCGGGATTGCCTCCGAGCCATACGTGAAATTTATGGATAGTTTATTTCTGCGAGGTCTTTCCTATGAGGCGCGACACGGCGTCGAGGATTTCGAGCATCAGGTCTCCCAGACGTTTGGGCTTTCCGTCGAACTTCGCGGTGATTTCGGTCGGGCCATCGCGACGGATGAGCTTGCAGAATCCGTAGACTACGATGCGGTGGAGCGCTGCCTGGCTCGGGAAATCCATGCGAAGAGCTTCCATCTCATCGAGGCCCTGGCATCCCATCTGGTAGCGGAGCTTTTTCGAAGCTTCCCCTCCGTGGTGGAAATTCGCCTGGAGCTGAGCAAGCGGCCGCTGCTGTGGGAGGGAAAATCCTATCACTCGATCGGGTTTTCCATGGAAAGGCGACGGCATGACGCGTGTTTATCTCTCACTCGGAACTAATCTGGGCGATCGGGAAACCCAGCTCCGCAAAGCCGTAGGACTTCTGCAGGAGAGCTTTGGACTCTTCGCCCTTTCCGGTCTCTGGGAGACGGAGCCCTGGGGGCGTGTCCGGCAGCCGCCTTTCCTGAACCTCGCCCTGGGCCTCGAAGTTTCCGGGTCCATCGAGGCATTTTTCTCCCACATTCAGGCCATCGAGCAGCGGCTCGGCAAGAGGAGAGATGGCTTCTGGGCTGCCCGCAACATCGACATCGATCTCCTCTTCTGGGGCCACGAGCATTACCGTTCTCCGCATCTGCTGGTTCCGCATCCCTACTGGCATCAGCGGGCATTTGTCCTAAAACCTCTTCTGGAAATCGCCCCGCTACTCAATCCTGGAGGGAAAAATCTTCCTTTCTGGCTGCGGCGCTGCGAAGCCGAAGATCCATCAGTTGCTGCGCGCCGTGTCGGCCAACTCGAAGGCATTTCTCTCCCTCCACCTACTCCCTTGAGCTACGAGGAATTGGAGGCACAGGGAGTCATCCTTAAGGGAATCGCGGGGGTGGATGCCCGGCAGGGCCTGGCACGCGAAGGAAGGATTCCCTGGGAGCTTCCCGAAGACCGTTCCTTTTTTCGCGAGCAGACCCGCGACGGCATCCTATGCCTGGGACGCAAAACGATGGAATCCCTGCCGCATGCCTTCGCTCCGGAGGAGCGCGAACTGTGGATTCTGAGCCGGAATGCGTCGTCCTGCGACCGTTTTCCCGCTGCCCTGGTCTTTCACCATCCGAGAGAACTGCGAGATGTGCGGACGCCGAAGAACATTTGGATCTGCGGTGGTGGGGAGGTTTATGCGCAATTCCTTCCTCTCTGCTCGGAGATCTATCTCACGCAACTGGCGGCGGATTACAACTGCGACCAGTTCCTCGACCCTTCCTGGCGGAAATTGTTCTCCGAAATGCGCTGTCTCAAACGCAATCCCCATGACGCCGTTTGGTACTACCGACGTCTTGGAGAATAGACGCTTGAGGGGAGTTTTTTCTTGCCTCATGTATACAAGCACCGTAATATAAAAGGAGAGGAGGTATATACTGCCTCAATTCTGAAGGGAAGGGTTATGGTGGGAAAAATTCATCTGGCGGGGCTTAGTGCTCTGTGGGGCACTCTGTCTGTAGGGTATGCCGAGCGTTGGCCGAGAAATGGGATGACCTAGGAAGAGCTTCGCATTGCCGTGTACTGGAAGAACAAAACAGCTTTGTCGCCTCATGCCGAAGCTCGACCAGCACCCGCTTGTGCGATGTCGAGGACAGGTGGGGCCGGCGAAGGTGTTGACTTGAGAGGATACCCTGGTTTCCCTCATCTTGAGATGGATGGATCTGTTTGGCTCTGTAATCCTGATTTGGCCAAAACGCCTGAGCTGGAAGCTCCGGAAGACCCATTTGGGTTCCGTTCCTGAAAGGGGCCGTATTTCCCTCCTGAGGAGGGGGAATGGGTCCGCTGCGAAGAGCTTCTGGTCGCAGAGGGAAATTTTATGCCAAACGTATTGGTGACCGGAGGTTGTGGCTATATCGGCTCGGGTCTTGTTCATCGGCTGAAACGCCTGAGCTATGGTGTGTCGGTGCTGGATTCTTTGGTTCATGGGGATAGGGGAGCGATTCCGGAAGACGTCCCGCTCTATGTCGGGGATTACGGCCACCTCGCTCTGATGGAACAGATTCTATCGGAGCAGGTGGTGGACTGCGTTCTGCACTGCGGGGCCTGGACGGACGTGCGCGAATCGCTGGCCTGGCCGATGATGTACTTCGTCAACAACCTGGCCGGAACGATGTTTTTGCTGCAGGCCATGGTTCACAAGCACGTGAAGCAAATCATCTACCTATCGACGGCGTCGGTCTATGGAGAGGTGGAGAGTGGTTTAGCGGATGAATCGCAGGTCCCGAATCCCATCAATCCCGACGGGATGACGCATCTGGGCGTCGAGCAGCTTTTGGCAGCTCTGGCGGAGTCCGAGCGCTGGAGCGTCGTCATCCTCCGTCCTTCCAATGTCGTAGGACGGGCCTCGTCGGGGGAAAGTATTTCTCTGAAGAAAGATAACCTGTTCTCCATTCTGGGTGAGGTCGTGAACGGCGAACGGGAATCCTGCGAGGTTTTCGGTAACGACCGACCCACGTTCGACGGCACGGCGGTTCGGGATTACGTCCATGTGGAGGATGTGATCCATGCCTTCATCTCCGCCCTGTCGTCCATGCCGGCGATGGGGACGAGGGGAAGCTATAACCTCGCCTCCGGTCGGGGATATTCGGTCCGAGAGGTCATTCGGAGCTTCGAAAGGATTTTCGGCAAGAGGATTCCCGTTGTGGAGTCAGACGCTCATCCTGGGGAAATCGCCCGTTCCGTTCTGGACCCGAGGAAGGCACAGCGGGAACTTCACTGGGAGCGGCGGTTCGATGATCTGAAAACTCTGGTACGGGATACCTGTCCGGGGAGAGAGGGAGAGCTTTTCGGCTGATGGAGGGAAGGTTCTTTTGAGGGGTATTCGGAGAGGTGGTCTTTGGGGCTGGTTTCAAAATCTGGCGCGATGGCCCGTCGCTAAACGGACAAAAGCCGTTTAGCGACAGGGCTCTCCTCCGCGCGGAGCGCGGAGGAGAGCCCCTTTGCTCCGCAAAGGGGCCCTCGCGCCAAAAGATTCCAGCAGTTGGAAATCACCGAAGCATTAATCCGAAATCGGCCGAAGGAAGCTGACGGAGGTGCCTGAGAGGTCCAGCACCAATGACTGCAGATGGCCATGGCAGGGAATGGCTTCCGTAGCGTAGCCTACGGGAACGTTTTCCGATTCGCCGCCGTAGCGGGGAGCATCGGTGTCGAGGACGTACGACCATGTCCCTTCGAGCGGAACACCGATGCGATAGCACCCGCGTTTCACCGGTGTGAAGTTGCCGATGACGAGAAGGAGCTCCCGTTCCTCCATCCCCCGTCGCAGGAAGGCGAAGACGCTATTTTCCACCTCATCGCAGAGGGCCCATCGGAAACCCTGTGCTTCGGAGTCGTACGCCGACAGAAAAGGAATTTGCTGGTAGAGCAGGTTCAGGTCAGCCACCAGCTGCTGGATACCGCGGTGCTCCTCGTAGGCAAGCAGGTGCCAGTCGAGGCTCTGTCGGTGGTTCCACTCATGGGATTGGCCGAATTCCCCGCCCATGAAGAGCGACTTTTTTCCGGGCCAGGCCCACATGAAGCCCAGGAGAGAGCGCAGTTCCTTCGCCTTCTGGCGGATGGAATCCCCCGGCATTTTCTGCAGCAGCGAGCGTTTACCGTAGACCATCTCATCGTGCGAAAGCGCGCAGATGAAGCGCTCCGAGTACTGATAGAGCATGCTGAAGGTGAGGCACTGATGGTGATGGCGGCGCCAGAGTGGATTTTGGGAGAAGTAGTGGAGCGTATCGTGCATCCAGCCCATGTTCCACTTGAAGTCGAAGCCGAGCCCACCATCACGCGTCCTGGCGGTGACCCCCGGGAATGAGGTGGATTCCTCCGCAATCGTGAAAACTCCCGGGAATCGTACGTGCAGTGCCTCGTTCAACTCGCGGAGGAAGCGAATCGCTTCCAAATTTTCCCGACCGCCCCGCTCATTGGGTATCCATTCACCGGAGGGCCGGCAGTAGTCGCGGTAGAGCATGGAGGCAACGGCGTCGATGCGCAGCCCATCGAGATGGAACTGCTCGCAACAGTAAAGGGCACTGCCGATGAGGAAATTTCGCACCTCATGACGGCTGTAGTTGAAGGCCAAGGTTCCCCAACCCCGATGTTCTCCTTGTCTGGGATCCTCGTGCTCGTAGAGGCAGCTACCGTCGAAGCGGGCGAGCGAGAACTCATCTTTAGGAAAATGCCCGGGTACCCAGTCGAGGATAACTCCAATCCCGCTTTGATGGAGCCTATCGACCAAGTAACGGAAATCGTCCGGACTGCCGTAGCGCTGGGTCGGCGCGTAGAAACCCGTCACCTGGTAGCCCCAGGAGCCGAGGAAGGGAAACTCGTTCAGGGGGAGGAATTCCACGTGCGTGAATCGCATTTGCTGCAGATACTCGCAGAGCAGCGGGGCCATTTCGCGGTAGCGACAGGGACGAGGGCCGGAGGGCCCGACGATGTGCCGCCAGGAATCGAAGTGCATCTCGTAGATGGAGAGGCAGCGTTTGGGCGCTTCCAAGTGCTTCCGTTCCTGCATCCACCTGGAATCCTGCCAGGGATAGGAATCGGCTTCCATGACGATGGCGGCATTGTGGGGGGCCGCTTCGAAAAAAAAGCCATAGGGATCGGTTTTGAGATGCCGCTGTCCGTCGGCTCCCAGAATCTCGAATTTATAGAGCTCGCCGGCCCCCAGGTGGGGGAGGAAGAGCTCCCAGACACCGGAGTCCCCCAGGAGTCTCATAGGGTGGTAGCGGCCGTCCCAGGCATTGAAATTCCCCACGACGGAGACGCGCCGGGCATTGGGAGCCCAGACGGCGAAGCGGGTACCCTCGATGCCCTGAACTTTGTCTCGATGGGCACCGAGCTTATGATGAACCTGGAGCTGCTTCCCCTCGTTAAAGAGGTAGAGGTCGTCAGCCGAGAGCGTGGGTGGGAAGCGATAGGGATCGTGCTCTAGGTGTATCTGACCCTGGAAATCCTCGATTCGAAACTGGTAGAGAAAAGGGGAGGAAAGGGGGAGGAAAATTTCAAAGACGCCGGAGGAATGGAGCAGCGCCATGGGGCGTTCCCCAAAGGGCCCTAGAAGCGCGCAGTGCCTGGCCTGGCTGATAAAGGCGCGGATGACAAAGCCCTGCTGTCCCGAGCGCTGGACTTCGTGAAGACCGAGGTAGTGGTGTGGCTGTGCGAGCCTTGCCTGGAGCAAGAGTTCCAATTCCCGCGACGGCACAGACATGGCCAGTATAACTAGCCGAAAATACCCTCAAGACGAGCCTTTATCCGGCGGCGGGGTTCTCCTGCAATCCGTCCGATGTTTTCGCTTGTTTTAAAAGCTGGAAAGCGCTGTCTTGGGCTCGCTGTCTTTGCAGGGATGAAAAGTCTCCTTTTCATCCCTGATGCTCGCTTTGCGAGCGAGCCCTTCGGGCTCCAAAGACAGCGAGCACCCTTCCCTGTAGCCCCCTTCCCTCTCCAGTACCGATTCCTCGGTCCTCCTCCATTATGGGTTCTCTCCTTCGCTGTTTGGGGAACGTCTCACTAAAATTGCCCGCATGGGGTCGTGATTCAGCATTTTCAGAGCGGTCTGGATGTTTTCCTCCGTGCAATCCACCAGAACTTTCACCTCGGAGTCGTTTTTCTCTCGGTCGATGCTGCAGAGGATGCCGATGACGCGATGCCCCCGCAGGTCTCCCAGGAAGACATCGATGCCCTCGCCATCCTGGGATCGCGTCCCATTGATAAAGCCGTAGTCCATCGGATAGATGAGTTGGGGAAAGCGCGGATGCGAAGATCCTCTGGGCCGGTCGATACTCAGGCCGTTCTTCTCGATCAACGCCTCCAGGGCTTGGAAAAATTCGTCCGGATTCTGCGAAGTCTCCATGGCCTTTCCGTGTAGCCCGTGTATTTCTAAAGTTCCACCACCTGCAAGCCTCTAGATAGAAGCGCTTCGCTTTTTCGACAAGCCGAAAGAAAGAGCTTCGAAAAGGGTAGAGCCATGGCTTGCTTGTGATTTCCCTTCAGGGAGTCCGCAGGGACAAGGTGAAGTTCGCAGAGCTAAGAGGAATCCATTCCCACATAAGCGGGCTGTTGAGCGCGGAGGGAATGCGAAATGTCTCTCTATTTTTCACACAGCATGCCCTCCTCCTGAGCCGGTGGATTGCTTGGGGAGGAGTGATTTGGAACCTTGAAATACCCTGGAATCTCTGCTCAATGGGCAAGCGTTTTATGGATTCCACCGTGCCCGTTCCGCTGCACGTCGGCCTCATCATGGACGGTGATGGTCGCTGGGCGATACAGCGGGGGAAGCCGCGTCTCTACGGCCACCGGCGTGGAGCGGAAAATGTCCGGCGCATCGTGGTCCACGCGCAATCCCTGGGCATCCGCTTCCTGACGCTCTACGCCTTTTCGCTCGAAAACAACAGGCGGCCAGCGGTGGAGGTCCACGGTCTCCTGTCGCTCTTCGAGCTCTATGCAAGGCGCTGGCTGCCCCAGCTCTTGGAACAGGGAATCCGCATCCGCTTGATCGGAGATGTGGAGGCCCTGAGGCCATCGACGGCCCAGGCCCTGCGGAAGCTGGAGGAAAATACGCGAAAAGGGGAGAAGATGACGGTGATTTTGGCCGTCAACTACGGAGGCCGAGATGAGGTTCTTCGGGCTATTCGGCGTCTTTGGAACTCCGGCGAAAAGGAAGGACCGACCTGTTGGGAAGATTTTGAAAAATTTTTGGACACCGCCGGTATTCCTGATCCGGATCTCATCCTGCGCAGCTCGGGCGAGATGCGGCTGAGCCACTTTTTGCCGTTGCAGTCCGTCTATTCGGAGCTTTATTTCCCTCCCGTTCTGTGGCCGGACTTCAGCGAGAAGGATCTGGATGAAGCCGTGGCCGTTTACCGCAGCCGCCAGAGGCGGTTTGGGCGACTGGAGGGCCAGAAAAGGGACGCGTGAGAGATGAAGGAGAGAATCGGAAGTTTTTGTGTCCTGTGGCTGGCGGTTCTGGGGATACTTGCGCTAGGAGGTGTGAGCGGTGGGGTGCTACTCCTCATCCTGGCCTCTCTGCTGACCCAGTACGAGCTCTGCCAGCTCTGCCGCAAGGCCGGTTACGAGCCTTACCTCTGGCACTGTCTGGGCTATGGATTGCTGATGCTGCTCCTGGCCTATTTCCCCCCGGCTCCGATGTGCGGAGTGGAGGCGGCGATGATGGTTTTCGTCTGTGCCTTGATCGAGACGACCTTCCATGCCTTTTCCAAAAAGGAACCGCGGGCCATCATCGGGAGTCTGGTGTCGACGGTCTGCAACCTGGTCTACCTGCCCCTGATGTTCAGCCTTCCCATCGCGATGTTGCGGGACTGGTCCTCGAAGGGAGAGGATAGGATGGCCCTCGCCTGTCTCCTGTGGATCATCGCCGTGGCCAAGTTCAGCGATGTCAGCGGGCTCTGCGTCGGCTCCCTCTGTGGCGGACAGAAACTGGCTCCACAACTGAGTCCTGCCAAGACGCGCCGGGGCCTGATCGGTGCCGTAATCCTCGCCCCTCTGCTCGTCGGCCTAGGCAGCCGATTGCTCTTCACTTCCTTTTTCCCAAAAGATTTCTCGCCCCTCCGGGCCCTGCTGCTGGCGATTTTAATCGCGCTGATCGCCGCCTTTTCTGACCTCGTGGAATCCACGGTTAAGCGCCTGGCTCAGGTGAAGGATTCGGGGAAACTCATCCCGGGAATCGGGGGGATTTTCGACCTGACCGACAGCCTGATTTTGGCTCTTCCGGTGGGAGTCCTGTACTTCCACTACTGGGAAAAAATATCCCCCGTCCTGAGGGCATGGGGACTTTTCTGAGAGGGGATTCGTAACGTGGCAGCCGGCATCCTCTACGTCGTCGCGACGCCCATCGGTCATCTTGGGGACTTCTCGCTGCGGGCACTGGAAGTTCTGAAGAACTGCGAGGTGCTGGCCTGTGAGGATTCACGCGTCAGCTCCCGTCTATTGACCCGTTACAAGCTTTCCCGTCCGCTGATTCTCTACAATGCCGCCCATGAAATCCGCCAGACGGCCGTGTTGCTGAAGAAATTAAAGCTGGGGAAAAATGTGGCCCTGATCAGCGATGCAGGGACACCTAGCCTGAGCGACCCTGGCTTTCGCCTGGTGCGGGCCTGCCGAAAGGATGGCATTGCCGTCCTGCCCGTTCCAGGGGCAAGCGCTGCGCTGGCGGCCCTCTCGGTCAGCGGCCTTCCTACAGAATCCTTCCTCTTCCTTGGCTTCCTTCCTCCCAAATCCTCGGCGAGGCAAGAGATTTTTCAGCGCTATGAGGATTGCCCTCATACCCTCATCTTCTATGAGGCCTGCCATCGCATCGAGAAGTTTCTCCAGGAGGCCCGAGAGGTTTTGGGCGATGCCCGTTGGGCCTGCGTGGCCCGGGAGATGACGAAATTGCACGAGACTTATATCACCCGAACTTTGGGGGAAATTTGCGAGGAGAAGCTCTGCTTACCAGCCAAGGGCGAGTTCACCGTTCTCATCGCCAAGTCTCGCTTCACGCTCTAGGAGACTGAGGGCTTAGGGTTACTGGCAAAGGGGTGAATGAAGGTTGCTCTGGGTGTGCCGCCTTGGCTAGTGCCGGCCTCGGCCGAGGCCGGCGCTAGCGGCGGCCCGCTGCGCGGGCCGGAGCCCGGAGGGCTCCAAGGCGGCACACACCGATGACAGAAAATGCTCCGCGACCGGATACCCCAGAGATGGGAGATGAGTCATCAGGGGACAATGGCAACACAGAGAAAAATGACGGACAGCAGGTGAGGGATAAGCAGCACGGCTTTTCTTGAAGTAGCCGTTCCTGGCTTCTCTGGAGCTAAGCGCTCCGGGGCTTCTCTTTTAAGCGATGCCCAGCTTGGCATAGTCGATAGGATTCAGCTCCTGATGCTTATGCCGGAAGCGTGGGATGCACTGGAAGAGGGCCTGGGTATAGGGATGTTTCTGTTCCTGCAGCAAGGCCTTGGTCTCGCCGGCCTCGACGATATGGCCCCGAAACATGACGAGGGTACGGTCAGCGAAATGGGAGACGAGCAGGAGATTGTGCGTGATGATGAGGATGGCGAAGTGGCGCTGTGCCTGCAGTTCCTTGAGCAGGTCGAGGATCTGCTTCTGCAGAGTGACATCGAGGGCGGTAGTGGGCTCATCCGCGATGAGCAGGTCCGGCTGCTGCAGAATAGCCATGGCGATCATGACCCGCTGCTGCATCCCTCCGCTGAGCTCATGAGGATAGGAACGCCGGCAGCGCTCCGTATCCAGAATGCCCACGTCCCGCAGGTGTTGCCGAATCTTTTCCAGGCGCTCCTTCTGGGATAGGCCTTCCAAAATTTCCGACATCTGGTAGCCGATCGTCAGCGACGGATTGAGCGAAGCCCCGGGTTCCTGGAAGATATAGGCGATCCTGCGCCCGCGGATGGAGAGCAATTCCTTTGCGGGTAGTTGGAGTAGATTTTTACCCTGGAAATCGATGCTGCCCGAAACCCGGGTTTCCCTAGGAGGCAGTAGGCGCGTGACCGCCAACGCCGTGACGCTCTTGCCACTGCCGCTTTCGCCGATGAGGGCGACGGTTTCCCCGGAGGCCACTGCGAAGGAAATGCCGTGCACCACCTCCTCATCGAGGTCGCTAAAATGGATCCGGAGATCTGCGACGGACAAAAGGGGAAGGGCTTTGGAGGTTTGGAACGGATCCATGGATACTATCCCCTAGGGATTGAGAACGGGAAGGCAAGGGGAAATGGGAAGTTTTTAGCGGAAAAAGATTTTGGGCGATTGGGAGCTTGGCAAGAGCTGAGATTCAAGTTTCGGCATGCCATCCGCATCTGCATGGACCCTAAGCGGCCGCATGTTCTTCTCAGGAGAGGTTTTTTCGGAAGCTTCTAGATTGTTTTATCCGAGAAGGATCAGCTAGAAAGGGTATCCGCCATCCCCTAGGGGGATGGCAATTCTCCTGCTGATTCTCTGGCAATGCTGCTGTCGGCGGGATGTTTTTAAAAACCGGGAGAATTTCTGATTCGCGACGAGCGCTTCTCGGTGACGGACCCGATAGCGGCGATTTGGGGAACAGAGCCGAGAACCCCGTCTCTGCTGATGGAAAATCTTAGCGGAAGGTACGGTGAGAACAGTCCAAGGAGGGCATCGACCTCAGGCCGGAGCAAATGGGCCTATGGGTTCCATAGGCCTTCGGCGACGAGGAGGATGAGAGGCAGCATAAATTCGAGGAATATCCAGGCCCAAGCGAAGTTCAGATATCCGGATCGGGTCTTCGCCTTTCACAGGAGGATCAGGTAACAATCTGCTTCATCTCCTGCCAAACGGAGAGATAGTACCGAGGCCGAGCGGGAACGAAGCCGGACGTGGCTCTCGGTGGGTGAAATTCTCCTCCCTTCTCAAGCGCAAGAACGGACTGCCTGGCCTTGGGAAACGGAGCGAATCGTGCCGAAGAGAGGGTGAAGTTGAGGCTGCGATGCGCGAGGGTGAATGGGCCGAGAGCAGGAGGCGATTCGGCCGCACATCCCTCTCTTCAGGGAAGGGTCGATAGCTCAGAGCAAAAGCTTGGAACCCAAGGCCAGGAAGATGGAAACTCCGGCGATGTCCGTGATGGATGTGAGGAAGATATAGGAACTCTGGGCGGGATCGAAGTGCAGGGATTGGAGGAAGAGGGGGACAAAGGCACCGGCCAAACCGGCTAGACCCATGTTGAGGCTCATCGCCAGGAATAGCACCACGCCGACCATGGGATTGTGGGTCCAGAGACCGGCGATGAAAGAGGTCAATAAGCCGATCATCAGGCCATTGTAGAGTCCCTTGCAGAGCTCTTTTCGGCAGATTCTGCGGGCGTCACCCGTGTGCAGATTGCCCAGGGCGAGTCCGCGAATGGCGACAGCCAGCGTCTGGGCACCGGCACTTCCCCCTAGGGAGGAGACGAGGTTCATGAAAACGGCCAGGAGTGCGAGCTGCGTGATCTGTTCTGTGAAAAGGGAGATCACTTTGGCGGTCGTGAAGGCGATGACGAGGTTGGCCATGAGCCAGGGCATGCGCTTGGTGACGCTGGAAAGGATGGGGTCGTGGATATTTTCATCAGCCCCGGCCCCGTGCAGCTTTTGAATGTCCTCGGTCGCCTCGTCGCGCAGGATATCGATGACATCGTCGTGCGTCACGATGCCCATCAGGCGGCCCTGGGTATCCACGACGGGCAGGTTCTGGAAATTGAGCTCCGCCATCTGCCGCGCCACCTCCTCTTTGTGCTGGTCGAAGCGGCAGACCCCGCGCAGTTCCTTGTGCATGAGATGGGAGATTTTCTGACTAGGACGGGACCAGATGAGGTCGCGGACGGAGGTCACGCCCATGAGCCGCTTGCGCTCATCGACGACGTAGAGCATGTCGCTGTTCTCGGTCTCATGCTTCTCGCGCCGGATGTGGTGAATGGCCTCGTCGACGCTCATGTCATCTCGCAGGGTCATGACATAGGGAGTCATGACACCGGCAGCCGTATGGGGGTCGTAGGAGAGCAGCTTACGCATTGTCCGAGCCACTTCCTCCGGCAGCTGGGAAAGGATGCGATCCTGTTCCTGAGGGCGGAGCTCCCGTAGGAGGCAGACGGCATCGTCCGGTTCGAGCCCCTCGATGATCTTCTTCGCACGGATACTCCGCATCTCCCGCAGGATGTCGGCGGAGTCCTCTGTATCCATCTCGGCGATGATGTCTGCGGCGTCCTCATAGGACAGTTTTCTCAAAATGGCCTGCCGTTTTTCGGAATCGAGACGTTCCAGAACGCTGCTGACTTCATAGGGAGAGCTATGGGCGAGGCGCTGCTGCTCGATGGCCTCTTCCCAATTCTCCTCCGATACCAGCTGCATGAGCTCATCGAAGCTGTAGGCCTCTTTGCGAGGGTCTTTTGAAAGCGATTTCATTGCCGACTTCAGCATGGGACTGAAACTTACAGACTGCTTCCCAAGCCTCCTCGGGATTTTGTTCTGTCATTGCGAATTCAAGAGGGCGACGAAGGCAAGGATTTTTTTTGATAGAGGCAGCGAAGAAATTTTATCCCCATGCATGCAAACCTGTTGAGATGGCCAGGGCAGCGATCGGTTCCATGACTTACTCCGCCTTGGCGTGCGAAATTTTTTCCTTTACGCCGCTTGCAATTTGCGCTCGATGCCTCCCCCGTTCTAGTACTGAAATGTCGGCAGCATTCAAGGGGTTGACCTGGTGTATCGCACATCTGGGGGATGACGGGAACTGGTGGGTCGATAGCCTGAGCGACGAGACCCATTGGGATATGGACCGTCTGGGTCTCATCGATCCGCGGCAATGGGAGTATCTCCTGGAATTGCTCTCGCCTCTGCGGGATTGTGGGCTTCAGGATGAACTTTTGGAGGCAGCTTTCTGCCAATTCCGCATCGAGAAGGAGTTGCCTAATCGGCGCGTTCAGCTGACAGTCGTCAACACCTGCCTCGCGGATACGGATGAAAAGCTATTCCTCTTGCCCTATGCGCAGTCCGATTCTGAGGAGGCCTATACCGAATGGATCGATCACCTCTTGCGGCTCCGCGTGGAGTCGTTGAACCGAATTTCCGACTTCAGGCAGCCTCTGTCTTCTGAAGAGGTGGAGATGCGCGTTCTCGACCGAGAGAACCGGAAGACACCGGAGGGCAGAGTCCACGCGTTTGAGGAAATCGCCTCGATTTTGGAATACGTACCGGAAGAGGAAGAAGAGGAGAAGAAAGAGGGCGATCTAGAAGAGGAAGATTCGGGCGAGGGAGTGTCGGACCTAGGAGAAGAGCTTTGGGAGAAGGAGCTGCAGGAGGACATCGGTCGTCTGGAACTAAGCGAATAGGGAATATGAGCATCCATCCTCAAGACTGGATTCCGCATCGCCCTCCCTTCCTCTTCGTCGACGAAGTCCTTTCCCTGGAAGAGCGGAGCATCGTCGCGCGCAAGACCTTCGAAGCGGCCATGGAGATCTATCGCGGTCACTATCCGGAACATCCCGTGACCCCAGGGGCACTCCTCTGTGAGGCGATGTTTCAGACGGCGGGAATTCTGGTCTCCTACGACAACCATAAGAAGAATCCGTCCTCCGTCCCATCGCAGGGAATGCCGGTTCTCTCCCGCATCGAAGAAGCGAGGTTCCACACGCCGGTCTTCCCGGATGAGACGGTGGAGATGCGCATCACTTGGGAAGAGACAATGGGACATTTTTTCTGCTTCAGGGGTCTGATGAGCTGCCGGGGCAAACGGGTGCTGAGCCTCCGTTTTATCCTGGCTCATGTTGCCTTGGAGGAGGATTCTTCCTCAGCCGAGGAAGTGGACCGCTGACGCAGATACAGAACCTCTTCACGAGGGATCGCTCTTCTCCAGACCCAGTTTCTGGCTCAGAATGGCCGTGGCCTTCGTGGTATCAGAGGCATGGACGAAGAGCGCCAAATGGATGTCATTGGCCGTAATTTTGACGATGGAGATCTGCGATGCGTTCAGCTCCCGCGACCATTCCATGAGCAGGAGGGCGCGATTCTCCTTGACCAGGGCACCGATCAGCGAAATCCGGCTCAGGTAACCCTCCATGCAGAGCTCCCCGCCGCTCTGCGCAATGACCTTCTTCAGCCGGAGCAGATGCTCCTCCTTTCCTGTTTCAAAGGTGACGCAGATTTCCTCGTGCCCATTGGCCAGAGCGCGTTCCGAAAACCAGTCGACGCAGGTGCCGCAGGCATTGAGCTGATGGATTTCTCCGTAAACTTCCGGCAGCGAGCTTGGGGCAAGGCTGAAGCGCAGGTGGCGCAGATTGGATTTGACGGAGAGATGAATCGTCTCCCAGTCTGAGATGGGTGGCGAAGAGATGAGTGTCCCCTCATTGTCCGCAGCGGCGAAGCTTGAGCGGACGTGGAAGGAGACGTTTTTCTCCTTGGCGAGAGCCACCGAGCGCGAGTGCATGACCTTACCGCCGTTCTGGGACACGGCCAGCATGGTATCGAAGGATATTTGCTGGAGACATTCCTTCAGAGGTGTACGGCGTGGGTCGGCGGCGTAGACCCCATCGACATCGGTGAAGATTTCACAGCGGTCGGCATGGAAGCAGGCCGCCAAAGCGATGGCCGTCAGGTCAGACCCCCCGCGGCCGAAGGTGGTGATGTCGCCCTCTGGGGAAATTCCCTGGCAACCGGAGACCAGGACAACTTTTCCCTCTTTCAGGTGTCGGTGGATGCGGTCCGGCTGGATGTCCTGAATCGTCGCATGCCGATGGAGTTTGTCCGTCCATATGCCGGCCTGTTCGCCGCTCAGAGATATGGCCGCTACCCCCAATGCCTGAAGAGCCAGGGTCACGAGGCAGCAGCAGGCCTGTTCACCGGTGGCCAGAAGAGCATCGACTTCCCGGGCGCTGGGCGAAGCACTGCAGGCCTCCGCATCCCGAATCAACTGGTCGGTGACGCCGCCCTGGGCCGAGATGACGACGATGAGGGGATGCCCCTGATGGTGCGTGTCGCGAATGCGTTCGGCAACCTGCTGGATACGATCGAAATCCTGCAGCGAAGTACCGCCGTATTTCTGGACGATGAGAGGCATGGGGCGCAATCGATTCCTAAACCCCGGTGAAGCGCGCTTCGCTGCCCTGGATTAACTTCCGGATATTGGTTCGGTGCCGGAGGAAGAGAAAAGCCATGAGGACCCAGGAGACGAGGAGCGTTTCTCGGGGATAGGAAAAGAGGTAGGCGCTGAGCGGCAGACTCAGGGCAAAGCAGAGGGAAGCGAGGGAGACAAAGCGCGAGGCGCGAAAAACGACGGCCCAGATCAGTCCCCCGACGAACAGTGCACCTGGCATGAGGGCAGCCAATCCCCCCATCGTCGTGGCGATTCCCTTTCCACCGCGAAACTTGAGAAAGATGGAGCAGCAGTGGCCGAGAATGCTCCCGATAAAGGCCGTATAGGCCAGGCGTAGGCTTATGATGTGCAGGGGATTGAGACAGATGGGGAGGTAGCTCACGGTGAAGCCCTTGAGAAAATCCAACAGAAAGACCAGATTCCCCGCCATTTTCCCGACGCAGCGCTTGACATTGGTGGCCCCGGGATTACCGCTGCCCGCATGCAGAATGTTGACGCCGTAGAGCCTGGAGATCAGAACGGCAAAGGAGATGGAGCCCACCAGATAGGCCAGGATAAAGACGAGGCAATATTGAACGAGCATACCGTTGCTGCCTGAGATAATAATGACTACAGTTCTCCAATGAAGTCAAATGTGATCTTGTCCTGAGCCTTTTTTCTTGTGAGCTCCCTTTGCGGAAATTCCTGAGAGCAGGGCAGGGAGAGTCTATCCTTGGCAGGGATAGCCTATCCTTAAAACTTGCCTCGTAAGCGGAGAAGCTTTTATTCCTCTGCTGTCTATTTATCCCCGAAGGAGGAGGATTCGAATTTTTTATGAGACAGGGTGAAGGGATAGCTGATGCGAGCCGCATATACCTATTGCCGAGTTTCTTCACGGCGGCGAACCTGTTCTTCGGCTTTCTGGCGATGATCCGCTGCATTCAGGCCAAGTACGTCGCGCTTGCCTCTTCGGCCCTATCCCACGACTACTACATCCAGGCCGTTTGGTGCGTCCTGCTGGCTGCCTTTTGCGATGCTCTGGATGGCCGCCTCGCGCGGCTCGGGAAGAAGGAATCCCTCTTCGGTCGGGAGTTCGATTCCATCGCCGATATGGTCTCCTTCGGCGTAGCCCCGTCCCTCATGGTCTTCTTTCTCGTACTGTCCCCGACGGAGGGCTATCCCTTTTTTCGAGAGGTCGGCTGGCTGATCGGCTTCATCTATCTCCTTTGCGGTGGCGTGCGTCTTGCCCGATTCAATGTCATCACCCATCCTGCCCTGCTGCAGGAAGAGAGGGGACATGGCTCGGATTTTCTGGGCCTGCCGATTCCTGCCGCCGCCGGAGTGATTGTCTCTCTAGTTCTGGTGCTGAACAGCTATGACCTCAATCACTGGTCACTCTTGCTCCCCCCTTTGATGTTGGGCATCGCCTACCTGATGGTGAGCAATGTGCCCTTTCCCTCCTTCAAGAAAATCGACTGGAATACGCGCACCAGGCTGCAGACCTTCGTCGTTCTTTTCTCCGTGTTCCTCACAATTTTTCTGTGCCGAGAGTTCAGTCTGGCCTTCATTTTTTTTATCTACGTCGGTTTCGGCACGCTGCGCCACCTCCTACGCCTCCGGCGCCGGAGAAGGTGGTAGTCTATGAGAAATAAATCGGCCAAGTCCTTGCTCGATTTGTTTTGGAACATTTTTCTTCCGGCGATTCTGATGACTTGGCTGGATGAGTGGACCGGATGCAGTCCTATCTGTGCACTGGGCGTTGCCCTGATGTTGCCGCTGGGCTTAGGACTGAAGGAATTTTTTGAGAGAAGGCGCTGCAATCTCATCTCGGCCATCGGCCTGCTGGACGTGCTCCTGACGGGTGGCATCGGATTCCTGCAATTGCCCAAGGACTGGATCGCCGTCAAAGAGTCCTTCGTACCCGCCATTTTGGGCCTGCTCGTCCTGTTGACGCTCAAAACCTCTCGGCCGTTTTTTCAGATTATCATGGAGCAACACTTCATCTTCAACGAAAGGATCATCGAACAGGCCTCGAGCGACGAGAGCTCGAAAGTCTCTTGGGATCGCCTCATGCGCCGGGGGACTTGGCTGTTATTTTTGCCGTTTCTGCTGAGTGCTATCCTGAACTTCATTCTGGCCCGCTATTTCATCTGCAGCGAGACGGGAACAGCGGCGTTCAACAAGGAAATGGGCCGATTCCTCGTCTTGGGGCATACCTTCATCATTCTGCCCTGTTTCCTGATGCTACTTATGACCTTTATCCACGTGGCAAAGGAAATCTGCCGCATCACGGGTTCTTCCTTATCCGATCTTTTCGATGACGGCGATTCACCCAGAGCAGCCCCGGAAGAGGGAAAATAGAGAGCAATTTTTGCCGAACTCTAGCTCCGAGGGCATTGGGAAAAGAAGCAGCTCGGGGGCCACTGAGACGGGAGCTAGATTTTGGGAATTTCGACGAGAAGCTGGGATTCCAGACCCGGGAAGCGTTCGGAAAAGCTGGCATTGGGAGGGGTGTTTTGCAGCAGGTGCTTCACCATGCCCATTTTAGCATCCAAATTGTCGACGAGCGAGACGAAAACGGCCTCTGGTGTGGCCGGCCGTACAGCCGCTCCCCATTCGGGCTCACCCTGATGGCTGATGACCATGTGCTCCAGGCGCTCGGTTAATTCCGGATCGAGCTTGTTCTTCAACGCGGCCTTCCGCACCAGGCGGTAGCCGAGAATGATGTGCCCCTGCAGCGTACCTAATTTCGTCCGCTCGGGGACACTGTCATTCGTGTATTCCAAGACTTTCCCCACATCGTGGGCGAGCATGCCGGCGATGGCGAGGTCGGCCTGGATTTCGGGATAGAGCGGCAGCAGGGCGATGCCGGCCCGAACCACGTGCACCGTGTGCTCCAGCAAGCCGCAGGGATAGGCATGGTGCATGGAGCGTGCCGCCGGACTGATCATCCAGCCCTCGCCCAGTTCCTGAAAAACGCTGCGAATCGTCTCCCTCAGAGATTCGTGCTGGATATTTTCCACCTGGCGCCAGAATTCCTCGGCGAGGGCCTCTTTGGCCTCTTCCGGCCCCTCGGTGAGCAGAGCACGCCAATTGCCCTCGACAATTTCCGCTTCGGAAAGCGGCTTGACCGAGACCAGATCCGGATTGAAATTACCCTGGTAGTAACGGTTCATGCCCTCTACCTGCAAGATCTCGCCGGCTTTGCTGGTCTTGAAAAAAGTGAAGCTCGAGTGGCTCTCGAAGCAGGTGCAGCCGAAGGAACCGCTCTTGTCCCCCAGTTCTATTTTGAGGTATTCGCTGCCGTTCCGCGCATGGCGCGTCTCGACCTTTCTCAGCAGGAGCACTGAGGTAAATCGGACTTCCTTGTCCCCACCGATGGCCTTCAGCTCCCGCGTGCCCCAGAAATGCATGCTGGACAGTGAAGTGGATTTTTTTCGGAGAAAAGGTTTTTATGAGGGGATTTCGGCAAAACGGTCTCTTGCAGACTCAGTTCTCGATCCGCAGGGCCTGTGCCGGAGCGATTTTCGAGCCTCTCCAGGCAGGAATGAGCCCGGCAAAGAGGCAGATGGCATTGGCGAAGAGGAAGATGGAAAGGATGTCGCCGCCTTCGTAGCGCACGGGCAGATGGGGATAGCGGTTCAGCAAGCCCAGACCAGAACATCCGGATAGACAGAAGTTGAGCGTGGATAGGATGGAATCTCGAAATTCCAGCACCAGCCGTCCAATGGCGAATCCGCCGACATTGCCCAATAATCCGACCAAGAGTCCCTGGAAGCAGAAGCACAGGGCGATTTCGTTCGGCGTAGCCCCAAGGGCCTGCAGTAGCCCGATTTCCCTCGTTTTTCTGATGATGTTGAAGCTCAGCGCGCAGGAGAAGGAGAAGGCGGCCATGAGCAAGACGAAGAGGAGAACGAAGAACATCATGGT
>JAITRB010000012.1 GCA_031288595.1 Puniceicoccales bacterium
ATCCAATCTCTGGTGGAGCCGATCGGGATCGAACCGACGACCTCGTCATTGCGAACGACGCGCTCTCCCAACTGAGCTACGGCCCCAAACAGAACTTCTCACCCTGAACATCGCTGGGAGAAAGTCAAGGAAACTCAGTTCTAGACCTAGATCTAGAGCCAGAGCTGGGGCATTTCCCCAATGTCCAGATTCTCCAAGAATTTGGGAAGAGAGGCTGCCTTTTCCCGAAAGAGCATTTGGGCCATATTGCCTGGGCCTTTGGGGAAGAGGGATTCATCGTCCACGAGAAAGCAGCATCTCTTGGCCCGCGTCAGGGCCACGTAGAGCAGACGCTCCTCGTTCTGGGTCTGCCGAAGTCCGATCTCTTCGGCGAATTCTGGGAGCTGCTGCCTGTCGAAAATCACGTGTGGGCCATCGGAGGAGGAAATCCATCTGGGGTAGCGATGAGTAGGCTCGTGTTTGCCGCGGTAGAGGAAGGGGATGATCACGACGGGCCATTCGAGGCCCTTGGCCTTGTGGAAGCTGAAGAACTGAATCGCATCGGGCGCAACAGCCATCGCCGTCTCGCCCTCATCCAGAAGAGCCGCGAGTTCCCGCCACCACTCATCGAGTGTGAGGGAACGGCAGCTGGCCTCACGGGCTCGCTCGCGAAAGGCCTCGTAGTCGGGCCCAAAGCTCCTTTCGAAAATCACCTCCAGCCGCTCGGTTACTCGATAGCGCTCCTGCAGATATTCCAGCATTTGTACGGGACTGTAGGCCAAAATTTCTGCATAATTCCTCTGAAAATCTTCGCAGATTTGCCGAATTTCACCCTCCTCCTCCCCTAGGGCGAAGTGGCGGGCGATACGTGCATCGGAAATACCGAAGATCTCCCGAAGAACACCGCTCAGCTCGAAATCATTTCTCGGCTCCAGGGAAACTTTTATGAGCGCGCTCATCCAGGCATAGAACGGTCGGTCGCGGTACGTCGTTTCCTGAGAGTGCAGCTGGTAGGCCGGTGTGCCCGAAAGGTCTTGAAAGGCCTGAGCCAGCTCGTGTAACCATTTCTTTCTCGGGCATAGGAGCGCGATCTCCGACCACTGTTCGACTCCAAAATCCGATGCCGAGCGCTTTTGAAAGGCCTTGGCGATGAGGCGAGCCTCTTCGCGAGGCGGTTCTTCTGGGACGCAATCGGATGAAATGAGCCACCGATAGACATGACCTCGAACGGCATCTGGTCTTGCCTGTAGAGGGACGAAGGCAGCCTGACCCTCGACCCCCGTTAGAATTTTTGGGAACTGCGCATTGACGAAATCCACCAGCGTTCGTGGGCAGCGCAGGGTTACCGAAAAGCTGAGCGCTTCGGCCCCCTGCTCTTCGATCAGTCGCCGGTGCAGTTCCAGATAGGTCGGCAGTGCTGCGCGCTCGGCATAGATGGACTGCTGCGGATCGCCCACCATGCAGAAATAACCCGCTGCCGGAAAGCTCCAGGGCTGTCGCTGGGCACTGGCCAGGGATAGCAGCCATTCGAACTGATGGAAATCTGTATCCTGTGCCTCATCCAGAATCACGCGATGGCGGGGAATGTTTTTGGCCATCCTCTCGTCGCCCAGGCAGCGGTGGGCCAGGAGGATGAGGTCCTCGTAGAAAAGCAGTCCTTCCCGAATCCTGTACTGCAGGTATTGCTCCTGCACTTCGGCCAAAAGGGCCCGCAGGATGTGATCTGACCAGCGCCAGTACTTTTTCATTTCCGGCAGGAGAAGGGCGAGAAAGGGTGCATGATTTGTCTCTATCTTCGGGAGAGAAGCCCCTTTTTTTCCATCCTCCCAGTCCTTCAATTGCCCTTGCAGGCGCACGACCTGGGCGGCTCCCCGTCCCTCGGCCCTGAACTGCTGAACGGCCGCGAGCTTCAGAACCGGTGGAGGCGGGAGAGGTATTTCATCCCCAAACATGGCTGAAGCTCTTTGCAAGAATAGGGGATTTTCCCGAAGAACCGGTGCTTCCGGCACGAGGGATAGGTAGTCCCAGAGATGGAAATCGGACTGGATTTTTACCAAAAAATCCGCTGGGATGGACCGGAAGAGCGTTGTAGTTTCTCCGAGAAAGCGCCGCCAGAACGACTGTTTTTCCGTTTCCCTCAGGATATTGAAAGCGGGAGATAGGCCCAGCACCGGGCCATGGGAGCGGAGGAATTGATGGGCCAGGCCATGGATGGTCCCGAAGAAGACCGAGGACAATGGGCCTGAGAGATCACTTTCCAGCTCCAGTGGAGATTCTCGAAGCGATTTTCCTACACGTTGTTCCAGCTCCCCAGCCGCCTTTTCGGTATAGCTCACGACGAAGAGGGAATCGTCCTCATCCCAGAGAGGTGAAACAATTTCCGCTGCGCGGTGCCGGAGCCAAGTGACGACGCGAGAGGCAATAGCACTCGTCTTGCCCACGCCCGCCGGGGCGATGACCGAGAAGTTGCGGTCGAGTTCGTGGATGAAGCGCGAGCGCTCCGCTTCATCGGCCAAGATCGTCTTCATGGAACTGTAGCCACTGGTCGATGACGCTCAGCGCGTAAGCACTGGCGGTTTCCGCCCTCAAAACTCGGCGGGATAGGCGGACTGCACGGATGTCCTTGGTCGCCAGGAGGCGATATTCTTCCGGACTGAAATCGCCGGCCGGCCCCACGAAAATGACGAACGAAGCGAAGGCCTTGCCCGAAGCCGCGTCCTCCAGCACATTCCAGAACCTTTCCGCCTCCGGTTCCAGGCTGGCGACGAGCAGAAGATTCGACTCTGTCGGCAATGGCGAGAGATAGTCTGCCAGGGATCGAGGGGGTAAAATTTCTGGCAGAAAAGGCTGGCCTGACTGCTTGCAAGCCGCAATAGCAATCGAGCGCCAGCGCTCCGATTTCCGCCTCTCCTGCCCCGGTGGGATTTTGCCCTCGCCGTGCTCGGTGAGGAGCGGAACAATTTGGCTCACGCCCAGAGCACTTGCCTCGCGGATCAGGGTATCCATGGTCCTGTGCTTGCCTAGGCCCTGAGCCAGGATAAGGGGATGCTTTGGGGCTGAGAAGGAAGATACTTTCTGCACCTGTGCCCAGGCCTGGTTTCGATGGATCTCCAGACAGGCGAGGGCTTGGGCACCCCTTCCGTCGAGTAGATAGATCTCGGCGCCATGCTTCGCCCTCAGGACATGGAGCAGGTGATGGGCCTCTGTTCGGGGCAAAAGGTACTTTTGACCCACTGCCCATGGCGAGGGCTGCGGGAGGAAGCAGCGAAGGTGGCTTGACATGGTGTTTTTAGGAATGAGGTGCTTTCTCTAGGGCTGGCGATGAGGTTTAAGGGGGCTGTCTTTGGATCCCTCTGGGATCGCTCGCGGAGCGAGCCTCAAGGGAGGAGATGAAGCCTTGGCTTCATCTCCTCCCTTGCAAAGACAGCCCCCTAAGAACTAAAAAGATCTCGGGATAATCCACTCCATGTCCTGAGCAGCCACCCAGCCGGAGCGGCTCCCATCCCGCGTCGTGACATAGAAAAATGCCTCATGCTGCTTCTGCGGATACACGTAGTTTCCGCTCAGCAGGGGGGAAAGGGTGGGACTTTTTTCCGTAGGTGCGACGCGCAGCGGGCTTTCCCTTACGAGGATGGCCTGCCGGTTCTTTTCCTCCAGCTGATGGAGGATAGGCACAAGGGCGAGCCACAGGAAGAGGTCCGTCATCCAAAGGGCCCGACGTAATCTCTTGGTGGAGGGCATTGCTGAGCGGGGACAAGCGAGGAGGATGGCCAAGAGCCAGAGAGCCAGAGAAGCTACATAGGCCCAGCAGCGCCCCGACGCGGGCAGCCCGAACTTCTCGGTCCATAGGGCCTTTGAAGGACAGGAAGGACCCCGTAGCCACCACTGACGCCGCGTTTCCCGTAACGCCGCATTCCCAGGATCCAGGTGCAGCGCCCGTTCGAGATGAAGCAGGGCCTTGCCCCACTCTCCCTTCGCCTCGTAACAGCGCGCCAGCTGGGCCGATGTCGCGGCTGAAAAGCCTCCCTTTTGGGCATTTTGATAATGGGCGATGGCCTGGTCGACATGAGCTTCCTGCAGAGCGGTATTGCCCTGATAGAAGGCATTTTCGTTCCCCTGTGCCCAGGAGCAGAGGAAGAGCATAGATCCCAAAACCGATGAGATGGGGGAAATTTTCATGATGGGGTTTGGGGTCGATGCCGAAAAATTTTCTGGATAAGTTCCCAATCCTCCTGGAGGGATTTCGGAGCAAGTGGCGAAGAAGCGAAGTGCTGCAGTTCCAGGTGCTGGCAGAGGACGCGGATGCTCTGCCTGTCCTCGTCGTTTGCCAATTTCTTTTCGCAGACCGACTGAATCTCCCCATAAGTCATCGACCGGCTGTCGAAAATACCCCAGGAGGCGAGACCGGCATGGAGCGCTTCCTGTAGGGCCTTGGCAGCAAGGTCCGCCTGTCCCTTTTCGATGGCCTTCTGAGCCTGTCCGAGAAACTGACGCAGGGAGCGCCGATGGCGCCTAGGATCCCTTTGCTCGAGCACTTTGGCCCTCTGCTTCGCATAGCTCCTCTCCAGCCAGACCAAGTACAGCACCAGCGGCAACAGCTGCCACAGCCAGAAGTTTCTCCGGCGATAGAAGGGTATAAGGCTCGAGAAATGGGCCGTGTCGTTTAGGTAGAAGAACGAGCTTTCCAAAGCTTCCGGCGTGTTTTCTTGGGCCTTAGGCTCATCCGACTTTTCTGGCCGGGCATTCAAGGGAGCATTGCCCTTCGGGGCGCTTATCTGTGAACTGATCTGCCGATTGCGCGAGACCAAAATCTTTTCCTGAAATTCATGGCGCAGGGTCTGATACTCCCTCTTCTGTGGATCGAAATAACTCATCTCCACCGTCGGCAAGGCGAGCTCTCCCGTCTTGAGGGGCATGAGGACGTAATCAAAGATCTTCTTCCCCTTATATCGCAATGCATCGGCAGGACGGAAATCTCCCTTCGGGGAATAGGTCTTCCAGTCCTCCGCTTTACACAAGAGCCCCGGTGGGGACAGCCGCTCCCAATTACCCTCGCCTTCCACCTCGACCCGCAGGGTCAGAGGTTCTTCCAAAAGCGTCTGGATATCGGAAATCTGGGATCGGCCGAGAGAGAAATTCCCTATCGCTCCGCCGAAAGAACTGGGGGCCGATGCCGGCAAATTCTGCACCTTGAGGAAAAGTTTTTTGGAAAAAAGTTCCTCTTCTCTATTGTCGGAGAAAAGGCCGAACCATCCCATACCCATGGGCTCCTGAATGCTGAGGCCCAGGAGGTATTGCAGGGGCATCTCTCCGGCTTTAATGGCTGAAATCGTCGTATCCCAGGCATAGACGACCTCGCCCCCGCGATTTTGGGGAACCGAGATTTTACGCAGTTCGGAAAAGGGCCCATTGATCCATGTTTTTTCCAATAGAAGGGGATTGGGTTGAAGGAGACTACAGGAGACTGAAGAATTCAGCTCGATTCGAATGGGAATGAGCTGACCGACATAAAAGGGCTCTGCACTCAAGAGAACGGTCGACAACTGCGCGGCGGAACGCCTGGGGTGGCTTTCTGTCCAATCCTCCTCCTCAGCCTCCTCTTCTCCCTCAAACACCTGCAGGGTGGCTGAGGGCAACTCGTATTCCTTGCCCTGAAGGGAGAAAGTCTGGGCTGGAATCGTAAAACTGCCCGTTCGGCGTGCCTGAACTTGAAAGGTTTGGGTCCGCTGTATCGACTGATGGCCGTTGATGGCATGCACCGACTGCAGGTTTTGTGACGATCCGAAGCGAAGGCCATCGACCGGCGGCGGCTGGTAAATGAACTGTGGGATATTGCCGGATGCTTCCACCACATACTGCGCGCTCTGGCCGATTCGGATTCTGGATGGCCGAAAGAAAGCCTGAAGCTGGGCATCGGCCGCAGAGGCAATCCCCAAAATCCATGGGTAAAAACCGAGGAGTCGAAACCAAAATTGCCTGTTCATGGGATAGAAGGACTACCAGGGTTGGGCATTTTCCGTCGACGGAGGTGGGCCGTAGAACAGAGGTAATATCTTCTCGTCACCCGCTTCGGAATCCAGAAGTGCCTTGGCCTCCATGAGGCTCATCTTCCCATCCATGAGCTCCGGAGCTTCCCCTGTATTTCCCATGGCGACGGAGCTGGCGCTACCCTTTCCCTGTTTTTCCAGATCTTCCTCTTCGCCTCCCTCACCGGCTCCTTCTTTGGCCTCTGCCGCCCCGGAGTCCTTCCTCTTCAAGGGAGAAGGTGGTGAAGCTGCTTGCTGCTTCCCTTGGGGGACTGAGGCGTCAGATGCTTGATCTCTCGAGCCGGCAGGGAATTGTCCGGAAGATTCCCTCTTGGCTGGCGATTCCTCGGCTTCTTCTCCTGAGCTTTTCTCCTGTTCCCGCTCTCCTTTCCCCTTTCCCTCACCTTCCTGGGGCTTCTCCCCCTGAGCCGATGGTTTTTCTGAGCTCGCAGCTCGATCCTTGTTTTCCGGCGATGCTTTCTTTTCCTCTCCCCCTTTTCCCTCTTGGGGATCTGAGGGATCTCTACCCGAATCCGATGACGATGGGCCAGAGGAAGAAGGGTCTCCTTTACCCTCTCCTTTGCCCTTTCTTTGGCCTTGCTCCGGCTCCTGATGGGACTGTCCTTTACTCTCTTGGGATGGTTCCGGATCGCCGGAATCCGGTGGGGATGCTCCCGAGTCCCCTGAGGGGTTTTCCTGTCCTCTCGGTGACGACGGAGGCTTTGGGCGTGCTTCGCGTTGGCGACGGAGTTCTTCTAAGTGATGTTGAACATAGCGGCGATTCTTCTCCGCGGCTTTGTAATCCTTCGACAACGCCAAGGCACTGTCGTACCATGAAATGCTATTTTCCCAGAGCTGTTGCACTAGCCCTAAGGTTTCATCTTCTTCCTCGCTACCATCGGCCTTAGCCCCTTCTCTCTGCTTTTTTCCCTGTTCAAAACAGATGTTTCCCAAATCAAAAAATACTCTGTTTTTAAGTTCTGGATCAGGAGTTGCGATCAGTTTGTCGAGATATTTAGAGGCCTCGATCAAGTTTTTTTGGGCCAAATAGGTTGTCCCGAGATTGTAGAGCAGCCTCGGGTCATTGGGATGTTTGGCGATTTCCTTCTCATAATAGGCTTGGGCCTCGCCATATTGTCCTTCGGCGAAAAATTTTTCCCCTGGGCTCTGAACTGCTGAGGATTCGGAAATCCCGCCCTCAAACAGGCTCGCCGCAAGACAGAGAAGGAGCCAAGAAGCTCCACGGCGCCGCTCCCATTTCCTGGGCCGCTGATAGGTGGATAGAAGGGCTTCTAGGAACCAGAGGGCTATGGCCACCAGGAGGAAGTAGGGAAATCGCTCGGTGAAGACCTTTTCCTGATATACCTCCTGTTCCTTGATGGGAAAGCGATTCTTCAGTTCATCCATCAGCTGCTGCAGCTCCTGCACCGAGAGATGGACGTAGCGCCCCTCCGTGATTTCTGCCAATTTCTTCAATGTCGTCTCGTCGAGCTTGGTAACGACCTCCTTGCCCTCGGCATCCTTGAGGTACTGCGTCATTCGGTTTTCTCCTTGAATGGGGATCATGCCTCCCTCGAGGGTGCCGACGCCGATGCTGAAGATATGGAGCCCGTTCTTGGCCGCCGATTCCGCCGCCGCGATGGCATCCTTCTTCAACTCCTCACCGTCGGAGAAGAGCAGGATAAGGCGTTCGTTGCGCGTCTTTTCCAGCACCTTCTCTGCCGCCCGTACAGCTGAGGCAATGGAGGTACCCTGCTGCGGAATCGTGTCGACATCCAGGGCTTCCACACTCTGCAAAAAGGCCCGATAGTCTAGGGTCATAGGGCACTGGATGAAGGAATCATAGGCGAAGGCGATGAGGCCGATGCGGTGGCCGTGCAGCTCTCGCACGAAGTCTTGGATGGTGATTTTCGTGCGTTCGAGGCGGTTCGGCTTTAAATCCTCGGCCAGCATGCTCCGCGACACGTCGACGGCGAAGAGCACGTCCACTCCCTGAGTGTGGTATTCTTTCCAGGTATACCCCCAACGGGGTCTGGCTAGCGCTAAGGCGCAGAGGAGCGTGGCCAGAAGACAGAGGAGATATTTCACCATCTGTCGGATCGAACTGTGGTTGAGGACGAGGTGCTGCCAGGCCTTATCCGCGAGCAGTCGACGTCTTCGGACCTGCCGCTGTTTTTCGCTGTGTAGGAAGAGCACAACGAGACAGCCGCACAGGGCGAAACCGATCCAGATATAGAAGGGATGAAGAAAATTCATGGCAACACCCTCCATAGACTGTAGCGAAGGACGAGTTCTAGGAGCAGGAACATCCATGCGATGAGGACGAAAATGGCGAAATACTCCTTCGTCTCCACATAGGCCTGTAGCTCGATTTCCGTCTTTTCCTGCTCATCGATGGTCCGGTAGATCTCGCTGAATTCCTTGTGATTGTGGGCATGGAAGAAGCGCCCCTGCGTGGTCTCGGCTATTTTCTGCAGTACCGCTGTATCCAGTGAGAGTTCGGCCTGCACTATCTGGGGCTCTCCAAAGCGATTGACGATGGGGTTGCCGTCCTGGCCAACCATGAGAATGGGAACCACTCCTTCTTTCCCGATGCCGATGCTGTAGATTTTGATCCCGTAGCGCGCAGCCGCTTCCGCAGCGATTTCAGGGGATACATTCCCTCTGTTGTTGATCCCATCCGTCAGCAAGATGAGGATTTTGGACTTCGCCTCCATATCTCGCAGGCGATTACAACCGGCTAGGATGGCGGAACCGATGGCAGTGCCATCCGGAATACTGCCGATGTGAAGGCGCTCGAGGTTCTGAATCAACCATTCGTGGTTAAAGGTGACGGGGCTCACCACGTAGGATTCGGAGGCGAAGCCGATGAGCCCGATGCGATCGTGGGGGCGCTTTTCGATGAACTCCGCCGTGAGTTTTTTGGCCACGTCCAGTCGGGTGACGAGCGGCTTCGAGGGCTCCCAAAAGTCGAGGGCCGTCATCGACGATGAGAGGTCGAGGGCGATGACGATGTCAACGGCGTCCTGATGGGTCTCCTGGGATTTTTCCACGTGCTGGGGCCTCGCCAGCGCGAAGATGAGAAAGATCAGGCCCCAGGCCCTGAGGGCAAATAGTATCCGTTGAGGAGTGCTCTGGGGAGATGAGTGGCCCTTTTGCATAGGCCAGAGGCTGGGAAAGCGAACGCTGGGCCGGCGAAAGCGGCGCAGGCTCTCGTAGAGCAGCGGCAACAGCAACAGGAGCAGGAGCCAGAAGGGTGAAAAGAGTCGATAACTAGCCATGGGCGGCAGAAATAGCTGAATTTCCGGCCCCAGGAGAGGCTGGAGCCGCTCTGAGTTTCTCCCTTTGCTCTTGGCGGTAGAGGCGACGCAGGGTCAGGCCCAAAGTGCAGGTCTTGAGGTAGAGCGCACGTCGCTCCAGCACCGACAGCTCCTGACCGGCGAATTTGACCTGGTCGCTGAAGCGCAGCACATCGCAGAGCGCGCTCTGGGTCTCCCAATTAACGCGTTCGATCTGTTGGAAACTGTGCAGGAACTCCTCCGTCGTTTGCGTGCGGCTCTGGCGCGGGAATTCCCGCTCGATATAGCGGCGCACCCCTGTCGAGAGCAGTGTGGCGAAGGCCTTCGACTGCGCCAGCGACAGAGTTTGGCGGGCCTTCTTCAAATCCACCATCAGCTGCTCCGCCGAACTGAGGACCTCTTCCGGAATATCGTGCCGGCGGCGCTTGAGCATCCAGGCCGTGACTCCGAGTGCCGTCAGCAGCAGCGCGAAGAGGAGGATTAAGAAATAGCGAAGCCCGAGACTTCCCGTCTCCACCGGCAGCTCGGACGGAACCCATTCCAGAGCTTCCACTTCCTCCGAGACCGTCTCTGCGCACAGGGGAAGCCCCATGCCCCAGTAGAACAGAGCACAAAAGCACTTCGAGACCCTTGATGCCATAAAATGCGATGGTTTTTTCGGATAAAAATTGCGATTTACATGTCAATAAATGAGTCCATGGGCTAGCTTTTTTCATGGAGAGCTTGGGAAGCAGGGGCAGAAATTTTCGCTCGCGACCAAGTTTTGTATCGAACTCGTCGGAATACATATTTAAAAAATATGTAAAAAATAACCTTGAGTTTCCATCGACTCTCTGGCAGAAGTTCGGCCGAAAGGACAACCCATACTTAGGACATGAAAAATATTCTCTTCTGGAGTCTGATTCAAGCCGCGCCAGGGGAAACGCAAGTCCCTGAGGCTTTTGAAAGCGGCGAACTCGAGAAGGCGATTCAAGATCACGCCATCCAGCAATTGGTGCTCTTCGCTGTCCCCGAGTGGCGTCTGGTGCTCGAGGAATTCTGGATGCGCTGGCAGCAGAAAAATCCTGACTGCGAGCTCTGCGTCGAGTATATCCCCACCATCCATCCTTCCTGTGGCGTTCTGAAGGCGGCCATGCAGCTGCATCTGCCCGATAGGAAAATCCACCGCGGATGGTGCTCTCTGAGCAACTCCCAATCGTCCCACGAGGCATTCAAACAGGCTCTGGATGCTCTGTCGGAAGATCTGAAGTACCAGATCGTCTGGATAGATCTTAATCTTCCCGGCTCCCAAGAGGAGAAATTTTCTCTGCCGAAGCAGGAGGAGGAAGACCCCTACCATTGGTCCATCTTCGAAAAGGTGAGAGCTTTCGATGCCGAAAAAGCTCCGGCAACTGCCGAGTCTCCCAAGGCCAGCTGAGGCTTATGGAGATGCCTATAGTCGCTTCAGCTCTTTGGAATAGAACGCTGTTCCTTCAAGGGGACCGGGGGATGCCGAGGGCTTAGGTTTAAAATCCATGAGGTCCCGAGATAGAGGATTTCATTGCTTTTTTGTCTCTCGCTGTCTTTGGATCCCAAAGGGATCGCCCGCTACGCGGGCCACAAGGAGCGAAAAAGCATCCTGCTTTTTCGCTCCTTGCAAAGACAGCGAGCGCAGTTCCCATCAGCATCTTTCCCGCCGCAGGAAAATTTGGGATATAGGTCTTAAACGGACAATCATTAGCTCCTTAAAGCTACTGACCTTCCCATATTTTCGACAGATAGGGGCAATGGAGCGAGTCTTGCGAACAGCACTTGACAGATCTCTCCTTCATCCGCAATCTTAGAGCTGTCTGGGGGTGAGAGGTTCACTTCGGTCATTGGGCTGAAGAGGAAAGTCCGGACACCACAGAGCAGAATGCCCCACGAAAGTGGGGGTACGCGGAGATCAAGGCCGCGTAACGGCCAGTGCAACAGAGAATATACCGCCTTCGGGTAAGGGTGAAAAGGTGCGGCAAGAGCGCACCGCGCCTGGAGTGATTCAGGTGGCAGGGCAAACCCCATTCGGTGCAAGACAGAATAGGAGATAGAGTGGCTCGCTCGTCAGAAATCTCGGGTTCGTCGCACTTCCTTCCGGGAAGAGGTCCCGAAAGAGACCTTTCGAGATCTAGAGAAATGAGCCTCGGGGCCTTGAGCCCCAACAGAATCCGGCTTACCCCCCAGACCTTTCTCTTCTTGGCTCTTGGGGAGATGGGGGACTAAGGCTTCGGCCTTGAGCTGCTACTCCTGCAGTAGGTCCGGACCTCACTTCGTCCGATGAGACATCAGATCTTATGCAGGTCTTATGTTGAAATTTCAATATCCCTTTGGACAAAGGGAAGTGGACAGATGTGTGTACGGCCGATGCGGAGAAAGAGCTTTTAAAGAGAACGGAGATTGACAGCCGGCAGCGGAATGACTCTGATGGGAGTCCCGATAAAACAATGTATGCGGCTTCGGTTCTAAGTTCTTTAATCCAAAACTTGAGTGAATTCATGGGGCAGTTGAGCCTCCTGGCCATCTTACTGTTCTATCTCAGCCTGAGCTCTATCTATCCGGAACGGATGCGCCTCGACATGGCCCGAAAGGCCTGCTGGGCGGCAGGGGGACTGCTCGGCTTTTTCGCCCTGACGGGTGAATTTTTCTTCCAAACACTCCGCATCGGCCCCTGCACCCTTTTCTTCGCGAGTGGGATCATCCTCTTCGCCGTGGGTTTCCGTCTCCTCAATGAGCAGAAGTCGGATCTTTCCCTCTCGGAAGAGAAGGCCGGCGATGACGGGAGCCTCTCTGGCCTGCCGGATATTTCCCTCATCCCTCTGGCCATCCCCCTGATCGCCCGTCCCTCCGCCATCCTCTTCCTCATTCGGGAACACAGCGCCGCCAGGGGCTTGGAAAATGCTCTCTCCTGTCACCTCATCCGCACTCTGAGCGTCGTGATAGCCATTTTCTTCCTATATTTCCTGCTTTTCCTGGTCGGCAAAGGACTCCACTGGCTTCACCCCGTCCTATTAAAGCTCTGCTACCGCCTCTCCGGGCTCTTTCTCCTCGCCATGTCCCTGCAGTTCATCATGGCAGGGCTGCGGGATGCTATATTATCTAGATTTTGAGACCTGAGCTTGGGCGTGAGCTGTAGTTGAAAAAGAGTTTCTAGGATCGTCCTCTGACGAGGGGTATACGGGCTGGTGCTTTGGAATAAAGATCCCTCACGGTTTAGAGATTGACGCGGATGCTCGGGCTCGCTACACCTTGTGAGCTGGGGGTCATGTGAATATCGAGATTCAGGATGTCGATGAGCTGCGAAAAGTCGCGACGCTCAGTTGCGATCCCCAACAGATAGAAAAAGAGGAAGATCTGATTCTGGAGGTCTTTTGCAAGGATGTTCAGCTCTCCGGTTTTCGGAAAGGTAAGGTGCCGAAAGAAATGGTCAGACGACGATTCGCCGGAGAGATCCAGCAGCGCCTGCATCAGAAACTCATCCAGAGCACCTATGAGGATTTGTTGAAGGAGAAGAAGTGGGAGGTCTTTGCGCTTGTGGTCGTCGATGGGCCGGAAGGGAATCCGGAAAAAGGACTCCAAATAAGCTTTACGCTGGACCTTCGACCGGAAGTAAAACTGGAAGATTACCGGCATTTTCCCCTCACGCCCTTCTCCATTGAGGTGGGGGCATCGGAACTTGAAAAGAGCCTCCAAGACTTGCGCCGGCAGCACGCGGATTACCGGAAAGTCGATCGGGCGGCCCAGAAGGGCGATTTCGTCCGCCTGAATTACAGAGGCATTTTATCCGACGGTTCCGAGATCTCCAAGTGGGCCGAGGCCTGGCCAGTTCTGGGCGAGCAGCGCAACGTCTGGGAAGAAGCAGGAGCGGACGAACCCTCCGGTCTTCGCTGCATCGCCGATGCCCTTGTGGGACTCCAGGAGGGCGATGCCCGGGAAATCTCCACAGATTTCCCCGCCAATTTCGAGGTTCCGACCTTGGCAGGCCAAGCGGCGAGCTACCAGCTTCAGGTACTGGAGGTTCGCGAACCGGTTCTGCCCGAATGGGATGCGGATTTCTTTCACAAGATGAGGGTGGATACTCTCGAAGCACTGAAAGAAAAGGTTTTTCAGGAGCTTCAGGCCTACAAGAGGCAGCAGGGACGCCAGGCGCAGCGAGAGGAACTTATCCGCCTCCTCCTGAGCCGCGTTTCCTTCCCGATTCCGGAAAGCGCCATCATCGCCGAACAGGAACGTCTGCTGAAAAATTTCACGGAGCAGCAGGCACCCCATATCCTCAACTCCCCTGGATTCAAGAATCGCCAGAAGGAATTTTTTGAGCAGGCTTTGGCTCCGGCTCGCCAGCGGGCGGCGCTGAATTTTATTCTAGAGCATGTGGCGGAAAAGGAAAAAATAGGACTGACATCGGAAGATATGCAGCGGGTTTTGCTTCAGGATGCGGCGGCTTTACGCATCCCAGCGGAAAAGCTCCTCCAGGAGATGCAGCAGGATCGCCAGCGTCTGCGGGAGATGCAGCAGCGTGTGATTCTTAGCAAAGCACTTGATTTTCTTCTGGCCATTAATACCGAAACTTCGGATCCTTTGCCAGAAGCCAGGAAAGCGTAAAATTATGAGTTACTTACCTTTGCCCTATGTCTACGAGCGCGACGGTCGCCAGGAACGCTCCTGGGACATCTACAGCCGCCTCCTCAAGGATCGCATCATCTTCATCGGAACGGATATCGATGACTTTGTGGCCAATGCCGTGGTGGCCCAACTGCTCTTCTTGCAGATGGAGGATGCTCACAAGGACATCCACATCTACATCAACTCCCCGGGCGGCAGCATCACGGACGGCATGGCCATCTACGACACGATGCGCTTCATGAGCTGCGATGTGCTGACCTACTGCATCGGCCAAGCGGCCAGCATGGCAACCATCCTTTTGGCTGCCGGAACGAAGGGGAAGCGCTACGCCCTACCCCACAGCCGCATGATGATCCACCAGCCCTCCGGCGGAGCCGGCGGACAGGCGGCCGACATCTCCATCGCGGCGAAGGAAATTGTCCGGTGGCGCAAAACTCTCAACGAAGTGCTGTCTCTCGCCACGGGGCAGGACATCGGAAAGATCGAGAAGGACTCCGATCGGGACTTCTTCATGACCCCCGAGGAGGCGAAGATCTATGGTATCATCGACGAAGTGGTCGTCCAGCAGATCCATCCCGCGTCAGAGGAAAAGCCCTGAGAGGACTCAGGGACGCTTTGGAGGAATTGCAATTGGCTGAGAAGTCGGTGGATCTGCCGGGATAGTGGCTTTCCTTTGTAGCGCGTGGAACGAGTGCCGGATGCTGTCGCCGATTTTGGTGAGCTGAGTAGCTCTTTCATCGATATCTGGTGGCCGAGCCTCGATCCGCTCTCGCCGAAACCGCAAGCCGTGCTATTGCCTTCGGAGACGGCCGTTGAAAACCTGAAGATGGCCTGTGCGCAGCGCGGAATCATTTTGGGAAATACGCCCTTCTTTTCCCCTTCTGAGCTGAGAGAATTTCTAAAATCCTCCTCGAACTCTTGCGCTCAGGTACAACAGGGCTTTCGAATCATTCCTGAAAAAACCTTAAAATTCTGGCTGCGGAATATCCTGAAGGCCTCTACGCGGCTGCAGGCTCTAAAGCTTCAGGCCTTGAGGGAAGAAGCAGGTCTATTTTTACAGACCTTCGCCCTGTGGAGACGGGTGAGCCCAACAAGAAGAAGACAGTCTCTCTTTGATAGCGATTTTTCTTTTTTTGCCGAGCAGTTTGAGGCGTTTCTCGCTCACCAACAGGCTGTTCTCTCCATCGAAGAAGCCTACCAATACAGTGAGTTCAAGGGAAAGCTCTTTCAAAATGCTTTTATAGGCGGGTTCTCTCCGCAGAATGGGAATGATCTGCCTTTGCTCAGGCTATGCGCGCAACTCTCGGAGCGAGTCACTTTTGCGAATCTTCTCAGTGAGAATTTTCATCGGGATAGATTTTGGCAATCCGTCACTGCCCACCTGAAGAGCGAGGATGCTGGATTCGTGGCTGACGTCCCTTCACCTTGCCGGGAGAAAAGTGCAGGGAAGAGAAAAGAAGCGTTCGTATCCGATGAGGGCGATACACCTGCATTTCCATCGACCCACTTCAGCGCCGAGACGCTGGATGAAGAAGTGGCTCAGGTGTGCGGGCAATTGCGGGTCATTCTCGGATCACGGCCCAAAGGACGCGTAGCGATCATCTTGCCCAGCGAGAGTTCTCTCGAGAATATGCTGCTGCAGGAGCGGCTCCATCGGGAAGGCATTCCCTTCAGCTCTGCCCTGCTGTTTCCGCCGCGCGTCAGAACCTATCCCATTGCCCATGCCTGGTGCCGCTGGCAGAAATCCGACCGCATCGACGATTATTCCCAATGGGTTCAGCGCCTGTTCTTCGGAGGCTTTCTGAACGATTCGCTCAGAAAGTCCCTTGAAGGGGAAATGTCATCGGGGCTCATCCGACTCGCTTGGCACTCCTCCGGCCTGCTCCTCGATTGGGTAAGGGAAAAGACAGGCAATGGGAATCTGAAGGACTTTTTGAACCTCGCTCGCCTCTGGCCCGAAAGGGCAGATGTACCGACTTTCCTCGACTCTTTGGCACGAATTGTGGATAATGGTCTTTGGGGCTCCTTTCCCCAGGAACAGCGCTCGACCTTATTTCAGGAACTTCGACCGTGGTCGCTCATGGGACAAAAGTGCTCCCGATTTTCTTTCATTGAATGGCTCGAAGCTTCCCTTCGCGAGTGTTTTTCCGAAACGCCGAGTTATGCCTCTCCTTCGGCAGAGGTCTGTCTGATAACGCCGGCCGAGTTCGATCACGGAATGTGGCCATGTGTCTTTCTCTTGCATTCGGCGGAACGGCTGGGAAAGCGCCATCCCTGGAGCCTCAATCCTTTTCTCCAAACCACCGGAAGGGCTTCGCGACAGAAGTCCTCATCTGAGGCTTCGCACCACTCCCCTCTCGCCGGAAACACCGAGCTTGGGGAAGAGGGTCATGAGCAGGAGCCTTTTCTGGCCCTTAACCTGAAAAAAATTCGGCGGAAATATTCTGGAGAGCATGGTTATTTTTTCAGCATTTCCCGAGCGAATGGGGATACTGACTCTCCATCAGTGCCTATTGCATCACCAAGTCCGACTGAATCAAATGACAGCGCTTCTGGGCCTCTGAGGAGAAAATCCCCCTCCCCTTCCTCATCGGGTCATCCATCCACCATGCCGGAGCCTTTTGGGGAATTGAAAAAAATTCACCGGGAGCGACGAGATCCGCAGCTGCCATTCGGGGCCTGGGATTACAGCTTGGGAGCGCCGCTTGGGAAATACTTCACCTTCCCCTGCAAAACCTGGGAAGCCCTCCTGTGCAATCCAGAAGAGGCCTGGTATCGGTATCTCCTGGGGCGGGGAGATTTTTGGGATTTTCCCGAAGCGGATTGGCGGAAAATAGTGCTGGGGACCTGGGTGCACGATTTTCTGCACTTCCCAGAAGCCTCTGAGAACGCGCTGAATCTACC
>JAITRB010000010.1 GCA_031288595.1 Puniceicoccales bacterium
AGTATAATGAGAAAAGAAAGAAAAGCCTGGAGATACTTGGGAAATTCCTTGTTGACCATCAGCCTTCCCCGTGCTGGGAGAAAAAGGACGGGGTTTATCTGCCGCGGGACCAGGAGCTTCCGGCCCATTATCCCCGACTCGGCGAGGAGGAGAAACCCCTGGCGTTTGCGTCGTGCGAAATGGTGACTGGTACGCAGTTTGTCGAGGACCCTTGTACTCCTGAAGCTGATAGAAATACCAGGATTTGGGCCCTTCTTCCGAGAAAGGTACAGAACTGTTTGCGGCATTGGGGAGTAGTGAAGCAGGTGGAGGGAAAGGAAGAGATCATCGTCCAGTCGCCGCTGTTCGGCACCTGTGTCGTTCATCGCCCGAAGGCTGTTTTTGGGGCCCGAACGGAAAAAGTATTGCGCTGGAAATGGGAAGGCGAGGGCTCAGTGGGAGCGGAAGTATATCTCTTTTCTGTTTCCCAAGGACGAATACGGTTTGAAGGCGGAAAGAATGAGACGGCAAGGGGAGATGCCCCGCGAGTATCCTCCTTGGCCAGTGGCCTTTCCTGGCAGGGTGCGGGGCGCCCGTGGAATGGGGAAATTTGTCTGGAGTTGGCAATTTCCGGTCGGGAGGGAGAAGCTTTGATCTTTTATCTGTTGATTAAAGGGACGGATAAGACTCGTGTGTCACTTGAGATCCTCCTTCCTCAGTATTCCGAAAATTTAAATATGGGAGGTATCGCTCGACTGCTATCTCCTGAGGCAGGTCGAGGGGAGGATGGCTCCGGATTACGCCGTTAAAAATAGGTATTACAGAATTCTAGAAGTTCTTGAGATAGGACCCTGAGAGTGTTGAACGAGCTCAAGGGCTTATATCGGTACAGCCCAGATGGAAAAGTATTCAGGAATAGTTCAGCTTCTGAGGGATTTTATCGATGGGAATGGCACTGTGCCGGCGGATGGGCCCTGAGGCGGCGAGGAATCCTAATGCGAGAGCTATAAGCTGATCGGGGAGGAGCCGCGCCGCGGCAGGGAGACCTTGGCTGCCGGAAAGGGGCGGAGGGGAGATTTAGCACCACTCACCTGAGTGAGGGCATCGGTGTTTGGAAAGCAGGAGCCTAGCCCTGGAGCGAGGACGAGGGCCAGCTATGGCGGAGGAGAATTTTAGGAAGCGCTGCGGGCGCTGGGGAGAAGAACAAGCGGAGCAGCTGCTGGCGCGAAAGGGCCTAAACATCCTTCATCGCAATTGGCGCCACGGCCACGAGGAGATCGACCTCATCGCCCAGGATGGCGAGCTAACGGTTTTCGTCGAGGTGCGGGTGCGGCGGACTCGGGCTTTGGTCTCGGGCTTCCAGAGCCTGACGAAGAAGAAGCGTACGGCCCTGAGGCGCGCCACTCTGGCATTCCTGGAACGTTTCCCGGAAACGATGTTCTACCGCTGGGATGTCGTGGAGTATCGCCTTGCGGATCCGCAGTTCTGCCACTATGAGGCCATGCACTACGAAAATGTTCCTCTCCAGGAGGAGGGAGAGAGGGGCATTTCCTCTTTATCCCTCTGAGATTTTCGCTGTGATCGGCCGGCATGAGGGCAGCAGAAAGGAGCTTTGGGCCGAGGCGCTTTTTCCTGTTCTACTTTGCCCTGGGAGCGGTGCTGCTGCTCCTGCTCAGCGGACTGGTCTGGCGCCAGCTCATCCAGCACCTGTTCTTCGATGCCCAGGAGCGGCGGCAGAATACCCGTCGGGTCATCCGAACGGCGGCGCGCGGAGAGATCTACGACCGCCATGGCCGGCTCCTGGTCTGCAACCGCCCGAGCTATGCCCTGCAGCTCTGCCTCACCAGTCTGCGCCACGAGTTCCGCCACGAGTTCGTCCGCCGGCTGAACGAGCGAACCGCCCTGGAGAAGCCTATCGACCTTCAGGAGCTCCAGTGCGCGGCCCGCCTGCACGTCGTCCAATCCCACATGGATCGGGTCAATGCGCTGCTCGGGCGGCGGGAAAGGATTTCCCCAAAATGCCTGGAACGGCACTTTTGGCAGAAGCGCCTCCTACCCCTCCTTCTATTTCGCGACCTGAGCGAACGGGAATACGCGATTCTTGTCGAGAAGCTGCCTCCGAACTTTCCCCTACGGCCCTACGCGGATTCCGCGCGCTACTATCCGTACGGCGAGCTCGCCTGCCACGTTTTGGGCTATGCGGTTTCGACCCAGGAGGTCGACGGCGAGGGAATCTTGGACGATACCCTACTGACCTTCAAACCCTTTGGCCAGATGGGTCGGGCTGGGGTCGAGCTCGCCCAGGATTCCACCCTTAAGGGAGAAAATGGCGGCGAAATCTGGTCGGTAGATCCGGCTGGTTTTCAACGGGAGCTGCTAGAGCATCAGGAACCGGTTCCCGGGAAGGATTTACACCTGAGCCTCGACCGCGAACTGCAGCTCGTCGCGGAAGATGCACTGGAGGGCCGTTGCGGCAGTGCGCTCATGCTTGAAATCGCCACCGGCGAGCTACTCGTCATGGCCAGCAGGCCCAGTTACGACCTGAACCGGCTCACGCCTTTCATCCGTCCAGAGACTTTTCAGGAAATCGAGGAACAGGGTGCCTGGTTCAACCGTGCACTGCAGGGCTTATTCCCGCCGAGCTCCACATTTAAAATCCTCGTCGCCATGGCACTTTTGAAAGGGAAATATGTCGATTGGCACGACACCGTGGACTGTCCCGGTTACAGCCAGATCGGTAACCGAAAATTCCACTGCGATTCCCACCGCTGCCACGGGACAGTCCATCTCTTCGATGCCATCACCCGGAGTTGCAACGTGTTTTTCATCGAGAAGACACGGTCGGTCGGCATCCTCCCCATTATTGCCGAGGCCAAACGCTTTGGGCTCGACCAGCCGACCGGCATCGATCTCCCCTACGAGACCCGGCGGATGCTCATTCCATCGCCAGAATGGAAAAAACGGCGCGGATTCGGCCCCTGGCTGGGCGGCGATACCGCCAATACAGCGATTGGCCAGGGCTACACCCTCGTCACGCCCCTGCAGATGGCTTGTTTCATGGCCTCTGTGGCGCGAGGTAAAACGAAGACGCAGCCCTCCATCCTCCACGATCCCATCCGGCACCTCCAGAGCGTGGATCAGGGGGCCGAGGACATAGGACTTTCTCCGGAAGATCATTCCCAATTGCTCCAGGCCCTGGAATCCGTCGTTCTTTCAGGTACCGGTAGACGTGCCGCCAGCAGGGCATTACACATTGCTGGCAAGACCGGAACGGCTCAAGTGTGGCTACAGGGCCGTAAACGCAATGTAGCCTGGTTTGTCGGCTTCGCACCCATCGAGAAACCAGAAATTGCCGTCGCCGTTGAAATCCAAGAACAGGAGGATGAGGATCATTTCTACGGCGGCAAAGAAAGTGCTCCCATCGCCAAGGCCATGCTCGAGGCCTATTTCCTCGGAGACAAGGTTTTTCAGTAATCCTTCACGGCCACTGCCTCAGGAGGAGGCTCCTATGAGTGGGATGGTTGCAGGAATAAAAGGGCTATTCTGAAAAGGAAAGCTGGCCCTTGGGTCCAGGCAGAGGGCGAAAAATCCGACAGAACGAGCTCGAGTTCCTCTTGACTGATTTCCTTGAGGGCAATGCCGACCATCAGCTCCTCGGCATGAGG
>JAITRB010000013.1 GCA_031288595.1 Puniceicoccales bacterium
ACATCCCTTGACAGAGGAGGGCAAATATATGATGAGATTATATTATTCTAATCTTAATCAGGAAAATTAACATCAGCCTCTTAAATATCGTCATCATCCTATGAATAAAATGAGAAATACCATGAGCAAAATAAGAAACATCAGCCTATTCTGCGCACTGCTATCCGCCGGCTTTGCGGGGGCTGATGATGAACATTATCTATCTCCTAAGCTTGGTCCTATCCTATCGGCAGATAAAACGCACCTTCAGTTGAATTTTCCACAAGAAATTGTGGATAAACTAAATAAGTTTATCGCTGGGGTTAAAGGTCATGAAAGATATGGGGCATTTCTTTGTATTCCATCCAGCAACAACTCACTGCGTTGGAGAATACAAAAGGAGTTCTGGATGACTATTGGAGCCATGGCTCCTTATATTAATATGCAGCCAGAGAAACGTGAATCTTTGCTTTCTTCCGAAAATCTTGTTCGTACAGCTCAAACGTTATTGAGTCTTCACGACTCAAAGATTTTTATTCCCGCACTTTTAGTGATACGTATACAAATTGCTCTAGATTATTTTTTAAGTGATAACGCGGGCGTAAATGATTTTCCTTGCAGAAACTGCCCACGAAACCGTAAAAGACTAAATCCTACCCAACAAGTAATTGAAGAATATAAAAGCTCTTTAGAAGTGATCGCTTCGGATATTGTAAATAGAAGCAATACAAGATCATGAAAAGTGCTGCTTTACTGCTAGGATTGCTTGTTACAGTTAGATCTATTTCACCAACGCACGCATGCTTTGCGACATTCCAGGAAGTATGGGCGGGCTATTTTCAGCAAGAGCTTAGAGAAGAATATACCCTTTATGGGAAATTCCTTGATGATCGGTGTCAACGCTTATCACAGCTATGGGAGAAGGCAGTAAGTATCGGTGTCATTCCTTGCAATCGACAGGACCTTGGTTCTCAATGTTCCGCCCCTCATTGTATTTCGAAACCGGTAATCACAGATGAGGCAGTAATATTTAACATCGGCTGGCTTGATTCCATACAAGGAGGAAATGTTAGCGACCCAGGAACTGCAGCATACTGGGAATTAGCAGCCAGACCCTTAATGAGGCGAGGTAGAATTATTGAATCTGGCAATGAGGAAGTCTTGCGAGCGTGTTCGCTTATGAGACCTCAGATAGTTTTCCTTCACGAACTGACTCATTTGCTTCTACGGATGGAATTTATCTTAGAACCAAGATCAAGATGGACACCGGAAGATATTCGCAATCGCAATTCTGTTTTTGAATCTGCTTATTCTCATTATATTATGCAACGGCTTCTCCATATTTCCCCTAGATTCTCAATATTCATGGTACCTGAAGCAGATCCCGATTGCTGTACTTGTTTCTGTGTACGTTATACACCAGAACGAGCAACTGCTGAAAGCTTAGCTAGGCAATGTGGTATATGTTGGGGAGGTGTCGATGAAGTTCTCGTTATCATGGGGGTAAAACTCATTTTAAATGGGAAAGCCCATGTTTTGGGAGAAACGATGCTCCTAAGAAAATTGGCTGCGCTGCACGGATTATCGCCTCACTTCGTGTGCTGGTCGCATCAACTTACTTTTTTGCCAAATCCCGAGGATCCGGAGAGTACCGTAGAACCGCCAAGGGAATCACTCCTTTGCTCTCATCTCCTTTTCCAGCATAGAGATGCCTTTATGGCATTGTGGCGTCATCTTGGCTGGGATGATGTCATTGCAGCACCAGCAGATCCAGCAGCGCCACTGCCATTGCCAGTATCAGAGAGACCCTCATCAGAGCGGGCACACCAGGGGCGGATGTGCTGATGGCGCATTTAAGGGAAGAAAGTGAGGAGGGCGAGTAAGCCGCAGGCCATCAAGAGGATGCCGCAGCGATAGAATAAGCTATTCAAGAGGGCGCTGCAGCTCCAGATCTCCCTGTAAGCACTGACCCTATTCCTGCTCCAGGCTCCTATTCTCGTTTCTCCTGATGACGGGATATAGAGTCAATTCCTCCCAAATCTAGTCCGGCCTTTAGTATTCTCATGCCCTCATTTTTGTCCTTTGTCGAGTGAGTTTCTGCCTCTTTCGACAAGGATATAGCAGATCGGACCAGCGATCTTTGGGAGAAGACTCCCCGATAGCATTAGCTCTCTCTGAGAGGATAAACGATTATCTCCTATCTCTCATCTAGCCAGGAGTCTCCATGGCCCAGGCCATAGCTCCGACAGACAAGACATTGAGGACAGTCCGGTGCTAGGGGACGCTGGAGGAATGGACTAGAGAGCAAAGTAGCTGTAGAAGGATTTTCCCAGGGCGGCGGAAATTCCACCCTAGCCCTTTCTCGTATTTTGTTGCTTGCCAGGACTTTCCATAATCCTATTCTCTGGTAGAGTACCCTCTTCGACAGAAAGGATGGAATATGCGTAGTTTTTTTGCGGCGACAAGTGTTGCCTGCTTATTGCTCTTCTCGGGCACTTCCGAGGGCAAGGCCTCAATGGCTGAAATTCTCCATAGAGAAATAACCGATGTCTGCCAGAGATCGGCCGGATCGGAAGAAATGGGCAATGCGCTCCGTTGTGTTTTAGAATGCACCGACGCCCTGAGCGCGAATATGGCTTCAACCCCCAAACCTCTTGCTCCGAAGGTGAATGCCTCCGAAGGGCTTCCGGAGCAGCTCACCAAATGCCAATTGGCTCTCGAGAGACTATGGCAACGACTCTTCCCCGCCCAAGAACAAGCTCAGGCTGAGCAAGCGCCCCCTTCACCAGGAGAGGGGCCATTGATCCTCAAGGTTCTGACCTTTGCTGATGGGCAGCTGCAGAGGTATTCCAGTGGATTGAAAGCAATTGCTGGCAATAACGCTGCCAAGGGGGTGAGCCTCCAGCTTCGAATCGCCGTTTATCACATGAGGCAGAGGACAAGGCATCAGATTTTTTGGAAAGAGATGTCGGCCTCACAGTTGCACTTGGCGACCTTGCTTTGGCAGTTATTACCCGTCGATCGCCAGGCAGCTATCGCCCAAATGATCGAATCCGCAAGACGCCCTGGGTTTGCCATGGCCCTGCAGGCCGCAGATAATAGCAGCGGATACTCGCAGCTGCAGCAATTGATGGACGGGAATCAAGATCTCAAAAATGCCATAGCATGGGGTTTGAAATCTGCCAATGGCCCTTGGATGGGCCACGGCCCCTGTCCGCCTGGAGAGGCCCGTCGTGGAATGTGTGGACCAGCAGGATGTCATCGGCCTGGAGGTCCTCGTGGATGTCACGGCGGCCACGGACACCCGGGCCCTGGCAGCAGGCTAGCACCCCCTCCTCCGGGATCTGGACACCCAGGGCATCCCCATGGAGGACATAGGGGACCTGGAGGCCAGGGATTTGGAGGTCCCCATGGCCCTGGAGGCCCTCGTGGATGTCACGGCGGCCACGGACACCCGGGCCCTGGTAGCAGGCTAGCACCCCCTCCTCCGGGATCTGGACATCCAGGGCATCCTCATGGAGGGCATAGGGGACCTGGAGGCCAGGGATTTGGAGGCCCCCATGGCCCTAGAGGTCCTCATGGATATCACGGCGGTCACGGACACCCGGGCCCTGGCAACAGGCTAGCACCCCCTCCTCCGGGATCTGGATATCCAGGGCACCCCCATGGAGGACATAGGGGACCTGGAGGCCAGGGATTTGGAGAGCGCATGGGGCCGCCGAGAGGGCCATGGGAACACAGGCACAGAGGAAGACCGTTTCATAACGGAGGCCCGAAGGGATTCTGGGACCATGGTGAGGAAGAATAATCTTCGGAAGCACCGGCGAGTTTTAGAATTCCAGGACAAGCAGGAGATCAGCACTTTCCCGAAAGGCACCGAGGGCCAGGATTTCATCACAGAGGGCCTACGATGCGCGTAGGGTGACACGGGCTCCATGGCAGATGGTAGCAGAGAGCCAAATGCAGATGAAGGCAACGCAAAGCGGAGATGCGATGCAAGCTGAAGATGATTTCCAATAAAGAGAACTAAGCCAGTTCCGAGAGAGAAGAAAGATCGAGAAGCTGCGGGAAATATTCCTCCCTTGCAGCCATTCCCCCATAGAGGAGTTGCTGGGACGTGCTCAGTCTCAAATCCTTCTTTTCAGCTGTAGGTCTGCAGCAGAACAAAAACAGGGATAGCAGCTCAACGGAATCTTCTTGACCAGGAACCTTATCGTTCCAAAATGCTGCGCCGAATTTCCTTTTGCTGCTGAGGCATTTCACTGGAATGTGTTCGCCCTCGGCTCAGAAGAGGGAAAGCGGTTTGATCAGATGGTTCTTTGAAAGTCAGGGGAAATTTTTTGGGGGTGTTACGGATTCGACGATGAATCGTAGGATAGGGTCGCAGGTCGGGGATGATGGTTGGCCCCGTTGACAATCCATCAAAACACTAAATGGCGTTACAAGCAGAAAGAGGAGGAGAGTGATGAAGCTCTGCTTCTCCAGCAAAGCCAAACTCGCCGCTTAATCAAAAGTGGCACACGAGGAATTCCGATACTCGCTGAGAGTTCATCGTGTCGATTCGAGCGAGTCGGGGATTTGCCGGTACACGGGTGAATTCACGTAAATCTGTGTACTCGTCGCCGAGCGGTTGGCTACGTGGCGGTTCGGCGATTAAATTCTCCAAGCAGCTAAGCCTGTAGAAGCTCTATGCGAAAATTTATGGGACGCGGGTTCGATTCCCGCCACCTCCACCAGCTTTTATCCGCTGACTTTAGCTTTCTATAGCCGGTAGCGGCTCCTTTCGCCCCAGAGCCCCTTTTGGCTAATGGTGCGACGGGCTGGGTGCCGCCACCTTTGGAATCCCTCGGACTCATCCACAGAGCGGGCTGCGCTCCCGCGCAAAGGTGGGGGCAAAATAGCTTGCCGTTCCCTTTTTTCCCAGAAACACGGAGCTCTTGGGCTCGATGGGGCCCTTGAAAGCCCTTAGTGTAGCTCTCGAGCGAAGAAGGGAATCCGGTCCAGGACCTTGGTCTGAAAAGTGTCGAAATACACGAAAAAGGCCGGCAAGATGTAGAGGGTTACAATTTGGGCAAGTACTAATCCCCCGACGACGACCAGACCCAGTGGCAGGCGAGAGGCCCCATCAGCTCCCCAGCCCACTGCAATCGGCAGCATGCCCATGAGGGTCGCCAGGGTCGTCATGATAATAGGACGGAAACGATCCATGCAGGCCTTGTGGGCCGCCTCACGGGCACTGAACCCTTCCTTCTGGCGATCCAGTGCAAAGTCGACCATCATGATCCCATTCTTCAGCACAACACCCAGAAGTATGAAGAGTCCGATGAATCCGTAAAGGGACAAGTCCTGGTGGCAGAAAAAGAGCATCCACAGGCCACCCACCGCCGCAACGGGCAATACGGACAGCACCGTGAGCGGGTGCACATAGCTCTCGTACAGCACCCCCAGGATGAAATAGAGTACTAGAATAGTTACTCCCAGGAGGGCAAGGATGGCCTGATGGGTCTCCCTAAAGGTCTTCGCCTCCCCTTCGAACTCTCCATTGACCCCACCGGCTGACGTGATGGCCTTCGCCCTGGCCTCAATAAAGGCCGTCGCTTCGCCGATCGTGTACTGCGGTTGCAGGTCGAAGAAGATCGATACGGAGGGGAAATTATTCGTGTGATTGATGACGAGGGGGCCTGCTTTCTCCTCGGTATCGACGACCGAAGTCAGCGGGAGCAAGTCCCCATGGGAACGCAGGTAGAGCCTGTTCAGATCGCTAATTCCGCTCCTCTGATCCTTCTGGGCTGCGGCGATCACCGGATACTGCTGCCGCTCCTCCTTGACCTGGGCAGAGAAATTTTCAGAAAAATTCTGCTTCAGGGCATTTTCAAAATCCTGGGCCGAAATCCCGTAATGCGTCGCCTGACGGCGATCCATCCGCATTTCGGCAGTGGGGTTGTTCAGAAACATGTCCGAGGACAGCGAGGAAAATCCGGGATTTTTTCTCAGGTCCGCCAGGAGTTTTCCCGCCGCAGCGTAGAGGGAGGCAGTATCGGTGGCCCTCAGGATGAAGGCATATTTCCCCTGGTTGTTCGCGATGCCTCCGGTACTGACCGAGAGATTGGGCAGCGGGCGTATGGCCGCAAAGACTCCCGGGATACTGAAGAGATTTCCCGATAGTTCCCGCACGACATGCTGTATCTTCGGCCGCTTCCCCTCCTCTAAAAACCCGATCACCATGCCCTGGTTAGAAGGGAACATACCCGTAAGGCCCGTCAGGGTGATGAATTGACGCACGGAGGGATGGGACTTCAAAACCGCCGCCACCTGGGATTGATAGTTGTCCATCTGCTGGGGGGACGTTCCCTCCTGAGTGATGAAGACTCCGATCATCACCCCGCTGTCCCCCTCGGGAAGGAAGGTCGTCGGCAGGGCCCTAAAGGCGTAGAATGTTCCGACGAGAGAGAGGAACCAGATGAGAATCGCCAGTACCTTGCAGTTCAAAAACTTATTCAATGTCCAACCGTAGAATTTCAAGAAACCGTGTTCCACGTGCTGGGCAAAGATTTCCAGCTTCGTTCGGGTGCCCTGCTGGATCGGGCGCAGCATTCGGGCACACATCATGGGCGTAAGCGTCAGGGAAATGACACCGGAGGCGGAGACTGCCACAATGACGGTCACGGAAAACTCGCGGAACACGCGGCCCATCTGCCCAGGCAGCAGGACCATCGGGATGAACACGGCGCAGAGGGACAGGGTCATCGCGAGAATCGTGAAACCAATCTCCTTTCCGCCCTCGACGGAAGCCTCGAATGGAGATTCGCGGAAGTCCTCCATGCGCCGCACCATGTTCTCCAGAAAGACGATGGCATCGTCGACCAGAAAGCCGACGGATAGTGTCAATGCCAGTAGGGATAGATTGTCCAGGCTATAGCCCAGGAACCACATGACAATGAAGGTGATGAGCAGCGACAGGAGCAGAGCCACTGCCGGGATGACGGTTTCCGTCAGACGGCCCAGGAACAGAAATACCACAACTACGACCAAGGCAAAGGCGATGAGTATCGTTTCCTTCACGTCATCGATGGAGGCGATGATGGTCCTCGAACGGTCATCTATGGGAATCAGCTCAATCGAACCAGGCAGCTGGGCCTTAAGCATCGGAATCAGCTGGTTGATCTCCTGAGAAACCTTCACGGCATTGGCACCGGCGGCCTTGGTCGTCGCGATGATGATCGTCGCTCCCGCAGTAAAATCATTCCCGCGCGACCAGAAATGATTCCTCAGCTCATCGCTTTCCAATCCCTCCACCGCCTCGCCCAAATCCTTCAGGTAGACCGGACTTCCGTTCTTGTACGCCACCACGAGATTCTCGTATTCCTCCGGTGTTCTCAGCTGCCCCTCCGGTTTCAGGACGAGGGTACCACTATCGCCTTTCAGACTGCCGGCGGCCAGGGTCACCGTCCCATGCTGAACCGCCTGGACGACATTATCCATGGTCAGACCTCGGCTCGTGAGCTTCTCCAGATTGAGGGAGAGGCGCACCGCCCTGGGAACGCCGAAAATGTCGGTCTGGGCCACGCCCGGTAGCACGCTGATGCGCTGGGCCACCTCATCTCGGGCATAGTCGTAGAGTTCGCCGTTCGTGAGGGTTGCGCTGCGCAGGCACATGTAATGAATGGCCTTGTTATTAGGGTCTGATTTTTGGAAAACCGGCGGTGTGGGAAGGTCTTTCGGGAGCTTAGCTGTCGCTCGAGAGATGGCCGACTGCACATCCATCGCGGCGGCATCGATGTTCCGGTCGAGCCCAAATTGCAAGGTCAGACGGCTCTGGCCCTGCATGTTCCTGGAAGTCACAAGCTCTAGACCGGAAATCTTGAGGAATTCCTTTTCCAGCGGCGTCGCCACATTGGCCGCCATCATCGCCGCATCCATACCTGGGAAAGAGGCGAAGACCTGGATGACCGGATAATCGACTGTGGGTAAATCGCTGACCGGCAGGGAGCGATAGGCATAGAGCCCCAGGAAAGTGAGGGCCGTTGCGACCAATACCGTCATGACCGGACGCCGGATGAATGGCTCTGAAATACTTTTCATCTGGGAGAATTCTGATTCTTCTGAAGAAGCCCCTTCGACATTCCATTTACTGCTGCGGCAGGACGAGCACGGAGGCACCTGGCGCCAACATCATCTGTCCCTGCGCCACGACTTCTTCGCCGGTCGACACCCCTCGAGTAATGGCGATGAGCTCGCCCTGCTTCTGTCCCTTCTGCACGGGGCGCAATTCGACCGTGCGGTCCGGCTTGATGACGAAGAGATAATGCCCCTGTGCCCCCAGCTTCACGCAGGTTTCTGGCAATAGAACGGCATTCCTCAGGGTTTTCAGGATGAGCTGGACCGAGACTGACTCTCCCGGCCACAGAGTTTGCGACGGGTTCGGCACTTCAGCCCGCAGGTGCAAATTGCCCGTCAACGGATCGATGGCATTGGGAAGGAAGCGCAAGCTCCCCTCAGCCGAACGCGAAGGTTCCGACAGAGATTGGAGCAGGAGCTTCGTCCCCTCCTCGGCATCGAAGTGCTGCTGCAGTTGCGGGAACTGATTCTCTGAAATGCTGAAGTCTACGTAGAGCGGGTCCAATTTTCTCAGGTTGAGCAGTACCTTTCCCGAGCCGGCGGCGACCACATTGCCGACATCCAATTCGTATTTACCCACCAGACCCGTAATGGGAGCTTTTAGGGAACAGTGCTCCAGATTTACCAGAGCCGCATCGAGCTGGCTCTGGGCCAGTTGCACATTCGCCCGACTCTGTTCCACTCGAGCTGCCCGCAACTCGAATTCCTGCGAGGAGATGTAGCTTTCGGGGACCAGCGGCTTGGAACGCTCGTACTGCGCCTCATCGATCTTTAGCTGCGAACGGGCTTTGGCGAGCTCGGCCCTGGCCTTTTCGACGGCAGCAGCGTAGAGCCGATTATCCAGCGAGAAGAGAAGTTCCCCCTTTTGAACGACACTTCCCTGCTTGAAATGAATCGCTACGATTTCCCCAGAGACCTGCGGGACGACCTGTATCTCCTCCGAGGCGCGCAGGTGGCCTAGCGCTTCGAGATAGAGCGGCACATCTCGTTCCTGGGCCAGAACGGAACGGACAGGTGTCGGTGGCCGCTGGGATGGAGCTGTCGGAACAGAACTGGAATTCCGGCAGGCCGCCAGTCCAAGAGCCAGAAGGCCTATGAACCCCCAGCGCATGGGAGAAAATTTATATTTCATGGACATATCACAAAGGATGAGGACTTGCTTCTCCGACGACGATACCTCCGGTCGCGTAGCCGAGATTCGCCAGGGCTACGTAGGCCGCATCTTCCGTCTGCACCTGCTGTTGCCGCGCGCTGGCCAGAGCACTCTGGGCCGAGACCAAATCCGAGAAGGAGGCCAAGCCGTTCTGGTAGGCAACCTGGGTAGCCTCGAAGGATTTTCTCGCCGCTTCCCGACAGGATTCCGCTGCCTGGAGTTGTTTCCGGGTGGACTGAACGGCGTGGTAGGCCGTCCAGATCTCCTGACTGGCCTTCAATCGGGCCTCCTGCCACTCAGCTTCAGCGACTTCTCTCTCCTCTGCTGCTTCCAGAATATCGTAGGTATTGCGAAACCCGTCGAAAAGGTTCCACTGCAGAGCCACATAGGCATTGTACTGCTGGTGACTGCCATTCACGTGCCGGAATTTTCTCAGCGAGTCCGTGAACCCAAACACCAATTCCGGCCATAGGCTTTTTTCCTTTGCCTTCAGGGCCGCCTCCTTTGAGGCCAGTTGACCTTTGGCTGCCACTAGATCTTCCCGCTCCTCCACCGGCCGTTCCATCCAGGTCTCGAACCCGGAGAACAATTCCTCCCACGCGATGTCTTTTCTCGGTAGGGGCAAAATATCGAAGCCGCTGGAGACAGGCCTGCCGCAGACGGCCGATAATTCCGCCCGCGCGGCCTCGACGCCGGTCCTCGTCTGTTCCAGGTGGTAACGTGCCTGACAGAGAGAGGCCTCGGCCCTTAAATCTTCCTGCTGGTTCACCAAGCCCGAGCGATAGCGCTTGGACACCGCCTCCCGCATCCTCTCGGCATCCCGGAGATTCTCCTCTTCCGCCTCTACGGCCGCCTTAGCTGAATCCAGCTTGCAGTAGGCACACTGGGCGTGGTGAATTACGGTCTGCAAGCCACGGGTATACCGATGCTGCGAGGCCTCCAGAGCTTCCTTCACGGCCTGTACCGATGCCTCATCTCTCCCGAAGTGAAACAGCGAATAAATCAGTTCCAGCTGTGGATAGAAAACCGTTTGCCGCTGCTGTTGGACGGTCTTGCCGACAACTGGCTGCTCCACCTTGGCGGCGCAGATCCCCGCTTTCAGCTGCGGATAAAACGCGCTCTTGGCCTTCCCGTGCTGGGCGGCCAGCGAACGCGAATGGGCCCACAGCTTTCGGGTCAAAGGGTGGCGGCACAGGGCCTGGTCGACCACGTCGTAGATGCTTAGAGGATCTAGTCCGCCATCGGGAAAATCCTGAGCTACAGTGCTTCTCTCCGCCGGACATTCCGGAGGAACAGGATGATTTTCGTTCCCCAGACCTGGTAGAGAGGGCAAAAAATAAACCGAAGGAGGACAGGCTCTCTGGATACTATTATCCTTAAATTCCTGATGGGTACAGGCACTGAGGAACAGGGCCGTCACGAGACAAACCCCTGAAAAGCAGCACTGACTTTCGCTTCCCGCCATCGCAGATTTCTTGGGAAGATGTTTTCAGCGATGACAAATCAAGCATTAAAAAATGAGTTAAAAACGAATCCATCGCTCCTAGTCGGCCATTGAAAATCCGGAGAAGACAGGTTCAGAAGAGAGAGGCTATGGGGGGCGCAAAACGCAAAAAGCCGCGCGCGAATCGGCACGGTTCCAGACATTAGCCCCTAGTTCCATGTCTCGATCTTCTGCTCAGGATGGCGGACGCTGCTCCCTTTCGCGGCGCCGGTCGCGACCCTGGCCGGAATCGTGTTCCATGGCTCCCTCGAAGCTCCCCTCGGAATGGTCGTGCACGTTGACCCTGATGTCCTTCATCCCCTCTAGGCGCTGTAGGAGATATTCCTGCAGAACCACTTGATTCTGCGTCAAAAAGGTCACTGCATCTCCGGATCTAGAGAGGAAATCGACCGTCAAGAACTGCCCTTCTCTCAAAATCCTCATCTCGGTCCCTGGAAGAATATGCTCCTGCAATTGGACCCAGAGCTCCGATTTCGCCCCAGCGGCTTCGTGGACTAGAATCTGATGGGCGACGAGCTTGCCGATTTCGACAATTGTCCGTTGGGCAGAAATCTGTGCGCTAGACACAGGATCCGCCATCGCTTCAATGCTGGCCAGAATCGATTCTCCACCCGCCTGTACAGGTATATCCAGCGGGTCTAATTCCAAGTCCGCAGATATTTCCAATTCACCCTCATCTGAAGTGTCCCATGACGCCAAAGATGGCTCCCATTCCTCCAGCTCTGCTGTCACTAACTCTGCTCTTGAGTGCGTTGAGTCCGAATATCCCCGCCCGAGATGAATGCTCTGGGGAGGCCTCTCAGTCTTCTCGGGTACAGCGCTAGACTCAGCACCCACCTCGACAGCTGGCAGACTTACATCGGCAGCTGGCATCTCCTGCCGGGATACTGCAGTACTCATTGGGACATCGGACGAGCGGTGGGCCTCTGGCAGTGCTTTCTGCGTTGCGGCCCTTGGACGAGGAGCGACCGGTGCCGGTTCCGCCCTACTGGGCGCATCGCCAATAACGGGATAGTCCCTGGCCGAAGGTCCAGCTGATCGAAAAGATACCCTCGATGGGGAGGGGAGGACCGCTCCTCGGCGAGGTGGCGATTCCGGCTCTGCCGCAAGCCCTTTCGGCCCACCCACTGTCGATTCTCTACGCACGGCTGTCGAGACATAGGCTCTCGGCGGAGAGCCCCGAAATTCGGTCAGAACCTCGATCCCCGCTTTGCTCTCACGGAAAGTCGCGGGACGCATTCTACTGGACGATGGACGCGACCCTCGTTCTGTTATTCCTGGCACTGATCCCTCTTTTCGGGATATCGCAACAGCCATGGGAACATCGGATGACCGGTGGGCCCCTGGCAGTGCTTTCTGCGTTACGGCCCTTGGATAAGGGACGACCGGTGGCGGTTCCGCCCTACTGGGCACGTCGCCAATGACGGGAGGATACTCCCTGGCCGAAGGCCTGGCTGATTGAAAAGATACCGTCGATGGGGAAGGGAGGACCGTTTCTCGGTGAGGTGCCGGTGGCGGTTCCGCCCTATTGGGCACGTCGCCAATAGCTGGAGGATACTCCCTGGCCGAAGGTCCAGCTGATCGAAAAGATACCGTCGATGGGGAGGGGAGGACTGCTTCTCGGTGAGGTGCCGATGCCGGCTCCACCGCAAGCCCTTTCGGCGCATCCCCTGTCGATTCTCTACGCACGGCTGTCGGGACATAGGCTCTCGGCGGAGAGTCTTGACATTCGGCCATAACGTCGCCTCCCTCCCTTCTCCCATGGGCAGTCGCCTTTGACTCCTCTGAATGAGCTCTCCACATGCCAGGAGGAGCAACATCGCAGACCTCCAAATCCGATGAACGAGCATCTGCCTCAGGGTTGAGGGGATGGGATTCGAAGGCCGATACACCTTTATCCGCTTCCAAGGGAAGTTTCAGGTCTGAAGACGGAAACGGAGCATCATGAACCCGGACTTTACTTCCCTCCAGAGCCGTTTGGCCCAGGGTTGTTCTGCGAACGGTTCTGCCTTTCACCAGGCCCTCGAAGCGCGCCACATCTGCTGGATTTATATCTGATTTCGTAGGTCCCAATACCCTGCCCTGCGGAGCGGCGACCGCCGCAGGAAGCAGCCCTTTCGGCGGAACCCTTGTTGCATGCACCTCATTTCCCATCTCATCACCTCCATGGCTGTTCCGATTATTTTATTACTTTTTCACTCTGAAATCTTCCATTTCCAGATCTGCTTGAAATTCCTCCTCCTTGATCACCTCTGCGATCCAGGTCTCCTTATGCGCCTCAATTTTCTCGATATTGCGCTTGGCTGTAGCGAGCGTTTCTTTGCACTGCTCGATGTGCTCCTCGGCCTTCCGACACTCCTCCTGTGCGTTCTCGACCCGCCTCTCATGCTCCAGTAGGGAAGCCCTCAGCGCCCTGACCGTTTCGTGCAGGTCGTCGATGTTCCTGCGCCGGACGCTCTGCTTGATGATTGCCGCGTAGAGATGTTCGGTTTCCTCCTGGACGAAGACCCGGTAATCCTCCAGCTCCTGCAGGGCCTTCTGGAGTATTTTCTGGGCCGCGACGAGCAGGCGGCGGGCTTGAACGACCTCCTTCTCGGCCCTGTCCTTACGGATGTGGCGCACTTTGAGCAAATCCCCCAACGCGTATTTCGCAGCCATAGCTATGATAAACCCACCACCTGTCGGAGCTTCTGAATCGTTCCCTCGAAGCTGTCCCTGTCCTGAAGGCCCTGCTTGAGGAAATTATTCACGGCATCGATGCGGGCAATGGCCTCGTCGGTCACGGCATCGGCACCCTTTTTATATTCTCCGATACGCACCAGCAATTCCACCTCGTTGTACTTCGCCAAGATATTGCGCAGTTTGCCAGCTGCCTCCCGATGCTCCTTGCTCACGATGGCGCTCATGCAGCGGCTGATGCTCAAAAGCACATCGATGGCCGGATAGTGATTGGCCGAGGCCAGTTTCCGGGAGAGAATGATGTGGCCATCCAGAATGGAGCGCGTCTCATCCGCTACCGGTTCCGTCATGTCATCGCCCTCGACGAGCACGGTGTAGAGCGCCGTAATCGAGCCCTTCTCCGCTTGTCCGGCACGCTCCATCAGGCGCGGCAGGGTCGAGAAGACCGATGGGGGAAAGCCCCGGCGGGTGGGGGGTTCACCGGCGGCCAGACCGATTTCCCGCTGAGCCCGCGCGAAACGGGTCACCGAATCCATCAGCAGCAAAACCCTCTTGCCCTGGTCGCGAAAGTATTCCGCCACGGCCGTCGCCACGTAGGCGGCTTTAAGGCGCTCCATCGACGAGCGATCGGAAGTCGAGATGACCAGCACCGAGCGCTTCATCCCCTCCTCGCCGAGGTCTTTTTCGATGAACTCCCGCACTTCGCGGCCACGCTCACCGATTAGGGCCAGGACATTGATCTCCGCCTCCGTGTTGCGGATGATTTGGCTCAGCAGCGTGCTCTTGCCCCCACCGGCCGCCGCAAAAATTCCCATGCGCTGGCCCTCCCCACAGGTCAAAAGACCGTCGAGGGAACGGACCCCCAACGACAGCGGTTTGCTGATGGGTGCACGCATCATGGCGTTGGGCGGATCCCGGTAGACCGAACAGAAACCCGTCGGCCTCAATGGGCCTTTTGTCCTCTCATCCAGCGGGCGACCCAATCCATCCAGGACGCGCCCCCGCATGTCATCGCAGACCGGCACCATGTGAACACGGCCAGTGGGAACGACCTCGGTGGAGGAAGAAATTCCCAACAGCTCCCCCAGAGGAGTCAGGAGTGCGGCCTCTCTCTCGAAACCGACTACCTCCGACATCAGTTCCCAGTGATCCCATGGGTTGCGCAGGAAGCAGAGCTCGCCGACCTTCACCCCTGGGACCGCCGCCTTGATGATCGTCCCCACAACCTGCAGCACGCGGCCCTTGACCTGAATCGTCTTCGCCTCTTCGATGTTCTGGGCCAGGCGCTTGAAAATATCGCTGTAAGCTGCATCCATGACGCTCTACTCCGCTGTTTTTTTCTCCATGGCTTCCTGAATAGCCTTCAACTGGGTCTTCAGGCTCGCATCGATGACCCCGTACTCGGTTTCGAGAAAACAGCTTCCAGGGGACAGATGGGAATCCGCGATGATGTCCAGGTACTTCACCTCGCCGTTGACGCGCAGGATATCGTCCAGCTGTTCGCGCACTGCGCCCGCATCCGAAGCCGCGACCTTCAGCGCCGCCTGTTTCTGGCCCCGCACCGCTTTCAGCGCATTTTTGACGATTTTGACAATCACCTCGCCCTCATCCATCTCTCCCAAAATGCGTTCCAGCGCCCGCACCGCCACTTTGCCCATCCCCTGCTCCAGCTGGGCCCAATCCTCCTCCTGTTTGCGGGTCAATTCTAGCAGCTTCTGGGCCACTTCTCTCTTGGCATTTTTCAGACCTTCTTCGCGCCCCCGCAGCTCCTCCTCCTTAAATCGCTGGGCGGCCTTCTGCCTCATCTCCTCGCAGCTCACCTTCGTTTTCTGGAGCAGCTGTTCGCTCATCCTATTGACCTCAAGCAAGACGCGCTGGGCCTCTGCATTCGCCTCGTCCACCACCCTCTGCGACTCGGCATAGGCATTTTCCAGCGCATCCTGGATGGAGACCATCGTGGCAAATTCGCTCAGAGGCAAGACCTTCTGATCAGGAACGATGCAAAATCGGGATGCTTTGATCTCTAACATGGGTTCTTTTCCCCTCTATCCTGGGTTTCAAGGGCCATGACTTTCTCCAGAATGATCTTGGCCATTCCCTCACAGAAAGTGCGTTCTTCCCGCGAAGGTTTATGGGAAAAGTCCCATGCCCATTCTCGGGGAAATTGCAGGACAAAGCGCTCCAGGAGCGCCGCAGGGGCATCGGCCAGAAGGGATTCCAGCATCCACTTCCCCTTCTGCCGAATGCGCTCCGGCAGGGAAGGTTTTTCCTGAATCGCTTCGGGGAAAAGCGGAACGCTCAACTTTGACAGAAGCGGTACCCGATACAGGACGAAATGGTAGACCGCTTCGCCGATGCTCTGCTTTAGGGCCACCACTTCGCTCCCCAAAATGACGCGCGCTATGGCCTCCGATTCGCAGTAGGCCCCGAGGTAGAGCTGCAAATCCCCTATTTTCTCCGCTCCGATAAAGGCGAGGTCCCAGCGCGATTCCAGATCCCTGGGAATCGCATCGTTCCGGAGTTTCAGGTGTTCCCAGAGCCACACTTCGACCGCTTCCTTCGTGCGCTTTGCGGAACGCAGAAGGCGGTACAAAGCAGGCGTCATGCCCTCCGGAAAGCGCGTGGGGTGCAACCAGCGCTCCAGCTGGAACGAGCGCTGGTAGTCCTCCAGCATCGCCGCTATGCCGTATCCCTCAGCCACATCCATCATTCCCATTCCATTCATGCTCTGGCCGCTCCTAAAAGCGGTTTCAAGTTTTGGCTAAATCCATCTCTCCATCGACATTTTCATCCCGGCATTCAGCAGGGCGCAAAATCACTTGCCCTTGCCGGTATTTTCCGGCAAAGCGACCGCCTTCACCATTGTCTCCAAAGCCGAAGCTTCTCCCGATGGAGATTTTTTCCTAGCCAACATGCGCCAGGTCACCAGGAGGGCCATCAGCAAAAGTCCCAGCAGAACGCCCAGGGAGGAAAGGATGATGATCAGGCGCCCTCGGGCATCTGCTGCCATTTCCATCCCGAGAAAATCCACCGTGCCGCTCGTCGCCCTATCCTGAAAAAAGGCCATCGCAAAGCTCGCCGGGAACAGGGCTACCGACACCCGGTCGTATTCCAGGCCTTCGATGCTGTTCGTAACGAGGTACTTGATCTCCCGCATGTAATCCTCCACATTGGTGTCCGGCCGATAGGTGATGCAGACCGCCGCCGAGGAAGGCACCACGACATCCGTATAGGGATCATTCTCCGGTAGTACCAGATGTACCCTAGCCGATAGAACCCCTGGGATATTGCAGAGCGTGGCGGCGATGTCCTCGCTGAGGGCGTACATGAAGCGCGCCCGTTCTTCCAGAGGGGAGGAGACGAGACCCGCCTTGGCAAAGACCTGTCCGATGCTCTGGTGCTTCCCCTTGGGATAGCCATGCGCGTTGAGGAGAGCAACTGATCTCGCAAAATCCTTCGCCGCAACCTTGACGATGAAAGTAGCTTCTGCCCCTGCTGTCTTCTGGGAGAGGATGGTCTGCTGCGACAGTAGGGAAATGATCTCGTTGGCCTCCTTTTCCGGCAATCCGTTGTAGAGATCGATCTTGCTGCACCCGACCAACCCCAGCAGGGACAGTAGTAGGAACCATTTGGGTCCACGTCCATTTTCCATCACATTCCCCATTGCCGTAAAAACCAAAGCTCACTCCCTCATAACACTAACCCTGGTTGCGGAACAGTGTTTGCAGCGACTGGCTGCTCTTGTCCGCCATCTTGGCCGTAAGGTCCGCCGCGATACCCAACTTCATCACAGCCAGCTGTATCTGCAGAAGCTGGGTTGTCCCCACATTCTTCATACCGTTGGCCATCACCTGCTGGACCTGATCAAAGGTTTTACAATAGGTCGTGCGGAAATCCTGTGCTTCACTGATTATCCGATCCCCGAACTGCTTGATGGGCGCATGGGAAATGCCATGAACACCCCGCGTCGGGTCCACCGACGGACTTCCCTGCAATACAGAGTTATTGAACTGCGCAATATCCGTCACCGTCGGTGTCCCTGCCAAAAAGTTGTCGACGTGTTGAACCGCAGATACTCCACTTTGGGCCCTGTTCAACACTATACTACCCACGAATGCACTCATCCCATCCTCCCGTCGTTACTTTTATCCCTTGATGGACGGATATAAACTCAGCGCTTTCCCCATCCTTCGTCTTGCTTTTTTAAAATCTCCTTTGCGATTTGCACCGCTTCCGCTATCTCATTCTTATCGATCACCTGATTCAGAAAATACTCAGCCAGCCCGCGAGAGCCGATCCTACTGAGAATAAGTCCCAGAAAAGCCTTGGCCAAATCGCTCTTCGGATTGATGACCAGTGCCCGTTTCGTCAGCATTTCAAAGGCCTCAGCGAGTTGCCCCATGGAGATTTTTGCAAGCGCATAGGCGATCCATGGGGATTCACTCTCCGGACGAACGGCGATAATCCCATCGAAAATAGCCTCCGCCCGCTGTTGCCAACCACAGCCTGCAGCTATGTGAGCGATTTCCGTCAGAACCTGTAACAAGTCCGACGGAATATCCCTGAATGGGGACGCCGAGGATGTCGTCCGCTCCATCGATGGCTGGCACAATTCCATAGCAAAATCAGCAGTGTTCAGCGGATGTTCTGAGTGACTTTGGCCATACCATCGCCGATGCAGCGCATAAGTCCTGTCATCGTGGAGATCAGAACGCTCCAGTTCTGCACATTCATCTGTAGTGTCAGCAGCGTCCCCTGATCGATGGTCCTGGAATCCTGTCCCTTGATGGCATCGATCGCCACTTTCATGTTCTCTTCGAATGCACTGACTTGCGTCGCGCCGTACCTGGCGATGTTCTCGACGCTGAACACCTCTCCATTCATCGCGTCTAGCACTTCCAACGAAGCCGATTTTGAGTCTGCCATATCCTACCTTTCTGTTGTTGTGTTATTTGTTGTCTCTTCAAAAAATCTCAGCGGTAACACCTGATGACCTCTAGGGCATTGTCGAGGGCTACCTTAAATGCGTTCCAAGCCTTGTACTCCTCCGGCGAGAGCCCGCTGCTCATGAGATTGCTCAGCTCGCCGCGCTTCTGGAGGAGCCTATCCATGAGTTGTTGGCGATAGGTCTCCCCCTCTTTATCATCGAGCAGTTTGCGCTCCAGCGCCGTCATCGTGATGCGTTTCTCCGTACCCTCTTTCATATCAGTACTCACCTTTTCTCAATACGACCTCATTGCCTGCCCGCGACAGGGTGATCGACTCAGGCTCTATTTTATCCACGACATAGCCGTTTGGCAAATCCGAACCTTCGAAATATTTTTTCCCATTTTTCAGCTCGATGCGGCTCAGCCCAGCTTCTCTCGCCACGATGCTCAAGACCTCCGCTTCGAAATAGTGCCGAGGGCCATTGCCGTCCGCTCCGCTCTCGGCGATCGCCATCGTCACGAAAAACTGCAGAGGAACGGCCTCCGTGAAGATTTTCTGTATTTCCGCACGCGCCTCTTCCCAACGGGCCTTTTCACTTTGGGCGATCGTCCCGCTCACGACGACGGCCTCCTCTTTCGGGAAAATCCCCACCGAGTTGTTCAGCTTGTACTTCGTCAAAATGATGCGTCCCGTCATCAGCGCTTTCATCGATGTGTAGACGCGATCCTGGACATCCTTGAGCCCCGCTATTTCCCCCAAAAGGCGTATTCTCACCTTCTCCCACTGATCCGCGTTGAAAACATAGCCCTCGACGACGAAGTTGCCGGGCTGCAGTTCCCGCAACTTGACCTTGATCTTGGCCGCCACGCAAATATCACCACCCTGCTGAAGGATTTTTTCCGTGCTGTAGACCTTCATCTGGACACCGGGGTTGATGGCGAAAACTTTCTCCTTCAGGGCAGCCAAATCGGCACTGGTCGGCACATGACCCTTGAGGGAAATTTTTCCCTCCTTGCCCAGCTTGATGCGCAGCTCGTCCTTCCAGCCTAACAGCTCCAGTTCTGAGTGAATGAGGCGCTGAATGGAATCCGACGTCGCCTTCCCCTTCGCCGTTTTTGGAGGTGCAAGCGAAGCATAGACGAGCAGAGCGACGAGCAGGAGAGAAAATAATCCCAACAGACCGACTCCCAGCCAGGGAATTTTGCCGCGAGGATTCGCGGCCGTTTGGGATGCCGAAGAAGCATTTTCCTTTGCCGGATTCTCGCCCTTAGCCTCTTCGGCGGATTCCGTCAACAGCGGCGCATCGTTCAGGGAAATCTCCGGCCAACGCTCTTCCGAAGGGCCGAAGATGAAGTGGGTCGTCCCAACGGTGATGAACTGGAAAATTTTCACCAGCGTATCCTCCTTCGCCACATGGCCGTCGATGAAAACCTTGCCGGCGATAGGGTGGATCCATACCTCTTCTCCCTTAAAGAGGAAACTGAAGTGCTGGGGCTGCAGAAGGCTGTCCACCAAGACGAGATCACAGTCCTGAGAAGATCCAATAATTAGGGGAGCTTTAAGATCCACTTCGACGCCCTGATGCGGCCCCGACAACACCTTGAGTATGTAAACCATCCTATCCAAACCAACCCAAATTTTATCATATGGGGAAAATGGGAGAGGGCAAGTGAAAGATATCATCTTTTTTCTTTTTCAAGAGTTTTATTGTCAAAAAGGGTCTTTTGCTTAGCCTTTAGTCGGGGTAGATGTGGATCGGGTTTTAAGTCACCAGGAGGGGCAGGCGGTTTCCACCGTCGGCGGTGTGGGTGTGTCCGGCGTTTACCGCGGTCATGCGGTTACGGTCCATTCCGATTCCCCCTCGCCCATCGCCAGCGCCAAGGGCCTCATGGACTTCGTGGCATCCCAGATCCGTCGGCCGCTCCACCAGCAGCACTTCGAGGGCTATCACAAGCTTAAGAAAAAGGAAAAGTTGCTCCAGGAGGCATTCCAACGCCTGGGCGCTACCCAGGATACGGCGAAGTACAAGGCCTTCGGCTCGCAGTTGCAGCGGCTTCAGCAACAGGCGCGCGACCAGGGCAGTTTCGAAGAGCAGTCCGGTCGGCAACCCACGCTCAACGGCAAACCTCTTGCGACGCTCATCCTGCAGCGGGCATCCAAGGAATTCGGCGAGGTCACGGAGCGGGACAACGTCCTGCAATATGCCCTGGAGGCCGAGAAACTGGAATACGAATCCCAAGGCCTGGAATACCAGCAGCTCGAGAAGTCGCTCCTGAAACTCGATGGACGGAAAGACCCCTCCGCCGCCCAGCGAAGGGGTGAGCTGTCCGAGCACCAGAAGGCACTCAAATCAAGCATGCTGGCCTCGTCGCTCTTCCAGAAGGAAATCGGCACGGCCATCGACAAGTTGCGCAAGGCCCATGGACAGGAGATCAAGGATGGTTACAACCTCATTCCCAAGGCGGCAGAACTGCTCAGGGCCCAGAAGGGCAGCGAGGCCGAAGCAGTGGCTCTGGCCACGGCCTACCGGCAAGAGGCCTTGAAGATGAAAAATCCCTACGACGTGCTGGAACATTTTTTCCAGGAGGGAGAGCACAAGGGGAAGCGTTTTCAGGACTACGTCGCCATGATGATCGAGCTGCTGGGAGAGGACATCCAGTCGGCAAATCCCTCGCGTTCCACGGAGGAACTGCTCGCCGTTCGCGAAGGCCTGTTCCGGATGGAGATCACTGGGCAGATCCACGACGATATGGGTGCGCTGGAGCAACTGATCCGCAAGAGCTTTCGGCCCGAGGCAGAGGAGGCCTTTAAGCTTGAGGAACAGCTCGCCGCCACCCGGGAGTTCGTCAAGTCCACCCACAGCAATTCCATTCCCCGAACGCAGATGCAGCACCTCGGCGACCTGTTTTCCGTCGACACATCCCAGGTGCAGCAGGAGATCTATTTTCTACACCACACTCTGGATGCCGTTCGCAGGCTTCCCATGAAGTACTTCAGCGACCCTCAGGTCCGCATCCAACTGATCGATTCCGTTCAGGCGCAACTGGATGCTAAAATCCTGCAGGAAGAGGAGGAGACGGAGATGATCGAATGAGACCAATTGGAAGCACAGTGAACATTTCCTAATCATGCTCGATTCCGTTCAGACCACCGTGAAAATTTTCGGCGAGCGCATGGGCTGTTCCGGCCTGGAGCTGAATGCTCAGGGTGTCCTGCACCTCAGTATCGAGGGCTTCGGCGAGCTGTTCATCGACGACAAGGAGGATATTTTTATCAGCCTGCTCCGGCCCTACGATTTCCTCTCGCAGGAACGCCTGCTGGCGGCGCTGGCCATGTGCCATACCCTCACCCCTCGAGCTTTCCCGCCCCACGCGGTTCTGCACGGAGAGCATTTACTGGGCTTTTCGGTAAAAATTCCCCGCGAGCGCTTCGACGTGGGAACACTGGAGTCGGTCATCCAGTTCCTTCAAACCCTTCAGGAAGACCTTCAGGCCCATAGGGAATAGGTTTTTATCCACTTCGAACATTTCTCGTCGATTTTATCCCATTCGCCAATCTTCCACTCTTTTTTGAAAATGCCAAAGAATCCCATAGAAGACGAGCTGGAGATGGACTTCGGTTTGAGCAACGTGACCCAGACACGGTGTGAAAAACCATCCCCCCATCTGCCTCAGAGTAGCGACTTCAGCCCCGGCGAAGGGCGCATTGAAAACCGTCTGGCCAAGGTCATCGGACTGCAGAATCTCGACGACATCCTGCTGCAACTCCTGCGGCCGGCCGTCGAAGACCGGCAGATGCTTAACCCCCTGCAATTCCGGCAGAAAATCAGGGAACTGGGCCAATTTTTCCAGAAGAAACGCGAGCAAAATGAGGATCCGTCCCACGAAGCGCTCTGGGATTCCCTGATAGAGATCCTGCGGAATGAGGAGGAAAAGGGTGAGCTCCTCGATCACTACCGCCATATGCTCCACATGGGGTAGTTCACCGCCCAAGGACATGCGTCCAAACAGCAAGGCCGCCTTTGAGCCCTTCGGGCTCGCTCGCTGCGCGAGCCCGCGGCCCAAGAAAAAATGAAGGCCATTTGGCTTTCATTTTTTCTGGCCGCAAAGGCGGCCCCCAAGCGCCTCCCTAGCTGAAAGCCGAAATAAAGAAAACGGCTAAAGACGAAAAATCTACCCAATTAAGCTCAGTTGAGGATATCTGATGAACCGTTCTCTAGGCATGGGAATAGAATACCCAATCTTCCAAAGTCCTTTGAGGGACGAGTCGCATCGCCAATCGCAACAATAGGGAAGTGGCGAGTGCATCGTAGAGGGCTGCATGGGGATAGGCTCTCCCGGAAGGACAATACTCAGAAGCTACCTGCCGCAGCGAGTCCCGCAGCGAATAACTTTGGATGAGATCCATGAGATTATAAGAAACCAACCCAGGAACCATATGCATCCAAATGGCACAGGTGTCCAGCCAAGGGCCCCAGGTCGTCACGGATGAAACTGACGTAAAACTCGGGACATAGCCCGGGGAGGCCCAGTAGCTGCGGAGCAAATTGTCCTCGACTGAGCAGGAATGGGCGCAGAAGATTCCCGTCCGGCGGAGCTGGAGAAAATAAGCGGCATTCTCCTTAAAATCCGCGCAGTTTCCCGAAATTTCTTCCGATGAGTCTTGGAGCCGACAGCGCTGCGTTCGCGTGGCGATGAGCTTCTGTCCCTCGAGCGACACGATGCCCCATTCCGCAATACCCGATTGAAGCTTCCCTTCGAAATCGAGGACATGGACAGGGACCGGCATCAGGTCGAAGACTTGAGAATTTTCAGAAAGGCGTCCTGCGGAATGGAAACCTTTCCGATCTGCTTCATGCGCTTCTTCCCCTCTTTCTGCTTTTCCAAAAGCTTCCGCTTCCGCGTGATGTCACCGCCATAACACTTGGCGGTCACGTCCTTGCGCAGAGCCCCCAGGGTTTCGCGGGCGACGACATTGCTGCCCACCGCCGCCTGAATGGCGATTTTAAAGAGCTGCTTCGGCAGCAATTCCTTCAACTTCTCGCAGAGCTCACGCCCACGAGCGACGGCCCTGTCGCGGTGAACGATGGACGCGAAGGGCTCAATGGGCTCGCCGTTCACCAGAATATCTAGGCGCACCAAATCAGCCGGGATGTAATCGCCCAGCTCGTAGTCCATGGAACCATAGCCACGGGTAAGGCTCTTCAGGCGGTCATTGAAATCGACCAGAATTTCGCTCAGCGGCAGCGAACACACGAGCATGACCCGCTGCGCGTCCACAGTCTCGGTGCGCCGGCAGGCCCCGCGCTTCTCGGCCACCAGCGACAGCACATCGCCGATCGCATCGTTGGGAATGTGCAGCGTGGCGGTGATGGTCGGCTCATGGATGGAGGCAATGGAGGAAGGCTCCGGCAGCGCCATCGGGTTTTCGATTTCCAAGTGCGAGCCATCCGTCAGGAAAATCCGATAAACCACGGCCGGATAGCTGGAGATCACGTCGAGTTCGTACTCCCGCCGCAGGCGTTCCTGGATGATTTCCATGTGCAGCAGGCCCAGAAATCCGCAGCGGAAACCGAAGCCCAGGGCGCTGGAACTCTCCAGCTGGAATACCAGGGCCGCATCGTTGAGCTGGAGCCGTTCTAGGGCCGCCTGCAGCTTCGGATACTGCGAGGTATCGAGGGGATAGAGCCCGCTGAAGACCATCGGGCGAACCTCCCGGTAGCCCTCCAAAGCCTGGGCCGCCGGTTCGCGCAGAAGGGTCACCGTGTCTCCTATTTTGACATCGGAGACCCTTTTCAGGTTGCTGACGAGATAACCCACCTGTCCGGCCGCAATCCTCTCCGCTTTCCGCATCTGGGGAGAGAAGAGGCCCACTTCCTTGAGAACACCGTGCTGCTGCGTCCGCATCAGCCATATTTCGTCTCCGGCGCGAAAACTTCCGGAAAATACCCGCACGTGACAGATCGCGCCCTGGTAGGCGCTGAACACGGAATCGAAAATCAGTCCCTTGGCCGGAGCATCTTCCGCTCCCTTCGGAGCCGGAATGCGGCTGAGGATGGCTTCAAAAATCTCCGGCACACCCTGGCCGGACTTGGCACTCGCCGGGATCGCCTCTTCCCGCGGAATGGCCAGGATGTCCTCCAGCTGCTGCAGGACCAGCTCCGGCCGCGCATGGGGCAGATCTATCTTGTTGAGGACGGGGATGATGACCAGACCCTGCCGCATCGCCAGCTGTGCATTGGCCACTGTCTGGGCCTCGATGCCCTGGGCCGCATCCACCAGGAGCAGCGCCCCCTCGCAGGCGGCCAAGCTGCGAGAAACCTCGTAGGAAAAGTCCACATGCCCGGGGGTATCGATCAGGTTCAGCAACCATTCAGCCTCCATCCTATCCCGATACCGCATGGTCACCGGATGGCACTTGATCGTGATGCCGCGCTCCCGCTCCAGGTCCATGGAATCCAGTACCTGCTCCTGCATCTCCCGCTGCTGCAGGGTATGCGTATACTCCAACAGCCGGTCGGACAGCGTCGTCTTCCCATGGTCGATGTGGGCGATGATGCAGAAATTGCGGATACGCTCAATGGCTGGCATGAGGGTTCCCTTCTAAAGAACCCCAAAGTTCCGGCAAGACAAGCCTCTTTATGGCTACCGGATTCCCTGGTGCCCAGAGAGGGGGTCGAACCCTCACTCTCTTGCGAGAATCGGATTTTGAGTCCGACGCGTCTGCCGATTCCGCCATCTGGGCACGGGAGCAATGTGCCTCGACCGCAAAACTTCGCAAGCGGAAAAGGAGTGGGGAGAGGAAGGGCGAATTCTGTTCTTTCTTGTTTTGGGGCCGGCTTTCGATGCCTTCGGCATCGGGCCCGCGCAGCGGGCCGCAGGGGATAAAAATGATGAAAAAATCATTTTTACCCCCTGCAAAGCCGGCCCCAAACCCACAAAACACTGTTATCGGAAAGGACATAAGCGGGAGATCTAGCCAAATCCTCAAACCCTGACCTAAAGCCACTAAAAAACCTCCAGATCTCTCTCATCCCAATCCAGGTTTTTTTAAAACATACTTGCCTCGAGAGAGGATTTCCGATAGCCCCGAGGGCAAAATCTCCCATGCTGCCCTTTCCAAGCGTCGACGACCGAGCACCCCTGTGGCGCCTGCTGATCTGCCTCGGGCTTGGCATCGTTCTATCGGAATGGCTCCCGCGAGGCTCTCCATGGCCTGCACTGGGAATATTTTTCCTCCTATACCGATCTCTTTCCCTCCGCCGTCAGCTCTGGGATGGTAAAGATATGCCCTCTGGAGATAAGGGCTGGGAAAGGGCGCTGATCAGCCCGAGTTTCTGTGTCTTGGCCTTCGCCCTCTACGCCCAGTGGCGCAGTCCTCCGGCGCTCGAAGCCGAAGGTTTCAGGGACGGATGGTATACCCTCGATCTCCGCCTGCAGCGGACCTATGCCCGCACAAGTGCCCGGGCGCACCAGATCTACGGCCAAGGAATCCTCGTCGACGGCCCCGCTCTGGCCACGAGCTTCAGGGGACAACGCGTCCACTTCACGCTCGACGAGAAATCTCCGCAGAGGCACTACCGTGGTCAGACCCTGCGCATCTGCGCCCATCTCCAGCTCCTGAAGGGGAGTTACGCGCCCCATTCCTTCGAATCCTATCTGCAACGGGTGCGCATTCCGCTCCACATCGGTCGCGGGAATATTCGATCCGTCGTCCGCGAGGGCCCAGCCTTCTTTCGCCACTGCCGACAGCTCCAGGAACGTGCCCGGGAGCAAGTCCTGTGCTCCCATGGGGATACCCATCTCCTGCGAGGTATGCTCCTCAACTGCCGGGGCGACCTGCCGCGCTCCCAGAAGCAGCTCTTCGTCCGCACCGGTGTCGCGCACCTCCTGGCCATCAGCGGGCTGCACGTCGACATCATCGGATGGACATTGGGAATCTTCCTCAAATTCCTGCGACTTTCCAGGCGACAGCGACGACTGCCCTGTATCCTCCTTCTCGGCCTCTACACTTGGGTCATCGGCGCTCCGCCATCGGCCGTACGGGCCTTTCTCATGCTGAGCTATCTCTGGTCGGCCTGTTTCTTCTCCCGGAAGGCCTCGATGCTCTCCGCCATCAGCTTCGCCGGCATCCTCTCGCTGCTTGCCTATCCTCAGCAACTCTGGGATTGGGGGATGCAATTCTCCTACAGCGCCGTGCTCTGCATCACCCTTTTGGGAGGCCCTCTGGTGAATCACCTCTCGCGTCGGCTACGATCCAAGGCTCCCAAGTCCACCTCCTGGAGCCATTGCCTGCGCTCTTTTTTCTCCTACGGCCTGAACTCCTTCTGCATCTCGGTACCGATCGCCCTGTTGACCCTACCGCTCAGCATCGAGTATTTCGGCTCCTTCAGCCTCGGCGGTATCCTCATCAATCTCATCGCCATTCCGCTCGCCCTGGGCCTCATCGTCAGTGGATTCTGTACCCTGGTCATCGGGTACTTTTTCGGCAATTTCGGTCACTGGATCCTGACACAGCTCCTGCTCCCCTACATCCGGGTTTTCGAAGGGATTCTCCGATTTTGCGATGAGCATCTGGCCTGTTTCTGGACCTGTTCGCATGTCATCCCGGGCATCGGCCCAACGACCCTTCTGGGCGTCATGGCCCTGAGTCTGATCGGCCATCACCACTACCGAAAACATTTCTGCCGGACACGGGCTTATCAGATTGCCATGGAACAGAAAGCTCTAGCGTCTTGCCCCCATGGAGGAAAGGGAGGTATCCAGCACCCACATAGCCGACCAGCTCGTCCTCCACGCCCAAAAGACACCTCAGCGCCCGGCACTGCTCCTTCCTAAGCGTCGCTGGCTAGGCCTTAGGCGAGCGCACTGGGATTCCAAAACATTTCGCGATCTGCACGAGGAGATCGAGGGCCTGATGCGCCTGTTGCGGGAAAACTTCCACCTCTCGAAGCGGCATCGTGTCCTGCTGGCTGTACGGCCTGGGCATGAACTCATCACCTGCACCTTCGCTCTCCTGCGCCTGGGAGCAATTCCCATCATCATCGATGCCGGCATGGGCCTGCGGTGCTTTTTGTCCTGCGCGCGGAAGGCCCATCCTGACTTCATCCTGGGAGCGAGAAGGCTGCGCTGGACCTCCATCTTCCTCTACTCCTTCGAACCCAGGCCGCGTGCGATCTGGCTCACCCGGGCTTTCTACCGCTCCTGGAGACGCTGCACCGCCTCCGCCGAATCACCCTTCCGCCGATCTCCCAGTGTTTCCGTACATCCCGATGACTTGGCGGCTATCCTCTTCACCTCCGGATCGACGGGGACAGCCAAGGGCGTCCACTACAGCCATCGGCATTTCTCCGCCCAATTGGCGGCTTTACTGGGCAACTATCCCCTGGCCGAACATGACGTCGATCTTCCTCTCCTGCCCCTCTTCTCGCTCTTCAATCCCATCATCGGGCGCACGAGCGTTCTTCCCGAGATGGATGCGACGAAGCCCTCGCGGCTGCGGGCCCAAAAGATCATCGAGGCCATTCGGCAACATCGCGTCACGAGCAGTTTCGGCGCACCGGTGCTGTGGAGAAAAATCGCCCTCCACGGCTACCGCCACGGCATTCAGCTTCCGGAGATTCGCTTCCTCTTCCTGGCCGGTGTTTCCTGTGATGTCCCGACGCTGGAGCTGCTGCGGCGCATCGTTCCCCATGCCGAGATCCACACCCCCTACGGTGCGACGGAAGCTCTGCCCATCACCGATATCCGCGGGGACGAGATCCTCTCCCGCTGGAAGGTCTTTCAGGAAAATGGCGCCGGTACCTGCGTCGGGCAGCCCATCACCGGTGCTCAGGTTCGGATCATTCGGGTTACGGAGGAAGCAATTTCCCAATGGGAGCCTGCCCTGGAGCTCGCGACGGGCCATGTGGGGGAGATCATCGTCGATGGGCCCATGGTGACGGAGAGCTATGACGGCGAGCCCCTAAAGACCCAACTGGCCAAGATTCATGACGGCGACAGCGTCTGGCACCGCATGGGTGACTTGGGCTTTCTGGATCAGCAAGGCCGGCTCTGGTTCTGCGGGCGCCTGGCGGAGCGCGTCCTCGTCGGCGACGAGATCTTCTATCCCGACTGCACGGAGCCCCTTTTCCTCAAGCACCCACTTGTCGCCCGTTGTGCCCTCATCGGCCTTAGGAGAAAGGGCCTCACGTTCCCCGCCATCGTCGTCCAGCCGAAATTCGGGCATTATCCGCTCTGGACGTATCAGAAGAAGCGTTTCATCGGGGAGCTTTGGGAAATCGCGCAGCGCTACGAGAAAACCCGCTGTATCCGGCACTTCTTCTTCCGAAAAAAACTGCCGGTGGATGTGCGGCACAATGCCAAAATCCATCGCCTGGCCCTGGCCAAACAGTTCTCCTAAACCGAGCGCTCACTGGATTCTCAATATCTCGGATACTGTTGTTTCCCCGTTCTGGACGTGGTGGATGCCTTCTCGCTGCAGGGGCACATAGCCCTCCTGTATGGCCCAATGCTGGATCTGCGTTCGGGAGGAATGGGTGCGGATCGCCTCACGGATCGCGAGCGACACCGGCATCCATTCGTAGAGCGCGAAGCGGCCGGCGTAACCCGTATGAGAACAGGCCTCGCAGCCGCTGCCCCGATAAAGTGCCTGGCCCTTGAGCTCGGGAAAAAAACGCAGCTCTTCCGCCGTCGCTTCGCAGGTCTCTTTGCACTGCTCGCAGATGCGCCGCACCAGGCGCTGGGCCAGAATGCCCCTGATCGTATCAGCGATCAGATAGGGCTCGATCCCCATGTCCACCAGGCGCATCACCGTACTCGGCGCATCGTTGGTGTGCAGGGTACCCAGCACCAGATGGCCGGTCAGGGCCGCCTGAATCGCCACCCTTGCCGTTTCCGTATCGCGCAGCTCTCCGACGAGAATCTTGTCCGGATCGTGGCGCAGAAAGGCCCGCAGCGCACGGTCGAAGGTCAGACCCACCTCGTCGCGGACATTGACCTGGATCATCCCTTCCATCTCGTACTCGACGGGATCCTCGACGGTCAGGATTTTGATCCCCTCCTGACTGATATACCGGAGAGCGCTGTACAGCGTCGTCGTCTTACCACTGCCGGTAGGCCCCGTGGTCAGTAAAATGCCGGAACCTCCGTTCAGCGATTCCTTGACCGCGGCCAAAATGGGAACCGGCATGCCGACCTTGTCGATGTCGAAGTGCCAGGCACCCTGGTCCAGCACGCGCAGGACGACGCTCTCCCCGTACTGGGTCGGCAATGTCGATATGCGGAAATCCACCGGGCGCCTGGCGTATTCGCGCTCGATGTGCCCATCCTGCGGCAGGCGCTTTTCCGCCGAATCCAAATTGGCCAGGGTCTTCACCCTCGAGATAATCGCATCGCCCAATCCCCGTTCCGGTGATGGATATTCCCGCAACACACCGTCGACGCGCAGCCGCACCAGCATGTTCCGCTCAAAAGTCTCGAAATGCACGTCCGAGGCGTGGATTTCCACCGCGCGCTTCAGGATATTGTCGACAAAACGCACGATGGGAGATACTTCCTCCTCCCCATCCAGCAGGCGTAAATCCACGTACCTATTATGGATGACCTGCGCCCAGAGGCAATTTTTTAATCACTGTCCTGTCGAATCGATGTAAAATCCTGTACACACTCGGCGTTTCTTTTCATCAGCTCCAGGTCTGGACGTAAGAAAGCAAGCGGAGCCCCAGCGAGTTCGAAGGATCTTGAAAGCCCGCAATAACAGCGGGGAAGATGCATTCACTTTGATTGTCCCCACTGATTCGTGCGTGGAATCGTTCCTCCTGACGGACAAGAATTAGCTTCCGAGGTAACGGAGGCCGCCTCTCAAAGTTCTGAAGGAAAGACACCGCTGGACATTACCGGACATTCCGTCAGAAAAAATAGTTGGCATTCGACTCAAGCTGGCATAAGTCGGAGGGATTAGCCCCTAAATGTAGGGCATCAAAAAGGGTGAGGGATAAGGGATGCAGGCACCAGAATGGGACTACGGAAGCAGACGAGGAATCGGACTAGAGCCAGGGCTAAAGCTAGAATTAGAGGGGATTTTGCTCAGGTATTCGATCCATGGCCACCTATAACGCTAGGGCAGCGGTCCCTGAGGCTAAATTCCTTCCAGTCATTCATTCTTTCCTCTCATTTCCAATTCGTTTTCGGGGCTGGCTTTGTCCGAAGGGCAAGGACAGCTGTCCTTGCCCTTCGGACGGCCCGCATCGCGGGCCCGATTTCTTTGAAATCGAAAGCCAGCCCCAAATAACCCTTTCCCCCTCTCACGAAGATCGCCATTTACAAGAACACACTGGACAGACGCTGGGCATCCCTATACTCCACGAGAGCCGCGCAGCCTATGGTTTCCGTCCTGCTCAGCATCCTCCTCTTCGAGGCATCTATTTTCATCCACGAACTGGGCCATTACCTAGCGGCCAGGCGGCAGGGGCTATTCATCCCGAGATTCTCCATCGGCTTCGGGCCCAAGCTCTTCTCTTGGAAATTTCGGGGAACGGAATTCTGCCTTTCGCTCCTGCCGCTGGGAGGCTATGTCGCCCTGCCCCAACTCGCTGAACTCGAGGCCCTTGAAGGCAGCTATGGCATCCCCGATACCTGCAAACAGCAGCTGAGTGCCTGGGATAGGTGTTTTGTGGCACTGATGGGGCCGCTGTTCAACCTCCTTTTGGCGTTATTCGTGGCTTCGGTGTTATGGATCCACGGCACACCAGGCCTCCCCGAAGATTCTTCACGGGCTATTGGCTACATTCTCCCCCATCTTCCGACTCCTCTCGGCGACATCCCCAACCCCAATCTAGGGACAGGACTGCAATTGGGCGATGTCATTCTGTCCGTCGATGGGCAAGCGGTCTCCTGCTTCGAAGCCATCCAACAGGCCATCGGGATTGGTTCCGGGCACGATGATCAGGGACAGGCGACGGTGGACTTGGAAGTGCGACGTGGCGACGCGATTCTCCCGCTCACGCTCCATCCCGTCAAAATCTGCCCATTCGCTAGCCGCTCGGACAGTCTCCGCAGTCTCGGAATCGCCCCGACCTCTTCCCTGAAGATCACGGCCATCGTGCCGGACTCCCCTGCTGCCAAGGCCGGATTACAGAGAGGAGATCAGCTTCTGGCCGTCGATGGGCAGACGCTCTACTCACTCCAACACCTGCAGGACTACATTCAGGGAGTGCCTTCGGACATTCAGCTCTCCGTGAGGCGACGAGGGGAAGAGATTTCCCTCCCCGCCGCGCTGACCGATGTTCCCATCAGCAAGGCCTACTGGAAGCTCGAAGATTCCCGGGGCGAAGAAATCTTCTGCCTCATCCCGCGTGACTCATTTTCCTCGCTGAATTCAAAGGGAATCGAGGGCCGTTTCGAAATCGGGTTTTCGGCGGAGCAGCATTCTCCCTCTCCCCTGGCCGCCGGTGATGGACTCATCCTACCGGCGAATTTGGCCGTTTTTTCCGACTTGGGCGAATGGCTATCCCGCGACAGGCCCTCTTCGCTCCGCTTTCAGAAATCCGATGGCAGTGTTTATGAATACCCGCTGGGGAATTATAGATTCCAGAGTATAGCGGCGACGACGATTCGCCGGCTGGGCATCGAATGCGCGCCGGAAATGGTCTGGATCCACCTCTCGCCCTGGCAGCAGATCAGGAATTACGCGCTTCAGAGCGTCCAAACCCTGTGCAGCCTGCTCTCGCCGCACTCGGATGTGGCCCTGCGGCACTTGATGGGCCCCCCAGGCATTTTCAGGACGATGAAGACCCTCGCTGCCCACAGTCTCTGGACTCTGCTGGCCTTTTTCGTCATGCTCAACGTCAATCTCGCCATCATCAATCTCCTGCCGCTGCCGGTGCTCGACGGTGGCCACCTCATCATGGCTGGACTGCAGAAGCTCTTGGGCAATGGCTTTCCCCTGCGGTGGTGGCAGCACAGCCAGATCCTCTTCATCCTCTTTTTCCTGAGCCTCATGATCTATGCCAGTTTCCACGATCTCCGGCGCTGGAGGGATGACCGACGCGAGCCCTCGACCCTGAAATTTCAGGAGCAGATCAGGCTTCATTCTTAAGATAGCGATTAGCAAAGCAGGATTTTCGCCGATTTTGGCGAGGATCCCCTCACAACTTTGCTATTGACGGAAAGTGCAGGAATTATCTCTCCTTGACAATTTATAAAATTTATGCTAACTCCTCGTCGGAGGGAATTCATGAGGTCGCTAGGAAAACTCAGTTTTCATGGAATCGGAGAGCACTAAGGATCAGGCAGAAAACCTCGAGCACTCTTTTCATCTTCTCATAGAAAAGAAGCGGGACAACGAGGAGCTCAGTGAAGGAGAGATCCGCTATCTGGCCGAGTCCATCCTCAAGCAGCGCATTTCGGATACGCAGTTGGCTGCCCTCGTCATGGCCATTTACTTCCGCGGACTTTCTCTGCAGGAAACCTCCCTTTTCACGGAGGAGATGATGCTATCCGGAGAGATTTTCGCCCTGCCGAAAATCGCCCGTCCCAAGATCGATCGCTACGCGACCGGTGGAGTCGGGGACAAGACGGGACTGGTCCTCATCGTCCTAGCAGCTGCCTGTGGGATCGCCGTTCCCGCCATGCTGGGAGAAGAGGAGGGATTTATCATCAGCGATCTGGACAAGCTCAGCGCGATTCCAGGCATTTCGGTCGACCTCAAACCCGAGCGTTTCGCCAAGCAGGTACATGATATCGGCTGCGCGATCACGCGGCAGTTCCAGCAGATCACGCCGATTCATCACCTGCTCTTCCGCATCCGGCAGCAGACAGGCACCATCCCGAGCCTGTCCCTGACGACCTGCAGCCTGCTGAGCAAGAAATTTTCCGAAGGGGCTGAAGGCGTCGTCGTCGATGTCAAATGGGGCAATGGTTCCTATATTCGCGGCTTCGAAGAGGCGAAGCAGCTCGCCCGCTTGATCACCCGCGTTGCCAAGGGCATGAACCGGCGCTGCGTGGCGCTGGTCACGGACATGAATCAGCCGCTGGGTAATACCGTCGGTACCGGCCTGGAAATCCAGGAAATTATCCGCATCCTGCACGGTGAAGTGGACTCCGAGAGCGACGAGCTGATACTGCGCCTCGGGATGGAAATGGTTCGGCTCGCCGGTGTTGCGGGCTCGACGCTTTCCGCCAAACAGATGATCAAACGCCACCTCTCCGACGGCACTGCCCTAGCCAAGTTCCGCGAAATGGTCGTGGCCCAGGGAGGGGATGGAAGCTACATCGATAATCCGGACAAATTTCCCAAGGCTTCCCAGGTGCGTAGGTTATCGGCCATGAAGCGCGGCTATGTCCACACCATCGATGCGGGCCTGATCGCCCGTGGGGTTGATCTGCTCTCACGACGACCGGACAACAGTATCGACCACTCCGTCGGCATCTCCGAGATCAAGAAGGTCGGTGCTCAGATTAAGCAGGGCGAATCGCTTATGACGGTTCACTACAATGACGAGACCCATCTCGAAGCGGCATTGGAATACCTGCGCTCCGCCCATCGCCTAGCCCCCAAACGCCCTGCCGAAAATGACCTCATCGCCGAACGAGTGGCGTAGCGAAAACGCATATCTTTCCTCTCTTTGATTTTCTTAAAGAGCATCGATGATGCCGGGCTATTCCAAAAATGCCAGCGCAAGTAAGTCTATGCGGAGGTATATCTGCGCGCTTCTCGTAATGGGATGCCCAGTGTGCGTTTTTTTTGAAGCCTCCTTTTCTTTCTCCGTTTAAATCCTTTTTGCTTTCCTCAGAGCAAGTTCCACCAGAGCGTGGGTCAGCCGCAGGTTGGAGCCGAGGCTTGGTTTCGGTCTCCGCCGTCTTTGCAAGCCACAAACCGCAGGTTTGTGGCTTGATGCCCGCAGAGCGGGCGATTCCTTCGGAATCCAAAGACGGCGAACAGAACAGAGCCAGCAGAGCTAAAATACCTTGCAGATAGGCCTATACCTCATTCCGCGGACAGTTGATCAAAAATTCATCCCTCAATCTGGAAGCATGCACCACGTTAAAGAAGTTTTTGCCCCATCGTTTCCCAAATCGCGACAGCCGCATTTTTTGCTCCATCCGAAGATTTCATGCACTCCCTCAGTGCCATCGCCGATTCCTTGCACCGCGTGTCGGACAGAATCCTGAGAACCGACCTCTGGATATTCTTCGCCCTCCATTGGCCGAGTGGGATGCGTATGCCGGCGCCGCGCGATTCCATATTCGACAGGTTGATGAATTGCTCCTGCTGGGCAGCAACACCGACAATCGGGCAGCCGGAATAAAGGGCCGTTTGCAAAGTGCCCTGTCCCCCGTGACTTATCGTGACATCGGCCATCGCGTTTATTTTCAACGCAGGAACGAACTTGGCGGTGATATGGATGCCCTGGCGCCTCCCTAACAGCTCTTTTGCTCTTTCAACTGGAAAGTGAGGAGAAAGTATCACAGCATTCCAATCTAGCCCAGGGCCGTATGTAAAAACACCGATGACCTCCTTAAGCATCTCTTCAGAACCGGAGCTGCTCAATGTACAGAAAATCCTGGGCCTGCCGGATTTGGGATCAAAAACTTCCATGATCTCTAGATCTATCGGCACCTCGTCATCGGGAACGGAAAACAATGGCCCGGTAAATTGCACGCTCGGAGGAAACTTATCCGCGTCGTAATAGCACGCCAGGTCATTCACGACCATCAGGTCGGACTTCAGCAAGTCGAATACATTGATCAATTTTTCTCCCTGCCATCCCAGATCATAGGCGGCTCGTCTGATGTTGTTCTGCCTCAGTATCGGCACTCTATTCCTGATGAAATCCGGAATGTGGTGGAACAGCCACAGGCGCAGAGGCTTTGGAAATATCGAGAATAGCTTCAACTGTTCCGGCACATCCGGAAGGACTTTGCAAAAATCGGGAACCAAGGGCAGCGGAACGAAACAAACCCCCGGGATTTCTTTTTTCATCATTCTCCTGACCAGGCCCGCTATCGGCCAGAAACCGTGCATGACGATGTCCGGCTTTATTTCGCCATAGGCCGCGATTTCGCCCTGAATCATTTCCCTGGCCAATTCTTCGGAGGCGATAAGATCGGTCGTCGTCATGCCCAAATCCTGGTAAAGGCCAATACCCGACAATTTCGGTTCGGCGTGATATATCTCGAATCCAAGATCCAGAACCATCCGTTCGAATCTGCTCCCGTGGGATAGGAATATTATCCTGGGCACCCTATCGTCCGGTCGGTAGTTTTTCAACGCCTTGGCTATTTCGATGGCTCTAGCCGCATCGCCCGCATCTTGAAAGGCCGTGCTGATCACTATGGTTATCCCTTTCATATAAAACAATCCTTATTCCTACCTTACCCTATGCCTTAGAAGAGGATATTTTATAATTTCCCTTTTGAAATCTTTTTTGGGGGAAGATTTCCCTCAAAAAGCCACGAAAAAGGCTGCCAGCTCTCTCTTCTTCCTTTTCCAGGACGCAGCAGATCTGCATCATCGTCCCGCCCCCAAATGTCCAGCCGAAAATGACCTCATCGTCGAGCGAGTGGCCGTTTACCGTCTCCGTTCGTCCGGCGGGCTTCCGCCTTTGAGCCCTTCGGGCTCCCGCCCGCTATGCGGGCTGCGATGAGGAAAAATGAAAGCTTCCGCTTTGCATTTTTCCTCATCGCAAAGGCGTCAAACCCCAATTCCGAGATCACGCCAAATCAGGGACACAGTCACAACACCAGACTGAAAATTTATTCGTAAATATCGAACAGCATCTCCCCTCCTTGGCTGCCCGACCAGGATTCGAACCTAGACAAACTGAACCAAAATCAGTTGTGCTACCATTACACCATCGGGCAAGCGAAAGCGCACCTTCCGAGAGCTAAGCCACAAGATGGAATTTCACCGGAGATTAGGGAGCAGCACCGAAGGAAGTCTTAGCCACATGGCAAGCTGAAAGCGACTCAAATGCTCAGCAATTCCTTTTCCTTTTTGGCCAGTAAGTCATCGATCGCCGCGATGGCCTGATCGGTCTGCTTCTGAATCTCCTTTTCTATCCGGCTGAGTTCATCCTCGGACATAGGCCCCACTTTCTTCGCCTGCTTTACGGAACTCATGAACTCCTGTCGTACCGCGCGCACGCCCACACGTCCCTCTTCGGCCATTCCGTGGGCCACCTTGATCAGCTCCTTGCGCCGGTCGCCGCTCATCTCGGGCACGAGGCAGCGGATCAGCAGTCCCGTCGTCACAGGCGACAGGCCGATATTCGCCAGAAGAATCGCCTTTTCGATCGGTGGAACCATGCCGCGATCCCAGGGCTGGATCTGAATCGTACGGGCATCCGGAACCGTGATTGTGGCGATTTCCTTGAGTTTCAAGCGATTTCCATAGCCCTCAACCGCGAGATTTTCGACCATGGCCGACGTTGCCTTGCCGGTGTGCAGCGAACGGAACTCGCTGGCCGTATGCTCCACCGCCTGCTGCATCTTCTTCTGGGAAGATTCTAAAAGATCACTGCCCACAGTCAGTTGTACCGAAAGCTACTGAATGAGTGTTCCGAGGGGCTCGCCCCTGGCCGCCCGCAGGATCTGACGCTTTCCCCACTGCATGTCGAAGACTCGCACAGGCATTTTGTTCTCCATGCAGAGCGCAAAGGCCGCCGCATCCATGATCTGCAATCCCTTCTGCATCACTTCCGGAAAGAAAATCGTCTCGTACTTCACGGCATCGGGATACTGGAGCGGATCCTTGTCGTAGACCCCGTCCACCTTGGTCGCCTTGAAGATGACCTCGGCCTCGATCTCCACTGCACGCAGCGCGGCCGCGGTATCCGTCGAGAATAGCGGACTGCCCGTGCCTCCGGCGAAGAGCAGGATGCGCCCCTCCTGCAGAGCCCGTATGGCTTTGTCCTTGCGGAAGAGCTCGGCGATCTGGGGCATCTCGACAGCGAGCTGGATTTGGGCCGCCAAACCATTTTGGCGCAGGGCCCCCTCGATGGCCAACGCATTGATGACCGTCGAGAGCATGCCCATGTGATCCCCGCGAATGCGCTCGATGCCCTGATGCTGTCCCGCCAGGCCTCGAAAAATATTCCCTCCGCCGATCACCAGAGCCACTTCGATCTTTTCCTGATGGAGCTCCTTGAGCTCATCGCTCAGCAAGGTCAGCATTTTGGGATTGAGAATGCCCCCCCGCGTCACATCGCGCAGAATCTCACCACTGATCTTGATCAGAATTCGATGATAAGGATTAGCCATATGCCTGAGCTAAGTATTGTAGGTGGCCGGAATCCAGCGTCAACTCCGAGTTTTCTTAGCTGGCAGATTTGTAAAAAAACGATCCCAAGCTCCTAGGGACAGGCAAGGCACTGGAGGATATTTCCACTGCGGATTTTGAGGAAGATCCGTATTGGCCAGAAGTTGCCTGACACCAGCCCTATGTCCCGCTGGAGGCGGAGGCTCTGGAGCAGCGCCGCCAGCAGCTATCGGCTCTCTGAGGCCTGGAGAATTGGGAAAATCCGCCCAGGCCTGGAGTGTGAGGAGCCCGTCTTCGCTGGCTTTCCAGGGCCCAAATGATAGAAAATCATTTGGGCCCTGGGGCCCGCTGCGCGGGCCCGATTTCTCCGAAATCGAAAGCCGGCGAAGAAAAACACTTTTCGCCGCAGAAAGGTTCCATCGGGCTATGCACGATCACAATGGGCTCTTTGCCTCCCCAGCGTTCCCTTTCCCCATACTTCCTCCCACATAACAGGGGCATCGCCCTCCGGCCCCGTCGAGCCGAACAGGGGAGTTTTCACATACGGTTGCGCATGTGCAGGAGAAGCTCATCCTATTCCCCATCATAAATCTGAAAACCCACCTGGCGATGCGGAGAAGAGATTTAGGCAAAAGACCTGGCACTGAGGAATTCCCTCCAGAAGACTCATGGCCGAACTGACCCTCATCCTCCTCTCACAGGAAGTCTACCGCGAGCGCATGTTCCGATGGGAGGTCCTGAGCCAATCTCATGGCTACACGGTGGCTTTTGCCAGGAGGCATCGGCGCCACGACATTCCGGATGTTTTCGACCATATCCATGCCCAGAGCCGTGAAGCCGGCTCGTCGAACATCCTCTTCATCGATCACTACGACATCGAGCGGCGTTTCCCATCCCTCAAGCAGCATTACCCACTCTTCCTCCACAGCTCCCAATGGTTTCAATTCCTGAAGCACTACCTTCCACCCGCCTGCGCCATCGATGCCGACGTCTTCGCCTTCATCCAGGTGAGCAGTGCCCGCTTTCAAGACGAGGCCCGTTCCGCTGCCGTGCTCCTCAAACTGCTCTACCGCTTTGCCCAGCTGGAAGGGCTGCCCGTCCGCCAGAATTGGCTGCTCCCCCATCGAGAAGCCGAAGAGCTCCGCCAGATCCTGCACCAGCCGCTCGCAGCCATCAGCGCTGATCAGGCCTCTCGGCTCGGCCCCATCACAACTCACCTACGCCAGTGGATTCTCCAGCACTCCGATCACGCTGCCATTCCCTTTTCTTCAGGCCCATGAGAAACTCCCGATTGCCACGAGTGCCCCTTAGAGGAGAATCCATCAGGCCGAGCAAGCAGCTGCCATCGAGATGCTGCAGGGCAAAGGAGACGAGCGAGTCCCTCAGATTTTCCTGAAGAATGGCATCCCGCAGAACACCGCGGCAGCGGGCCATGATTGATCTGCCCGCTTCGAACTGGGGTTTGATAAGAGCGATCAGGATTCCACCTTCGGCCAAGAAGCGCCAAAGCACAGGCAAGACTTTCCGGAGTGAGATGAAGGACAGGTCGACGCAGATGAGCTCGAAGGGACGCGCTCCGACCAGGTCGGTGGAAATATCCCCGGCGTGCAGGCCCTCGAGGTTCCGGATACGCACGTCACGGCGCAATCGGGGATGCAGCTGACCATGTCCCACGTCGACGCAGGTGACAGAAGCCACCCCGTGCCGGAGCAGACAATCCGCGAATCCGCCCGTCGAAGCGCCCACATCCAGGGCATAGCGGCCGGACACATCGACGGAAAATGTTTCCAGAAACGCTTCCAGTTTTTCCCCGCCGCGGCTCACGAACTTCGCTGCCGAATCCAGTGACAGGAATATTTCCGATGCCAGGACTTGGGCGGGACGCGAGAGGAGGACTCCGTTTTCCAAACGCACCTTGCCCGTCAGAATCAGCATTCGGGCCTGGGAGCGGCTCGCCACCAGTCCGCGCTCCAACAAGAGCCGGTCCGCCCGTACTTTTCCCATAAGATAAAAGACCAAGATAGTTTAAAATGGGCAGCAACCAGCACCCGATTCGGCGTTGACAGAAAACGAACCCTCTTCAGACTTCCAGTATATTTTAGTGGCTTTTTTTCAAAAAGCAGCTCTGGGATTTGGGAGTCTTGCGGTCTTGCTCTACGCCGCTCAGGCCGAAGAGATCCACGTCGCGTTTTGTCTCGACAACAACTACGCCGAGGCAAGCGGAGTCGCAGCCTATAGTCTCTGTAAACACCTCGCACCGGAAGATTTTGCATTCATACACGTTGTCATGACGGAAGTTTTAAAACCGGAGCATAGGGAGAAATTTCAGCAATTGGATGGCTTATTCCCTCGGGCCTGCATCCAAATCCACGACGACGCACGTACTTTACAGCAGATCGAGCACTGCCTGAGTCTGCCCCATGCTTGGCAAAGGATAGGTATAGATGCTTGGCCTATTAAAGGGATGGCAACTAGACTCGTCTTAGATAGAATACTCTCCCCCGCGCTTCACAAAGTTCTCTATCTAGATGGAGATATTTTGATCTTTTCTTCCCTAAGAGACTTGTGGGACAAGCTGCCTAACGAGCATTATCCCCTAGCGGGCATAGGCGATGGATGCATAAAGGATCCTGCGATCTTCCCATCGGGTATTCAGAAAAAACGCATGAGGCATTTACAGGTATACTGCCCCAATGAGTCTTTTTTTCTATACATCAACAGCGGGGTGTTGCTTCTCGAGCTCGATGCCATACGGCGAGAAAATCTGTTCACCAAAACCATCGATTGGTTGATCCGCCATCGATCCATTTACCCCGACCAAGATGCCATCAATGTGGTGTTCAACAGGCGTACTCTAGAATGCGAAGGCAAGTGGAACACCTTTGCTCCCTTCCCAACGATCTCCAAGCCCATACCTGGAGTTGCAGTTCTTCACTACGCGGGGCCCATCAAGCCGTGGAAGAATCCTCACAAACTGCTCCCGCGCTGGTGGCAGCCGAGAAATTGGTCGGTGATTGGGAAATACCTCACCCTGCAAGCGCCGACGCTGTGGCATCAATATCGCCAGGAATCTCCCTGGAGACACACAAAAAAGGAGCTAATTTCGGAACTCTTCAGCACCTGGCAGGATTGCAGAATATTCCTAGCAGCCATCACAGTTATAATAGGATCGTCCCTACTGACTATTTTCGGCTTACGGAGGCTACGCTCACCTTGACGGCAGCGCTTGCCCTCTATTGCCCGGGATGACTTTTCTTCTCCTAATTTCCCATCCCCAGTCCCTATTTACTCACTTAATAGGAGGAGTTGGGATTTCAGTTCTATATTTTAGGTTTTCTGATGCGTGGCTGCGGTAGCATGAAGGACATGACGGGCTTATACCTCTTTAAAAATATTCTAGATACACCGTCTCTCTCTCGAGTAATCCCAAGAAGGACCTTCCCATGACTTACTTTGGGGAGATAGGATTACAGCCCATCTTCCCCTGTGAGAGAGCTGCCATCCTCTCGATGAGGGTTCCCAAAACCAACGATGAGGATTCAAAAGACAATCGAGCCCCATGGCCTCAATAACGCAAGCACCATAAGCTAACGTGCCTCATCCTTGTCTTTGGCGATCTCATCGATTAACGCTCAATAGAAATTCCACATTGCTGCGGGTCTTTTTTAGGCGGGAGAGGAGCATCTCCATCGCTTCCATCGAGGGCACGCCCTTGAGCGCACGGCGCAGGGTGTAAATTTTTTCCATCTCGTCCGGATGGTAGAGCAGCTCCTCGCGGCGAGTGCCGCTCTTTTCCAGATTGATGGCGGGGAAAATACGTTTTTCCACCAGCATACGGTCGAGGTGTAACTCCATATTGCCCGTTCCTTTGAACTCCTCGAAGATCACATCGTCCATTCGGCTGCCGGTTTCGACTAGCGCCGTCGCCAAGATGGTCAGACTACCTCCGCCCTCGATGTTGCGCGCGGCGCCGAAGAAGGACTTCGGTTCCTGCAGCGCGTTTGCCTCCATTCCCCCCGAGAGGATCTTGCCGCTGCTGGGCTGGCGGGTATTGTGGGCTCGAGCCAAGCGGGTAAGGGAATCCAGGAGGATCACCACATGCTGCCCCGCTTCGACACGACGGCGGGCATTTTCGATGGCCATGTCCGCGACGGCGACGTGGTTCTCGGCGGATTCGTCAAAGGTGGAACTGATAACTTCCGCTGGTACGTGGCGCGCGAAATCCGTCACCTCCTCCGGCCGCTCGTCGATCAGGAGGATCAGTACATGGGCATCCGGTCGGGCCTTAACTATGGCATTGGCGATGTGCTGCAGCAGCATCGTCTTGCCCGTGCGCGGAGCGGCCACGATTAAACCCCGCTGGCCGAGACCGATGGGGGTCAGTAGATCCACCACCCGCATCGAGAGATTGTCCCAAGGCACCGTTTCCGGAGATTCCAAGAGCAGGCGCTCGGTGGGATAGCAGGGGGTAAGCTCCTTAAACTTCGGCAGTAGCGGCAGTGACTGCGCCGTAGACAGGCCCATTACCTCGATGATGCGCAGCGCAAAGGGACAGGAGGACTGTTCCTTCGGCGGATGGATGTAGGCGCTGATATTCTGGCCGCGCCGAAGACCGTAGCTCTGGAGGAGGCAGTGCGGCACGAAGGTGCTCTTGGCCTGGAGGCGAAAGGAGTCCTTTGCGTAGACAATCGCCCCATCGCCATTGTCCAGTTGTTCCAGCACCCCTTCCACGCGAATCGGAGTACCTTCCTCCAGCGCGTGCAGCATGCAGACATCCAGGATCTTGCTGCGCGACGGCATGTGCTCCTCCGGCATCAGTGCCGATTCACCGACGAACTTCAGGAGCTCCACCTGGGTCTGGGCATAGGCCTGCATGAGATCAAAGACCTCATCCGTCTCCCGAAAGGTATTGGCAAACAAATGATCCAAAAAATCCTTTCGGCGAAAAATCTCCAGATTGCGCAGGCCGCCCAGGGAAAAGCCGCCGATGCGCAGGTTGCGGTTCCCATTGCCATTGTTCGGCCGCTGGGAATTTTGGTGATGGCCGACTTGGGCATTGGGGCGATAGGGGCTGGGAAGCCGATTGCCCGGGTTCGGCCGGTGGGGCATTGCGGTCGTGCTGAAGCGCCGTCCATTTCCCATCGAACGGGATAGGGGTCCATTCTCTCCCGACGCGGTGCCTCGGGAGAAGCGCATCGAGGCCACGGGAGAAGGTTCCTGGTTTTTCGGCCGCCAAGACATAGGCCTTGCTTCACCTTCCCAATCCTCCGAATTCACCCCGTGAAACGGGCGCGTTGCCTCCGAATCCGGAAGCCTCTCCGAAATCCTGCGGGGCCGAGGGCCCCATTCCTCCCGGACTTCCTCCTTCGCCTGATCCTTGTAGGCGAACATCGTCCTCTGGGCCAAATGTGGCCTTTCCACCGGCATCGGGGCATTCGCCTCCTCCTGCAGCCGTGTGGCCGGAGCCGCGGCCTTGCGGCCGACCCGACCGCCTGCCAAAGAGGGTTTCTTCTCCATCTCAGGAATCTCCGAAAGCGACTCGGACGAAGACTTGCTCCTAGTCCTCCTTACCTTCGAGGGCAAAGCGCTCTCCCCTTCGATCTGCTTTTTGGGCGGGCGGCCTCGACGGGCACGGGGCTTCTCCACGATCTCCAGGCCCTCTAAGGGCAAGCTCTCTTCCTTTTCCATAAACCAAGTGACAGGCTCTGATAAAAAAAATGATCGGAGAGTGTTTTGAAAATTTCTTCTCCTCAAAGACACTCAGGTTCTCCTTAGGTCCCAGGACTTACGGAGAACCACATTCAATGAATTTTGAGGAAAGTAGATAGAGACACTTAGCAAGCCTTTGCTCAAAAAAATTTTACCCGGAAGCGCCGGTGTAGGCAAAAATCCCCAAGAACCGGCGGCCCTAGGGCACCTCAGATGCCACCGCTGTGCCCCAGACGACTGTCTTTGGCTCCCTTCGGGAGCGCCCGCACAGCGGGCCCCAATGGAGGGAATAAAAGAATTTTATTCCCTCCATTGCAAAGACAGTCGCCCCCACCTCAGTGAACCGAGGAATTAACGATTGAATTCCCCTAAGAAGCACCTAGAGTGCCGCTCCACACACATGATTTCCTTTCTTCAGGGCTTTTTACAAAAGCACCATAAGTGGATTTTCTCCCTCCTCCTCCTCGTGATCATCGTCTCGTTCGTCTTCACCATCGGGAACTCGCCCGGCATTGGGACTGGCCGTCGGGCGAAGCGTGAGAAATTTTTCGGCTATGACCTCCATTCCGAGCGCGAGCGGAATGCGCTGTTTCGGGAAACCCAGGTGAGTACGGTTCTCAACGGCACTTTTATCTTTTTCGAAGCGCAACTGGTCCAGCTCGCCCTCCAGCGCGCCATCGAGCTCCAGCAGACACAGAAACTCCATATTCCCGAGCCCACTGAGGAACAGCTCCGGGAAAAAATGCGACAGATGCCGAAATTCTTTGCCAAGGAGAGCCAGGATTTCGATGCCGCGAGCTACGAAAAGACGATCCAAGAACTGCTCCAGAATCCCCAGATAACCCCAGCGACCATCCAGAAGGTGCTCAGCGATGACTGGAGAATCGAATTCGTGCGGGGGGCCATGAGCCGACAGGGCTACGCTTTCCCGTTCCAAGCAAGAGATACTCTGAATCGAGCCGAGACCCAGTACAGCTTCGACGTCCTCTCGCTTGCGGATGAGGGCAAGGACGAGGACAGGGTCATCTCAGAGGAAGAACTTCGGGCCTATGTTCAACGGCACAGCGAGCGCTATTCGGACCCCGAATCCTACCACCTGGCCTGCCTCGAATTCGACCCAGAGCGCTATCGGGCCCAAATTCCGGCGGCGACTAAGGAATCGCTCAAGAAATTCTACTCGGAACACAAGGAGGAGTTCCAATCTATGCAGGAAGGATCCGATGAGATGAAACAGGCCATCGGTGAGGCCTATGAGAAAACCCAGGCCAGGTCAATGGCTAGCCAAAAGGCCAGTGACTTTGCCTACCAGCTTTACGAAAAAGAGCTCCGCCCCGATAGTGAGGTCTTCGACGCCCTGATCACGGCCTTCGAGCTGCGTAGGGAAGATCTCCCCCTTTTCATACCGGGGCGGCCGAGGGAGGATGAGCGCTTTTCTTCGGATGAGCTATCGGCACTCGTGGCCACTCTCGACGAAGAACGGCCCTTTTCCGACCCCATCGAGACAAGGGATGGGTCTATCGCCATCCTCGTGCTGAAGGAAAGCCTTCCGCCGCGACCGTCGGAATTCGGCAGCATCCGAGAAAGGGCATTGGAGGAACTTTTACAGGAATATCATCGCGGGGAATTCCAAGCCCACTGCAGGGAAATCTCCACCGCACTGTACCGAATGCACGGGGAAGAAGTAGGCAAGAGTTTTGAAGCCCAAGTCCGGGAGCTCGGGCTGGAACAGAAAAGCTATTCCCAGCTCAAGTCTCCGGAATTACAGGCCCAAGTCTCATCGTCCGTGCGTCAGGCTCTAGAGACCTTGACGGAAGGCAAAGTTTCGGCAGAACTCTTACAGGACAAGCGCTGTGAATGGGTCTGGCTGCGCAGCAAAAGGATCGATGCGGCCGCCATCGGCGAAGAGCAGGTGCAGAAGGCTCTGGAATTTTTGGAGCAGAAAATGGCACAGTGTCTGGAGAGCGCGGATTTCATGGATGCCCTCGACCACTTTGCGAAACAGCCGTCACAGAAAAAATAGACGCAAACGAAACGCTTAGGGAGGGAGATTATTGGGGGCTGGCTTTCGATTTCGAAGAAATCGGGCCCGCGACGCGGGCTTTCCGAAGGGAAAGGATATTGTCCTTTCCCTTCGGACAAAGCCAGCCCCAAAGACAAAGCCCCCAAACAACTTCATCTCCCCACTGTACCCATCCTCCCACACGACCCAGCTGACAGAGGAGCCGGGGACGGCGCTCGGAATTCTCCACCGAACCCTCCGCATTCAGCCCCAGAAGGTCAGGCCTTAAATTTTCATTTCCATGCGCACCCGAAAATTCCCGGTAAAAAACGATGACGCACCAGCTCTGTCCTCCTATACGGCCCAGCTGACGGAAGAGCAGGCAGGAGCACTGGAAATCCTCTGCCAGGAGAAGCATTGGGAGAGGCGAGAGATCGCCTATGCCCGTGCGGCTTTTCGGAGCGATGGGCTCAACATCGTCCTCTACGAAAGCGGGAAGCTTCTCGTGCAGGGAAAAAAAACGGCCGAGTTCGTGGACTTCACACTCGAACCCTTCATTCTCGGTGCGGCCCGAATGGGTTATGAGGAGTTCGAGCATCCGGAATGGTTCGAGTCACACGCCGGTCTCGACGAGAGCGGCAAGGGCGACCTCTTCGGCCCACTGGTCTCGGCCTGCGTGATCGCCGATGGCGAGGCTGTGCGTTCCTGGATTACAGCTGGTGTCCGCGATAGCAAGCAGATCACCAGCGACCGACTCCTCTTCGGACTTGAGGAGAAAATCCGCCGAGATCCCCACGTTTCCTGTGAGGTCTCCCGGCTCATCCCGGCGACTTATAACCGGCTCTATCCGCAATTCCAATCCAATCTCAATCAACTTCTAGCCTGGATGCATGCCCAGTGCCTGCGGAAGGCCCTAGCTCGGCGACCGGAGATCCGCTGGGGACTGCTCGACCAGTTCTCCCGGCAGCCGCTCGTCCAGCGCCAGCTCAGTCTTCCGAATTTTAGGCTGAAGATGCAGCCCCGGGCCGAGGAAGATCCCGTCGTCGCCGCCGCTTCCATCCTAGCCCGGGCAGAATTCATCCGTTCCATGAAAAATCTATCCCAACAGGCAGGAACGCTACTGAAGCGCGGGGCCGGTTCCGCTGTCAAGGCCCAGGCCCAGGAACTACTCCTCCGCCACGGCCCTGAAAAATTTTCCTCCCTCGCGAAGATGCATTTCAAAACCGCCCAGGAGGCCCTCATGGCTGTGGCCGAAATGGATCCTTATCCGGAACCCAAGCCGGCGGAAGGGATAGAGGCAGCCATTTAGAGCGGAAGTGAAGTGTGGCTGAGCGGAGGAGCCTCGGGAGATCCATCCCGCTGTCCTGGATTCCGAAGGAATCGCCCACTCCGTGGGCAGCGGCCTAAAAATGAGAATTTTTAGGCCACCAGGACAGCGGGCGCCGAAGGGGGCATATTTGCCTATTGTCAAAACCAGGAAAATTTCATTTAATAGTTAAAACTCATCGCTCTTATGAATTCTCATATCCAGCATTTCATCCAGCGAGACTCCCACAAGCTCGTCGAACACCGCTGCAAAACGATTCCTTCGGAAGCCCTGACGCTTCCGGGGGAGGATTTCATCGACCGTGTCTGGGTACATTCCGACCGCTCCTGCAACGTCCTGAACAACCTGGCCCGCCTTTACGGCAGTGGACGTCTGGCTCATACGGGCTATGTTTCCATCCTGCCGGTAGATCAGGGGACCGAGCATTCCGCTGGAGCGAGCTTTGCGCCTAATCCAGACTACTTCGATCCGGAGAACATCGTGCGCCTCGCTCTGGAGGGTGGGTGCAATGCGGTCGCCTCTACCCTGGGTGTCCTGGGCATCGTGAGCCGGAAATACGCCCATAAAATTCCCTTCATCGTGAAGCTGAATCACAACGAGCTATTGAGCTATCCCAATAAGTTCGACCAGGTTTATTTCGCTCAGGTGGAACAGGCCAAGGACATGGGGGCGCTCGGCATCGGGGCCACCATTTATTTCGGCTCGGGAGAGTCTACGCGCCAAATTCAGGAAACCAGCGAGGCCTTTCAGCTCGCCCATGAGCTTGGCCTCGTCACGATCCTCTGGTGTTACCTCCGCAATCCAGCCTTCAAGGCGGACAAGGACTATCACATGGCGGCGGATCTGACCGGTCAGGCGAATCATCTCGGAGCGACGATTCAAGCGGACATTTTGAAGCAGAAGCTGCCGATCAACAACGGAGGATTCAAAGCGCTCAAGTTTGGGAAGACGCACGAAAAGGTCTACAGCCAGCTCTCCTCGGAGCATCCCATCGACCTGACCCGCTACCAGGTGGCCAACGGCTACATGGGGCGCACGGGATTGATCAGTTCCGGCGGAGCAGCGGGAGAAAATGATTTTCACGAGGCCATCGAAACGGCCATTATCAACAAGCGGGCAGGAGGTATGGGCCTCATCTGCGGCCGCAAGGCCTTTCAGCGACCCATGAAAGAGGGCATCGAGCTCCTCCACACCATCCAGGACGTCTATCTGGAGAAGACCATCACCCTGGCCTGAGCCTTTCATAGGGAAAGGCCCTTTGAGAGAACGCCCTGGAGTCCTTCCAGGGTTTTGTTTTTCCTCAAAGCGCATCGCAGAGGATAAATGGCTGAGGCCGGGGCCTCTTGCAGAGGATCCTGAGGAGGACCGTTGTGGGGCTTGGGGCCACCTTTAACGGTGCGGAAAATAAAAAGGTTTTTTTATTTTCCTGCGCCGCAGGCCCGCGCAGCGGGCCGGGAACCCGAAGGGCTCCAAAGGTGGCCCTGCCGCGACCCCAGCCCCTCTCTTTAGCGCTGAGAACCCAAGTCTCCTGGGCCCATCCCCGTTCCGGGAGCTTCTTTCCCTCCTCAAACTTTCCAGCCAAAGCCAACGAAGCTCGGCAGCCAATCCAGAACTCACGTTCCTCTAAAACCGGATTATAATTCTCCGCCATGTGCAATTGTGACAGCTGGACGAGCCGGAGCATTTTCATCCTGGAGCTCAGCATCGCCCTGATTTCCACCGTCACCAGCCTAATGCTCTTGGCGCAAAGCCGACGTCGCGCACGGCAGAGGGCGGCGTCAAGCGCAGGGAGCCCGAAAGCTCCCTCCTGCTTCGAAAAACTTCTAACCCTCTTGCCGGAAAAGGTTCTGGGCTATGGGAAGCAAGTTTTTCAAAAACTCGTGGAATTTCTTCGCCCCATGCTCTCCCGGGTCACTTCGTCGCTGCTGGGCTCCATCCGCAAGATCGCCAATTCCCTCCTCCAAGCAACAGAAAGATCCGGAAGGTCCTCCCCAAAACAGGTGTCCCCAGAAAAGGGCAAATAGGATTTTCTTCGCCATGAAAGAGCCGAAAAATTTTCAGAACACCTCGGAGCACCTGCGGAGGGCTCAGCTGCCTATCCGGGAGATACTGCAGCGCTGGGCCTCCTCTCACGAGACCGTGCAGGCCTCCCTCGCCTGCGTCTGGGAGCTCTTCTTCGATATCCTGCAGCAACAGGAGGAGATCTCGCTCGCCGACCTGAACACCGCCTCGGGCATCATCCAAAAGCTCTCGGCCTGCCACAGCCAGCTCGCAGCCCTGGAGGCGAAGAAGCATGAGGACTCCGTGGGCGATGAGGCCTCGGAACATCTGAGTCCGCAGCTCTCACCGGAAATCCTCGAGGCCATTGAACGGCAGCTGCAGCTGCTCTGAAGCCTATGCTCACCCGACGACATCCATTCTTTCTCCCCTATCAAGAACGCTGGATCCGCGACGAATCCCAACTGAAAATCCTGGAGAAATCCCGGCAAATCGGGATGACCTGGGCCACGGCCTACCGGCTCGTCCGTCGGCACGCCGACCGCCGGCAGCGGCTCGATTCCTGGGTCAGCTCCCGGGACGAGATTTCGGCCAAGCTCTTTCTCGAGGACTGCAAATCCTTTCGGGATATCCTGCACGCGGCGGCACAGGAGTTCGGCCGTACTCTCTGCACCGATGAGGGACGAGACAGCAGCTATTCTCTCCGCTTCCGCAACCGCACGCAGATTCACTCGCTCTCCTCGAATCCCGACACCCAAGCTGGCAAGCGCGGCACGCGCGTTCTCGACGAGTTCGCCCTGCATCCGCAGGCGGAGCAACTCTACAGCACCGCCATCCCGGGTATCACCTGGGGAGGGCAGCTCGAAATTCTCTCGACCCATCGGGATGCCGAGCATCTCTTCAACCGCCTGATCCAGGAGGTCCTCCACAACGGCAATCCCAAGCAATTTTCCCACCACCGGGTCACGCTCGAAGATGCCCTGGAACAGGGGCTTCTGCCGCGCATTCAGGAAAAGCTTCCCGCCGAAGATCCGCGGCGGGCGATGACGGAGGCGGATTACTACGAGCACATCCGGCAGAGCTGTATCGACGAGGATTCCTTTCGGCAGGAGTACCTCTGCTGTCCCTTCCAGGAGGGCAATTCCTTTCTCCCGCTCCCGCTGATTCAGGACTGCGAGTACGCCGATGGCGAAACCTGGGAGTGCGGTCCGTCGGCCATCACGCAGGACTGCTACCTCGGCATCGACATCGGTCGGGAACACGACCTCAGCGTCTTCTGGCTCCTGGAGAAGGAAAAGGACATCGCCTATACGCGCCAAATCATCTGTGCGCAGCGGATGCGCTTTTCGGAGCAGGAAGTGCTCCTGAAATCCTTCTTCGCCCTACCCTCGCTGCGCCGCGTCTGCATCGATCAGAGCGGCATCGGGCGCCAGTTTACCGAACGCGCCATCGAACATTTCGGCTCCTACCGCGTCGAAGGCATCACCTTCAGCTCCGCCATCAAGGAACGGCTCGCCTACGAACTGCGCCGGGCATTCGAGCAGCGGCAGTTGAGAATTCCGGCCGAGCGCAGCATTCGGGCAGACCTGCGCTCCATCAAACGGGAAAATACCTTCGCCGGCAATGCTCGCTTCTCAGCCGAACGGAATAAAAACGGTCATGCCGACCGCTTCTGGGCGCTGGCCCTGGCCTGGCACGCCGGACAGAGTCCCAGGACCGCCTCATTTTCCCACTTCACCTCCATTCCCTGGCACCAGTCCCACCATTCCTGGAGGGGAAGCCTTTAAGCCTATGAAATATTCCTCGCAAATTTCCGACGGCCGCATCGCGCATTCCCTGCGCCTGCAGTTCAATCCCATTCGGCAGCTGAATCCCGAGACCCTGTCGCACATCCTCGACAGTTTTTCCTCGGGATACTTGAAACCGGCAGCCCTCGCCTGGGAAGCCATCGAGCGGCGAGACGACATCCTCCAGGGCGTCGCCGCCAAGCGCAAGAAATCCGTCGCGCGCCTCCCCTGGGAAATCCTGAGCATCGACCGTTCGCCCGAGGCGATGAAGCAGAAGGAGGCCCTGGAATATTTTTACAACAACCTTCGGGCGACCCATGCCTGTGACCGCAACATCTGCGGCGGCTTCGCCCTGCTGGTCAAGCAGATGATGGACGCTGTCGGGAAGAAATACGCCGTCCACGAGATCGTCTACCAGGAACCGATGAAAAATGCCTCCGGAGACTTTCTCCTCTCCGCCGAATTCCGCTTCGTCCCGCTGTGGTTTTTCGAAAACCGCCACGGGCACCTGCAGTTTTTGGAACAGGAAGGCTCCCTGGAAGGTATCGCGCTGGATCCCGGCTCCTGGATGGTGACGCACGGGGATGGATTGATGGAGGCCTGTTCCATCGCCTACCTCTTCAAACATCTCCCTCTGCGCGATTGGCTCGTCTACTGCGAGCGCAATGGCATGCCGGGGGTCAAAGGAGTCACCAGTGCCCAACCCGGAAGCGAGGAGTGGGAGAGCGCCAAGTCCGCCGTCGAGTCCTTCGGTGCCGAATTCAATGCCCTGATGACGGTGGGGACACAGATCGAGGCCATCGACTTAAGCAGCCGCGGAGAACTGCCCTATCCTCCTCTGGTCGACCGCATGGATCGGGCGATGGCAGCTCTGTGGCGTGGCTCCGACCTCACAACCCTGTCCCGCAATGCCGGGACCGGCGCTTCCCTCCAGGGCGATGAATGTATCCTGCTGGAGGAGGACGACGCCTGTACGATTTCCGAGACGCTCAACCAACAGGTCGATGTCCCTGTGCTGCGCTACCTCTTCGGCGAAGGGCCGGTCAAGGCCTATGTCCGGCTCATGCCCAAGACCCGTCGGGATCTACAAGCGGAAATCCGCCTCTACCGCGAGCTCTACGAGATGGGGATCTCCTTTTCCGCGGAAAAAATGCGTGAACACTTCGGTATCCCCATTCCCGGCGAAGACGAAATCACCCTGAAAAAATAGGAGGCGAACACCCGATAAATTCCTCATGGATAAGGTTTTACAGGAAATCCCGTGGCCCGAGGAGACTCCGACCGGTTCGGCAATCAGGCGCTGGCTCCGAATCAGTGCCTATGGTCATTACCCCCATCCGCAGGGCTTACAGTGCATCGACCGTGTCGCAGTCCAGGCGATGGTGGAGCACTTCAAATCTTTTCGCGGACGTCTGCGGCGCCGCTTCGGCGGCCTTCCGGTCTACATCGGCCATCCGGATGACCCGCAGCTCCGCCAACAGCCCGGGCATCAGGATACCCGCGCCTACGCATGGATTCAGGATCTGGAGGCTCGGGAGGACGGACTGCACGGGCTCATCAAATGGTCGGACGCCGGCCTGGAGCTCCTCCGCAATGCCTTTTTCAAGTTTTTCTCCCCGCGTTGGGAGATGCAGGTCATCGGGCCAGGGCAGTTTCGACCCATTCGCCTCCTGTCCATCGGCCTCACCAATTACCCCAACATCCCGGGCGATGCGATCGCCAACCAGGAAGTGAGCGAGGGAAAAGCACCGGCGGCCGTCACCCGAGAAGAGGCTTATGGAACATCCCCCGGCCATCCGGTTCCCGCCGATGACACGCTTAGGAAAGAGACAGGGATTTCCGCAGAACTCGAACATTTTCTGGCTCAGGGCCTGAACGGAGGACATATCCTCCCCAACGAATGCGCCGCATGGGCCCGCCGCTACGGCGAGGATCCGGAAAGGGCCAGCGAGGAGATGCAGGCCCAGAAGCACGGACTCCATCTTCAGGCTCACAGCGCTTCGCTCCAGGAGGCCAATCCATCGGCCGCCTCCCGGGAACAAATCCTCTCCCACGTTCATCGGCGCATCCGGGACTTCGGCGAGAGCTACACCGATGCCTGGGCCGCCGTGCGCCAGTCCTATCCCCAGCTCTTTTGAAAAAGGCTTTTTATCCCATCATCACGACAATGAAATCCATACCTATCCTCTTCTCCAACATCGCCGGCGAGACCCATCGCTCGCACATCACCTACCGGGCCGGCGAGGCCATCACACGCCATCGCCTCGTCAAGCTCTCCCCGGACGGAACGGCGGTCAGCGTCGCCGGAATCGGTGATCGGCCCATCGGCCTATCCACCGACGAAGCCGCTCCGGGCGAGATGCTCGACATCGCATTGCTCGGTTCCTCCGACACCCTCACGGCCCAGGCCAGCGGCAGCATCCAAGCCGGAGACATCCTGGTGCCAGCCACCGAGGGCCATGTCCAAGCCCTGCCTGCCACCACTGGCAGCTACAGGCAAATCGGCATCGCGCTGCGACCGGCCGTCGCTGATGCCCTGGTCGAGATCATGCCCTGCGTTCCTTGTCCGTACACGGTCGATGGCAACTAACCCTTTTAACATCCTATCCCATGATGAATCTCTACGAAAGACTTCCCCGGGACGACGGGCTTCAGGACTACGGCACCATCTGCGCGGCCAATGAATCGCGCTTCAACGCGAGTCACTACTCGGAACTCCTCAGCACCTTCACCGCAGGCTGGAGAGATCCCGAGCACCTGGCCGAGCTGCTGGACTTCATCGCGCCTCCGATTCCCGTCGCCCGACGATTCGAGTTCAAGGTCGCCGACAATGGAGAGGCCTTTCTCTCCGAATCCGACGACATTCGGGCCATCGGTTCTGCCTTCAAGCGCATCGAATTCAGCGGCAGTTCCGTCACAGCCAAGACCTTCAACAAGGGCCTGACGATCCGGGTCGACCACGACGATGTCGCCGGTGACAACTGGCGGGAGCGCTATGTCCAACTCCTATTACAGCGGCTCTACCGGAATGAATTGCGTCGGGCTATCGCGGCCCTGGAAGGCAGTGCCTCTTTCCTCAGCGCGAGCTACGTCTGGAGCCCCACGACAGGAACACCGAATCCCGACGCCGACATCCGGGCCGAACTGGCTGCGGCCGCCGAGCTTACAGGCATTCGGCCGAATCGGCTCATCATCGGCGAAGGGGCCTGGGACCTGCGCTCGGATGCCTACGACCACCAGGACAACGCCGGCTCGCAGCGCTCGGCCGGACTCAGCCCCACCGAACTCGCCCAGAAGCTCTTCGTCGACGAGGTGAGGCTTATCCGGGCGCGCTACCAAGGCAGTGCGAGCAAAGATGCCATGCTCGGCAATACGATCTATGCCTTCCAGTCCCAGAACGGAATTCTCAAGGACGAGTCCTCCAATATAAAGCGCTTCGTCACACCGGTGGACGGCCACAGTTCCTTCCGGGTCTATCTGGAGGAGCACAGCAAGTTCAGCGACATCAGCGTCGAGCACTACAGCCATATCCTGATCACCTTCAACCAGGGCATCCGCAAGCTCAGCGTCATCGCCGCCTAGGGCTCGCTTGGCCTCCGGTCACTGCCATGGCCCCCTTTGCTCCGCAAAGGGCGGCGTTCCTCCGGAACGCCGCGGTCGGCCCCCTCGGTTCCACCGAGGGGCCGACGGGCCATGGCAGCCCCAGCAGCCGACTTCTCGCCCTTCCTTTTCCCACAACAAGCCCGGCCTTTCCGTCCCAATATCCGTCCTCTAATCCTCATCCGCCTCTTCTCCCAAAAGTATATTTTCAAAAAAATATGATACCCTGGATCACGATTTCACCGGAAATGGTCTACGACTATCTGGCAGCACCTCAGGTCGAGGGCCTCCGGCATTCCGCCCTTGCCCAGCAGCAGGAAGATCCCCTTCCGGAGATCATCCGTGACATCTGCGAGCAGATGCGCGCGGAGATCAGCGCCCAGCCGCAGAACCGGCTCGACCGCAGGGCCCATACCATTCCGCCCCATCTGAAGGCAACAGCCTGCTGGCTCATCATCGAGGCAGCCCAGACCCGCATTCCCGGCCTGAAGGCAAGCGAGGACCAGATTCGTCTGGCGGAACAGGCCCACCAGCGACTCCAGCGCATCGCCCAGGGAGAACTGCCCCTCGGGCAGCCGGACAGCAGCGACACCAGCGTTACCTACCGGCGCCCAGGGGCCCGCATCGACATCCTTCACCGGCGGCAGGGCCAGGCCACCGGCCATACACTCAGCGGATTTTGAAATGCAGAACCGAGCACCCAGCGTGCTGGAGGCCCTTCAGCGGGAGGTTTACGAGACCCTGTGCCAAATCGGCGGCTTCCGCGAGCTGCCGCTTCACTTCGGCTCACCCAGCAACTTCGAGGCCCAGCTCCGCCATCGGACCGAGATGAGCAGCGGCCTTCACCTCTACGTCCATCCGCCCATTCCACTGCGCATTGAGGAGGGCCTAGAGGGCCCGCTCTTCGATGAACTCGACCTCTGTATCGAGGTATTGGAACATTCTCTCAGCAACAACAGCCACTGGAGCGCCATCGCCGTCGCTGAGGAAGTCTGCCGGCAGCTCCACGGATTCGCCCTCTCTCCACCGGCCCTGCAGGGGCAGCTGGTCTGCCGATCGGACAGGCCCTGGGATTACGCCTTCGAAAACAGTCTTAGTCGTCTCCGGCTCCACTTCACGGCCACCGGCAGTCTCTCAATGCCCTCTTCATCATGAAAATCACCTTCGGCTCCCTCTCCCTCGCCGCCGGATTGGAATTCGGCGAATCTCCCTATGAGCTCAGGATTCAGGGGCATCGCCAGGTACAGATTGCGGAGCGCATCCGCGGTGACGAGATCAGGGCCTTCGATCGCGGGAATCTGCAGACCCAGTTCAGCTTCCGGGTCAAACGGAAGCACGATTCCGCCGAGGCTGCCCAGGCCTATGCCCTGTCTCACGCTGCCACCCTTGCCCAGCAGAACGGCCCCCTGCGTCTCATCAACGAGCCCGGCGAGACGAGCTACACGCTCTCCGATGCTTCGGTCACACGGGTGGAATCCTCCAGTTCCCACAACATCTCCTTCCACAGCTACCAGATGGTCGGAGGTAAATTCACCGCTTCCACACAACTTTTCTGAAAAAAAACGATTCCACCATGCCTATACTTCAACGCTTTCCTATCCGCATCGCCGCGCTGATCGATTCCTTCGACCAGCCGCAGGACGTCTACCGGCACATGGCACCCCAGTTCTGGCGCGGCAATGACCTGGAATTCCAAATCGGAATCCTCCGGGACAATCAGCCCATCGATATCTCCAACCTGAGCGCCATCCATCTGGCCATCAAGGTCCTCAACGCCGATGGAACTGCCCCCTCTGGTCAGCAGCCGAATCTCATGATCGGCCACGATAGAGTCCCGCAGAACATCGGCCTCAGCGATTGGAAAAATGGCAGTCAGCAACACGCAACGGTTCATTTTTCCGCCGAGGAGAGCGCCATTCCAGCCGGCCACTACTGGCTGAGCATCTGGGCGACGACTCAGGACACGCCGGAGAAGGTGCTGACCCTGAGCGCCGGCCACATTCGGGTGCTGGAAAATGGCGGTCTCTCGCTGGCCGCACCGGAACCGCAGAAGCTCTACTACGACGCCGAGACCTGCGACGCGCGCTATCTCCTCAAAGAGGACGACGTCACCTCTCTGATCGACGCGGCAGCCCTGCGCAGCTCCCTCGAACTCGGCACGCTGGCGGAACAGGATGCCGATGCGGTCAGCATTTCTGGCCATGTGGACATCACCAGTGGCTCCATTGCCCAGATCAGCGACCTGTCTATCGCAGACGGCGGGACGGGCGCCTCGACAGCCACCGATGCCTTTCAAAATCTCTCGCCGCTGACGACCAAGGGGGATCTCCTCAGCTCCGACGGGAGCTCCCATGGCCAACGCCTGGCTGTGGGAACGGAAGGACAGGTTCTATGCGCCCATCCGGCCGCCAGTCAGGGCCTTGCCTGGGTCACCCGTCCCGGCCAGCTCCTGGCCCGGCAGAACGTCAGCACGAGCACGGCCGGCGTCGATTTCCTTCAAATCTTCGATGCCGCGAAGTTCCACCACTATAAACTGCACGTGCGGCACAACACCCGTTCCCCTGTCGACAGCCGGATGCAGCTGTTGCTGGGCGCCTCATCTCCGGGCGCAATTCCGTGGCTAGAAAACGCGGCGGACTACCGTTGGCAGACCTATGACATCCGCGGCAAGACGATTCGCGCGGAATCCACGGCGGACATAGGCGAACTGCCCTATTTCCCTCTGGGCAACAGCAGCGAGAGCTACCGTGCCGGCGATGGTTTTCTGCACCTGAATATCGACATCTGGAACGACGGCATCGCCGGCCATGCGGTGGCGGTAGCGGCCGTCGCCCATTACCTCTGGGTCAGCAAGGCGAACCACGACAGCGGCATGGGCCACTACTGGGGCACTTATCTCAACTCCGGCGGCGATGTCGTCGATTCCCTGCGCTTCCAGAGCGCCGACGGCGGCAGCATCAGCGGGGGTTCCTACAGCATTTACGGCATCGAATGATGGACGAGAGCATTCAGGCGGAACTGCAGGCCCTCTACCAGCAACTGCGGGAGCAGGAAGCCGCGACGCAGGCGGCGCTCCAACAGCTCAGCTCGCGCCTCGACAACCTGAGAAATTTTTAGGAAAATGTGGTCACTGACTTACCAGAAGCAGCGGCGTTCCTTCGCCAGCTGGGGGATTTCCCGCGCTACGCGGGTGCTGAAGAATCAGGCCACCGACACCCTCACGCTGGAAAGGGACGGAGAGCATCCAAGTGCCTTCGCCTTCGGAGAGATGATTCAGGTCCATCGCGGCGAGGAGATCTGGTTCCAGGGTACCGTGACAGAAACTCCCTCCTTCGACCGCGCGCGCAAGGCCTACCAGCGCCACGTCATCTCCGGTCCCTGGTGGTTTCTGGAGCAGACTATTTACCAGCAGAAGTGGAAGGAGAGCAGCGACAGTTCATCCGAGTACAGCCAGCTGCGCGATGTCTACAAGAGCCACCTGATCCTCGGCCAGGATGAGAACGGTCAAGCCCTGACACTGGGGCAGCAGATCGGCGATATCATTGCTTACCTCTCGCGGGAAGCAGGCCTGCCCATCGCGCTCGACCCGCAGCTGGACCTGCCGATCTTCATTCCCTACGACGAGTGCAAAGATCTATCCTGCGCCGAGGTCATCCGACGGCTCCTGCGCTGGGCGCCGGATACGATCAGCTTCTTCGACTACACGGGCGAAATTCCCCGCCTTCACCTGAAACGCCAGGCCCAGCTGGAACTGCTGAACCTCGACAAAAAGGATCCCCAGCTCGGCCTCAATGAGCTTCAGGTGCGCCCGCGCCATGACCTGCAGATTCCAGCCGTCGTGCTGAAATTCGAAAAGACGCACACGGTCAACGGTCGTGTCTGGTCGACTCTGGAGACCCAGGCCTGGCCGGCCGGTGCCGATGGTACGGCTCCCCGCTCCCTCGTCATGACCATCGAACTGGAGGGCTCCCGTGCCACCTATGTCCGGCAGAAAATCAGTTCGGAGCCCATCGACATGAACAGCATCAGCTGGTGGAAGTCACACCTGCCCGGCCTCGAAAACATTTCGGCCGAAGCCATCACGGTGGAGGACGTCGAGCGCACGGGCGAGCTGCCCCGGGAGTTGACGGAGGGCTCCGTCGCCAGCTGGATGAACGCCTCCGCCGAGACCGACCTGATCCAGGCCCGCATTTCCTACACCAGCGACGAGGAATCGGTCTACCGCAAGCGCGTCGCGGTCAAGCTGCGCACGACGAATGCACTCTCCAAGACCTACCAATTCCTATCCTCCTACACTTCGGAGGAAAGCGTGCCAAGCGGCCTTGCGGAACAGCTCTACGCCGGTATCAGCCACCTGCCCTTCGAGGGTCAGCTCCACCTGG
>JAITRB010000015.1 GCA_031288595.1 Puniceicoccales bacterium
AAGCGCAAAGACGAAAAAGGGCCTTCCAGAGAAGACCCTTTCCATTAATGCGGGGAAATAGTTCCTGAATGAAACAGGTCCTAGCTTACATCATGTCTCCCATGCCACCGCCCATACCGCCACCGGCGCCGTGGGCACAGGCATTCTTCTCCTCCGGCAACTCGGCGACGATGCACTCGGTCGTGAGGAGCAGGCTGGCCACCGAAGCCGCGTTCTGTAGCGCCGTGCGCGTGACCTTGGTCGGGTCGACAACACCGGAACTGAGCAGGTTTTCGCACTTCTCGCTCACGACATTGTATCCGTAGTGGCTATCGCCCTTCAGCACCTGATCGATGACCAACGCGCCTTCCGCACCGGCATTTTCGCAGAGCTGGTAGAGTGGGCCCCTGATAGCCCGACGCACGATGGCCACCCCGATGCCCTCATCACCGCTCAGCTTCAGGGCATCGAGAGCGGGGATGACGTGGATTAGAGCTGCCCCGCCACCCGGGAGAATACCCTCTTCGACCGCCGCTCGAGTCGCGTGCAGCGCATCGTCGACGCGATCTTTCTTCTCCTTCATCTCCGGTTCTGTCGCCGCACCGATACTGATGACGGCCACTCCGCCGGACAGCTTGGCCAGGCGTTCCTGGAGCTTTTCGCGGTCGTAGTCGGAGGTCGCCTCCTCAATCTGGTGGCGAATCAGCTTGATGCGCGCCTGGATGTCGGCTGACTTGCCGGCCCCTTCAATGATGGTGGTGTTCTCCTTCTCGATGGTCACCCGCTTGGCCCGACCGAGATCATCCAGCTTGATGTTCTCCAGCTTGATTCCCAGATCTTCGGTGATGAATCGTCCACCGGTCAGGATGGCGATATCCTCCAGCATCGCCTTACGCCGGTCGCCAAAGCCCGGGGCCTTGACCGCACAGACGTGCAGGGTGCCGCGGATCTTGTTCACCACCAGGGCCGCCAGCGCCTCTCCCTCCACGTCCTCGGCGATGATCATGAGCGGCTTGCCACCCTGGGCCACGCCCTGGAGCAGGGGTAAGAGGTCGTTGAGCGAACTGATCTTCTTCTCGTAGATGAGGATGTAGGGATTTTCCAACACGCATTCCTGGCCGTCGGGGTTGGTCACGAAGTAGGGGCTCAGATACCCTTTGTCGAACTGCATGCCCTCGACTACCTCCAACGAGGTCTCGATGCTCTTGGCCTCTTCGACCGTGATCGTCCCGTCCTTGCCGACCTTCTCCATCGCTTCCGCGATGATACGGCCGATCTCGGTATCCCAGTTGGCCGAAACCGTGGCTACCTGTCGGATTTCCTCCGAGCTCTCCACCTTCTTAGATGCCTTTTGGAGTTCCTGCACGGCGGTTTCGACGGCTTTGTCGATGCCTCGTTTGACCGCGGTCGGACTGGCCCCGGCCGAGACGTTTTTCAGTCCCTCCCGGTAGATCGACTCGGCCAAAACCGTCGCCGTCGTCGTCCCATCACCGGCACTGTTCGAGGTCTTCGACGCGACCTCCCGTACCATTTGCGCCCCGATGTTCTCATAGGGGTCCTTCAGTTCGATCTCCTTGGCTACGGTCACCCCGTCCTTGGTGATGGCTGGGACGCCGAACTTCTTTTCCAATAGCACATTGCGCCCCTTGGGCCCCAGGGTGACCTTGACCGCCCTGGCCAGTTTGGAAACCCCCTCCAATACCTTCTTGCGGGCTTCCTCGTCAAATATGAGTTGTTTTGCCATAAGTATGATAAATCTGAGTTAAATGAATGGATTTGGTTTAGGCCTTGCAGCTGCAGTGTCAGCGCTCGCTGAAGACCGCCATGACATCATCCTGGCGCAGAAGCATGTAGCTCTCGTCGCCGTACTTGACTTCCGTGCCTCCGTATTTGCTGATTAGCACACGGTCGCCGACCTTCACTTCAAACGTGATCTCGTGACCATGTTCATCGCGACCACCGGTTCCGAGCGCCATAACTGTAGCCTCCTGCGACTTCTCCTTCGCCGCGTCCGGAATGATGATTCCGCCTTTGATTTGTTCCTTCTCCTCGATCTGCTTGACGAGGAGACGATTTCCTAAGGGTTTTATATTCATAGTCTCATCGATTTTAGATTATTTGGGTTGAAAAAATGCGTGCCTAGGTCTCTTACTTCTTTCCATCGACCACCTCGAAGTCGGCGTCGACCACCCTGCTCTGGGTCTCCGCACCAGCGGCCTTGTCCGTCCCCTCCTTGTTATGCTCGGACTCGAAGGGTTTCTCTGACGATGGCGGAGGTACACTTGAGTCCTTGTAGATCTCTCGGGCCATCTCCTGGAATTTCGCGATCACGTTCTCGTAGCCTGAGCGCAATTCTTCTAGGGATGCGTCGTTGTTTTCCAGGATTTTTTTTGCTTCCTCCACCGCCGCTTCCGCTTCCTTACGCTTTTCCTCCGATAACTTGCTTCCCATTTCCTTGAGCTGCTTCTCGGTCTGATAAACGGTGGAATCGAGCATGTTGCGGATCTCGACCTGCTCCTTCTTCTTCCGGTCCTCCTCGGCGTACTGATCCGCCTCCTTGCGAAGACGCTCCACCTCTTCTTCGGACAGGCCGGAGGCCCCGGTGATCGTGATATGCTGATCCTTGCCAGTCCCCTTGTCCTTGGCCGTGACCTTGAGGATACCATTGGCGTCGATGTCGAAGGTCACCTCGATCTGGGGAACTCCTCGGGGAGCGATGGGCAGACCATCTAGGCGGAAATCCCCCAGGACCTTGTTATCCCGAGCCATGGGCCGCTCCCCCTGTAGTACTCGTACATCGACGGCAGTTTGGTTGTCCGCATAGGTGGAAAAGATCTGGGTTTTCTTGGTCGGAATCGTGGTGTTGCGCTCGATCATCGGTGTCGATACCCCACCGGCGGTCTCGATACCCAGGGTCAGCGGAGTGACGTCCAGCAGCAGCACATCGGTCACGTCGCCCTTTAGCACACCGCCTTGGATGGCGGCGCCGATCGCCACCACCTCATCGGGATTGACTCCTTGATGCGGTTCCTTGCCGCCGATCTCCCGGGCCGTCTCGATGACCTTGGCCGAACGGGTCATACCTCCTACCAGAACCAGTTCGTGGATGTCTTCCTTCGTCAAACCGGCGTCCTTGAGGCAGTTCAGCGAGGGCTGGATTGTCCGCTGGTAGAGCGCGTCGCAGATCTTTTCCAGCTGAGATCGGCTTAAACTTACGTTCAAATGTTTCGGCCCGCTGGCGTCGGCGGTGATGAAGGGCAGATTGATCTCCGTCTGCTGGGTGGATGACAGCGCGATCTTCGCCTTTTCCGCCTCCTCCTTCAGGCGCTGGTGAGCCATGGGGTCCCTCCGCAGGTCGATGCCATTCGTCTTCTTGAACTCCTCGGCCAGCCAGTCGATGATGCACTTGTCCCAGTCGTCGCCGCCGAGATGCGTATCGCCGTTGGTGGCTTTGACCTCGAAGACCCCATCGCCGATTTCCAGGACGGAGACGTCAAAGGTGCCGCCGCCCAGGTCGTAGACCGCGATTTTTTCCTCCTTTTTCTTCTCGAGGCCGTAGGCGAGAGAAGCCGCTGTCGGCTCATTGATGATCCGGAGCACTTCCAGTCCGGCGATGGTGCCCGCATCCTTGGTCGCCTGCCGCTGGGCATCGTTGAAATAGGCCGGCACGGTGATCACCGCCTGAGTGACTTTTTCGCCCAGATAGGCCTCGGCATCTGCTTTCAACTTGGCCAGTACCATCGAGGAGATCTGCTCCGGTGAAAAGCGCTCCGCCTTCCCTCCCACTTCGCACTCGATGCAGGCATCGCCATTCCTGCCCTCCACCACCTTGTAGGGTAGTCCCTCGGTCTCCTTCTTGATCTCGTTGTACTTACGCCCGATCAGGCGCTTGGCCGAGAAAATTGTGTTTTTGGGATTGGTAATCGCCTGCCGCTTTGCCGCCTGGCCCACCAATCGCTCACCGCTTTTCGTGAATGCCACCACCGATGGGGTCGTTCGGGCACCCTCGGAATTCGGGATGACCACCGCCTTGCCCGCTTCCATCACGGCCATGCAGGAGTTGGTCGTCCCCAGATCAATGCCCAGTATCTTTGCCATAGGATTCCTTTCGCTGAGAGTTATTGCTTAATATGATAGCAATTTTCATGCCAAGGATGCTAATATGGTGAAAATTTTTCATCTTCTCTTTGTTTTTTTTCGCCGCCTTTGCGGCGCGGGGTGAGGAAATTTTTCCTCGCCCAGCGCCGGTGGGCCCGCGGCGGAGCCGCGGGCCCGAGCCCCTTCGGGGCTCCAAAGGCGGCGAAAACGAATCCCAGAAGCTGGGAGCGAAAAATTTCGGGCGTTGGCACCCGGTGAGTGGGTGATGGGGAACTCTTAGGAATTTTTGGCCTTCAGGGCCGCCTGGGCGGCAGCCAAGCGGGCGACTGGTACCCGTTTCGGCGAGCAGCTGACATAGCTCAAGCCGAGGCGATGGCAGAACTGGATCGTCTCTGGATCTCCTCCATGCTCGCCGCAGATGCCGACCTTGAGACCGGGCTTGGTCCTTCGCCCTCGCTCGACTGCCAATTGCATCAGCTGTCCCACACCTTCCACATCCAGGGTGGCGAAGGGATTGCGCTTCACGATTCCCTCCCCGATGTACTGGGGCAAAAAACTGCCCGAGTCGTCGCGGCTCATACCCAGCGTGGTCTGGGTCAGATCATTGGTCCCAAAGCTGAAGAACTCTGCCTCCTGGGCGATCGTATCGGCGATGAGGGCCGCCCGGGGCAGTTCGATCATGGTTCCCACCGTATACGCGATGTCACAGTTCCTGTCCCTCATGACACACTGGGCCGCGGCATGGATGAGGGCGAGCTGGTGCCGGAGCTCATCCGCAAAGCCCACCAGGGGCACCATGATCTCCGGCGCGACGGCAATGCCTTCCCCCAGAACCTGGGCCGCCGCCTCGAACACAGCAGTGGCCTGCATCTCGCTGATCTCGGGATAGGAGATACCGAGCCGACAGCCGCGATGACCCAGCATCGGATTCTGCTCGTGCAGCGCCGCCACCCGTAGGCGAATCTTCTCCAGCTCCAGACCCGTCCTTAGGGATAGGGTCTTCATCGTCCCTTCATCCTGGGGCAGAAACTCGTGCAGTGGTGGGTCCAGGAGACGGATCGTGACCGGCCTACCCTGCATCGCCCGAAAAATCGCCTCGAAATCTCCCCGCTGGAGTGGCTTCAGTTTGGCCAGGGCCGCCTTTCGCTCCTCCACACTTTCCGCCAGAATCATCTCGCGCATGAAATCGATGCGCTGGCCCTCGAAGAACATGTGTTCCGTGCGGCAGAGGCCGATGCCCTCGGCACCCAGCGCGAAGGCCTCGGTAGCCTGGGCCGGCGTATCCGCATTGGCCCGAATGCCCAGCTGGCGCCTTCGGTCTGCCCAGGTCATGAGGGTGTCGAAGAGGCGGTAGGTATAGCTCTCCTCCGCCAGCATCTGGCCTGCCAGAACGCGATTCACCTCCGAGGGCACGGTGGCGAGAGAGCCGAGAAAAACCTCTCCGGACGTGCCGTCGAGGGAGAGTGCCTCGCCCTCGCGCAGCAGATTCTCTCCGCAGCGCAGGGTTTGGGCGGCGTAGTCCATCTCGATGGCGGTGGCGCCGCAGACACAGACCTTCCCCATCTGGCGCGCCACCAGGGCGGCGTGGGAACTGACACCGCCGCGGCTGGTAAGAATTCCCTCCGAGGCCAACATCCCTCGAATGTCCTCCGGTGAAGTCTCTTGGCGGCAGAGGATGATCCGCTCGCCCTGGGCCTGGAGCTCCTCCGCCCGTTTTGCCGAAAAGCAAATCTTTCCCGAAGCGGCTCCTGGACCGGCCGGCAGTCCCTGAGCGATCTTGCTTACCGAAGATTTTTTTCCCTCATCGAAAACCGGCAGCAATAGACTGGAGATCGAATCGGCCGGAATGCGCTGCAGGGCCTCATCCTGGGAGATTTTTCCCTCATCCACCATCTCGACAGCGATGCGTAGCGCCGCTAGACCGGTGCGCTTCCCGTTGCGGGTCTGGAGCATGTAGAGCCTATCCTGCTCGATGGTGAACTCGAAGTCCTGCATGTCGCAGAAATGTTCTTCTAGTTTTTGACGGACTTCCAGCAGAGCGGCATAGCTTCCGGGCATTTCTCTCTCCATCGCAGCGATGGGCTGAGGCGTGCGGGTACCGGCAACGACGTCTTCTCCCTGAGCATTGACCAAATACTCGCCGTAGAACTGTTTCTCTCCCGTGGCGGGGTTGCGGGTGAAGGCCACTCCGGTGGCGCAGCGATCCCCCTGGTTGCCAAAAACCATCGCCTGCACATTGACCGCCGTGCCCCAGTCCGAGGGGATGTTGTACTTCCGCCGGTAGATCACCGCCCGCTCGTTGTCCCAGGATTCGAAGACCGCGCCGATCGCTCCCCGCAGCTGCTCGCCGACATCCTGAGGGAATTCCCGTCCCGTACGCCGGTGAATCAATTCCTGATAGCGGCGGATCAGCTCCTGCAACGAGGACTCATCTAGCTCTGGGTCCTGCGCCACTCCCGCTTCCCTCCGGATATTTTTGAGAATTTCCTCGAAGGGATCGGCCTCATGCTCGTCCTGCGCGTGGATGCCCAGAACGACATCGCCGTACATCTGGATGAAGCGCCGGTAGCAGTCCTGCGCGAAACGGCCATTCTGAGTTTTGTCCTTCAGCCCGATGACGGTCGCGTCGTTGAGCCCCAGGTTGAGGATCGTGTCCATCATCCCCGGCATTGACTCACGGGCACCCGAGCGTACCGAGAAGAGCAGGGGATTGTCGGCATCGCCAAAGCGCTTGTGCTGCTGTTCCTCCACATGCCGGATGGCCATCTGCAGCTGTCCCCACAGCTCCTCGGGCAGTTCCCGCCCCGCTTCCCGGTATAGGGCACAGAGCTCCGTCGTGAGGGTGAAGCCCGGGGGCACCGGCAGCTGAATCCGGGCCATTTCGGCCAGATTCGCCCCTTTTCCTCCCAGCAGTGCCCGCCGAGACGTGTCGCCATCGGTCTGGCAGCCGAATTCATAGATGTAAGTCCCTATGGCCATGACAATCGAGTATAGTTCGAGAGGGGAAATCTGAGTCCCTAATTTGGCATCATCCCCTCCGTCCTCCTGAAACCCCTTGCCGGCAAATCTACGGAAGGCTTCCTCTTGGCGCAAGCTCAAATCCTCGGCGAGGAGCGATGGCTGGAGGTCGATGGTTCTGTTTTTGATCGCGCTGTCGGCGTTGTTCCGGGATTGTTCCGGGAATGCAGGTCCAAGGCCCTTCCTCTTCTCAGTTTCTATTTTTTCGTACGCGCTTCCCGTGCGCGATGGCCCCCTGGCGAAGCCAGGGGGATGCCGCCCCGCCCGCGCTCCTCCGGAGCGCAGCGGGGCGGCATCTGCGCCTAGGAGAGCCGCCGAAGGCGGCTCTCCCAGGCGGGCCATCGCGCGCATTGCATCCCCAGCTCCCTATTCGCCTGATGGAACAGCCTGCCTCTCGTCACTTATTGGCCTCACAGTTCATCCTCTCACAACGGGTTGGCAATTCCCCTATCTTTCCTCAGTTCCTGGATGGGGGAATGCTACTGGGCAAGGGTTTTCCAGGCCCGACTGCATTCAGCAATGGCTCGAAGCGCTTTCCTCCCTCTCACGCTGGGAACGTTGGAACTTGAACATCAGTCAGGAGTGAAGGGATGGAGGAGATAAATCTTCGCACAACTTGCTCCTCGAAGTGCACTGGAAGGGTCTTTTCGCTATTTTCAGGTCCTATTTACTGCCATCCAAGGCTTCACTGGGTTCCATTCCGCAGCGCGTGGCGGAGGAGAAGCTCCGTCGAGGCCTGTTCGCCCAGGAGCTGGGAGGTTTTAAGAATAACCTTCTCCGCATCTGGCATTTTGTAACCCAGGGTCACCAGGGCCTCGATGGCGTCGCGGACGGACGAGGAGGAAACGCCGCTCGGAGGGGCAAGACTCGGCTCCAGTTTCTGCATGGCGTCGGAGAGCTCGACGATGATACGCTCGGCCGTTTTTTTACCGATGCCTGGAATTTGGGATAAAGCTCGCGTGTTGCGCTGGGCGATAGCCTGCCGCAGAGCCTGTCTTTCCAGCCGACTGAGGATAGCTATGCCCAGTCGGGGACCGATGCCGGAGACCTTTTGAATGAGCAATTGGAAGAGCTGCCGGTCCTCCCGTTCCAGAAATCCGTAGAGATCCTGCGCATCCGCCCGATAGACTGGATGGGTGTGGAGTTGGACATTTTGACCGATGGGCGGGAGCTTTTCGTTCACCGTCAAAGGGATGTGTACCCCGTAGCCTACTCCTTGAACGTCGAGTATGCAGTACAGCGGGGATTGTTCCCGTAGAATTCCCTCGAGGGAGACGATCATCGGCCTGACAGAGTGCTTCTTAGCTCTTCACCCGGCAAGACCAAAGCGTTAGGGAAGAGCCGAAAGGATAGGGAAATGAAGGGAAAAGGAGATTTGGGGGGCTGTCTTTGGAGCCCGAAGGGCTCAGCCCGCTGCGCGGGCCCCAAGGCGCTGAGCGAAGCTCAGCGTCTTGCAAAGACAGCCCGAAACCTCCGGTCGATAGGGGCCGGAAGACTCTCAGGCTCTTTAAGCTCTTCTTCAGAGACAGCCGGCGTAGAGGGCACTGCGCCCCAGCTCTTCCTCGATGCGCAGCAACTGATTGTACTTGCAAATCCGGTCTGTACGGCACAGGGAACCGGTCTTGATCTGCCCTGCGTTGGTGGCAACAGCCACATCGGCAATCGTCGTGTCCTCCGTTTCGCCAGAGCGATGGGAGATGATGGAGCGGTAGCCGGACTTCTTGGCCCACTCCACACAGTCGAGGGTTTCCGTGAGCGAACCGATTTGGTTGAGCTTGATGAGAATCGCATTGGCCACCCCGCACTTGATGCCCTTTTGCAATTCCTGGATATGGGTCACGAAGAGATCATCGCCGACGAGCTGGATGCGGGAGAGCTTTTCCGTAAGGGCCTTCCAACCCTCCCAGTCGTTTTCGTCCAATCCGTCCTCGATGGAGCAGATGGGATACTTATCCACAAGCTTCTGGTAGAAACTAATCATGCCAGCGGCTCCATGTTTCGAATGGTCGGATTTTTTGAAGATGTAAGTGCCCTCCTTCGTATCGAAGAACTCTGAAGCAGCGACGTCCAGTGCGATGCGGATATCCTGATCCGGCTTATACCTGGCCCGTTCGATGGCCTCGACGATGAGCTCCAGCGCAGCCTCATTGGAGGGCAGATGGGGGGCGAATCCCCCCTCATCTCCCACAGCTGTGGATAGCTTGCGCTCCTGAAGGAGCGCCTTGAGGGCTTGGAAGACCTCGGCACCCATGCGCAGGGCCTCGCGGAAGCTCGGAGCATGATGGGGCACAATCATGAATTCCTGGATGTCGACAGGGGCATCTGAATGCGCGCCGCCGTTGAGGATATTCATCATCGGCACCGGAAGCACTTTGGCATTCACCCCACCTAAGTAGCGGTAGAGCGGCATGTTGAACGCCGCGGCCGCCGCCTTGGCCACGGCCAGCGACACCCCTAGGATGGCGTTGGCGCCCAGGTTCGACTTCGTAGGGGTTCCATCCAACGAGTTCAGCTGCTGGTCGAGGAGGGCCTGGTCATAGGCATCTTTCCCGATGAGCTCCGGCGCGATGAGCTCATTGACGTTGTGCACCGCGGTCAAAACACCCTTACCCCCGAAGCGCTTGTCCTTGTTCACCGTCTCCGGCAGTGCCTTCCCGTCCGTCTGCCCGTCCCGCAGCTCGATAACCTCCCGTTCACCGGTACTCGCTCCCGAGGGCACGGCCGCCCGCCCGATGGAACCATCGGCGAGGTGCACCTCCACCTCCACCGTCGGGTATCCGCGGGAATCCAAAATCTCCCTCGCAAAAACGCGCTCAATAGGATCACACATACTCCAACTCCGCGTAGAAAGGAAGCGAAATGAAAAGAAAGATAAAGGGAAAAATGGAGAGAGGACCGAAGAAGCCGGGCTTGAGGCCCTTGAAGCCAGGATATTAGCCGAGATTCGAATCCTCTATTATAGAGCTTAGAAACCGGTCAGAGATATGAGCCCCCTGCGAGGGCGCTCATTGCGTAGTAGC
>JAITRB010000003.1 GCA_031288595.1 Puniceicoccales bacterium
GAAGCCTCTGGGGCCAGAAGGTAGAGAGCTCCAGAGAGAGGTCAAGGACCAATGAGTGGAAATTATCGTTGTAGAGCGGACAAAAAATCTCTTTAACAGCGCTGTTTCTGGAGGAAAGATGATGCACACGGCCCTTTTAGATATTCGCGATGCCTATGTTTCCTACGACAAACGCCGCTTCTTCAGCCGTGTCGTGACGCATTTCTATGCCCTGAATGCGATTTCTCTTCAAGTCCGTCCGGGGGAGTCCGTTGGCCTGGTCGGCGAGAGCGGTAGTGGAAAATCCACGCTCGGGAAAATGGTGGTGGGTATGCTCCCATTGGCCAGAGGTTCTCTCACATTTCGCGGCCAGAGCTTTCACGGTCGGGAATTCTGCCACCAGCCACTGCGCCTGCGCAAGGAGATCCAGATGGTGCACCAGGACTTTCACGGCACGCTGGATCCGAAGATGAGCATTTTCGGTACCATCGAGGAGGCCCTCGTCCTGCACTTTCCCGAGCACACCCGTGCCTGGCGGAAGCAGCGGGTGGAGCAGCTGTTGACACAGGTTGGCCTATCGCCGGCCGTGGCCTCCTACTATCCGAGGCAGCTCTCGGGAGGGCAGCGGCAGCGGGTCAATATCGCCCGGGCCCTGGCCGTCGAACCGCATCTCCTGATCTGCGACGAGGTGGTGAGCGCCTTGGATGTCTCCGTTCAGGCCCAGATTCTCAACCTCTTATCCTCGATCCGCGAACAGAGGCCTTTGGCCATGCTCTTCATCTCCCACGACATGGCGGTCGTCGAGCGCATGTGCGACTTCGTATGCGTCCTGAATGCGGGCAAGATGGTCGAAAAGGGTACGGTCGAGGAGGTCTGCTACCATCCCCGTGACCCCTACACCCAAAAGCTCATCCAAGCGGTACCGGATTTGTAGCGCCGCGAAGCCGAAGGGAATTCTGATCCATTTGCTCATCGCATTTTAGGGCCCATCTGCGCATCGCAGCTGGGTGCCACGTAGGCAGGTGGGAAAATATCTCTGTTCCCTCTTTCATCAGGAAGAGCCGTTGATCTGTTGCCGGATGAGGGACAGATAGGGTCGAAAATAGAGCTAGGGCCAAAAGGGAGAAGGTGAAGGGACAGAAACCCTCGTGAAGCGCTTTGAATGATGGAAAAACGCTAAACCTTCGAGTGAAGGAGGATATGCAAAAATGTTCCACCGATGAGAGCTAATGACTTACCGAGAGGAAGCGCTCTGGTTCCATGGCGTTCCGGCATCGGCGCTGTTGAGCAGTTTCTCGGCTGAGAAAGAGCCGCGGTCCCTTTTGCCGGGATAATGATTTGGCCGAAGCGACCGGCAGGGCTTGCCTTAGCCTCTGCGAAAAGTAAGGCCTCTGACGACCGAGTCGTGATCTATGCCGTCGTGACGAAACCGCTGCCGGCAAGGCATGGGCAGGAATTCCGAAAGCTCGAGCGCCTGTTTCGCGGAAAGGTGTAATCCGTCTCTATGACGAAGGGCAGAAGAGGCAGCCGCTATGGCGATCCTTAGAGGCATCAGGCATGGAGCGTGACCCATGGCCGCATCGGCGAGACTATTGCTTCTTTCCGGAAATTTACCCAAGGGGATCTATCTCGATGGCGATTTTTTGCTTCTGAGTTCCTTAGGGTACACATTACCCCTGAATCCTTGTGCCTTGGCGAGCGTGCCGGAGGGGCATTGCGATGCCGGATCAATTTTTGCCGGGGTTCAGCAGGAGCCCATGGATGTATGCCTCGGAATGGGTATCGCCGTTTTGCATCAATTCAAGACTTCTGTTCTTGGATCTCGAGGGGATACACCGGGAGCGGCTTTTTCCCAAAATGATCCAGTGGTCTGCGGATCATCATCCCGTCTTTCTGGATCAGGATGCCATTAGTGCCGTGTTTCATGGGTATATTGGGGAGTGTGAAGGTCCTGCAGTGCTGCTACCCAGGCGAATAATAATATTTATTTCCATGATGCATTTTGCCAGATCGCGTGATCCCTGGAGCATTAATTTCTTTCTCCCGGTGGATCCTTAGTGGCAACTGAAACATTGGAATCAACTCTGGAAATATATCGCGACATACCCGCCGATATCTGGCACCGCCAGAGGCAGGAATTCCCTTGGCGACGTCCTGCAGGACTGTATCTCGTCGAACTCGAGCCTTCAATACGAAGAAACAGGGGACCATCTCTATTCCCATCTTTACCTTGCTCGCGATTTTCCTCTTTTTGTTCCTCTAGCTCTACCAGTCTCCCTATTGGGAAATGTAAGAACTAGGCGACCGGTGTCAACTCACTCCCATTTTACTCATTGCACTTTGGGGCCCTAAGGGCAAGCTTGGCGAAAGGTATTTTTATGTCATCATCCATTGGGAAGATTTTGTCGGAAAAACGCCTGGAGCTCGGCCTTGCGCTTGAAGAGGTAGCGAACACGACCAGGATTCGGGTCGATTATCTAGAGGCAATTGAGCAGGATCAATTGGACTTCAACTTACCGGATATCTACAAGCGCGGTTTCATCAAAGCCTATGCCGAGCATCTGGGCCTCGATATTGGAGAAGTGATGAAGGCATGCCCGATTCCCTCCTATGAGGCCCTGGTATCGAATGAAAAGCGAAGGGGAATGGTCTCGACGGTTGCGCGTAAGCAGGCAGCCTATGTGGCGATAGAAGCGGAGGCGGTGGATGAGGATATGAGTGCGGAGCATGACAGGCCTTCAGAAGTCCAGGAAGAGCATTTCTCTTATAGGAAAATTGGAATTATCACGGCGGTCGTCGTCGTGTTTTTGGCGACCCTCGTCGGGATTTTCCATCTCTCTCCAAAACACGCAAAACCGTCCAAGTCTGTGTCGAGTCCTGCGCTGTCCTTTGAAAAAATCGCTCCACATCGGGAAATCCTTCTGCGGGCGAAGGGAGCTGTGAAGCTCATCGTGCGGGACCGCGATTCCAAGGAAAGAATCTACACCGGTTCTCTGCAGGATGGCGAAGAGCGCTATATCGAGTACGAAAAGCCCATCCAGGTCTATTACGATAGGGGTGAATTGCTCTCGCTGGAGATGGCCAATGGAGAAATCCTACATCCGGATAAGGGTCGCGGCGGGATTGAGATCAAATAGACTATTCCTCTAAAAACAATACCACAAGCCTTGGTTCATGCTGCCGCCGGCCGGAAAGATGAAGAGGGATGCCAAGGATTTTTCCCGTTACGCGCTCTACCGAAAGCTGAGCCGCTGGGTCTGGATAAGCATCGGCATCGCCATTTTTCTCAGTGTATTCTTCTTCTCGCAAAAATATTTCGTGCGCTACGACCTTCACAAGAATCGCGCCTCTGTGCTCTCCTCAGAACTCGTCGATGTCCTGAAGGGGCTCAAGGAGCGCGTTGACATCCACGTCATCCTGCCTGTCCGCGACGATGACTGGACCCAGGACTTCTTGTACTACGTGCGGCGGCTGTTGCGCGAATGCGTGGCCCTCTGTCCCCAAAAATTGCGCGTCCATTACGCGAACGCAATACAAGTATCCGCTGCTCTGAGAAATCTGGGAAGCGATCCCTCCTTATCTTTGGAGGATTATTCCTTGCTGTTGATCTCTCGGGAGAGTGTCCGCACTATCGACGGGAAAAAACTCTTCCGCCTCTGCCCGAGGGGCCGCATGGAATTTCATGGAGAGTCTGAGTTGCAGCATCAGCTGCAGGTGCTGCAACAGCCCTTTAGGAAGAAGATTTATTTCCTCACCGGGCATGGCGAAATGGCCCTGCGCAGTACGCATGAGACCAAGGGCCTTTCCGGCGCCACTTCATTTCTGGAAAAGAATCACTATCGACTGGAGGAGCTGGAGCTGATGCAGAGGGCAGAAGTTCCCCAGGATGCCGATGCCATTGTGATCGTCGGCGCCATATCTCCGCTGATGAAGGCGGAACTTGCCCTCTTAGAACGCTATCTGGATGAGCGCTCGGGACGGATTCTAGTCTTTCTCTCCCCGCTCTGTCCGCATGGTTTGGAATGGCTATTCTTCCATCGTGGCATCTGGGCGGACCCTCATCGGGTGGCCGAAGCCCCTCCGGAAAGCCGACTGCCATCCGATGAGATCATCGTCCGTCGCTTTGCCGAACATGCGGCGATGGAGACGGTATACCAGAAGGGGCTGGGTGTGCTGATGAGCCGCGTGCAGGCCGTTCAGCCCGATATCGGTGCCCCTTTGCTCGACCACCAACACGTCATCCCTCTCCTCTGGACCTCCGATAACGCCCATCTTCTGGATGAAGAGTTCCCGAAAGAAGAGAGGGGAGGGGAGGCCGCATCTTCGCCGGAGAGGACGAACGGACTCTTCTCCTTAGGCAGTCTTTCGGAGCGCACTTCGCCCCCCGAACTGGGAGTCGCGATGGATCACGGCAAACTCATCGTGATTGGCAATGCCGATGCTCTGGGCAATACCTGCATCCAATCGCTGGGCAATCGTTATTTCCTGCTGGGGCTTCTCCAATACCTCCTGAATGAGAGCGCTGATCTCTCGCTGCCTTCGGTGGAAGTGGCCGAATATCGCCTGCAGCTGACGAGGGCCCAGCTCCAGAAATGCTGGAAACTCTTTTTTCTCCCGGGACTTTTGGCCCTGTTTTTTGGTTTTGGCGTCTATCTAGCCCGACGGGATTCCTGAAAATGTCCCTGCCACTTCGCCTCTTTTCCCTCCTCGCGCTCTTTTTCGCTTCGCTCTTCCTCAGCCTTAGGTGCTACCGGATGCTTATCGCTCCTCATGAACCCGGGACAATCGGGGGTGAAACGCCACCGAGGGTGATTCGGCTGATCGATTTGAACTCCGGTGCTCGATGGGAGTGGCATCAGGAGGCACACCGTCTCGGTTGGCAGATGCGGTATCCTGTATCTTGGCCGGCCAATCCGTTCTTCGTCGATCAACTGCTCTCTGGACTGGCCTCGGTGAAGAACCTGGAGCTGAAGGGGGAGCCTCTTCCCTTGGAAAAATCCCATGAGGGAAAGATGGAACTGAGTTTCCTTTCCGCCGAAAGGGAGGATTCGTTCGTGCTCTCCGGAACGGCTGTTTGGAGCAAGGGGCAAAAACGCGATCTTCCCTTGCCGGAGGACTGGAAGGCAGTGCTCAATCCTCTATGGCAAGAGATGCTGATGACAAGGCTCTGGGATTGGGAATTGGCTGCCGTCGATGGGATGATTTTGGAATTCCCCAAAAAGGAGGAACGCCATGTTTTTTCGAGACGGGAGGGCATTTGGAGCGCAGAGAACTTTCCTGCTCTATCCTCGGAAAAGCTGGACACTTTGCTGGCTTCGATTTTACGCTTGGAAGTCGAACAATTCCTGCCAGAGCAGGAAGAGAATGTCTTGACCCTGGGCCTCCAGGTGCCCGATTGCCGCCTGACCCTGTTCTGCAGGTATGAGTCCCATGTGCTGGAAATCGGAAAGTCGTTCTATAAGAAATCCCAGCTGCGCTTCGCCAAGAGGCCGCCCTGTGGAGCGATTTTTTCCCTACCCTGCGATTTTTTACAGGGACTCTCCGATCCTCATGGCTACTTTGGCGAGGATTTTCCCCAAAATGCCTCCTGAGCGGAAATTCATCCTCTGTTCCGCATGGCCATGAAGTCGCATCGCATCCTCATCGCCTGTGGAGGTTCTGGTGGACATTTGGCTCCGGGCATCGCTCTGGCCGAGGAGCTGTCGGGGCGCGGCTACCAGCCGGTGCTTTTCGTGAGCTCGAAGGCAGTGGATCGCCAGATTTTGGCCAAATATCCCCCATGGCCGGTCTTTTTTTTACCGGCGATACCCTTTTCGAAAAAACTGTGGACCTTCCCCCGTTTCAGCTATCTGCAATTTATCTCCTTCATCCAAACGTTTCATTTTCTGAGCAGGAGTCCCGCTGCAGCGATCATCGTGACGGGAGGTTTCACCTCGCCACCGGTGGCGTTGGCTGGGTTTTTAAAAAAAATTCCCATTTTCATCCACGAGTCCAACCGGATTCCCGGGAAAGTGACGCGCCATCTGGCGAGGCTTGCCCAGCGCGTCTACATGCCGTCGGAATGGGCCATGGGCAGAACTTCTCCGAGCTGGCAGCGCAGGTTTAAACCCATGGGCTATCCCCTGCGCTCGGAATTTTTCAGCCCCGAGGCCATTCCCCAGGAGAGTTTCCCGAAGAATGATGAAAAGGGCCTGAGTTTTCTCCTGCTCGGAGGAAGTCAGGGCGCATGGGCGCTCAATCGGTGGTTCGGCGAGCACGTTGAAGAACTGGTCCCTCTAGCGGGCCATTGGGTCTGCGTGACCGGCCAGAGCTATTACGAGGAATATGGGGAAGATTTAAGAAAAATACGGCAAAAACATCCCTCGGTGGAGTTTCTTCCCTTCTGCGAACATATGCCTCTGCTGTTGGCCGAAGCCGATCTCGTCATCGCCCGTGCAGGGGCCGGTAGCATCGCGGAATGCCTGCACTGCGAAGCGCCGATGGTGCTCGTTCCCTTGCCGTCGTCGGCCGATGATCACCAGCAGGCCAATGCGGCATGGGTCCAAGCCCTGGGCTGTGCCTGTGTGGTCAGACAGGAAAATTTAGATCTCCTGCTACCGCTACTCCGGTGGCTCCACGCGGCGACTGGTATTTTGCAGCACATGCGCCGCAAGATCCGTGATAGGGCCAAAGCGGATGTACGTCGATTAATCGCAGACGATATGGTGGCCTCCATAGATGGAGCTTAGGGAGGATTGGAATTTTAAAAGAGGAGCCGTGCACAGGCGAGTTTCAAAAAAGACCCTCCTCATCCCGGCCGATCAGCATTCAGAGGCACGGCGGGCAGCTATGGCGGAGAGAGAGGGATTCGAACCCTCGGATCCCCTTTTGGAGGATCACCTTCTTAGCAGGAAGGCGCTTTCGACCACTCAGCCATCTCTCCCGGATCTTCCTCGTTGGCAACTAAAAGGACATCCTCCGAAGGTCAAGGTCGCTCTCAGGGTGAATGGCCTGTCCTTGGGTTTGCCGCCTTTGGAGCCCTTCGGGCTCCGGCCCGCGCAGCGGGCCGTGCCGAGAGAAAATGAACTTGTCTTTCATTTTCTCTCGGCCAAAGGCGGCAACAAACAAGCCATAAATTCTAGCCGATCGAGCTGGATTAGCTCCGATTGAGCCAGATCACCTGGATTTTCGACTCAAGCGGAAGGCCCACTGCGCCGCAGCGCATCCGACTGCAGCTCGGATTTCAGGAGAGCCAGATGCTCCTCCAGCTCTGCTTTGGCCCCGTCCAAGGTCTCTTCTTCAGCCGGCTTCTTTTGCCCAAAGAGGTAGAATTTGATCTTGGGCTCCGTTCCACTGCTTCGTACAGCGAAGCGATAGCCATGGGCCAAGGTGAAGAAGAGGAAATTTTCAGAGGGAATGGGTTCTCCTTCCTCATCGTAAAGGGCGCCGGTGATGAAATCCTGCAGCCGGATGATGGGAATGCCCAAAAATTCCTTCGGGGAGCATTCGCGGTACGAGCGGAGGATTTTCTGAATTTTCCGTGCCCCTGTCTCGCCTTCGAAACTGATGTTGAGAATGGATTCGCCGAAATAGCCATATTGTCGGTAGATTTCTTCCCGAAAATCGGCGATGGACTTCCCCTCTCTGCCTAGGTCAGCGACCATTTCGCAGGCCATGAGGAGGGCCGCATGGGCATCTTTGTCACGGACGCGATCGCTGGCGAGATAGCCACAGCTCTCCTCTCCACCGAAGACGAAGAAATGTCCTCCCCGCAGCATCGCCTGCCGACGGGCCTCCCTCTTCTCCCAAACATTTTCTGCGGATTTTCCGCTTTGCCGGCAATATTCCTCGAGTTCCTTCTCATAACGGAGGAGTTTGGCTCCGATCCACTTGAAACCCGTGAGGGTATTGATGCAAAGAACCCCATGCCGGGTGGCTATGGCTTCCAGAAGTGGCGTCGTGACGAAGCTCTTGATCAGAACTGCGCGGGTCGTCCCTTCCGGTGCTAGCCAACCGAGGCGCTTCATCTTCCGGAGGCGGAATTCGGCCAGAAGGGCCGCTGTCGTATTGCCCGAGAGCAGCTCCATCGCCCTTTGATGATTGCGGATTCCTAGAGCCATGCGATCGGCATCGGGATCCGTTCCGATGGCGAGCTCGCACGATGCCGCCTCGGCCATTTGGAGCGCCCGCTGCATCGTGGCAGCGTACTCGGGATTGGGTGAATCGACTGTCGGGAAGCGCGGATCCTGTACGAGCTGTTCCTCGACGTAGCGGGCGTCGATGCCGAGTCTGGAGAATAGTTTTTCGGCCATGGAGATACCCGTACCGTGGAGAGGGGTATAGATCAATTGCGGTGTGCGTTGCTGGAAAATGTCTTTCTCCAGAATGTTTTCCTCCAAAGCTTCCAGATAGCGCTCTTCCGTCCTCGCCGAGAGGGTGTGGATTCTGGAAGAAGGCCCGAGCTGCGGCAGGATGGCCAAAACCTCTCCCAGCGAAATGGAGCGGTAGTGCTCGATGACAGCGGACGCATGGGGTTCGGTCATCTGGGCACCGTCGCGAAAGTAGGCCTTGTAGCCGTTGTCGTGAGGTGGGTTGTGGCTGGCGGTGATGACGACACCGGCCATCGCTCCGAGCTCCCGAACCGTAAAGCTCAGCTGTGGCGTCGAACGCGGGCCGTCGAAGACGTAGCAGATCCCTCCCCGCAAGACCCAGGTCTGGGCAACTAATTGGCAGAAATAGGATGAGAAATGGCGCACGTCATGGGCGACCACCAAGACCAGGTCCTCGGACTGATTTTCCTTTTGACTGATCCCAAAGTCGGCACAGTAGCGGTGGAGGGCCAGCGTTGCGCGGATGAGGTTAAAATCATTGAGACAGGCGCTGCCAACCGCCGGATGTTCGGGGCTTCCCTGTGGAGAAAGGGTAGCCCTTTCGGCCTTGGTGGAAATGCTCCCGATGGTACGGCCCCGAAGTCCGCCGGTACCGAAGGAGAGCTCCTGGCAGAAGCGACTCTGCAGCTCTTCCCAGGCCTCCTGCCGAATCAGCTCATCGAGCGATTGTCTGGCCCAGAGTGGCAATTGGCTTTCCTGAAGCCAGGCTTGAAGGCGATGGGCCGCTTCTAGATTTAGGAGGCCCTGCCCAAGAGCCCTTTGAAGCGCCGCTTCGTAGTGACTTTCCATATCCAATACCTTTCTTCTCTAGCGTGATTTTCCTCCCCAACATTTTGGAGAAGATGGAGAAAAAGGCCATCCTGTTTTGGAGTAGAGCGGATGAAGAAGAGGATTGGTGATGGGAAAAGCTTTATTCGATATAGCTCCCCTCGGCGATGTTCGGTTTCAGCGGCAGGGTCGCCCATCGGTCGAGAAAAGTCCGCTCGTTATCGGCAAAGAGAGGACTGATTTCGATGGCGAACGGTGGAAGTCCCGTGTTATCAGTAGGGATCTCTTGTCCGGCCCTGAGGAGCCAATGGGTAAATAGCTTTAGCTGATCCTGATGACAGGTTTGAAGGGAATTCAGTCCCTGGGCATTTTTAATGGGGCTGAATATCTGCTCACGTCTGCCTTCAAGCAGGAGAAAGCGGGAAGCTAAGGTGAGGAGGTCAGGCAAGACCTGTTCGAATTTTAGACCGTTGGGTGAGTCTGTTGAAATCGGGTGCCCCTCGAGGTCGATCGTGGGAACTTTTTTTCTGGCTATGTGGAGGGATAGGCTGTAATCGCCACGACCAAAGGTCTGAACAAACTCGCGGTCCAGAAGGTAGATACCGGCATTGGCGACGTGCAGTTGGAGTTTGCCGGATGGCTCTTGGGCCAATAGCTGTTCCTGCTGAAGACTCGTGTACTCGATAAAAATAGTTTTCCCTTCACGGGCGGCGAAAATTCCAACCGGCTCTTCCGGATAGCTCTTCTGGATCACGCGGAAGGATATTTCTGATTTTTGTTGGAGATGAAATCCGATAAAATGGGGATCGATGACGTTGACGAGTGGGTTTTCAACTTGGCAAAGGCTGATGATATCGACGCCTAGGTCTCTTAGTATTTTGACGGAACCGCTGCTGACCAGTGCCGGAATGGCCCCGCCACTCCCATTGGGCTGCATGGTGATGTGGTCCTTAGCCTCCAGGAGAATTTTCCCCTGAAAATCCACGGCCGGCAGGAGACCCTGTTGGAAAAAGTGAATATTCTGAAGGCCGAAGGACTTGTGTTGCCTGAAGAATTGCAAGGTCGCTTCATGGTTCTGCCGACTGGTCATGAGGAACCAGTGAATCGGCCGGCCATACCTCTGCTCCGCAAAGCGAATCTTCTCCGCAAGGACCTGAAAGAGGGATTTCTTCCGTACGGGCGTTACCTCTAGGGTCCCCTTGGGCTCTACTCGTCCCAGACGGGTTGCCTGCCCGCCGGCGAGGGTGAGGACGGCGACTCGTCCATCAGCCAAGGCCGCCTCTCCTTCTTTGTAGGCTTCCTCCCAAATGATTTGCTCAGACCTCGTTTCGGGGAGGTTTAGATAGGGCGGCGAGGAGAGATTTTTGGCCGGAGCATCACCTGTCTTGGAGTGTTTCGGAAAGAGAAACTGGCGGACGTATTCCGAAATTTTCGGAAGATCGAGCTGTTCCGCTTCCTGGAGAAGGCCAAGGCGTTGCTCCCCGCTGAGCGTATCCCAAAAGCGGAAGACCTGCCCCTGACCGTAGCACACAAAACGTTCGATCGTCTCGGCTGCTCTGTCCTCCAGCGGGCGATTTTCTCCTTTCATCTACAAGTTCGTCACCGCGCCTTCGAAGTGGAAAAGCAGTTCGTTATCCTGGAGACAGCCCGTGCGCTGTTTGACAATGTGCTCGAAGAATTCCTCATCGGTCAAAAGGTGCTGGAGATGGGCCTGCTGCTGTTGGTGAGTGCGCCGCCGCTGATCCAACTTCTGCCCCTGTTTTTTCTCCACCTGCAGCAGGTAGCGGTATTCCCGGTAAGCACTGTTGAGCTGCGCACCCATGAAAAATAGCAGGGCTGCCAAACCACTCCAGACTCCCGCCAGAGTGGTCTTCTGTAAAATAGCGACGAATGGGGACATGAGATCAGGCCTCTCCCAGGTTAGCTCTTCAAGGGCGAGGGGCAAGATCTTTTTGCGAATTTTGGGCGAAAAATGAGGAACGCGCTGCAGAAAAAATGGCATCCGACCCCGCCGATGGGAATGGACTCTTTTATGCTTTTCATCTCCACCTATCCGGCAGATTATTCGCCGTGCACCAGTTAAAAGCGAGAGATTTGTCATGAAAAATAGAAAAGGGGGAAGTTCGGGGACCTGGGGATATGTCTTTTACGGCCTCAGTCTCGGCCTTTGCAGTGCCCTATTGGCGGGAAACGATGTGACCGGCCACGAAGCTAGTTCCTCTAAAATACTCTCCAGGGAGCTCAGCTCCTCTCAGCCTGAAGGTGCAGCTCTTCCGCTCTCGGACGAAACGGACAAACCCGAAGCTATTTGGCAGGCCGAATCAGCGTATTCGGCTGCAGAGGCGGCAGAGGCTTTGGAGGAGCCGCTTCCGGGAGGAGTAGCTTCGCTCCCGCCCCTGGAGTCCTATCTGCACGACGATTCGAAGATTTTGGCCGGAACCTTAGCCAATGGTTTCCGCTATGTGCTCTACCCCCATCCCAAGGAGCGCATCTATGCCATCTTGTGCGTGCAGGCAGGGAGCTTGATGGAGCGACCGGTAGCGGGAGGTGTGGCGCACTTTTTGGAGCACATGGCCTTCTGTGGTTCGAGACATTTCCCCAAAAGAGAATTGGTTCATTATTTGGAAAAACTGGGGATGGCCTTTGGCCCTGACCTCAATGCCTTTACCGCGCTTGAGTACACGTGCTACTTACTGGATTTGCCTCGGGGCGATGAGGGACTCTTCGGCACGGCGCTCGATGTTTTTCACGACTATGCCTGCGGTCTTGAAATTTCCTCCGAGGAGGTAGAGCGCGAAAAGGGAGTTATTTTGGCTGAGGTGCGCGACCGCGACGGACCTGCGCTGCGCGTTTTTCGTCGGCTTGTCCAGCATATGTTTGCCGAGACGCTTTTCGCTGATGCCATTTCCGTCGGTGAACCGGAGATCATCCGGAAGATAGGCGCTCCGCAGCTGAGGGAATTTTACCAAAGATGGTACACGCCGGACCGCATGATCCTGGTCATCGTGGGGGATTTTGTTCCGGAGAAATGGCGCCCACTGGTGGAATCAAAGATGTCCTCCATTCCGGTAAAGGCCAAACTAGCCAACCCTTACGAGGGGGAATTCCCCTCTTTGAAACGAAGGGTCTTCCGCTATCTGAGGGACGAGCAACTGGACAAAGTGGCTATCAGTGTGGCCGCTCTGAGTCCCGCCCTACCGAAGGGGGATTCCGTCGAGAGACAGCGTAAGGAAGTGAGCCGACTGATGGCGCAGGAGATTTTGAGGGAGCGCCTACTGGATAGAAATCGCGAGCGGAACAACCTTTTCCTGAGCCCTATAGTCGAGCAGTGCGAGCTATTTCCTGGCTGCCATTACAGCAATGTTTTCCTCGGCGGTCTGAATGACTGGCGGTCTGCTTTGGTCGTTCTCGAGCAGGAACTGCGGCGAATCCAGCTCTTCGGCTTTCAGGCGGAAGAGATCGACCGAATCCGCCGGAAGCTGCTCAGCGGTTTAGAACATACCTACCGCCGATTCGAGAGCTTGCGGTCGTCGGACTTGGCTCTTTCCCTTATGAATAGTCGGCATAGGGATCTGTACTGGCCCTCGCCTCAGGATAGTTGTGAGCTTAGCCGACGCCTCCTGAAAGACCTAGGGCCGTCGGAAGTAACCGAAGCCTGGAATGAGCTGTGGGCTTATCCGAATCGCTTTGTATTCATGAGTGGACCGGAAGTCCTTCCGGAGACGATTCATGGGGAAATCCAAAAGATTTTTGAGGACTCTTCTCAAGCGCCGCTCGAACCTATGCCGACCAGGAGACCGGAGGATTTCGGCTACGAGATCCCTTCGTCCAAGGAGGCGATTCCCTCTCTTGTGGAAGCGCACCACTACGTCGAGGATCTCGATTTTCACCAGGTCGTTTTTAAAAACCGCGTGCGCCTGAATGTGAAGACCACCGGTTTCAAGAAGGATTATGTCAAGGTGGCGATGCATTTCGGCCAGGGTCTGCTGGGACAGGAGAAGGGCCAAGAGGGCCTAATGGAGATGCTGGGTTCCCTTTTTAAGGAAGGGGGATTGGGCAAGCATTCCCTGGAGGAGCTGCGGAAAATTTGGGCCGACCGTGTACTGAGTTTCCAGTTCGACGTGGAGGGAGATGCGTTCGTGATGTATGCTAACAGTTCCTCACGGGACTTCCGTTTCCTTTGCGAGCTCGCAAGGGCCTATTTCGAGGATCCGGCTTACCGAGGAGAGGCTAGACAGGATGCGCTCAAGTACTTCCGGCAACGGGAGGAAGCGGAGTCGAAATCACCTGGAGCCGTCTATGCGCAGCGGGTCCCCTATCGCTTGAGCGGGGAACACTTCGCCTTTCGTCGGGCACGATGGGCCGAAATCGAGCGCTGGAGTGCGGAAGATGTGGCCCAATATTTCGAAAATATCCTAAAAAGGGCCTATCTGGAAATCTCCGTTGTGGGAGATATTTCGTCAGAAGAAGCGATCTGTTCCGTCGGGGAAACTTTAGGCCGACTACCGGCACGGGAGGATTTCCCAGAGTCACTGGAGAGGAATAGGATTCTGAAAATTCCCTCGGCGGAGCGTGTGGAGCTGAGCTACTGCGCAGCGGGCAGCGAGCACCCGACGGCGGAACTGCATCTCTTCTGGCCAGGTTTATTGGAGGAGAATACCGAGCTTTACCGGCGCCAGTGCCTCTTGGCTAAGCTTCTGTCCGGACGCCTGTTCGAGCGCATTCGCCACGACTTGGGCGAGGCCTATTCGCCCTATGCCCGCTACCTGGAGAGCGAGGTGTTCCCCGCCTATCGCTGGATACATGCCGATATTTCCGTCGATCCGAAGAAGATCAGGGCACTGGAATCGACCATCCTTGCCGAGGTGGAACACCTGCGAAAAGAGGGAATTTCGGAGGATGAGTTCCAGCGGATCTTGGAACCTGAGCGCCAGGCGATACGAGATCGCAGAAAGAGAAATGGCTACTGGTTATATGTCCTGTCCCGCTCTCAGGCGGACGGACGCTCACTGTCCTATGCCCGAACGCTGGAAAACTTTTATCAGCAGGTCCGAAGGGAGGATTTAGAGGAGGTGGCACGTCGGGTATTGCGTCGAGAGGCTCTGCATTGCTACCATATCCGCCCCGATGATCTGCGGAAGGAGAGGAAAAGGGCTCTCTTCAGGCACAGGGGGCATCGCTGAGAAGCTTGGGGAAATTTATGGACTTTTTTGGCTTGAAGGACAAGAACTTCCTCGTCGCTGGCTTGGCCAACCGCAAGAGCGTCGCATGGCATGTGGGACAGGGTCTGGAGGCCTGTGGCGCCAGGGTTTTCTACAGCGTCCGCTCCGAAGCCCGTAAACTTTCGCTCAAGACACTCCTCGGGGAACGGGAGGTCTTTGTCTGCGACGTCGAGGAGGAAGGCCAGATCCGGTTGCTAGCCCAGGGTCTTACCAATAGGGGAATGGGACTGGATGGCTTCTTTCATTCCCTGGCATTTGCCAATTACAGCCGAGGGATTCGACCTTTTCACGAGACGCTGCGCGAGGACTTTCGGCAGGCGATGGAGATCTCTTGCTTTTCGCTAGTGGAGTTTGCGAGGGCCCTGAAGCCACTTTTAAAGAGAGATGCATCGATGGTGGCGATGGGAATTTCCTCGCAGGTGGTGGCGGAGAATTATGGCTATATGTCCCCGGTCAAGGCGGCGCTAGAGAGCACGGTGCGATTTTTGGCCAAGTCCTTCAGCCATGACACTGAGGTGCGCTTCAACTGCGTGAAGGCGAGCCCGCTGAAGACGAGTGCCTCGGCCGGGATTCCGGGCTATCTGGAGCACTATCTCTATGCCGAGAAGATGACCCTGCGGAAACGGGCACTCACGACACAGGAAGTGGCGAATGTGGTCATTTTTCTGCTCAGCCCGATGTCCAGTGGCATCAATGGCCAGGGTATTGTGGTCAACGCCGGCATGGATATGAACTACTTCGACCACAAACTGGTATTTCGAGATGGGGATGGGGCGGAATAGCAGAGCTCGAAGGGCTGGGAAAAGGCCGGCGCGATGGCCCGTGAAGGGGAGCCGCCGGAGTCGGCTCCCCTTCACGGCGGCGCTCCCGCGGAGCGGGAGCGCCGGACTTGGCTTGGCCAAGTGGCCATCGCGCCCAAGCTGAGCCGAGCTCCGGCATCAAGCAGACCGGGCCTGCCGGTATTACTTCATTCCTTCCGACCGCTTCGATGGGTGCACGGTTTCTCTAGCCTCTCGGATGGGCCTTCCGGTGGATTTTTTTCATGTGAGCCACGTCCACGTGGGTGTAGATCTGCGTCGTGGAGAGATTTTCGTGCCCGAGGAGCTCCTGAACGCTGCGGAGGTCGGCCCCACGGTTGAGCAGGTGGGTCGCGTAGGAGTGGCGGAGCTTGTGCGGCGACAGGTCGAGTGGCAGGCCGGCCCGGGCCAGATAGTCCTTCAGCCGCTGCTGGATGCAGCGGGCGGAGAGGGCCCTCTGCGGCGTGCGCTGAGCGAAGAGAACAGGGCCATCAGGGGGAGCGAGGCAGGAATCTCGTGATTGCAGAAAGCTTTGCCACCGAAGCAAGGCGTCGACGGCCTGCTGACCAATGGGGCAGAGGCGTTCCTTGGCGCCCTTGCCGTGGACTTTGATCCAACGTTGGGAGAGCTGAACCTGAGACCAGCGCAGGGAGACCAGTTCACCGATGCGGCAGCCCGTGCTGTAAAAAAGTTCCAGAATTAATGTGTCGCGATGGGCGACGAAGGGCTCCAGTCGGGAGAGGGAAAGGAGCCGCATCGGCTCTTGAATCAAGGCGTCGACCTGCGCCTCGGAGAGAAACTTCGGCAAAGTTTTTTCCTTCCGCGGAAGGGTCAATCCGCGGCAGGGATTGTTTTCCAAATTCTTTCGCGACTGCCGATAGCGAAAAAACGAGCGGATGGCCGCGACGCGCGCATGCAGGGTTGATTTTTTATGGTCGTGCTGGACTTCGATCATCCACTGCCGGATGTGCTCCGTTACAACTCCTCTCCAGGAGGGGCTGAGCTGGTATTTGCGGAGATAGGCCCGAAACTGGGAGAGCGATTCCCGATAGGCGCTCAGCGTATGTGGGGAGAAGTTGCGCTCACAGCTGAGAAAACTGAGGAAATCATCGAACTCCAGTTCGTCCTGAACCGAAACTTTTAGTGCTGAAGGAGTTTCCTCTGGAATCTTGGGCGGAGTCTTGGCCTTTGGCCTCTTCTGGGCATTGACTTGCGGGGGAAGGTGGGCTTGCCTCTTCATGAAAAGACTTGACGCTTGGATGGGCTTGTGGAACTTGCTCAGAGAGAGAGTATGGCCAACAGCGCGAACAAGTCGCCCAAAAATGTTTCGGGACGTTTTTACGTGGATGACCAGTGCATCGACTGCGACCTCTGCCGTGAACTGGCCCCCGACTGTTTCACCCGTGACCACGATGCGGGCAGTTCTTTCGTGGGCCGCCAGCCCTCCACCGCCGAAGAGGAAGAGATGTGCCGAGAGGCTCTGGAGAGCTGTCCCGTGAGCGCCATAGGGGACGACGGCGAGTGACGGAGCCGGCAAGTCTTTTTTTTTGACGAGGAGGGCAGGGCCGCGATAATCCCCCCTCAGGGGTATGGGTTTTTCGAAAAAGGCCTGGAGTTCAAGGTCGGCATTCACGCTGGTGGAGCTTCTGATGACCATCGGGCTGCTCTTTTGCCTCCTGATGGTGGTGGGGCATGTCATCCGTCAGGATCTCTCCCATCGACGCTTATCCCTGGCACTCGAGGTGGTGGAAGATTTTCTCTCCCTGGCCACGACGACGGCCCGTCTGGACCACGTTTACGTGCGCATTTTATGGAATGTGGGCGATTCTTCATCAGGACATGAGTCCAGGATTTTTCTCCTCACCTCTCCTGCTATTAGCCCATCGGCCGAATGGACCCTGTCGCGCTCCGAGCCTCTGCCCGAGCATTGTCGGCTGCTGACCCAGATCGAGAATCATAATTTCCCAGCAGGTGCTAGCGTCAATGTTTCAGAGGCCTGGCTTAACGGCACTTCTACCCTTCTCTGCGAGGGCAGTGTTTCCGTTCGGGAATGCTTCTTCAATCCCGACGGAGAGCTGAGAGAGGCGGATGGGAGCAGCCCTCTTTGTCGGGCGATAGGGTTGGGTTACGGGCCCAAAGCATCCCCTCTGGGCTCTGTTTCCATCAACGCCAATGGCCATGTGCAAATCCATGAAGGAATCGAAAATGTGCAGAATTTCCTCGCGACTCTTTAGGGCAAGGTCTAGAGAGGGTTTTTTGCTGATTGAATTGCTGGTGGCTTTGGGAATGGTTGTTTTTGTCTATCCTCTGGCCTTTCTCTACATCTCCCGCCTGATGGATCAGCCCAAGATGGCTTCTGTGGACTTGGAAATGCGGGAAGCAGCAGCCAATATGAAGGCCTTTTTGAGCCTTTCGGGTCATTTGCCTACCCTCGCGTCCCAGAAGATATCCATAGGACATGATGCGAACGGACGGCTTTGGATCCGTCCCTTTCAGACGGACGATGAGGGCGCCTCTTCAGACGCGGATTTCCTGGCGAAGAACTACGATCAGCCTACAATTTTGTCTTCTGCTCCCGGCCAGAGCCAAATGTTCTGTAGCTTCAATGGGGGATCCTGGATACTCTGCCCAAAGAGCCAGGGAGCTATTCTCGAGCGCTTTTAAGGAAAGGAGAAAATTCCTGTCCGTCGTTCGCCTCAGTCGCAACACCTCGGCAATAGCTGCCTTTTTTCTCGATCCGAGGTAGATTTTGGAAAAATGCTAGGCGAAGAGCTTCGGCTCAGCAGCCACCATTTTTTCCAGGACGGATTTCGGACCGGCCAACAGGAGGATGTCATTGCTCTCCAGCGGAGTGGAGACATCCGGTGTGATGATGTGGGAGCCACGGCGCTGGATTCCCACGATGTTGATGCCGTGCTGCTCGCGCAGCTGCGTATCGCCAATCGTCTTGCCGACGAAGGGATGTTGGGCATCGACCAGCAGCTGTTCCAGTTCTAGCGATTCACCGCTGCGCCGCGGGACCATCGATTCTCTCTGCAGCAATAAAGCCTTGGCCGCCTCGATTTGCTTTTTTTCGCCCAGCAGGAGCAATTGGTCATTGGGGAAGAGGATGTCCTTCGGATCGAGCTGGTAGGAAGTATAACCGCTTCGGGTGATGGCGACGATGCTGACGCCCGTGAGGCGGCGAATCTCCAGCTCCCTAATGCTCTCCCCTATATGGATGGAGGAATGGGGCAGGGTAAAGGTCTCCATCTCGACCTCCCAAGGGTGCCGCGTCTGGATTTTTTCTAAAATTCTCTGCCGCTCCGTGGCTTCCTGGTGCTTCAGTTCCTGGTTGAAGCTCTTCAGGAACAGAACCTCCATCCGATTATTGATCTGGAGCAGCTGCTTCCAGGCGAAGGCACAGAGAACGGAACAGAGGGCCAGAAAGACCAGGAGCGACACCCCCCCTGGTAGATAGGGAGAAGCCGTGGCCAGAAAGGCCCCGCCGAAGAGCAGCAGCGCGAGGCCGGAGACAAAAGCTTCCAGAGCACGCCTCACCTTTTGACCGCGCTCGTTGAGGGTGATCTCGGCCGTGAGCCGTTGAAAGAGAAGGCTGATGATCTGGCGCAGGTTGCGGACGATGCCCGCGAAAACCGGCATGCTGATACAGGCGGCCACTATCCAGAGGCCCATCGACCAGAGGCCGATGTGCTCTTGGAGCAGGGGGAAGCTTTTCTGATGAATCCGGTGCGAGAGGTAGGAGGAGACGCTGAGCGAGCCGATGAGCAGCAGGAACATGATCCCCGTCTGCAGCAGCGGTTTTTTCAGCAGCTGCAGCAGCTCATTGCGGCGGAATTCCATCTGGGCACGCTGGCGCAGGCGCTGATAGAACTCCCCCAAACTGCGCACGCTTCGGGGAATTTTTTGGGAAATTTTTTGGTAGACCTCTTCACTGTGCTGGTTGAGCAGGGTAGAGAGGAGGATGCTTCCGATGGAAATACTGACGGCGAGCGACATTAGGCGGGAATCCGCCACCCCATAACTCATGCCCAGTGAAGCGATGATGAAGCTGAATTCTCCGATTTGGGATTTGCAGATGGCGGCGAAGAAGGCACTCCTGCTCTCCTCGCCGGCGAGGAATAAGCCGAACCAGCAGACCGAGACCATGGTGAGGAGGATGATGCCGGTCATGCAGAGGATGAGAAACCAGTGCTCGGCGAGATAGGACGGTTCGATCAACATCCCGATGCTGACCAGAAAGGCGCTGCAGAAGATGTAACGGATGGGTTCCGACATATGCTCGATCTTCTCCGCAATGACCGATTGGGAGAGCACGGAACCGGCCAGGAAGGCGCCGAGTTCGGATGAGAAGTGCAAGCGGGCCGCCAGGTTGACGATGACCAGGAGAAAACCGATGCTCATGACGATCAGCAGCTCCGGTGAACCGATTCTGTCCAAGACCTTCGCGATACGAGCCGCCAGAAGCCGGCCGATGAAAAAGACCATGGCGACGAAAATGCCGACGAGGAAGGTCACCTTCCACACCGCTTCCCACTGGAAATAGCCGGTCAGGCCGATACCTGAGAGGACGACCAGCATGAGGATGGCGACCATATCGTCGAGGATCAGCATCCCGATGGCTAGCTGGGCGTAGTTGCGATCCATGGCGTTCTTGCTCCGAATCATCGATACCGCTATCATCGTCGAGCTAACGCAGAGGAGGCCTCCTAAAAACAGACCGCCGACACCGCCAAAGCCCAGCAGTGGCGCGAGCATCTGGCCGAGAAAGAGCATGGCGGCAGTCTGGAATGCAATTGCAAGAAAGGAGGGCCCGATGGCTCGGCTGAGCTTTTCGAGATTGAACTCGAGGCCGATGTAGAACATGAGCAGCACGACGCCCAGTTCGCTCAGCTCCTCAATCGTTCCCGTGTCGCGAATCGACGGAAAAAAATGGCAGTGTGGGCCGATGAGCATGCCACTCAGGATGTAACTCAGGAGCAGCGGAATCCGAAGATAATGCGCCACAATACCCGCCGTCCCCGCAGTGGCCGTCAGGACGGCAAGGTCTTGAATCAGTGTAATTTCTTCCATGAAAAAGTGAGCCAGTCCTAAGAATTTTATATCTCCCCGCAAGGCTTTGCTTTCGGGAAAGTCCTGATGCTGCTTCGCAATAGAGGAATCTCTAGCTTTGTTTTGCAGCGGAAAGATGCCTCTATCGGCGCTGAGTATTTTCCCGGGAGGGAGAATTATCCGATTTAGGAGCGCTGGAGAGCTTTACCGATGGTCCTGAGCGCGATGAGTTGCCGATAGGTGTGCAGAAACACGCATCCGCCGAGATGCTGGTAAATTGCAGTTGCTCCGTGCCTCCCTCCTTCAGAGAGAAGGATTTCCTCAAGGGAACGAGGACAACTCTCCTCCAAAATTCCTCAGCGGGCCTGCGAGAAGCGCAGTTCTTCCGCCTCTTTTAGCAGCAAAGGGGCTTTCTCGAGAAATTCCTTCTGATCTAGCCGGTAGAAATGGGATTCCCTGGCTAAAATTCTAAACCTTGCAAAGCGTGCCTGGACAAGCTGGAGAGAGCTTTAGGGCTTTAGAGCTTGCCAAGGGATCGAAAAGCCGATTTAATAAAGGCTGGGATTTTGAGCATATGGCGATAAGGGTAGCGATTAATGGGTTCGGGCGTATTGGGCGCCTGGTCTTTCGGGCGATGGCGGACGACGGGCGTCTGGGCAAGGAAATCGAAGTCGTGGCGGTCAACGACCTGGTACCGGCGGATAATCTGGCCTATCTCCTGCGCTACGACTCGACGCAGGGGCGCTTTGGCGGCGAGGTCCATGCGGATGGGAAGGAAGTGCTGGTGGTCAACGGTCAGCGCATCCGCTGTCTGGCGATCAAGGAGGGCCCTCGGGCGATGCCATGGAAGGACTTGGGGGTGGATATCGTCGTGGAATCGACGGGACTCTTTACCGAGGATATTAAGGCGGAGGGTCATCTCGAAGCGGGAGCGAGAAAGGTGATCATCTCGGCACCCGGGAAAGGCGAGAAGGTGAAGACCGTCGTCATTGGGGTCAATGAGCACACGCTGACGCGGGAGCATGCGATAGTATCCAATGCGTCCTGCACGACCAATTGCCTGGCTCCTGTGACGAAGGTCGTTTTGGACTATTTCGGCATCATCGAGGGCCTGATGACGACCATTCACAGCTATACCGCCACCCAGAAAACGGTGGATGGCCCGTCGGCAAAGGATTGGAAAGGGGGACGTTCGGCAGCCACCAATATCATCCCCTCGACGACCGGCGCGGCGAAGGCGGTGGGATTGGTCTTACCGGAGCTCAAGGGGAAGCTGACGGGTATGTCCTTCCGCGTGCCGACACCGACGGTTTCGGTGGTGGACCTGACGGTGCGGACGGAACGGGCGACTTCCTATGGAGAAATTTGTGAGAAGATCCGGGAGGCCTCCCAAAGCTCCCTTCAGGGAATTTTAGAGTACACCGAGGACGAGGTCGTCTCGTCCGATTTCATCCACTGTCCTGCCTCCTCCATCTTCGATGCCGGTGCCGGTATCGAGCTCAACGAGCATTTCTTCAAGCTCGTCAGCTGGTATGACAATGAGTGGGGCTACAGCAATCGCTGTGTCGATTTGATCGAGAAGCTGGCGGAATTGCTCTGAGATTTTGCTTTTGGCGAAAGCCCCACGGGACATTTTCTGTTAAACATGTGAGGGGAGGGGAAGCTCTTTTCCCTCAGCTGAGAGCGGCTTGGCTCACTGCCCGCTGCCTTTGAATCCCGAAGGGATTGGCCCGCGGAGCGGGCCTCAAGAGCCCCTCTGCAGGGGGGCTCTTGCAAAGGCAGCGGGAAAAGGAAGAAAAATTCCCTTTCCCGAGTCCCTCTGCCGTTCCCTAGCCCACCGCACCCTCCACCTCGAGCTCGATGAGGCGCTTGAGTTCCACACCGTACTCCATCGGGAATTCGCGCAGGAGCTCATTGACGAAGCCATTGACGCTGAGGCTCAAGGCCTGGGCATGCGGAATGCCTCGCTGCTGGAGATAGAAGAGCTGCTCCTCACTGATTTTCGAAACACTCGCCTCGTGCTGGACACAGTTTCGATGACCATGAATGCGCAGGGTGGGGAAAGTGGCGCTGCAGCTACGGGCATTCAGGAGCAGAGCATCGCACTGGGTATGGTTTTGGCATTGTCCATCGGCGGGCCGGATGTCGACGAAATTGCGAGCGGAGGCAATACCGCTGCCGAGGGATATAGATTTGGAAATAATTTGGGAACTCGTATGCCGGCCGAGGTGGATCATCTTGGCTCCGGTGTCCTGCCACTGGCCCTCGCGGGCGACGGCGATGGAGAGCACCTCGCCCCTGGCCCGTTCGCCCTGAAGCAGGATGCAGGGATACTTCATGGTCAACTTCGAGCCGATATTGCAGTCAATCCAGCGGATCTCGGCCCCCTCATGGGCAACGCCGCGCTTGGTGACGAGGTTGAAAACATTGCGCGACCAGTTCTGGACGGAGATATACTGCAGCTTGGCGTGGGGCAAAACCACCAGCTCGACGACCGCCGAATGCAGCATGGCCTTGGAGGAAGAAGGAGCCGTACAGCCCTCCATATAGCTCACTTCAGCCCCTTCGCCGACGACGATGAGGGTGCGCTCGAATTGTCCGAAATTCTCGGCATTGATGCGGAAATAGGCCTGCAGAGGCTGGGAGACTTTGAGTCCAGGCGGAACGTAGATGAAACTCCCACCGCTGAAAACGGCGCTGTTCAGCGCGCTGAATTTGTTGTCCCCCACGGGGACGATTTGGCCGAAATGGGGGCGAAAGATTTCCGGATAACGGGCAAGGCCCTCGGAGGAGCTGACGAAGATGACCCCTTGGGCCTGCAGGCGTTCCTGGATACGTGCATAGGCCGCTTCGCTGTCGAACTGGGCCTCGACGCCGGCCAGGAATTTCTGCTCCTGTTCCGGAATGCCCAGGCGTTCGAAGGTTCGTTTGACCTCCGGCGACACCTCTTCCCAGGACTGCCGGCTCTCTGTTCCCTGGGCGAGGTAGTAGTGGAAGTCCTCGAATCGCAAGTCCCGCAGAACGGCCGGTGCCCATTCCCAGGGCATGGTTTTTTGGAGAAAAATATCCAGGGCCTCATGCCGCCATCGGCGAATCCATGGTTCTTCTCCCTTCGCGTCGGAGATGTAGTCGAGCGTCGCGTGCGACAATCCCTGACCCGCATCTAGGGAGTAATTTAGGGCATACCTGAAATCCCCTTTCGTCTCCTGGGCATCTGCGATGATTTCGGGAGATTTCATGGGGAGGCAAAGCTTGAGTAGCCCGAGTGCTCGATGTGTTCGATGAGTTCTTCGTGACCGCTGCGGACAATCCGGCCGTTGAGGAGGATATGGAGCCGATCTGGACGCAGGTACTGCAGGAGACTGGGGTGATGGGTGATGATCAGCCCCCCCATCCCGCTCTCCTTTCGGAGCTCATCCAGGCTATGGGCCATCATTTTCGTCGCATCGGCATCAAGGCCGCTGTCGATTTCATCGAGAAGGGCGAAGCGGGGGCGCAGCAGCAGCAGCTGCAGAAGCTCACAGCGCTTTTTCTCCCCACCGGAAAAGCCGACATTGAGGGAGCGGGCGCTGAAGGCGCGCTCGAGGGACAGGGCATCTAGGCAGCGGTAGAGATGGGCATAGAACTCGGTGGCCGAAAAGCGCTCTCCTGGCCCTTGGCGCGCCTGAATGGCCGCCCGCAGGAAATTCGCGACGCTGAGGCCCTCGATTTCCACTGGATTCTGAAAGGCGAGAAAAATTCCCATTCGGGCGATGTGGTCCGGCGATTGGCCGCAGAGCGGATTCCCGTCAAAGGAAATATCGCCCTGAAGGATGCGGTAATCGGGATGACCGGCGATGGCTTTCGACAGCGAGCTCTTGCCAGCCCCGTTGGGCCCTAAGAGGGCATGCATTTCCCCTCCAGGCACTTCGAGGGAAAAATCCCTTAGGACGATTTTCTCCTCGACCTGCAGGGATAGCCCTCGAATGCGAAGCCCAGAATCCATGAGCTCATCAGGATGACGAGGAAATCCCAAAAGGCAAAGGCAATTAGTTTCTCCTACTGTTCATCGGATGCGTTATCGCTATGCACCTTTCTTGTGCCGTGCATCAGTATGCGGTCGCTTTTAGAGACTTCATCTCCCATGGGAGGAGGGCATAGGTGAGCCATGATGAGGACTAGGTGGCTTCCGGGCGTCTGTTGCTTGGTCAGGAAAGAGCGGATGATTTTCTCCCATTTGGGGATGAGAATTGTCCCCATTGAGGCACCTGAGAACCAGAGATAGGGCTGAAGGGGCTCAGGAGCAATCGAGGCAGAGCAGTGTTGGATCTCCTCAAAGTTGAGCGGAATAGGCCCGATTTCCGATTGGATCTTTCCTTCACGCAGTTTTGGCAGCATAAAGCTCAAGGCAGAGGCTATGGGGTTTGGAGGGAAGTCTTCGGTATTTCCGCCGGCAATTGCAGCCTTCATGACTCGTTTATTGGCATTGAATTCGGGTCTCCCGGATCTTCTCAAACTCGGCTTCCCCTGGATATTCTCTGAAGCCGCCACGAGATCGGCGAACTGTAGCTGCTTGAATTTCAACTCCATCCAGACCCTCTTTCGGAAGAGTCTAAAAAGGATTACGGCAAGCGCTAACCTGGCATTGATTTTGGAAAAATTTTCCTGATCTTGGAGGGACAAATATGAAGTTCACAATTTCCAGAAACGCGTTTTCCGATGGGCTACAGCAGGTGCTCCATGCGGTTAGCTTACGGCCATCTTTGCCCATTTTATCCCATGTCAAGCTGGAGGTGCAGGGAAAGGATGTCTCGCTGACGACCACGAGCCTCGACCTCGGCATTCAGTGCCACCTGGGGGCGACGGTCGAAGCGGAAGGTGCCATTGCGCTGCCGATGAAGAAGCTGGCGAGCATTGCCAAGGCCCTGCCGGGTCAAGAGGTTTCCGTCGAGGCCAATGCCAAGTTGCAAATCACACTCCGTTCCGGTGCTTCGACCTTTAAGATCAGCGGGCTAGACGCAGGGGAATTCCCCAAACTTCCGAGCTTTACGGATGCCCATGAACTGCGCCTGGAGCAGGAGGACTTGCGGGAGATGTTGCGGCGGGTCTCCTATTCTCAGTCTCATGACGAGAATCGCTACCTGCTCAACGGAGTTTACTTCTCCTTCGAGGGTGAAGACCTAAATGTGGTCGCCACGGATGGCCGGCGCCTGAGCATGGTCAGTCGGACGATAGGGGAGGGGATTTCCTCTTTCCCGAGCATCATCGTGCCCGCCAAAACGGTTGCCGAGCTTGAGCGCCTCCTGGGTCATGGAAAGTACGTCGACCTGAGGTTTAATGAGAAACAGGTGTCCTTCGACATCGCGGTGGATATTTCCGATGAGCAGGCGGCGACGCTTCGGGGAAAGATCGGCTTGATTTCCAAAGTCGTGGAAGGGCGCTATCCCAATTATCGCCAGGTCTTGCCCACGTTGACCGCACACCGCATTCGGGTCGAACGCGAGCTCTTGGCGGAAACCGTACAGCGGGTGGCCCTGATGGCCAGCGAGAAGAACTACTCGGTCTGCCTGCGCATCGCCGACCATACGCTGGAGGTATCGGCCAAGAGCTCGGAGTACGGAGAGGCACAGGAAGGGTTTGCCATTCAGTATGACGAGGCACCGGTGGAAATCGCCTTCAATCCCCAGTTCCTGGTCGATCCACTGCGTATTCTGCCGGATGATGACATTTTCTTCGAATTCAAGGATGAGCTGAGTCCTGGGGTGATGAAGACATCGGGAAATTTTGTCTGTGTCGTCATGCCTCTGCGCCTGCGATGACGGAGATGGGAATCGCCATGGATTCATTGGGGTTGGTTTATGTTGCCGTCCTTCTGCTTTTGGGAACGCTGGGTTGGATTATCTGTTACTGGCATCGGGAAGCGTATAAACCCTCGCTGACGGCCCTGTGGCTCTCGTGGCTGGAATTTGGGACCCTGGTCTCGGCGATTTTTCTCATCTCTTCCTTTGTTTCAACGGCCCTTCGCCGAATCCTGGGTGTTTGGCTGAACGTCACCGAGCTATGGAATGAAGCCGAGTGGTCGCTCCTGATAGATGCTTTGGATCAGCTAGCCCTGCTGCTCTTCTTCCTCCTCATCCGGGCGAAGAAAATCTGGGTTTTGCCCAGGACCTGGGAGCGGCGCCATACACTGGGAGGTATTTTCATGAGTGCTCTGCGGGCCTTCCTCCTTCTCATCCCGCTATTCTGGATCTCGAGTCTTGTCTGGGGAGGATTTTCTTCTTTCCTGGCCGAGCACTTTTCTCTTCCCTTTCAGCTCGAAGAGCAGGAGCTCATCCGGAACTTTTATGAGCTTCGTTCCTGGCCGATGCGCAGCATCTTCTGCCTTTGCACTCTGGTGGGGGCCCCCGTCGTGGAGGAGCTGCTCTTCCGCTACGGCCTCTATCGCTTCCTGAAGGGGAAGTGGAATGCCTCGAAAGCCTGTTGGGGTACCTCATTGGCCTTCGGCCTGATGCACGCCCATTGGCTGTCCTTCGTCCCGCTCATGGGCCTGAGCATCTTTCTCATCCGCCTCTACGAGCGCGAAAAAAATCTCCTGCCCTGTGTCCTGATGCACGCGTTTTTCAACGCCAACACCCTCCTGCTGCTCCATCTAGGGTGATTTTATGTCCTTTCTGCTGCGGGACGAAGCGCTGGAGGCCGACCTGCTGAAGGGGATTCTTTGCCCCTCACCAGACGCAACCCATCAGCTGGCCAGACGTTTCGCCAATGTTCTGCCGGAGAACATCAGCCTCTTTCTTCACGGGAATCTCGGGGCCGGCAAGACCACTTTCGTCCAAGGGATGGCCGAATCCTACGGGATTTGGGAAGCGGTGACCAGCCCGACTTTCACGCTGTGGAACCGCTATGAGGGCCGCTGTCATCTATTCCACGTCGATGCCTATCGCCTGAAATCCGCGCAGGAGGCGAAAGCGCTCTATCTGGAAGATTTTTTGCAAGCCCCCTACGTGCTCTGCGTGGAATGGCCGGAGAAGATCACGGATGGGAGCCTGATACCGGATGCCCATCTATGGTTTTCCCAGCCGAGAGAGAAGCCCGATGCGCGAATTATCCACTTGTCACGAGAGGATTCTGCTCTAAGCTGAATCCGTAGGAGATCGGCTCATGGGCGATCGCTGGGAACATTTTCAGGAGCATTTTCTGTGGTTTGATGAGCTGGGATTCGGCCTTGACACATCGAAGGTGCATTTCCCCGAGTCCTTTGAGGAGACCATGCAAGCACAGGTGGAAGATGCCCATCGGGCGATGATGGCACTGGAAGCGGGTGCGATGGCGAACCTGGACGAGAACCGACAGGTCGGGCACTACTGGTTGCGAAATCCCGAGCTCGCACCGACGGCCGAGATTCGCGAGGAAATCCTAGCCATGCACCGCGATGTGGAGGATTTCGTTCGGGGCGTACATCTCGCCGAGTTGGCCGGCGATGGCGGGGCCTTTCAATACCTGCTCTGCATCGGAATTGGCGGTTCGGCCCTCGGGACGCGCTTTGTTGCGCATGCCCTGAAGGATCGACTCCAAGTACAGCGGATGCAGCTGTATTTTTTGGACAATACAGATCCGGATGGCATCGACCAGGTCTTGGAATCTTTGAAGGACGTTTTGGGCAAAACCCTGGTCCTGGTCATTTCCAAATCGGGGACGACGCCCGAGACCTACAACGGGATGAAGGAGACCATGTTGGCCTACGAGCACCAGGGTCTCGCCTTTTCCCGCCACGCAGTGGCCATCACCTGTAGGGATAGCCTGCTTGACCAGGAGGCTCGACGGGAAGGTTGGCTGCATGTCTTTCCCCTGTGGGAGTGGGTCGGTGGCCGGACCAGCGTCATGTCGGCGGTGGGCCTACTGCCACTGGCACTTCTCGGCATCGACACGAGCTCCTTTCTAGACGGCGCACGCGCGATGGATCGCCTCACGCGCGGAACGGATGAGAATAATCCCGCCATGCGTCTGGCCCTGGCCTGGTATGTGGCCACGAAGGGAAGAGGCGAGAAGGCGATGGTCATTATTCCCTACAAGGATCGCCTCTCCCTGCTGACCCTCTATCTCCAGCAGTTGGTCATGGAATCGCTGGGCAAGCGCACGGACTTCGATGGCCATCTCGTGCGGCAGGGCTTGACGGTTTATGGGAATAAGGGCTCGACGGACCAGCATTCCTATGTCCAGCAACTGCGCGACGGCCTGCAGAACTTCTTCGTCACCTTCGTAGAGGTTTTGAGAGATAGGGAAGCATTCGGCCATCGGACGCTGCTGCCGGTGACGACGGGCGACTATCTGGAAGGATTTTTGCTGGGCACGCGGGAGGCCCTGATGGAGGAAGCCTGCGATTCGATAACCCTCACGCTGCGGGAGCTGAATGCAGCTTCGATAGGGATGCTCATCGCCCTCTATGAGCGGACAGTAGGGTTTTACGCCCAACTCATCCGCGTCAATGCCTATCACCAGCCAGGTGTGGAGGCGGGCAAGAGGGCAGCCCAGGCGCTGCTGCAGATGCAGGAGGTCCTTCACGGGATCTTCGAATCGGCGGAGGCGGGTAGCGACTGGAGTGTGGAGGAACTGGAGGAGGAGCTACGGGCAAGGGGGAAGCTGGTGGAATTCGAGCTCATCTTCAAGATTCTCGAACACCTGGTTGCCAATAGCCGCCTGCGGGTCAGTCGTTCTGCACACATCGGCGATCAGCGCTATGCGAAGAACGCTTGACAATATCGGGAGCAGGCCGAGCCTTGGTCCCTCATGAGAGGAGGTGAGCGAAATGTCCGTTGAAGTGAAGCTGCGCAAGGGTGAGAGCATCGACAAGGCCCTGCGGCGTCTGAAAAAAAAGCTGGACCGCGAGAACATTATCAAGGACGTGCGGGCGAAGCGCTTTTTCGAAAAGCCATGCGAGCGCCGCCGCCGCAAGGAGAAGGTCGCTAAGTTCAACAACATGTTGCGCCTGCGCTACGAAAACGCCTGAGTCTGGTGCAGACTTATAGCGGTCTCTGAAGGACTGGAGTTTTAGAAGATGTCGGGTAGGATCTCTTTGGGTATCCTAAGAGTGGGGAGGTGGTGCCGCCTTAAAGCCCTTTGGGCTTGCCCGCGAAGCGGGCATGCGACTAGGTAAACGAAGGCCTTAGGCCTTTGTTTGCCTAGTCGCTAAGGCGGCGGAGCCTCTGAGCCTGCTTCCACTCCGGTGCTGAAAAAAGTGCCTTTTGAGTTTGAGATTGACCGTAATGGGGCAAAACCTAGTGCTGGTCCTTGTTTTTTCAGAGGAGAGATGGCAGAGCGGTCGATTGTGCAGCACTGGAAATGCTGTGTACCTCTTAAGGGTACCGAGGGTTCGAATCCCTCTCTCTCCGCCAGTATCTACTTTTATGACAAGTGCTTCTTTTGCGACGTTCACTTGCTTGGTATGACGGGAGTTTTAGAAGATGCCAAGATGCAAGAAGGGATAGGGCGAGACGGGGGTGCGACGTGCTACGCTAGTGCTGTGGCCGATCCTGACGACTGCTTCGCCCAAGGAATACAAGGGGATAAATGCACCCCGTACTGCTGTCGGCTGACGCTGCATTACGCCGACCCACGACGGGCAGTTGCCGGAGGGCCAACTATCGACCACCTCCTTCGATTCATGGAGGAGAAACGCCGGCAATCCTTTTCCCCATAATGGAGAAATAATTCCCTAAACCCTTCCACTTCTTCTGCCTCCGCGCTCCGTCCATCCCTTTGCTCCCATTTTCGACGAGTATTCGAAAGTGCTCATCTTGGGCACGTTCCCATCCGTGAAGTCGAGGGAATCCGGTTTCTATTACGGCCATCCGCAGAATCGATTTTGGAAACTGCTCGCCGTTCTCACGGAGACGAAGGCGCTTCCGTCCAGTATCGAGTCTAAAAAACAGATCTTGCTGAAGAGCGGAATCGCCCTCTGGGATGTGGTGGCCAGCTGCGAGATCCAGGGTTCCAGCGACCTCAGCATAAGCCAGGTCGTGCCCAACGATTTGTCCGCCCTTCGGGAAAGGGCAGCGGTGAAAAAAATATTTGCCAACGGCGACAAGGCCTACAAGCTCTACGGGAAATTTTGGAGCGACTCCATCGAAAAGCTCCCTTCGACGAGTCCCGCCAATGCGAATTACTCCTTTTCAGCGCTCCTAGAAAAATGGAAGGCTCTCTTGCCCTACCTCGAAAAGATCTGTTAAAAGTCTGAGTTTTCTCCTGGGGAAAGTGTTCTCGGAAAAGCGGACAGCGGACTCTTTGCTTCTAAAAATGCTGAAGACGCTGAAAATTAAAAGCTTTCGAGACTCGGTTATTCACCGGCTGACCGCGGAACGGATCATCTGGAGGCGCGGGCCGGAATCGAACCGGCGGATAAAGGTTTTGCAGACCTCTGCCTTACCACTTGGCTACCGCGCCGAGGGATGTATGGAAACAAAGAGAAGGGACCAAGAGGCGCAAGCCGTTTCTGGGTAGGACGAAAATCTGCTTTAGTTTTTAGATTTTCATGCCAATTTAAATCTGGATTGGGCTTGGGATGGGAAGGGGGAAACAAACATACGCGCCCAGTGGGGGATTTTCGATGCTCCTGGTGCTGAGCTCGATCACGGTTCTGCTGCTCTGGATCATTTTCATCAATTTCTGCTCGGTCTTTGTCCGTGAACGCCAGCAGAAACATCGCTCCCATGAGCGTTTGCAGCTATGCGCGGAGTATGCGCTTCAAGATGCCCTGCAGCACCTGCAGTCCGCCGCCGCAGCGGACCAAAGGGTAAGCGCCAGGGCAGAGATTTTTGATGCTACGGATGATGGGGTGCCGGAATCACAGCGCCTCTGGACGGGGGTCTGGCGTACGGAGCTGGAAGGGAGGGTGCAGGATACTCCCCAATTCTTCTCCTGGTTGGTCTCCCATCCCCATGAAGCGGGTGCTTGCCAATACATCCACAACGAGGCTTTTCCCCGCACTCAGCTGGAGGATAAGAACAGCTATGCCTGGTCTTCCGATGAATGGAATTCTCCGCAGGTGATTCGCGCGCCCTGGGTCGACATAAGGGACAGCGAATCCCATCTCATCGGTCGCTATGCCTATTGGATCGAAGATGAGAGCCAGAAGGCGTGCTGCACGCTGCCACATCGGGAAAATTTGGAGGCCGAGGTGCTGCGTTCCTGTCCTCCGCAGAACGGCACTGACTTTCTGGATGGATTGTCGAGATTTCCCCAGAGTTCGCCGCAGTTGTCCTCCTGCGAGACATTGGAAGAGCTCGAGGCTCGGCATCCGGATTTTCAGGTGACGGGCAGTGACAATCCTTCCATCCGCAGCTTGCGTTTCTATGAACATGATTTAAGCTGCTGCTCCAAGGGGCTTTTGACGGACTCCTGCAACGGAGGATTCAGAAAAGACCTGACAGCTTTCTTTCAAGAGGCTGCGCCTGCTCCTCCCTATCCGGCGCTGACGGAGGAGATTTTTCGCGTCGAAAATGCAGATCCCGAACCGGCGCCGAGCTGGGGAATCCTGAGAAATTTTGCCCGATTGGGCGAAGGGGTTGTTTCGGGAAAACGGGAAGCTCAACTGGCGACCAAAACCTATACCCCCATCGATTACAAGGATTACAGCTCCTGGCAGCGCAGCGATCTACCCCGAGAGGAACTGCAGATTCCCGAAGTCTCTCCGCTGGCTCCCATCATCACTCATTTTTCCCTACTCATACGCGTGAAGAAAATGGCCTTGGATACTTCCTCTGGAAATGGGAGCCTTCGCTTCGAGTTCATCCCGCAGCTGACGCTCTACAATCCGCACAACGTCACCCTGAATCCCCGCACCTATCGCTTCAGTTATAAGAGCCTGAAGGACAGGACCCCTCAGGCAGCGATAAGGGCCGTTCTTTTGAGTCCTGGCACTGCAGAGGAATCTAGGGTTACCCTGGCGCTTGGCGGTGCTTCGGGTATATTTTGGGAACTGCTCTCCTGCACCGCGAGTGTTGGGGAATTACCGGCCGGACAATCGGTGACTATGGGTTTAGGAGATTCCTGGCCATCGACGGAGATGAATGGCGGAAAAGCATTGCTGAGCGGAGGGCAGGGGGCATTTACCCATGACTGGAATTTCAGGCTGCAGGATATTTCGCCATGGTGGGCCATGTCTCTCTCCTCTTTTGCACTCGTTGTAGAACGCATCCCTGGTATTACTGCGGGGAGTGGAAGCATGAGCAATGGCTGGCAGCACTTCTACCTCTTTCTTCAGGACGAAACGTCACTGGCGCAGGAAGTGGCCAAGGTGCAGATCGAGGATGGTTCATCGAGTGCCCCCAAGAGTGTGGAACAGAAGCTGCTCTCGATGCCGCTCGATATGTCCTCTGTGCCGCTCTTCGGTCTGTCGGCCTGCCTCAAATCCGATCGAGAGGTGGATTGCAGCGGCAATAACGGCATGCGCTGGCTGGCGGAGGGCAATCCCCGCGCTTCATGGATGGGCCGTTCCCAGCTTCAGGATGGGGACTATATGGCTCCCAATCCCATGATTCCCGCAATTGGCAATGCCGGACTTTCCAACTGGCACTGGTCAGCCAAGTGGTTGCCGACAGACAATCTTTCCAATTTGAATGTCCTGCCTCCAGGAAATAGTTTTTCTGGCATCCTCTTTGATATTCCCCGTAAGGATTTCGGTGTTTTGAATCTAGCCTTTCTGCAGCACGCCAACGTCACGCCCTTCGGCTATCATCCGGCCTATGCCATCGGCAATTCCCTACAAGCACCGCGCATCGCGAGAGAGGCTGCTTTTCGAAAAAATTCTGCCGGCCCGCTGTGGGTTTCGCACTGCAAGGTGGAAATGCTCTACGATTACTCTTACCTGCTCAATCGGGCCCTCTGGGACAGCTATTTCCTCTCGGCTGTAAGGGATGGGAAATCGCTCAACCCGCGTCTATGGCCCTGGAAGGTGAAGGAAGATTTAGGCAATATTCTCAATCCCTGGAATGATAGGGCCTCCAGGCTTTACATCCGCGGCGCGTTCAATGTTCACAGTACGTCAGTATCCGCCTGGTTTGCGGTGCTCTGCGGGCTCTACGACTCCAGGGAGGATAAGGTCTCTTTCGGAAGATTTCCAGGCAAGAGCACGGGAAGGATTCAGCTCTCCCGGGATCAGTTATGGTCGTTGGCAGAGGGAATTGTCGTGGAGGTGAAGCGGCGCGGCGTTGTTTCCGGACTCTCCGATTTCATCAACCGCAGATTGGTCGATAAAAATTCTCCCCAAGCGGCCCAGGGCCTGAAGGGGGCGTTACAGACGGCCATCGATGCGAGTCTGCACGGCGCTGAAGTGCAGGTAAATTCCACTAGGGACATGGCCGGTTTTGACGACGAGGCGGCCAGCGGCGATCGGTCATTTGGCAGAGCGGACTACCTGACGCAGGCGGATCTCCTGCAGTCGCTGGGAACTTTTCTGACGGCCAGGGGAGACAGCTTTACGATTCATGTCTGCACTGAGCTGCTCAGTCCGCAGGGGCAGAAGATCCGCGGTCTTCGTGCCGATGTGAAGGCGCAGAGAATGCCGGACTACCTAGATCCGAGCCATCCGCAGCAGGGACGAAGGTTCATCTTACGCCCTGTTCGCTGGTCGAGATAGAGGAAATTTTCGGCCGTTCGCCTCCATTGAATGGATCTTGGATATTTAGGTAAATCCACAGGATGGAAATTGACCTCTGAACGGGCTTCTCTTTCCTCTTGATTGCCAATGGATGTGAAGGGTTTGGGTTCTATTTTTTCCTCTCAGGAGTTCGTGATGCTGCTCAAGACCCTCTGTTTCCTGGCCCTAGTGGCGCTGGGGGGGTGTTTAGCGGTCTATTTCCACCGTCGACGCTGGTTCACGAGGGGGGAATTGTCTTTATCGGGAAAGAGGGGAGAGGAAGGCATCGAGATCCTTGACCGGAAGTGGCTGGGGGGCCGGCAGTACCTGAGTCTGATTCGCTGTGGTCGGAAGAAGGTGCTCGTCGGCATTAGCCGTGACCGAATCGTGCGACTCCTGGAAATCGGGTCTGGGGAAGATGAGTCCTCCTGAGAAAATTTGGGGGTATTTGGGGCGTGATGGAATGTCTGCCGACTGGCTTTGCCATGGGCGAAGGGCAGCTGCCCTTCGCCCCTGGCGGCCCGCGCAGCGGGCCCGATTTCTCCGAAATCGAAAGCCAGTCGGCGGGAAATAGCCATAGGCGTATTTTGCTCTTCCCAAGGACCTTGGGCTCTTTTTATGCCGGCGATGACTCTATCTTCTCTGTTGGATCGGGCCGTGCGTTTTCTGCAGGGCCGAGGCGTGGCAGCGGCACGGGTCGAGGTCGAATGTCTGCTGGCCCATGTACTGGATTGCCGGCGCTGCGAACTCCATCTGCGCCTGAGGGAAAAGGTCGAACGGGCTCTGCTGGCTGAATTTCTTCCCCTATTGCGCCGCCGTGGCCGGCGCGAACCGCTGGCTTATATTCTGGAGGAATCCGACTTCCATGAGCTCTCGCTGCGCTGTGACCGGAGGGCGCTCATCCCGCGACCCGAAACGGAAGAGCTGGTCGAATGGCTGCTGGATCGATGGGAAAAAAATCCTCCGGCCCATGTCTTGGATCTGGGGACCGGCAGCGGGGCCATTGGCCTTGCCCTAGCCAAGGCTTTCCCGAGTAGCCGCGTGACGGCCGTCGACATCGATCCGGAAGCATTGCTGCTGGCGAAGGAGAACGCAGAGAGCAATCGAGTGAGCAACATCCACTTCGTCCGCTCGGATTGGTTCGAGAAAATCAGGGGTCGCTTCGACCTGATCGTGGCAAACCCTCCCTACCTGACGGCGGAGGAGCTGGAGAGTGCCGAGCCGGAGGTTCGGGATTATGAGCCGAGAAGAGCGCTGGGCGCAGCTGAGGAGGGACGTGCCGAGCTGCTACGCATCTTGAGGAACGCGAGAGATTTCATGACCCCCTCGGCCTGGCTGGTGATGGAAATGGGCATCGCCCACGGGGAGCTTCTGAAGGGAGAAGCCGAAAACTTGGGCTTCTCCACCGTGCGAATTCGCCACGACCTTTCGGGTCGACCGCGCTTTTTCCTGACGAGTCAAGGGCCGCTTGCGTTCTAGGGCTTTTCGAGAAATTTCGGCGTTTCCTGCGGCGCAATTGCCCGAGACAGCAGCGGCGCTGACAAGTGCTGCGAGCGCAGAAATCCGCTTACGAAAAGGTGAATCTTTAGCTTTTTCGCCACCCCAAGCTCATCGACCAGGAGGCGCTGCAGTTCGAACTGGAGACGCGAGCCCAGGTCCTGCAGCGACTGCTGTTGGAGCATTTTGAAGTAGATGCTGAGCTCGATGCGACGGTGCTGGACTCGGATGACGATGTGGGGTCTCGTCCGGATGCCCTGGTCGAAGCAGGTCTGGATGAGGAGGTCTTTGAGGGCTGATTTCTGCAGGAATATCTTCCCCACCTTTCCCTGTACAAGACAGAGCTTTCGGTAGGGATGCACCAAGAGGTGGTAGACGCGCAGGAGAATCCAAAGGAGAAGGAGATAGCGAAGGGGCAGGCTGTGGTAAATGTCATGGAACAACGAAGCCCAGTCCATATTCCACAGAATTTCGTGCAGCTCGAAAAACCAGCGATTGACGGCACCTAAATCCATGAGTTCTCCTTCAATTTTCTTTTCTTACGGCTTCATCAAAAGCATGCCAGGCCAGTGTGGCGCATTTCACGCGCATGGGAAATTTTTTTACGCCTTCCAAAGCCAGCAGTTCGCCCTGGTTTTGAAAAAATTCCGGATCTCCTCTATCGCAGAGGGCTGCCTGCAGCTCAGCGGAAAATCGCTGTGCCTCCGCCAAGGTCTGGCCCAGAAGTTTTTCGCTCATGAGGGAGGCGGAAGCCCTGGAGATGGCACAACCTTCTCCCTGAAAACTGATGTCCTCAATTCTATCCGACTGAATGCGCAGGAAGACCTGAAGCTCATCGCCGCAGTTGGGATTGTGGCCTCTGGCCCAATGAGTGGCATCGCTCATCGCCTGGGCATGGCGTGGGTGGCGATTGTGCTCCAGAATGATCTCCTGATAGAGCTCTTGCAGTGGACTGTCCATCGATGGCGAGAAGAGTGAGGTGAGAATTTTTTTAGAGAAAAGCTTTTAGCGAAAGGCAATGGGAAAATTTTTTTAAAACCCTTCGGAAGGGAATGCATTGCCTTGAAAGTGTTTCCCAGGCGCCTTAGGGGAGGCGTTTATTTTTGTTCACAGGGTTGAGGTGAATAACCTGTGAATATTTTCCGCTTGAGACAGAGACTTTTCTCGCATAGCCCCCTCCTCGGGGCTTCCCATTCAGGCGATGAGGAAAGATTAAGCCCCTGGTCTTTCTCCCACAAATCCTAGGTTGGATGCGTGATAAGTGTTGTTTTTCAATCGGAATGAGATCCCTGTGTGCCGCCGGAAGAGGAAACCGGGAGTTGACGTCCACGGGCGAATAAGTTTCAAGTAGGGCTGTGAATAACTTCCAAAACCCCTCATGACTGCGGATGGGAAAGAGTCTCTAGAGGCCCTATGGTCTGTTGTTCAGGCGGACTTTCGGAATATTTTTCCGGAAGATGTCTATCGTGCTTGGTTTCTCTCCCTGAGCTGCGATGCCGTCGATAATGAAAATGTCACTCTAGGAGTCCCGAATGATTTTGCAGCCATCTGGATCGAGGAGAACTATGCCGACGTCATCACCAAGCGCCTTCAGCTGGCCCTAGGGCGTAATGTAAAGCTCTGCTTTCAATCACGGGCGAAGAGGGAAGCGGAAGCGGCTAATCCAGCTCCGGAAGTCCAGCCGGCGGAAAATCAGCATCTGGTCTCGATATCGTTGGGAGATGAGGCCCTGAAAGAGCTATCCCTAGAGGGACAGAAGGAGCATCGCGTCATCAATACAGAAGGCGATTCCTACCTCCTCAACCCCAAGAACACTTTCGAGAACTTCATCGTCGGAGCGGGGAACCAGATGGCCCACGCGGCCTGCGTGGCCGTTGCCAATGCGCCGGCACGGGCCTACAATCCTCTCTTCCTCTACGGCGATACGGGATTGGGCAAGACGCACCTGATGCACGCGGTCGCCCATTATGTGCTGAACCAGAAGCCCCGAACGCGTATCGTCTACACCTCGACAGAGAAGTTCACCAACGAGTTCATCCAGGCCATTCAGACCAATGCCCTGACGAAGTTCCGACAGAAGTACCGTCGCGTCGACATTCTCCTGATCGATGACATTCACTTTCTCTCGGGAAAGGAGCGCATTCAGGAGGAATTTTTTCACACCTTTAACGAGCTCTTTGAGTCCCAGAAACAGATTTTCCTGAGCAGCGACAGGCCGGCGGCGGAAATTGCCAAGCTGGAGGGCCGTCTGGTCTCGCGTTTTCAGTGGGGATTGGTGACGGACATACAGGTGCCGGATTTGGAGACCCGTATGGCGATTTTAGGGAGGAAATCCGGCGACATGAAGCTGCACCTGAGTTCGGAGGTACTGGAATTTCTCGCCCAGCGCGTCTCGACCAATGTCCGGCGCCTGGAGGGTGCATTAACCCGCATCGCGAGCTATGCCTCTCTGACCAAGGCGGCCGTCGATGTCCCGACGCTCAGCCGCCTATTGCGCGATATTTTTCAAGAGGAGAAGCAGATTCAAGTGCCATTGGAATTCATCCAGCAGAAGGTGGCGGAGCATTACCATCTCAAGCTCGCCGACATGTTGAGCAAAAAGCGGCCAGCCAACATCGCTTTCCCGCGCCAGGTGGCCATGTACCTCAGCCGCCTGATCACCTCACAGTCCCTCGCTGAAATCGGCCAGATGTTCGGCGGGCGCGACCATAGTACCGTAATTCATGCCTGCAAGACGGTCGAAAACATGATGGAACAGGACCCGGCGATCAAGCGCAGTGTCGAACATCTCAAACAGACCTTGCAGAAAGGATTTTGAGGCTTTCTCTGAGTCTTGCCTCGAATTTTTAAGGCATAATGACGAAACAGCGCACGATACGGCGGGAGATTTCCCTGCAGGGGCGTGGGATCCATACCGGAGCGGATGTCCAAGTATGCTTTAAACCGGCTCCGATAAACAGCGGCATCGTCTTTCGGCGCATCGATTTACTGGGCCATCCGGAAGTCCATCCGCACATCGCGCATATTGGAGATTGTGTGCGCTGCACAAAGCTCGTGGAGAACGAGGTGCTGATCATCACGCCGGAGCACCTGCTGGCCGCCGTAGCCGGTCTGGGCATCCATAATCTATGGATCGAGATGAATGCGAGCGAATTACCCGGCTTTGATGGCTCGGCCAAGCTCTTCGTGCAGGCACTTCTGGAAGCGGAGATTTTGGAGCAGGAGGCGGAAGTGGAATCCCTTTCACTGGATGCGCCGGTATCCGTCAGTTCTGGTTCTCGCAGCCTGATTGCCCTCCCCTATGAGGGATTCAAAATCACCTGCACTTCGTCCGACGAGCACCAATTTCATACCCAGCATCTCTCGCTCGAGATAACACCGGAAAACCTCATCTCCGAGCTGGCTCCGGCCCGAACCTTCATCTTCTTTGAGGACATACGCCCCCTTATGGATTCGGGGATGATGCAGGGAGCCGGTCTGGATACTGCCCTGATCATCCAGGGGAAAAGCATCCTTTCCAAGGAACCTCTGCGCTTTCCCGATGAATTGGTGCGGCACAAGATGCTGGACCTCATCGGTGATCTCGTTCTCCTGGGAAAGCCCCTCAGGGCGCACATCATCGCCGTGCGTCCGGGCCATACCTTCAACGCCCAGCTGACTCAGAAGTTGGTGGAGCATTTTTCCGAAAGGGCTTCGGGGGCCTCTAAGTCTCTCTCCACGCCGTCGGGACCATTGCCGGTTCTGACCGAGACATCGATGGATATTCAGAGGATTTTAAATCTTCTGCCTCATCGCTATCCTTTCCTGATGATCGACCGCGTCGTCGAGTTTAAGGGCCAACAGGAACTGCGGGCGATAAAAAATGTCTCGATCAATGAACCCTATTTCCAGGGACATTTTCCGGGCCAGGCAGTCATGCCAGGGGTGCTGCAGATCGAGGCGATGGCGCAGGCGGCCGGTATTCTGATGATTCGAGAAGCGCACTGCGAGGACAAGCTTGCCTATTTCATGAGCTGCAACAAGGTGAAATTCCGTCGGGCGGTGGTGCCCGGAGACCAGCTGGAAATTTATACCAAAATTCTGAAGAACCGTGAGGGGAAAATCGGGCTTGCGGACTGCCAGTGCAGCGTCAATGGAAGAGTCGTCTCCTCGGCAGAGCTGATGTTCACCATCGTGGAACAGCGGGTATCTCATTGAATTCATGGCTACGGCGATCCATCCCACAGCTGTGGTTGAAGGCGGAGCGGAAATCGCCGAGGATGTGAACATCGGAGCCTATGCCTACATCGGGCGAGAGGTCCATCTGGGTGCCCGCTGCGAGGTACGGCATCACGCCACCATTGACGGACGTACCATTTTAGGTCAGGAAAATACCATTCACCCTTACGCCTTCATCGGTGGGCTGACACAGGATTTGAAGTATCAGGGAGGCAATCCTGGGCTGCGTATCGGCGACAGAAATGTCTTTCGGGAATACGTCACCGTGCACGTGTCGACTTCGGCGGAGAGCGAAACCCTCATCGGCAATCGCAATACGATTTTGGCCTATGCCCATATCGCTCACGACTGCGTAGTGGGGGATGACAATATCCTGAGCAGTCTTGCTGCCCTTGGGGGGCATTGTGTCGTTGGAAATTTCACCAATATCGCCTGGAATGCCGGCATCCATCAATTCGTCAAGGTGGGAAACTACGCCATGGCGGCCGCGTCATCTGTCGTGACGATGGACCTGCCTCCGTTCATGTTGGCCCAGGGAGCCCCGGCCCGGGTCCGAACCTTCAATCGCATTTTGCTGGAACGCCAGGGCTTCAGTGAAGAGAGTATTGCGGAGGTGAAGCACATTTACAAGCTCCTCTATCGCTCCTACTGTACCCGCAAAAAAGCCCTGCGGACCTTGGAGAAGAAGAGGTGCGTGGAGGGAGATGTTTTCGACCAGGTGCTGAGCTTTGCGGCCCAGAGCGAACGCGGATTCTGCTGAAAGGCGACGGATAAGTGCTTTATGAATTGGCCGCTGGGAAATATCGAGACCTTGCTAAGCCTCCTCCTCTTCATCGGAGTACTGGGTATTTTCCTGCTTTGGATCTATTGCGAACGGCAGGATAATGTCCGCCTATGCCTGCACTGGAAGCGTTCCGCCTTTCTCTGCCACCGGTGCCGGCATATTTACGAGGCGATGCGGCTTCCCAAAAGTAGGGACGGTGCCCCCTGTCCCCGCTGCGGAACGGAAAATACGCCTTTGCGTTTTTGATTTATTCCTTAGCCTCAAGAGGAGTGAGTGCTCTTAAATCATGGACAAGGTCGGCATCCTGACGGCGGGAGGACTGGCTCCCTGTCTTTCAGCAGCGGTGGGCGAGTTCATCCTGCAGTACACGAAAAAATCTCCGGAGACAGAGATCATCGCCTATCGCTACGGTTACCAGGGACTTTTGCTGGGAGAGAGTTTTGTCGTGACACCGGAGGTCCGTCGGCAGGCCCAGCGCTTGCTGGCATTCGGTGGCAGTCCCCTGGGGAATAGCCGCGTGAAGCTGACCAATGGGGAGGATTGTGTGAAGCGCGGTTTGGTAAAGGCGGGAGAAGATCCGCAGAAAGTGGCGGCCGATCAGCTCGTTCAGGATGGGGTGACGGTTCTCCATACCATTGGAGGCGACGACACCAACACCGCGGCCGGTGACTTGGCCTGTTATCTTAGGGAACATCATTACGACTTGACCGTTGTGGGCCTGCCGAAAACGGTGGACAATGATGTCTATCCCATCGCCCAGAGCCTGGGAGCGGTGACGGCCGCCGAGGCGGGTGCTATCTTTTTCGAACACATCGTCTCCGAGGCCAGCGCCAGTCCCCGTATGCTCATCGTCCATGAGGTGATGGGCCGCCACTGCGGTTGGCTGACGGCCGCCACCGCGCTGGCTTATCGCCGTCGCCTGGAGGAGAGCGGGTGGGTTCCCGACATTGGACTGCGTCAGGAGTCGCGCGAGCTCCACGCGATCTACATCCCGGAGAGGGCGTTGGACATCGAGGGAGAGGCCTCGCGGCTTGCCGAGGTCATGGAGAGAGTGGGCAATGTGAATGTCTTCATCAGTGAAGGAGCGGGTGTCGAGACCATCGTGAGGGAGATGGACTTACGGGGAGAGACCGTGGAGCGCGATGCTTTTGGCCATGTGCGCCTGGACAAGATTCAGTCCGGGCAATATCTGGCATCCCGATTGGGCAAACAGCTGGGAGCTGAAAAGGTATTGGTGCAGAAGAGCGGCTACTTTGCACGTTCCTCGGCCGCCAATACAGAGGATTTACACCTGATCCGTGAAAGTGTTGCCTCGGCCATAGAGGCCGCGTCACGCCGCTGCTCCGGCGTCGTGGGCTACGACGAGGAACGGGGAAAGACCTTGGGCTGCATCGACTTCACGCGCGTCCGCGGTGGCAAGCCCTACGATTTTCATTCCGATGATTTTCAAAGCCTTTTGAGGACGATGGCTCAATCCTGATCCCTGCTTCTCCTGGCGAGGTGTATTTTTCACTTGTGAAGAGCTGCAGAAGAATCATGATGCTATGGCGTGAAAGAAGGGGGATATGGAGCTTCTTGAGCTGGAGGAGGTATCAAAGGCTCGGTTAGAGCGATGGAATGGATTCTATGGCTATCGGCGAGTGCTGAAATTTTCCGCAGCTGGGCGGGAGTTGTGGCTGACGTGCCTCCCTCGGCCCAGGATTGAAGGCGAATGCTCACTCTGGTCCTTGGATCTTCAGGGTCAGGAGTTCAGGATCTATCTCTCGCCATTTCCTAGCTTGTCCCATTTAGAGACACGGTTTCAGGAACTCAACTGGCGGGTGCTGCCCCGAGAGCTTCAACGGCTCTTCTGGGAGGCGGCGCTGTCACCACTCCTGAATGCATTGGAATCTCTCCTGGGGAACAAAGTTTCGCTCCGCTCGGTCGAGGAGAAAGTCCACGCTCCGGAATTTTTGGCTGAGACCATCGGCTTTCATGTCTTTATTCCCGCCGAGGGAGTGAATTTTTTCGGCTGTTGTCAGGTGGAAGATCCGGCTACTGAGGCGAGACTTCTGGATCTATGGAAGCATCGGCCCGCTTGGCCGCTGAGAAAATACGATGACCTGCGGGTGGATTATACCTTGGATTTAGGTTCCACGGAGCTGACACAGAAGGCCTACGAGAGCCTGCAGGAGGAAGACCTCATCCTGCTCGATCACTATGCCCTGGAATCTGGAACCTCTTCATCTCTGCGGGGACTGGAACCCTTTCAGGTATGGGTCGTCCCTTGTGGTGAGGGATTTCGTGTGCAAAAAGTGAAATTTTAAGGACGAGAGCTATGGCTGATGAAAGAGAGAATCTGCCCACTGATGAGGAAGGCCTGGACTTGGATGAGCTGGAGGAAGTAGAGGAGGAGTGGGATGAGGAGAGTTCCGAAGGAGCCGATGGGGAGGTGACGGAAGCGAGGGACTCCCTTCCCGAGGAAGGGCGCGAGGAGAGGGGCTTCGAGGGCCAGGAGGAGAGAGAAGGGGTAGGGGCCGTCGATGGGAGAAAGGTGACCGATGGGAGCACGAGTCCCGATGTGGATGAAGGGGATTCTCCCTCCCGCGAAGAGGAGGAAGGCCTATCGGCCATTGAAAGGGAAATGCCGGCGGAATTACCGGTAGAAGATAGGAACTTGAGGGCACCGACGGCCGAGGTGGCTCACATCAAGCTGGCCGAGGCGACGGAGCTGCAGATTCCCGAGGCCTTTCTCCATGCCGAGTACCGCAAGGGAACGAGGGCCTCGGTGGCCCAAATGCCCGTTCATGTCACGTTTGAGGTGGGACGCCAGTCGATCCGCCTGGGGGATTTAGAAAGCCTGCAGGAGGGTTTTCTCTTCGAGGGAGGGAATCCCGTCGACGCCTCGGTCAACATCTGCGCCAATGGTCAGCTGATCGGCAAGGGTAGTCTGCTGAACATTGAAGGCCGGATCGGGGTTCGGGTGACAGAAATTTTCTGAATTCCCGTCGAAGTAACGGTGTAAACGAAGAATACTATGCTGGATGGCCTGACCATGGATCCGATTGCGGTCATCGCCATACTGATCGCACTCTCACTGGCCCCCTTCATCCTCCTGTTGGTCTCGTCCTTCGTCAAAATCGCTGTCGTCCTGAGCCTGATCCGAAATGCGCTGGGGGTACAGCAGGTACCGCCGAACATGGTGCTCAACGGCATGGCCATCATGCTGACCATCTACGTGATGTATCCGGTCGTGCGGGAGACCTTTAGCCTCATTGAGGAGGCGGATTTCAAAAACTCGTCCCTGCAGGAAATCGCACCGGTGGTGCAGAAGGCCATCGTGCCCCTGAGGAAGTTTCTCAGCAAGCACACGAAGGAGAGCGGCTCGGTCTTTTTCATGAACATGGCCAAGCGGATGTGGCCACCGGAGGCCCAGGAGGGACTCAGCAAGGAGCATCTGTTGGTTTTGATCCCGTCCTTCGTCGTCTCGGAGCTGACAGCGGCCTTTCAGATAGGATTTTTGCTCTACTTGCCCTTCATCGCCATCGACATGATCGTCTCCAATATCCTCTTGGCCATGGGGATGATGATGGTCTCGCCCATGACGATTTCCCTGCCCTTCAAGATGATGCTCTTCGTCCTCATCGATGGCTGGACGAAACTGGTCGAGGGCTTGGTCAAGACCTATAGCTGAAGGAGAGGAACTTGGGGCTCATGGGGGTGGCTTTGCCCGAAGGAAAGGCAAGGGAAGAACCTTTCCTTCGGGCGGCCCGCTGCGCGGGCCTCGATTCCGGAGGAATCAAAAGCCAGCCCCTTGACAAAACCCCCACAAGAAAGACTTCTCTTCCCATCGATTGCTCCTGAAGTCTTAGGAAATGATCGTTCCAGCAGAAAGTGAGCACTCCCCGAAATGGTCGGGACGACCGGATTTGAACCGATGACATCATGCTCCCAAAGCATGCGCTCTACCAAGCTGAGCTACGTCCCGTTGACTGGGAAGGCAAGGGGCATTAGGAAGAAAAATGGCCTTGGACTGTCAAGGGATAGATGGCTGCTCGGGGGAGATTTAGCTTGGCTTTTGTCGGGAAAGGAACAGGAAGAATGGGGCCATCATCCAGGTTCCTTTTTATGTATTTGCCAGTCAGACTTGGCCAGATATAATTGCCCTGATCTATGATCGCCATCCTTGAAGCGGCCCGGGCGGGGCTTTTGCATCCACGCCACTGGCAAGAGAACCTCTTGTCCGGGTTAGTGGTCGGCGTCATCGCCATCCCCCTATCGATGGCCTTTGCCATCGCTTCAGGTGTGGAACCGGTGCAGGGTCTGCACACGGCCATCATCGCCAGTCTCTGCGTCGCCCTCTTCGGTGGCTGCCGCGTCCAGGTCACCGGCCCCACCAGTGCCTTTGTCGTCGTCCTCGCCTCCATCCACGCCCGCTATGGCGTCGAAGGCCTGCAGCTCTCCTGCTTCATGGCCGGTGTCATCTTGCTGCTAATGGGCTTCCTTCATCTGGGAACGATCATCAAATTCGTTCCGGATCCGGTCATCATCGGTTTCACCTCCGGCCTCGCCATCGTGATGTGGGTCGGGCAGTGGAAGGAATTCTTCGGCCTGGACATGCCAACGGTGGTCTGTCACTTTCATGAGCGCCTGGGACTGATCCTCAGGGCCTTCCCGACACTGGATCCCGCTTCCACGATGGTCGGCTTGGCCAGCCTGGTCCTCATGGCCTACAGCGGCAAATATCTGAAAAAAATCCCTGCGCCCCTGGTCGCCCTCTGCTTCGGCATCGGCCTGCAGAGCGTCTTCCACTTCGAGCATGTGCGGACGATTGGGAGTGTCTTCGGGGGAATTCCCCAGACTTGGCCAAAGCTGGGCCTATCTCCCATATCTTTCGCCCATGGGCTGGAGCTGATCGGACCAGCCTTCGCAGTAGCTCTACTGGGGGCAATTGAATCCCTACTGGCCGCCACGGTCATCGATGGCATGCGCGGCACGCGGCACGATTCCAACCAGGAGCTCATCGGTCAGGGCATCGCCAACATGGCCTCACCGCTCTTCGGGGGCATCGCCGCGACAGGTTCCATCGCCCGTAGCATTGCCGGCATTCGGGCCGGCGGCAATTCTCCCCTGATGGCCATCGTGCATGCCCTGGCGCTGGTCCTGATGATCGTCTACCTGGCTCCATTGGCCCAGTACATCCCACTCGCGACGCTGTCGGCCATCCTCTTCGTCGTGGCCTACAACATGAGCGATATCCCGCGCTTCTGGTTCTCGATGCGGCATCTACCCAAGTCGGACAACTGCGTGCTCTTCCTGACCTTTTTCCTGACTATCTTCAGCGACCTGGTGGTGGCGGTGAATATCGGGGTCTTGCTGTCGACTTTCATCTTCATGACCCGTATGTCGCGTTTGTTTTGCCTGCAGGGTTATGCTTCTGAAGCTCCGGAAAACTTGCCGAATCACGAGCATCTGCCCGAAGGCATGATGGTCTACGAGATTCATGGGCCCTTTTTCTTCGGTGCGGTGGAAACCTTTGAGCGCACGATGAAGAGCGTGCGGGCCGACATCCGCCTGCTGGTGCTGCGGCTGAAGGATGTGCCCTTCATCGACGCGACCGGCCTGCAGGCGTTGCGAAAGGCCATTCGCTTCTGTGCTGAGCGGCGGGTGAGGGTCATCCTCTGCGAGGGGGACGAGAAGGTGGGTAAGAAGATCAGACGCGCGAGCATCGAGGACACAGTTCAGAACCAGGCCCTATTCCTGTCCTTTCCCGATACGGTTGCTCTGGTGGAGTCCTTGGAATCCAAGGAAAAACCGCTAGTGGATAAGAGTTCCATTGCCTAATGGAAGTGTCTCTATCTTTTCTTGATACAGTCGCTCCGGTGGAGTCGCCGGGAAACCAGTAGTGGAGAAATGCCTCATTAGCTGATGGAAATTTCGGAACAGTCTAGCTGGCAGCTGGTGGCCCATAGCGCCCGTGGACTGGTGATGGACATGGTCGCAACGGCGAAGTCGGGTCACCTGGGCACGCCATTGGGCTTGGCCGAGCTGGGAGCTGCCCTCTGGGGGAAGCTCCTGCACTACCATCCTCGGGAACCCCGTTGGATGGGGCGTGACCGTCTAGTGCTCTCCGCCGGCCATGCCAGTGCTTGGCTCTATGCCTGGCTCCATCTGGCGGGCTACGAACTTTCCATCGACGAGCTACGCTCCTTTCGCCAGAAAGGGAGCCGGACTCCCGGCCATCCCGAATTCGGCCGAACCCCTGGGGTAGAGTGCAGCACCGGCCCATTGGGGCAGGGTATCGGCAACGCGGTGGGAATGGCCGTCTCGGCCAAAATGCTGGCGGCGCGATTCGACACGGCTTCCTCCGGGCTCTTCGACTATCGGGTGATCTGCGTCTGCGGTGATGGTTGTCTGCAGGAGGGCCTTTCTTCGGAGGCCTGCTCTCTAGCTGGCCTATGGCATCTGAACAACTTCATCCTTCTCTACGACGCGAACCAGGTCACGCTGGATGGCCCGTTGGCTCTCTCCCAGAACGAGGATGTGGTCCGACGCTTCGAGGCCTATGGCTTCGATGTACAGGAAATCGATGGCCATGACCTCACAGCTATCGTGCGGGCCTACGCCCAGGCCGCCCGTTCGGCTGAGCGTCCCCAGCTCATCATCGCCCATACGGTCATCGGTCGAGGCATAGTGGCCATCGAGGGCAGTTCCAAGGCGCATGGGGAGAGTGGGGCGCTCTATGCCCGGGAATTGCGCGAGAAGCTCGGACTTGGCCCGGAGCCCTTTTCCGTAGCTCCGGAGATCCGGGAATTTTTGAGGCAACAGCAAGGGCAACAGCTCACCTATTATCGGGATTGGCAGGAACGATTCGGGGATTGGAAACGGAAATTTCCGGGAAAAGCGGAGGAGCTGAGATCTCTAAGCGCTGGAGAGGATTTCGATTTGGCCGAAGGGGCAATCCCTGCCACGACCTCTCCGGAGGCCACGCGGAGCAGCTCCGGACGCATTCTGCAGGTTCTTGCCGAGCGGAACAGCTCCCTCGTTACAGGTAGCGCCGATCTCTTCAGCTCCTGCCGAAATTACCTCGCATCGGCCGGAGACTTTTCCTCCTCCGATTTTGGGGGACGAAACCTGTTCTTCGGCGTGCGGGAGCAGGCCATGGGTTCCATCCTGAACGGCATCGCCTATGACGGATTTTTTCGGCCATCGGGCTCCACTTTTCTCGTGTTTTCAGACTACCTGCGCCCGGTCATACGCCTGGCCGCCCTGGCGCACCTGGCCATCGTCTATGTCCTGACACACGATTCGGTTCTAGTCGGAGCGGATGGTCCGACGCACCAACCGGTGGAGCAGCTCGCTGCGCTGCGCTGTATCCCGAACCTCGATGTCATCCGGCCAGCCGATGCGGAAGAAGTGCTGGGGGCCTGGCAGGCGGCCCTGGAGAGACGTGAAGGGCCTACGGCGCTGGTTCTTTCCCGCCAGGAGCTGCCGCCATTGGAAGGGCTTCCGGCCGCTCTGCGCCGGCAGGGTGTGAAGCGAGGCGCTTACATCGCCAGAGAGGAAACGCTGCCCCTTCGGAAAATCCTCCTGGCGACGGGCAGCGAGCTGGCACAGGCCCTGGAAGTCGGAGCGAAATATCCGGATACACGGGTCGTCTCGATGCCCTGTATGGAGCGCTTCGAACGGCTCAGCCCGGAGGAAAAAGAAGCCGTCTTGCCAGCCTCCTGTCGCAGAAGAGTGGCGATGGAGGCGGGTTCCGCTCAACCTTGGTATCGTTATGTGGGTGCGGAGGGGCGCGTCCTGAGCGTCGAGGATTTCGGGTTCAGCGCACCGGCCGAGGAACTGCGGGAACATTTTGGCCTGACAACCCTCCGCCTGGAGGCAATTTTGCAGGAGCTTTAGCCCGAATGGGGAGGCGTGTGTATCATTCGGCTGGGCTGTCTTTGCAAGGGGCTCCGGAGGGCAGCTTATGCCCTCCGGATCCCCTTGAGGCCCGCGCAGCGGGCGATTCCTTTGGAATCCAAAGACAGCCCCTTCCCATCAAATCCCCTCAGCAAAACCCAGCGCACTGCCAGCTTATGCATTTCCGATTTGAGAAAATCGGAATTTTCCCAAAAATGGGGCATGTTTCAAACTGAGGAATTTCTATGAAGACCATAAGAGAACTTGCCCTTGCCGGCAAAAGGGTCCTGCTGCGGGTGGATTTCAATGTTCCGCTGGACGAGCGGGGAAAGGTAGCGGACCGAACGCGCATCGAAGCCGCTCTGCCGACGATTCAGCACCTCAGGCAACAGGGTGCCCGCGTAATTCTCATCAGCCACCTGGGACGACCCGAAGGAGAAAAACTAGCCAGGTATTCACTAAGGCCGGTAGCCGAAGCGCTGGAGCTCCTACTCAAGCACCCCGTCCGTTTCTGCGATGACTGCGTGGGCGAATCGGTTCAGAGAGCGGCGAGCGAGCTTCGGGATGGCGAGCTGCTCCTGCTGGAAAACCTGAGATTTTATAAGGAGGAAACGGAGAACGATCCCACCTTTGCCCAGAAGCTTGCTGCTTTGGCCGAGGCCTATGTCGACGATGCTTTTGGATGTGCGCATCGGGCCCACGCGTCGACGGTCGGGGTGACGAAATTTCTCTCGCCCTGCGCGGCCGGACTCTTGGTTGAGAAGGAGCTGAGCTATCTGGGGGAAAAAATTTCCCATCCGGAGCGGCCGCTGAGCATCATCCTGGGCGGCGCGAAGGTGAGTGACAAGATAGGGATCATCCAAGCCCTGCTGGATAGGGCGGATAAGATGCTCATCGGCGGAGCAATGGCCTATACCTTTTCGGCGGCTCTGGGCCATGCCGTTGGCCGGAGTCTGGTCGAACCGGACAAATTCGACGTGGCCCTAGCGGCGATGGCCAAGGCGAAACAACGGGATATCTGCCTGCTCCTGCCAGTCGACCATATCGTCAGCGATTCCGTTGATTGCACCGCGCGTACCGTGGGGACATTGAGGACAGTGAAGGAGAATGAGCTTCGGGAAAGGGACATCGCCGTCGACATCGGCCCGAAGACGGTGGCACTCTACTCACAGACAATAGCCAATTCCAAAACCGTGCTCTGGAATGGTCCTATGGGGATTTTTGAAATTACGGACTGCGCGGTCGGTACCCTGGCCATCGCCCGGGCCGCGGCTGAATCACCGGCGACCTCCATCATCGGTGGCGGGGATTCCATCAAGGCCGTTCGGGAAAGCGGCTATGCCTCGAAAATTTCCTTCATGAGTACCGGTGGTGGGGCGAGCCTGGAATATCTGGAAGGAAAAATCCTGCCCGGAATCGCGGCCCTTGATGACTGAGACCATTCGCTTCCTGGGCATCGACTACGGCTCCCGACGCATCGGCCTCAGCCATGGCGATACGGAGCTCTACACCGCACTGCCGCTACCGGCCATTTCTCCCCGCAATCCGGAGATATTTTGGCAAGAATTGCGGCAGCTATTCACCTCATCTCCCTGGGACGTTTTTGTCGTAGGCTATCCGCTCCAGATGGACGGCCGTGTCGGCAGCCAGGCCAGGGAAGTGGACCATTTTATCTCGCAGCTGGAACGGAAATTTTCCCTGCCAGTCGTGCGCTCGGACGAGAGGCTTACGAGCGAAGAGGCCTTTGAGTACGTAAAAGCCTGCAGCAAAAGATGCCCGCGCCAGGCGTTTCAGTGGAAGCGTTTTCGCCAAAAGGGTCGGGTGGATTCCGAAGCGGCCGCCTTGATCCTGCAGGACCATCTGAATATCCTGAGGATTCCCATTCCCGATGCACTGGGGAATAGCGTTGACGGCGGCGGGCAAGACCTGCAGCCTTAGGCTCGGCCTTGGGATATTGCATGCTCCCGTAGTTCAATGGATAGAACATCGGTCTCCGGAACCGACGATCCGGGTTCGAGTCCCGGCAGGAGCGCCAGGTGAAAGGTGGTAGGTTGGGTTTTTCAAGGTCGGCGTGGGTTTGGCCAGCGAGCTTAGCGCCTTTGAGCCCCCAGGGGGGCTCATGCCCGCTTCGCGGGCTGCGGATGAAAAAATGAAAATTTTCATTTTTTCATTCGCAAAGGCGCTAAGCCGAGCAAAATACCACCGACTTGAGTGATGCTCAGGCCATCATGAAGGAAGCTGTGGAGCCGAAAATAAGGCGCTATTTCCAGTCCTTGGCGAAGAAGATTGAGGAACATGACCGGCATTACTATCGAGAAGCGCTTCCCCTTATCTCCGATTTCGAGTACGATTGCCTGAAGCACGAGTGGCGGGAGCTGCGCCAGAAATACCCTTCTCTGTGCCTGGAATCGGAAGGCGTAGGCGACGATCGGCAGGAGGGTTTTGCGAGCTTTCCTCATCTATCCCCGATGCTGAGCCTGGAGAATACCTATGACCGCTCGGAGGTGGATGCGTTCGATCGGCGCATTCGCCATAGCCTGGGAGAAGAAGGAAGGATCGAGTACGTTCTCGAGCATAAAATCGACGGCGTGGCGGTGAACCTTATCTATGAAAAGGGCCGTCTGGTACGTGTACTGACACGTGGGAATGGCCTTGAGGGTAACGATGTGAGCGAAAATGTCCTGACAATTTCGGATGTGCCGAATTTTTTAGAGAATGCACCAGAGCATCTGGAGCTCCGAGGGGAAATCTATATTCCGCTAAAAGTCTTCAAGCGCCTTAATCGCCAACAGGAAGAGCTGGAGGAAAGTGTTTTTGCCAACCCGAGAAATTTGGCCGCCGGTACCCTGAAGACGAAGGACGTGAACGTAGTGCGGGAACGCGATCTGCGGCTTTGGATCCACAGCCTGGGCACCTGCGAGGGACAGGAAATCCCAAGCCTGCTTGATTTTTTCCAGCAATTGCGGAGGTGGCATTTGCCGCGGGTCGAGTTTTTCGAGCTGGCCCACTCTCCAGAGGAGATTTGGAAAGGGATCGAGAACATTGATCGGCGCCGTTCCGCGCTGGATTTCGCGACTGACGGAGCGGTGTTGAAGCTCAATGAGCGCCGCCTGCAGCGGATGCTGGGTGAGACCCAACGTGCCCCACGCTGGGCTTTTGCCTACAAATTTACGCCGGAGTGCGTCGAGACACGCCTGGAACGGATCGCACTGCAGGTAGGGCGCAGCGGAGTCGTGACCCCGATCGCCGAGTTGTTGCCGGTGTGGATTGCGGGTACAGAGGTCCGCCGCGCAACACTGCACAATGCCGCCGAAATTAGGCGGCGGGACATCCGCGAGGGCGATACCGTCCTGCTTGAAAAGGCCGGTGAGGTCATTCCGGCAGTCGCTGAGGTGGTTTTGGCCAAGAGGCCGAGGGACTCATCGCCCTTCGTCTTTCCTCAAAACTGTCCCCGCTGCGGCTCTCTCCTATGGCAGGCAGCTGGAGAAGTGGCCTGGCGCTGTCCCGATGAGGATTGTCCGGCCAAGGTAGAGGCTCGTATTTTGCACTTCGTCTCCCGTTCGGCGATGCACGTCGAGGGCCTGGGCGAAAGTCTCATCGCTCAGCTCTTCCAGAGGGGTTTTTTGAGGAATGTGGCGGATCTCTATGATCTCTCCGTCGAACGGCTCATGGCCTGTGAGAAAATTGGGCAGAAGTCTGCTGAAAAAATCCTGAGCCATCTCGAACGGAGCAAGGGACAAGCCCTGTGGCGCCTGCTCCACGGTCTGGGCATTCCGGGTATCGGAGAGAAGAGCGCGAAGGATTTGGAGAAGCTGTTTCCCTGCCTGAATGCTCTCCTGGCGGCTTCGGCCGAGGCCTTGACCACCATCCCTGGCATTGGGGGAAAAACAGCTGTGGATTGCGTGGCCTATCTTCGGCTGCCATCAATGCAAGAGATCATTTGCCGTCTGGAAGCGGCGGGTGTACGGAACATAGGGGCATAGTTGCTTGCGGGAGCAGAGTTCTATTGCCGTCGATTATGCCGGAAAATCTGAACCCCTTGCTCCTCATTTCGCCGCCTTTGCGGGGAGAAACATGGAAAGAACCCTTTCCATGTTTCTCCCCGAGGCCCGCGCAGCGGGCCGGGAGCCCTTCGGGCTCCAAAGGCGGCGAACCCGCCCTGAATCCTGAATCACCGCTCGAGCTTCTCCAGGGGAAAGGGACTCGCAGGGAGTGGAAAAGTTTTTTCAGCTTGAAAAGCCCAGGTAGCGAATCCGGAGCTCTGGAAATTTTTCTGCTAATTCTGTCCGGAGCGAACCTATGGCTTCCGCCGACCACGGGCGAAAGTTCTGCCATTGCGGATTCAGGGTTTTCTGGGGACGAAATGACTGAATCGTCCACTGCCTGGCTCCCCGCAGGGAAGCGGCGATGGCCAGCATATCCTCTCTCCTGTGGATTTCTGAGATTAAAGTTGTCCGAAATTCGTAATCTACAGAGCCACTCAGGAGGGTTTGGACGGATTCCTGAATGCTCTCCAGGTTGGGGGAAATCCCGCTGATCGAGTCGTAGTAGGATGCCTGCAGGCAGTGCTTGATGTCCATCGCGACAAAATCGAGAAGCTCTCCCTGTATCAGGGATTGCAGGACGTTGGGATGGATGCCGTTCGTGTCCAGCTTGGTGGCGAAGCCGAGGTCCCGAATGCGCCGAAGCCAAGTCTCCAAATCGGGATGCAAAGTGGGCTCTCCTCCGGAGATGACCACGCCATCGAGAGCCTTTCGGCGCTTTTCTAGAAAGGTAAAAACTTCCTCTTCGGCGAGGCAGTTCCCGAACTGTTTCGGCTCGACCAATTCCGCATTGTGGCAAAACCCACAGCGAAAGTGGCAACCCTGGGTAAAGAGAACACAGGCGAGCTTTTTGGGAAAGTCGATGGTGGAGTATTTCTGTATTCCGCCGATGCGCATAGGATTCTATGTAAGTGTGGCTGTGATTTTTTCAATCAATTGGGGAAAAGGGAAGAAAAATCTTCATCTTTTTTCTGCTGCTGAGGATTTGGTCTATCGGAGATGCGCTGCTCAAAAAAATGGCAGGATGGCGAGCCGAGCTTAGAGCTTGCTGAACTCGAATTCCACGATTTTGCTCAGGCGGCGCTCGTGGCGACCGCCTTCAAATTCGGTGTTGAAAAAGATATCCAACATTGCATTGAGGAGCTCCGGTGAGGTATAGTCGCTGCCTGCACAGAGAACATTGGCATCATTATGCCGACGAGCCAAGCGGACCATTTCCTCATTCATGGACAGTGCCGCTCGAATACCCTGGAATTTATTGGCGGCGATGGACATACCCACCCCTGTTTGGCAGATGAGGATCCCAAAATTGGCCTTCATCGTCCGGATATCTTTGGCGATCTTTCGGGCGATATCCGGATAGTCCACCGCTGCGGTGTCCATGGTACCGCGGTCGATGACCTCGAAGCCCATCATCTCCAGATGGGCGATGACGGACTTTTTCAGTTCCACAGCGTGGTGGTCGACGCCTAAAGTGACAATCATAGGAGCTCGTGAGCTGCTTGACGATGACCGGAGGTTTAGGAAAATCCGGTGACGGAAGCAAGATTTATTTCACACGGAAAGGGCAGAAATGCGAAAAATTTTTTAAAACTGCTGCCTTTCGGACGAAAGGGCTTGTATTTTCCTATAAAGTGTTCTACGGCTGATTCCCAGCCTCTGGGCCGCCAGGGTTTTATTGCCCCTGCTCTCTTCCAGTGCCTTCTGCAGGCACTGTGGGTTCAGCCTTTCCTGATGGTCTTCCAGATAGATGGATCGTGCGAGGGGAACGAGTTCGGGTGGATGGGGACTCCGGTCGGGCAGCTGTCCGAGGAATTTTGGATCCAGGTCTCCCCGCTCGATGATGTAGCGGTGTTCCGGCAGGAGAATCGCAGCGCTCTCGCAAGTGTGGCGCAGCTCGCGGATATTGCCCGGCCAGAAGTAGTGCTGCAGCGCGTCGATGGCATCGGACGAGAAGTGCAATTGTCTTCCGATACCGTTTTCAAAGCAGGCCTTTTGCAGGTAAAAATCCAACAGCAACGGGATGTCCATGGGCCGTTCCCGCAGGGCAGGAAGAGACAATTTGACGACGTGAAGGCGGTAGTAGAGGTCTTCCCGAAAACTTCCTTCACGTATCATGGCTTCGAGGGAACGGTGAGTGGCGGTGATGAGGCGGACGTCCAGGGACAAGGGCTCCGTGCTCCCGACGCGCTCGATTTGCAGGGTTTCGATGAAGCGCAGCAGTTTGACCTGAGTCTGAAGGTTGATCTCCCCGATCTCATCGAGAAAAATCGTGCCGCCATGGGCCCGTTCGAAATAGCCCACGTGGCGGTTCATCGCTCCGGTGAAGGCCCCGCGCTCGTGGCCGAACAGTTCGCTCTCCAGCAGGGTTTCCGACAATGCCGCGCAGTGCACCGTCACCATAGGCCCCGAGGCCCGAGGACTGTTGTAGTGGATCCAGTGGGCGAAGACCTCCTTGCCGGTACCGGTCTCTCCTTGCAACAGTATACTGGCCTGCGTTCTGGCTACCTGGGTCGCCTTTTGCTGCAGGGAGACGAGTGGCGAGTCCGGTGCACAGAGAAGATTTCCCTGTCGGGAAGCGGGCGATCGGGTCTGATGGCGAAGGGGATTTTCCGGAAGAAGAATGACCGGCTTCTCCTCCTCAGGAATCGAGGATTTCCTGGACCTTTTCCCTTCCACCGCCTGGAGTAGGACAATGCGCAGGTTCTCGAGGTTCAGGGGTTTGCTGAGGAAATCGAAGGCACCTCTCTTCATCGCCTTGACCACCGTTTCTACGTCCCCACGGGCGCTCATGAGGACACAGGTCGGTTCCGGTGAGAGGCGGTGCAGGAGCTCGAGCAGTTTCAGCCCGTCATGAGCCTGTCGGAGGCAGAGCTCGCTCAGCACGACATCGATGCTCTCCTTATGCAGCCAGAATTCCGCCTCTTCCAGGCAAGTGGCTGAGTAAATGTCCCAGGAATCCTGAAAGGCAGCTTTTAAGAGCTCTTGGGTTTTCTTCTCTCCGTCGACCAGGAGCAGCTTCCGCATATCGGTGCACAGGGGTGAGGGATTATTCCTCATCCTCGTCATTTTCATCGTCTTTCTCGATGTCCCGACAGTTGGTCATGACGCGCAGCCATACCTCCCGCAGATCGAAACAGGCCAGAATGGCATCCTGCAGGAGCAACTTGGCCTTTTCGGAATTCCCTGGTGCCTTTTGGATCAAGCCCATGCTGTAATTGATGCTCTGGAGTGCCGATTTGAAGTGGCAGATGGCCAGAACGGGGTCATCGGCATCCATGCAGGCAATGCCGAGGAGGGCATCGTGTTCCCCGCTGCCCAACAAGCGGGCGTAGACCCAGGACATCTGGAGATTCTGATCCCCGCTGCATTCCTGGTAAAGTTCCCAGTTCTTATAGAGAAAGTGATAGAGCCCGTGCGTGACGATGTAGACCGGATGTTTGTGCAGCGTTTGTGGGCCTTCTCGCCAGCGCTTCTGCAAAATAGCCTCGATGGAATTATCTTCCTGCTGCGTCCAGCCCATCTGGAGGGCGATGAGGTCCAGGTGGTTGATGATTTGTCTTAACTGGACGAATTTCTTGAGAAACAGGGTCGTTTCCACATCGATCTGTGTGAGATAGCGCCGCCAGTCAGCTTCATTCCAATCATCGGCCGAAAACTCACCCCCATCCCGTGCGCCGTATTCCCCTTCGAAACCCATGGGCCGGCATACTACTCCCTCCTCGATTTTAACAAGAGCATTGTGGATGGAGATGTACAGGATCTCTGCCTCTTGCAGCTTTTTCTCTCATCGGCGGCAAGAGTTGATCGCTAACAGGAGCAAGCGCGGCTTCGGGATCTTCTTGGCTAAGACCGACGGGAAGGGAAATTTTCCGCATCCATGAGCATTTTTTTTAAACTGTGTAAGGGGAAATCTCACGCGCGTTCCCTCTCCTTTGACTCCGCCGTTCTCTTCCCTTCATTGGCGATAGCCCAAAGGTAGAGAGAAGCGGTGCTGCCGCAAGGGCTGTAGCGCCGACAGTACATTTGAAACTGTTCCTTTGTAAGGCCTTCGAGGCCGTAGAGACGCATCAGGCCATGGCGGATGCCCAGGTCATTCCAGGAAACGATGTCGGGGCGACGGTAGGAGAAAAGGAGCAGCATTTCAGCTGTCCAGGGGCCAATCCCTGGGCAAGCGGTCAAGGTCCGAATGAGCTCCTGGTCACTGAGCTTTCGGAGATCTTCCAGATCCAGTATTCCGCCAGCAACCCGTTCGGCAATGCCCCGGATGTACTGGACCTTGCGCTCGCTCAGACCACAGGAGCGCAGATGAGAGGGATCGATGGCCTGCAGGGCTTTGGCCTCCATGGAAGGACAGAGAGCGCAGAGGCGCTCCCAAATCACGCGAACCACTTTCCTGGATAGCTGCTGTCCGGCGATACTTCTGATGAGCGCGGCGAAGGGATCGAGCACAGGCCTAGGCCACTCCAGTTGACCGAGACGTTCTATTACCCTACCCAGGAGAGAATCCTGTTTCCGGAGATAGTCGAGGGCATCGGGGCTGCACAAAGTCTGGGGCCCCTTGGAATCCGAGGCTGTTCGGTGTTGGGTCATAAGTTTCTGCCTTCCTCGCCAGCGATCCCAAAACTTTTAAGTTTTGCTGCTGCGCTCCGCGCAGCAGGCGCTGGGCGGGAGCCCAGCGCGGATCGCTGGCGGGGCCGTCGTTTGCCCTTTTTCCTGCCGCTCCCGCTTCAGCTGCTTCCAGTGCTCCAGTCGCTCCGCAATGCTCGCTTCAGCCCCCACCTGTTTGGGGAAGTAAAAGGTTTTTGGCTGCAGCATGAACTCCTGTCCGGAAATATTTTCCTCAAAATCGTGACTGTAGCGGTAGTCCTGAGATTGGCCCAGTTGCTTGCCGATGGCCGTGCTAGCATCGCGCAACCACAGCGGTACCGCCTGTGTTCCTTCCTGACGGATGCTCTCCCGAGCCCTGTTCAGGGCGAGGTAAGTGGAATTGCTCTTGGGAGCAGTGGCGAGGAAGACGGTCACATGGGCCAGGTTCAGAGCGCATTCCGGCAGGCCGACGCGTTCACAGGCATCGAAGCAGGCGGCGGCCAGAGGCAGGGCCCGGGAATCGCCTAAACCGACATCCTCGGAGGCCGCGATGAGCAGCCGGCGGGCGACGAAGCGCGGGTCTTCGCCACCCTCCAACATCTTGGCCAGCCAGTAGAGGGCCGCATCCGGAGCGCCTCCGCGGATGCTCTTGATGAAGGCGGAAATGGTATTATAATGCTCATCCTCGTCCGCGTCATAGCGAATCTGCCTCTCTTGGGCAAAGAGCGCCAGGTCGTCGAGGCCCAGTTCCCTTCCCATGGGAAGGCTCATGACAAGGGTTTCCAACGCATTCAGGGCCCGACGCAGGTCACCATCGCAGAATCGGGCGAGTTGGAGAAGAACTTCCGGCCCAGCCGAGCACTGGGTGTTCCCCAGACCCCGGATCTTGTCCTGAAGGGCCAGGACTAGTACAGCGACGACCTCGCCCTCGGAAAGTGCTTCCAAATGGAAGAGCTGGCTGCGACTCAGCAGCGGAGGGATGATGGAGAAGCCGGGGTTGTGCGTCGTAGCGCCGAGGAGCCGGACACAGCCGCTTTCGAGATCAGGCAGGAGAAGGTCCTGCTGGGCCTTGTTGAAGCGGTGAATCTCGTCGATGAAGAGGAGGGTCGAGCACCGGAGATTTCTTCGGGCCGTCTGGAGGATTTCCCGCAGCTCGCTGACATTGGATGATACGGCATTGAGGGGGACGAGTTCGAGCTGTGTCTCCCGGGCGATGACTTCGGCCAGCGAGGTCTTGCCGCAGCCGGGTGGGCCGTAGAAGAGAAGGCTGCCGAAGGAGTTCTGACGGATGAGCTTCGGCAAAAGGCAATCCTCGCCCAAAATCTGCTGCTGGCCCACCATTTCTTCCAGACGGCGTGGCCGCAGCCGGGTGGCCAGTGGCACATAGCGCCGCAGGCCTCCATTCTCCTCATCCGCTGAGTTCTGAGACCACCAGTCCCCATCTGCCGGAGGAGAATCTTTCATGAGAGAGGAAGGAGATCAGGCTCGAACATGGGGATTGTGCCGCTTTTCCTGAAGAATGGAACTCAGCGGGCCATGGCCCGGGACGATGCAGGTCTCGTCCGGTAGGGCATACAGTTGTTCTCGAATGCTCCGGAGCAGGCGCTCTTCATCCCCACCTGGGAGGTCACTACGCCCGATGCTGTCCGCGAAGAGGGTATCGCCGACAAAGGCGATGGAGATTTGAGGGAAAACATAAGCAAAACTGCCCGGGGAGTGCCCGGGAACGTGCAGAGCTCTGAGGGAAAGTGTGGGAAAAATTTCACAAAGTTCTCCATTTACCAGCCAATGCCCTATCCGGCAAGGAGCTAGGCAAGTTTTGGGGCCGAAGGCCTCCATGATTTCCGGATGTCGGAAGAAAAGTTCATCCCCTTTGCCGGCCCATAGGAGGGCCTGCGCATCGGCAAAACGCGAGGCATCGGCCATGTGATCCCAATGGCCATGCGTCAGGAACAGCTGCGTCAGCGTCCACTCGGATGGCGAGAAGTGGTTTTGGGAAAAATTCCAGCTGTCGGGAGGCGCATCCACCACGGCGAGGCGATGGGCCTTCTCGTCGAGGATGAAGCCGACATTGGTCCCCAGTGGGCCGATTGGCTCAAGACAGAGGCAGAAACGTTCATCCGAAAAAAGGGTCTTCATATTCGGAACAACGGCAGAGTCGCTAAGTTAGCTAAAGGTCTCGAAATTTCAAGGCGAGAGGGAAAAGACTTGATTTGTTTTTTATTTGAGCTGGGTGGGCTGAACCTTCGCTGTCATTTAGGCTGCCGCCTTTGCGCGCGATGGGGATGAAATTTCATCCCCCTCGCGCGTTGTCCGCAAAGCGGACGGAGCCCGAAGGGCTCCAAAGGCGGCAGCCTCGCCGCAAAAGCGGAGATGCCATCCGGATCTTCATTCCTTTTATTGGAGTGCAGTAGACCGAAGTACGGAGCCTCGGTCAGGCCATTGCCTTTGGGAGGAAAGACCTTTATCTCTCGCGAGAAATGACCTTATCGGAACAGCATCAGTCGGGAAAATATCCGCTGACGGCGCTCGTCATCGCCTCCAACGAGGAGAGAAACATCGGGCGCTGCCTGCGGAGTGTTGGGGACTGGGTTGCCGAAAGCCTCGTCGTGGTTAACGACTGCACGGATGCGACGGTACGTGTGGCAAAAGCCCTGGGAGCCAGGGTGCTGGAGCATACCTGGGAGGGCTATGGGGCCCAGAAGAATTTCGGCAGTGCTCTTGCCACACAGAGCTGGATCCTTTCCCTCGACGCCGATGAGGAAATTTCTCCAGAGCTGAGGTGTTCCATCCAAAAATTCCTTTCGCAGAACAGCTCCAACTATGCCGCTGCCTATTTCCAGCGCATGGTCTGTTTCCAGGGCCGGTGGATTCGCCATGGAGACTGGTATCCGGATGAGCAGCTGCGGCTCTACCGGAAGGACAGGGGTCGCTGGACGGAGCATGCCGTGCACGAGCACCTGGAGGTGAAAGGAAGGATAATGCGCCTTCGCGGCCCCCTCCACCATTACACTTACCGCTCGCTACGGGAGCAGGTCCAAGTGGGCTTGAATTATGGTGAGCTCTGGTTGCGGGATCGAAAACTGCGGCCGGTCTGGGTCTTCGAGATCCTGGCTCGGGCGTTCTGGAGATTCTTCAGGGGCTATCTACTGAAGTTCGGCTTCCTCGATGGATTTCTGGGACTCTACATCGCCCTGAGCCAGAGCTTTCTCGTTTTTTATCGCTACACGAGTTTGCGGGAATGTTATGAGGAGAAGCGTTGGGGCCAGGGAGAGAGAATGTCTTAATTTTTAGGGGGAATTGGATGGTTTGGGCATTGGGACTGCCTTTGCGCCGAAGCCCCCTAAAAGGGGGCTTCGGCGAGGCCCGCCTTCGGCGGGCCGCTTCCTGCGGAAGCCAAAGGCAGTCCCCAAAACAGCTAACCGCTGAGGTCCAGTGCCCAGGAAACCACTCCTCTGCTTGCCTGGAGCCTATTTTAGCCTCGCCCCTTGGGGCAGGTTCCGGATATTGCCCCCGGATGATCTTCGTCTACCGCCTCCTGTACCCGCTGCTCTGGTGCCTGTCGATGCCGTATTTCCTCCTGAGGCGCCTGAAGCGTAGGGGCTATGGGCGCCGCTGCTGGCAACGCTGGGGATGCTACGAAAAATCCCTATCGGAAAAATCTTCTGACAAGAGGCGCATCTGGTTCCAGGCGGTCAGCATCGGCGAGCTTAAGGCCATCGATCCTCTGCTCCGCCACTTGGCTAGAGATCCTCGATTGGAGATTTTTCTGAGCATCTCCAGCAGCAGCGCTTACCGGATGGTGGAAAGGGATTACGCTTCTCTGCTCCTGGGCTATGCCTGGTTCCCCTGGGACTTTTTCCCGGTCATGAGCGCAGCTTGGGCGTACATTCGGCCTGACCTGGCCATCCTGAGCGAGGAAGAGCTCTGGCCGGAATTTCTCACCCAGGCCGAGCAGCATAGGGTTCCGGTTTTCCTGGTCAATGGGCGCCTGTCGGAACGCTCCTGCCGCCGCTACCGGTATTTTCCCTTTTGGAGCCGATGGCTATGGCGGCATCTTTCTTGGATAGCGCTGCCGTCACCGGCCGAAGCGAAGAAATTCAAAGATCTAGGAGCACCGGAGGGGCTCCTGACGGTCATAGGGAATTTAAAGGGCGACCGGCTAGCTCCTTCGCTGAGCCAGGAGGGGTGCTTGCTCCTGAGAAAAGAGCTCGGGTTTGCACCGAATGACCTCGTCCTGATCGGTCTGTCGACCTGGCCCGGTGAGGAGGCCCTGCTCCTGGAATGGCTGGGGCGCCTGCGGCGTGAGGAGCCTATGCTGTCCCTGCGATTGCTCCTGGTCCCCCGCCATGCGGAGCGCGGGAGGGAAATCGCAAAACTGCTCCAGCGCAGTTCTTTTTCCTGGTATCGGCGCTCGGAAGGACCTGGCTTAGCTGGGGCCGACGTCGGGCTGGTCGACACGACGGGAGAGCTGGAACAGCTGGCCTTAGTGGGCGATCTCGCCTTTATCGGCAAGAGCTTATGTCGGCATCGCGGCGGACAGAATCCTCTCGACGCGGCCTTTGCGGGTCTGCCTATGGTCTATGGGCCCCACATGGATAATTTCAGAACGCTGAGCGCGGCGCTGGAGAGAGAAGGGGTGGCCTGGGGAGTGCACGACCCAGAGGAAGTCTTCGAAAGGCTCAGGTGGCTTCTGAAAAATCCTGCGTTGCGGCGGGAAATATCCTCCCGTCTTCGGAGATGGACCTCCAGACAGGCCGGAGCTACGGAGAGGGTTTTGGAGAAGATCCTCCAGCACTTTGGGCTTGAAAATGAGAGCTGAACCCCCTCGCTCGAAGAGCGACTTTTTTCTCGGTTCTATGGAAACTCTCTCCGACCTGCTGCGGCGCATGGCCGACCTACAGATCCTCGTCATTGGGGATGTCATGCTGGATCGCTACATCTCCGGTGAGGTGTTCCGCCTCTCGCCCGAGGCACCGGTGCCGGTGATTGCGGTCGAGGACGAGCGCCATGTGCTTGGGGGTGCTGCAAATGTCGCTCATAATCTCTCTGCTCTGGGCATTCGGACCAAGATCTGGGGAACTTGGGGACGAGATGCTTCGGGACTCCTCTTGGAGAATTTATTGCAAGAAGCCCAGATTGATCCCGTCGATGGCAGTGCGATTCCTGGAATACAGACCATTCTCAAGACGCGCATCGTGGCACGGCAACAGCAGCTCTGCCGCCTGGATCGGGAGGAAGCACCAGAGCGTTACCGGAAGGATTTTGGACAAGTCCTGACTATTGCCCTGCTCGAGAAGATCTTGGCCGAAGTCGATGCGGTGATCCTCTCCGACTACGCCAAGGGAGTTATCGATCAGCCCTGCGTCGACTTCGTCGCCAACTGCGCCCGAAAGGGGCAGAAGATTCTGGCCTGGGATCCTAAGCCGAAGCACGCGCTGCGTTTCCCTTATCTCACGCTCATGACCCCCAATCGTGCGGAGGCCTTCGCCTTAGCCGGCGAACCGGAAGAACATCGGCAGTTTCCGGCGGAGCGCATCAGCCAGAAGATTTTTCAATGCTATCATCCGGAATATCTGCTCATCACCCTGGGAGAGGAGGGTATGTTGCTGAGTCGTCAGGGTGAGCTGATTTCCCGCATCCCGACCTGTGCGCAGGAGGTCTTCGATGTTTCGGGAGCGGGCGATACGGTGGTGACTTTCCTGACGGCGGCACTGGCAGCCAAGGCCTCACCGGAAGAGGCGATTCATCTAGCCAATCGGGCGGCTGGTCTCGTCGTGGCGAAACGGGGAACGGCGGTGGTGACGCCGGAGGAGCTCAGGGGCTCGTTTTAAACTTTGAAAATTTCCCCTAGCTCCCATAAAGGAAAGGAGCATATGGTCATCAAACCGAGAATTCGTGGCTTCATCTGCGTAACGGCCCATCCGGAGGGCTGCCGGGAGCACGTCCGGGAGCAGATGGCCTATGTCCAAAAGCAGGGTGTGATTTCCGGAATGCCGAAAAAATTTCTCATCATCGGTTCCTCCACTGGCTATGGACTGGCGAGCCGCATCGTGGCGGCCATGGGCTGTCGGGCGGACAGCATCGGCGTGTTTTTCGAACGGCCAGAAGAGGCGGAACATCCAGCTTCAGCCGGCTTCTACAACGCACGGGCACTGGATGCTTATGCTCGAGCTGAAGGCCTGCTGTCCGAGAGCATCAATGGCGATGCGTTTTCCGATGCGGTTAAGGAAGAGGCTATCGAGCTCATCCGCCGACATCTGGGGCAGGTGGAGGCCATCATCTACAGCCTGGCCTCCCCACGGCGTACGGATTCCAGAACCGGCGAGACCTACCGCTCGGTGCTGAAGCCCATCGGCCAACCCTTTCACGGCAAGACCGTTCATACCGATAAAAAAGAGATAGGGGAAATCCATCTGGAGCCTGCCAGCGAGACGGAAATTCGCGAGACCATCCGGGTCATGGGAGGCGAGGATTGGCGGCGCTGGCTGGAAGCCCTGCGTACGGCCGGCGTCCTTGCCAGAAATATTCAGACCTGGGCCTATTCCTATATCGGACCCGAGTTAACTCGGCCCATCTATGCCGAGGGGACGATGGGGCAGGCGAAACGGGATCTGGAAGAGACAGCCCGGTGCATCACGGATGATTTATCGGGTCTTGACGGTCGGGCCTTCATCGTCATCAACAAGGCCGTCGTGACGCAGGCCAGCTCGGCAATTCCGGTCGTGCCGCTCTACATGTCCATTCTCTTCAGAGTGATGAAGCAGAAGGGCCTGCACGAGGATTGCATCCAGCAAATGGATCGTCTCTTTCGCGAACAGCTGGCCCAGGGGGAACAGGCCCTCCGCGACGCCGAAGGCCGCATCCGCCTGGATGATTGGGAGATGCGCCTCGATGTGCAGGAAGAGGTGAGGAAAATTTGGCCGCAAATCACGACCGAGAACCTGGAGGAGCTTTCCGATTTTGCCGCTTACCAACAGGATTTCCTGAAACTCTTCGGCTTCGGCTTTCCCTACGTGGACTACGAAGCGGATATCCCTCTGACCCATTAAGGAGATCGGGGCCTTGGAAGGTCTCCATGGTCGCCTCTTACTGCTGCCTCCGTAAGGATCATGGTCTGCTTAAAACTTAGGGGCATGGCTAGCGCCCTTGTTCTCCCCGCCAACGATCCGCGCTGGGCCAAAGGCCCAGCGCCTGCTGCGCAGAGCGCAGCAGCAAAGCTTAAAAGCTTTGGGATCGTTGGTGGGGAGGACTGAGAGCATCCCCAAAGCCTTATAAGGAGAACAAGTGAAGACTTCCCTCTCCGAAGAGAATCGGGCAGAGGAGTACTTTTATTAAAATCACACTTTTTTCCGCCACTTCACGTTTTACGAAAGTTTGCTCGTTGTTTCATTAATACTTTTCAGCCTTATGCTGGAATTGCGCTCGGGGCAGATTCAAATTCAGCGGCAGGTCATGGTTCCGGCTCTGGTCCATTCACTGCATTATCTGCAGTTGCCGTGGCCGGAGCTAGAACTGGAGCTGCGGCAGCTCTGGGAAAGCAACCCGTGTATCGACCTCATCGTTTCACCGAGAGAGGAGGGAGAAATGGGCTGCAGAGCGGCTCCGGCGACGAGAGAAGGGAGATGGGAGGAGAATCTAGCTGCTCAGGAGTCGTTGGAGAACCATCTGGCCCGTCAGGTGCCGGAGCTGGGAGAGGAGGAGAAGAAAATTTTTTCCTTCCTCATCTCGCATCTGGACGAGCGCGGCTATCTGAAGGGATCAACGGAAGAGCTGGCTCGAGCAAGTCCCTGGACGGCTGAGAACCTGGAATCCGTGCGGGAGATCCTATGTTCGCTGGAACCTAAAGGGATCGGAGCCCGGGATATCGTCGATTGCTGGCTGGCGCAGATGGCGAAAGAGCGGGCCCCGCTACGGGAATTTCTGCTGCTCAATCGGGATGACCTTCTGGCCAAGCGCTATGGCCGCATTCTTCGGCGGATGCATTGGGATCGTCGACAGCTGGCTCATGCCTTGCAGGGATTGCGCAGCTTGGCGACGGCCCCACTGAGGACTTGGCAGGAGAATGAGGCTGTACTGCGCATGCCTGATCTCTATTTTTCAAAGGACGGGACTGGAAACTGGAATTTGCACCTGGCCTCAGAATCCTATACGCTGCGCTGGAGCGAGGGGTACAAGGATTGGTTGGCCGATGAGGAGCAGCGGAGCGACCGAAGGGCCATGGCCTATTTTCGTACCCAGCGGCAGCTGGCCAAGCGCTGGATGCACGCGCTATCGCGGCGAACGGCGACGTTGCGGCGTATCGGCGAGTTTATTTTGAAGGAGCAGCGCCCGTTCTTCGAGGAGGAAGATCATCCGCTGCGAGCCTGCTCCCAGAAAGATGCGGCGGGAGAGCTGGGGCTGAATCCAGCTACGCTCTGTCGAGCCCTGCGGGATAAGTACGCTGCCTTGCCCTGGGGAACGCTGGCTCTGGTCGATTTTTTCCCGGGCTCCTGGAGGGGCAGCGGCTCGGATATCCCCATCCCGCAGATTCGCCAGAAGCTCGACGAGTGGATTGCGGAGGAGGACAAAGAGGATCCTTTGAGCGATAGGGTCCTTGCGAAAAGATTTCGGGAGGAGATGGGTTGGCCCATTCCCCGTCGAACCGTGGAAGCCTATCGCCGGCGCTGGGGGATTGCCTCTGCCAACGACCGCAGATATGGCCTGTAGCCATGCTGAATCCGGAGATTTGGCAGAAGTTCACAGCGGGGCAGTGGGTCAGGGGCAAACTGCCGCCTGTGGCGGGTCCCTTCTGCCACGACAGCCGCCGCTGTCGAGCGGGAGAGATCTTTCTGGCCCTTAGAACCGAACGGACGGATGGACACGCCTTTGTGGCTGACGCGCAGCGCCGAGGGGCGCTGGCCGCCATCGTGGAATGTTACCGGGAAGAGCTATCCCTGCCGCAATTTCTCGTCCCATCTGTCCTGCAGGCGGCGCAGGCCCTGGCCCATGCCCATCGGCGGCAATGGGGAGCAAATGGTCTCCGTCCTCTGATAGCCATCGGTGGAAGCTATGGCAAGACCACGACGAAGGACATGCTGGCGCTGCTTCTGGGTCCCCACACCTTAGCTACCCATGGAAATGAGAACAATATACTGGGCATATCTCTGAACCTAAGCCGGCTAGGGCCGGAACATGCCCAGGCCGTCGTTGAAATCGGCATTGACCATCCTGGGGAGATGGCGCTCGCTTCGGCGATGACGCGGCCCGAGCTGGGAGTGATGACGGGCATCGCCCCCGTACACGCCATCCACTTCCGCTCACTGGAAGAGCTTGTAGAGGAAAAACTTGGCCTTCTGCGCGACATTCAGGCATCGGGTGGGAAAATCTACTTCTCCGCCTCTTGCCTGCTCCAGAGTCCTTTTCACGCTCTGGCCAACGCTGCGACCATCCTCGTCTTTCGAGAGGAGAAGCACTTGGTCCTGGGCTTCCCCTCGCTTGTTTCTTGCGAGCTGCGGGAATCCAGCTCGGAGCTCCGACTCAGCTTTGAAAGAACTGGTGAGGAAGCCTATTCCATCCCTTCCCTGTCGCAGGGTCAGGTTCGGAGCCTGGCCCTAGCACTCTGCGTGGCGAGGGACAGAAGATGCTCTCGAGAGGATTTACAGGAGCGTCTCCGGTTGTGGCAGCCCCCTTTGCATCGCGGGCAATGGAAATCATCTTCCTTGGGACGCGTCTACCTCGACTGCTACAATGCCAATCCCGTCACCATGCAGGACGCGGTGGATTTCTTTCACCGGAAAACTGCTGACGAAAGGCGTGTTTGGATTCTGGGTGGCATGCGGGAATTGGGAATTTTTTCAGAGGAGGCCCATCGGCGTCTGGGCCGAAGCTTTCCACTCCGGACCGGTGATGCTGTCTTGGGAGTTGGTCGAGAGATGGAGGGCTGCCTGGAGGCCATGCAGAATCGCACCATAGCGGACGTCGAACTCGAGTATTCGGAGACGGGCGAAGGGGCTAGGGAGTGGCTTTGTTCCCATCAAGCATGCTTTTTCGTCAAAGGAAGCCGCTACTATGCCCTGGAACAGCTCTTCGAAGGCCTCTGGAACTGATATCTGGGCGCTTTGGGGCTTCGCCAGCGATCCGCGCTGGGCTCCCGCCCAGCGCCTGCTGCGCGGAGCGCAGCAGCAAAACTTAAAAGTTTTGGGATCGCTGGCGAGGAAAACAGAGAACGACTTCTGGAGGGAAGATGCATTGGGCTTCGTTGAGTGAAGAGCCTTGTCAAAGGAGAAGAAGCTTGCAAAAAGGACTCTCTTTGTCGGAGGCCATTCGAGTCGAATCTCTGAGCAAGCGCTATGGGAAGCTCATCGCGGTGGATGGGATTTCCTTCAGTGTCCAGGCGGGCGAAGTCGTGGGGTTTCTGGGCCCCAATGGGGCAGGCAAGTCTACGACGCTGAAAATCCTTGCCGGTTTATTGGAGGCAGAGGCAGGACGAGTTGCCCTTTTCGGCCAATCGGTAGCTGAAAATCCCCGCATCGCCAGTGCCCATATAGGCCTGATGCTGGAGAATAACCCCTTACCAGGGAAACTGCGGGTCGGTGAGTACCTGCGCTTCCGGGCACGGATGAAAGGCGTCGCCTCGGAGAGCGTTTATCAGCATGTCGAAAAGATCATGCGCTACTGCGACCTCTACCACAAGGCGCGGCACCGGCGCATCACCTCACTTTCCAAGGGCTTCCGCCAGCGGGTTGGGGTGGCGGAGGCCCTTTTGGGTAGTCCGCAAATCGTCATCCTCGATGAACCGACTATTGGCCTAGACCCGCACCAGGTTCTACTCTTCCGCCAGCTCATCGAGGCCTTTCGGAGCCACTACACTTTCGTGATTTCCAGTCACATTCTTTCCGAAATCGAGGCCATTTGCGACCGCATCCTCATCCTCCACCAGGGTCGCTTGGTGGCCGACGGCAATATCGTCCAGCTGAGAAGGGAATTCGCGCCGGAGGCGACCCTAGTTCTGCAGCTGTCGGGGGATGCCCGCTCACTTCAGGCCTTTGAGCAGCGCTACCCACAGTGGAACTACCGCCGGCTCAAGGCGGACTTATTGGCCGATACGCAGCAGATGGCCATCGATTTCAAGGATTGCCTGGAGGAAAGGCGTGCCGTATGGGAGGCGATTTTTTCTTACCGCGACTGGAAGGTGTTGGGCCTGGAGGAAAAAAGGGCGACGCTGGAGGACATTTTTCTGGCGGCCACGCGGCGCCATTGGGATGAAAAATCGCTGAAGGGATGAAAAGATTCTGTTTCCTGTGCGCCAATGAGGCCCGTCTGTTGGGCTATTCCTCCGTGAGCCATATTGGGGCGGCGGCCTTTCTGTTCGCCATGGGCTTCCTCTTCCTCTTTCTCCTGGAGGAATATACCCGATTCGCGCAATCGGAGCTTTTGGCCATAGCCTTTTTCAAGGCCTTTTGGATTCCGAGCCTCTTAATCATTCCGGCCATCACCGCTTCCCTTTTCGCCGAACGCTTGGGGGATAGGAGCTTTGCTTCCCTGCGCATCCTGCCGATACGCCTCTCGTCCATCCTTCTCGGCGATTGGCTAGTCGCTTATGCTTATTACCTGAGCCTGTGGGCCATCGCCATGCTCTTCCCCTGGATGGCGCAAGTCCTGTTCCCCGAAATCGGCAGGTCCATGCCCTTTTTTCCCCTGTCCTGTGCCCTGGGAGGCTATGCTTTCATCGCCCTGAGCGGGAGCTTTTTCATCGCCATCGGTCTGTTCTGCTCCTCACTGTTGAGAAGCTCCCTGGTGTCAGGCGTGCTGAGCTTCGCGTTTCTCCTGGCCCACTTCCTCTCCGGCGAGGGGCTCCGGCAACTGGAAGCCCTGCGGGGAAAATCCTTTGGCCCTCCTTTTCTCTCTCCGGATTTCTATAACGTCTTTCTCCAGATGGAGGATTTCTGCCGCGGCATCATCGATACGCGGGTCATCGCCTTCTATCTCGCCGGAACACTTTTCTTCCTCTTTTTGGCTCACCTCATGCTGGACCGACATTCCGTCTGAGCAAAGTGTCTGTTTTCATCTTCCTCAAGGCTCGTTCAGAATGGGAAACTCGGGTGTTCCAGTGCCCTCATGGGATGGCTGGGCAGGACGCTTCCCCAGGGGAAAGAATGTCCGAGCAGGAAGGAGGTAACAGGCATGCATTTTCCTCCAGGGATCTGAATCTCTCTTAGGAACAAGTACTTCCCATCGCCGGCGACAATGGCAGCCTGACGAGGGGGGATGGATAGCAGGGTTCCTGCTTCCTTGTCGCAGAAAGATGATGGACCCACATCCGTCGAGCAGATTTTATAAATCCTATCGCCGAGCTCAAAAATACAGCCAGGCCGTGGGCTCAGCGCGCGAATCCGCCGGTGCAGAACTTCTGCCGGCGCGTGGAAATCCAGGAATCGGTCGCGGGTCTCGAGTTTCCGGCAGTAGCTGACTTTGCTGCTATCCTGCGGATGGTATTCGGCCGTACCCGACAGCAATTGCGGCAGAAATTGCTCAGCCAGGGATCGGGCCGCATGGCTCAGCTTGGCCGTTAGCTCGGTCTGGGTATCGAAGAAATCGATGGGGACAGAGAGCGAACCCAGGCAATCCCCAGCATCCATGGCCGCGGTGATTTCCATCAGGCTCACGCCTGTTTCGGCGGCCTCCGAGGCCAGGGCCGCTTCCGTTGGGGTCGCTCCGCGGAAGCGCGGGAGCAGGGAGGCATGGAAGTTGAAAATGCCCAGGCGTGGGCATTCACGAATGGACTTCCCTATCATCTGCCCATAGGCCATGACGAGGAGCAACTCACAGGACTGTTGCTTCAACCATTTCAACGTCCCTTCATCCAACTTCTCAGGCCGATGGAGAGGAATTTTTCGCTCCAGGGCCCATTGGGCAACCAGGGTCGGTTTTGAGCTCTTTCCCCTTCCGCTAGGTCGATCGGGTTGGCTGATGATGCCCCTTAGGCGTAGGTGCTGGGCCAGCACGTCTTCCTGATGGAGGAGATCCAACAGCGGCAGGGCGATGGAATGGGAAGCGGCGAAGATGACGGAGGGAATGCTCTCAGGCTTGGGCATTTTTTGCTCGGTTGTGCAGATTTTGCGCGACGGCCCCTTGACAGAGTCAAGGGCAAGCTTCCCGCTCCGCGGGAAGCTTGCGGTCAGCGCCCGGCGAAGCCGGGCGCTGACTGGCCGTCGCATGAAGAACAAGAGAGCCTCCCCATCGATTCTTGCCCCTAGGGCTGAAAGTGGCCATTGTATACTGAGCAGTCCCCGCCTTTTTCTGAGCTCCTTATCAGAAAAGGAGGTATTCCTGTGGGAACCAGGGTCTGAGGACTTTAGGAATGGCTACGCTCTTCCGGTCTTCCCGTAAAGAATTTTCGAGCAGGGCGGCCAAAACGCGCGGGACAGCGAGACCGGAACCATTGAGGGTGTGAAGGAAGGCGGTCTGGCCCGCTTTCCCATTCCGAAAGCGGATATGGGCCCGACGCGCCTGAAAGTCGCTAAAATAGCTGCAGCTGGAGACCTCCAGCCAGCGCTTCTGCCCACCGGCCCACACCTCCAGATCGTACTGCTTGGCGTGCGGAAAGCCCATGTCGCCCGTGCAAATCTCCAGAACGCGGTAGGGCAGTTCCAGTTTCTGCAGCAGGACCTCTGCATCGGCCCGAAGAGATTCGAGCTCTTCCAGGCCTCGATCGGGATCTACCCATTTGACCAGTTCCACCTTGTCGAATTGGTGAAGGCGATTGAGTCCCCGCACTTCTTTCCCCCAACTGCCGGCTTCGCGGCGAAAGCAGGGTGTATAGGCACAGCGGTAAATCGGCAGTTCTTTCGCCTCAAAAATCTCATCGCGGAAGAAGTTGGTGACCGGTACTTCGGCCGTCGGTATGGCGTAAAATCCATCCTCAGATGCCCGATACATCTGGCCCTCCTTGTCCGGCAGCTGTCCGGTAGCCCTCGCACTGGAAACATTGACGAAGAGAGGCGGCATGAGCTCGACATAACCCCTGCTCCTCGCCTCTTCGAGGAAGAAGGCGATGAGCGCCCGGACGAGACGGGCCATATCACCGACGTAAAAGGGGAAACCGGCTCCGCTCACCTTGACCCCACGGGCGAAATCAATCGCCTTCTCAAAGCCGGGAATCTCGTAATGGGGCATGGCATGAGCTGAGACCTCTTGGGGCCTATAGGGCTCATGTGAATCCTCTTCGGCCTTCCTTAAATCCCGATAGGGCTGGGGGATCTCCCGATTATCTTCGGCCGTTGCTCCTAATGGTGTGGAGGAATGCGGGAGGTTGGGGATGGCCGCGAAGGCCTCTTCCCAGCGCGCTTCCAGCAGATGCAGGGTCTCTTCCTCTGTCTTCAGCCGCAGGGAAAGTGCCCGCAGCCGCTCCACTTCGGAGTGAAAGGTTTCGGAGGATTTCTCGACGTGCGACAGGGCCTCACTGGCCCTATTTTGCTCCGCCCGCAGGGCCTCGACTCGGGAAAGCAGCTGGCGCCACTCGAGGTCAAGGGCGAGAAAAGCATCGAGGTCTCCGTCGAATTTCTTCTTGGCCACACCCTCCCGCAGGAGATCTGGATGGGCCCGGCACCATTGAATGTCCAGCGTCATACGAGTTCTTTCTCCGTTTCCTCCGAAAGCGGCGAGGCTTCCTCCGGCAAGGGCTTGTGGTATTTTATGCCTAATTTTTCCAGCTTCCGGCAGTCGACCAGCAGGCCTCCATCTCCTTCGATTTTTTTCATTTCGTAGGAGAATTGTGCCTGCAGCTTGCCGAAGAGTTTGCCCACTTCCCTGAGGGACTCGAGCAATTCCCCAAATTTTCGATGCAGATAGCCTCCCCGTTCGGCGATTTCCTGAGCATTCCTATTCTGCCGCTCGATTTGCCAGAGCAACTGGATGAGCTTGAGGCTCAGGAATAGGGTCGACGGATAAACCGGAATGACGTTCCGCTCCCGGGCATATTGGGCCAAACTCCTGCCCTCTCCCTGTTGCTGGGAACTGATGGCCGTGGCATAGGCGGATTCCATGGGGATGAACATGAGAAGAAATGGGCAAATCGAAAGCCCTGTTTTCAGATCGTGATATTTGGCGATTTCGTCGATGTGCCGGCGCAGAGAGAGCCGGTGTTGCTCAAGTGCTCTCCTGTAGGCCTCCTCATCGCCCTCATTCTGGGCCAGAATCATCTGCTCGTAGTCCGTGAGCGAGACCTTGGCGTCGATGAGCACCCACTGATTCCTGGGCAGCCGAAAGAGAAAGTCCGGCTTCGCACCGCGCTGGTCCTCGAACCGCAGCCCTAGGCCGATGCCTTGGCGGATGAAATCCCCGTTCTCCTCGGACAGCCCCGCCTCTTCCAGCAGCGTTTCCAGCTGCATCTCACCCCAGTTCCCCTGGAGCTTGTTGTTCCCTCGCAGGGCTTGGGTCAGACTTTCCGTCGTGCTCTGCATGCGCTCCGCCTGGCGGATGAAGGTTTCAAAATGACCGGAAAGTCGGAGGCGCGATTCCTTTTCCGGCTCGAAAATACTCCGATGAAAATGCTCGAACTCCTCCTTCAGCCGCTGAACCAGATCGCCAATCTCTTTCTGGGCTTCCCGAGAAAAATTCTGCTTTTTAACTTCCAGGATCTCCTGAGCCAGCTGGGCCATCTCCAATCTAAAGCTCTCGCGGCGCTTTTCCTCCTCCTGCTGGTAGTGGGCCAATGAGGCATTTCTTTCCACCAAATCACGCAGCTGTCCCTGAAGGAATTCCTCTCTCTGCCGCTGTTCTCCTATCTGCCGCTCGTAGTTCTCGATTTTTCCGGTGGCTTTGGAGTAATTCCCCAGCAGCTCTTCCTGTTTCCGCCGCAGGGCCCATTCCCGATACCGGAAATAGAAAAACATCCCCAGCATGGTGACCCAGGAGCTGAGGAGAAGCAGTCCTAAGAGGGAGAGCTTCATTCCGGATTTTGGGAAAAATTCACCCTGGGCTCCGTCCTCTCGTGTTTGCGGAAGCTCTTGACGAGCTGTGGCAGCTTTTCCCGAACGGCGTAAAAGCGGTTTGCCTGGGCGTATTCCATTGCCGGTGTGCCGCGGAGAAAGGATTTTGGGGGAATGCTCTTGGCGACGCCAGACTGGGCACCAATTTGGCTGTGATGGCCGATCCGAATATGCCCGGCAATGCCCACTTGCCCGCCGAGGATGACGTGCTCTTCGAGGCTGGAACTACCCGCAATGCCCACTTGGGCCACGAGGATACAGTGGGAACCGATGCGGACATTGTGGCCAATTTGGACGAGATTGTCGATTTTACTGCCGTGCTCCAAGAGGGTCGTCGCGAAGCGCGCACGGTCAATGGCCACATTGGCCCCGATCTCCACATCGTCTTCGATGACGACATAGCCGATATGGGATAGCTTTTCGTGCACACCTTCCGCATTCATCTCGTAGCCGAAGCCATCAGAACCGATGACCGTTCCGGAATGGATGATGACCCGCTGTCCGATTTGCGAGCCATCCAGAATGCTCACATGGGGGTAGATTTTGCTCTGCGCTCCGATCCGGCAGTGGGAAGCGACGACGACATGCGACTGGATTTCGACCCCAGCCCCGATGAGAGAGTTTTTCCCGATGACGGCGTAGGGACCGATGCTGGCGGAAGGGTCGACCATCGCGCCTTCCGCGATGATGGCCGTCGGGTGGATGCCCGAAATGGGTGCTCGTGCCCTTTTTTCTTCGATGTGGCGGCAGAGGATTCCCAAACTCCGCGATGGAGAGGGACAGTGGAAAAAAACCTGTTCCTCCTTCGGCTCTCCGATATAGTCCTCCGGAAGCAGAATCAGCGAGGCCCGACTGCGGGCGACTTCGGGACGGTATTTGGGATTGGAGAGAAAGGACAGGTCACCGGTTTCGGCCTCGGTGAGGTCGCTGATGCGGGAAATGCTACACCGGGAGTGGCCGACGATGCGGCTGGGCTTGAGCAAAATCTCCAGTTCCTGGATAGAAAAACCAAAGTCCCCCATGGCCCTTCATGGCAAAGCTTTGCTTCCCAGTGTCAACGGAAGAAAGCGAATAGATAGGCATTCGGCCTGTTGTAAGCCCTTAGATCCGGGCCTTCGGTGGGTGCAGCGCCTTTAGAGGCCTTTGGGCTCTCGCCCGCTGCGCGGGCTGCGCCCAGGGAAGAAAAGAAATTTCTTTTCTTCCCTGGGCGCAAAGGCGCTGCCCTTCGGCTTGCCGAGGAATGCTCCTGCCTAATCGCTCACCTGCTACAATCTCCAGGAAGCTTCCAACAGAGGGCTTGCCTGGGTATGGGAGGGATCCACGAGGGCGGCAAAGGCGATCATGGCCGCATTGTCGCCCGCATGGCGGAGATATGGCTGCAGCAGAGGGATGGAGAATTCCCGGGCCAACGCCTCCATCTCAGCTCGCAGGAGACCATTGGCGGCGACACCGCCGGAAAGGGCCAGACTGGCAAATCTTTTTTCCGAAAATACTTGTCTGGTCTTGTGACATAGGGTTTCGACCACCGTCTTCTGATAGCTGGCACAGAGATCGGCCTGTTGGGCTGGAAAGTTTTCATCCGGAATCTTTTCCAGCAGATAGCGCAAACTGGTCTTCAGGCCGGAAAAGCTGAATTTCCTGTCCTCTGCTTTGGCGAAGGCCCTAGGGAAATCGTAAGCATGAGGATTAGCCCCGAAGGCCTTTTTCTCGATTTCTGGTCCGCCAGGGTAGGGGAGACCCAGAAGCTTGGCGCCCTTGTCAAGGGCCTCGCCGGCCGCATCGTCGACGGTCGCCGCCAGCACCTGAACTGACCAATGGGCATCCAGCTCCAGCAGCAGCGTATGGCCACCCGAAACCAGGAGTGCGAGCTGCGGAAGAAAGTTCGGATAACGGGAGAGAAAGGTAGCCGGTTCTTTCTCGAAAAGAGGGATCCAGGCAGAGAGAAGATGTCCCCGAAGGTGGTGAACCCCATGGAGGGGTTTTTGCCAAGCGGCGGCGAGCGCCTGGGCTGCCTGTATTCCCATGGAGAGAGAAGCTGCGAGCCCGGGCCCCGTGGTGACTGCCAAGCAGTCGATTTCGGCCACATTCCTGCTTTCCTGCAGATTTTCCAGGAGTAGGGGAATGGAGCGCAAGTGCTCCCGTACGGCCAGACCGGGCACCACCCCGCCGTAGCGCCGATGGAGATTCAGTTGCGACTGCGTGGACTCATAGAGAATGCCTGTTGCGGACGAAAATACGGCCAGACCAGCATCGTCGCAGGAGGACTCGATGGCGAGAACGCACGTCACTGCTCGTCGCTGCGGTAGGTGATGGACTGCGATTCGAAATCAGGAGGGAAGGACAGCAACGCCTCTTCCGGCAACGCGCATTCCGGAAAATCGGGAACATGGTTCCATGGAGTCTGAATGTAGAGCGCCGCCGTATCCTCCAAGTCCATCTGGTCATCGAGCGAGGCACTCTTAGGGAGAAGTGTCAGGAAAGGCTCTGGCGGAATAGGTCTGGGAAAGGACCCGAAGGTCCAGCACGTCCGGGAGGCTAGGAAGCCGACAGCTCCTAAAATTCCCAGCGTCAGGATGCAGACACCGAACAAGCGTCGGCTCAATGCCAGCGATTCGACCTCTTCTCGGCGAACGTTCAAAGCCGATGACGTGATTCTGACTCAGGCATCCGGGAGGGTCTTGGGAAGGCCCGTGACCCGCGTGCGCGCTTCATCCCACTGCCCGCGCCGGCGCAGAAGCTCGATGCGCTCGAAGCGCTTAAGAACACTGCGCTTGTTGAAGATACCGCCACCCTGTTGGCGAAAACTGGGATGCTGAGACATGATTCACTCTCCTTTAGATAGCCTCATTTCAAAGCAGCATAGCTTGAAAAGCAAGTCAAATCGTCCTCTCCTAAAGTCCGTCTGGGGAATGAAGGAGTCTTCCCAGAATCCCGATACCCTCCGCCATGCTGCTGTTTTCAATTTCAATACTACCTAAAAGCTCGGCAGGGGCGATGTTTTCTCCTTCGAGAAGCGAAATTTCTTTCTGGAAGGGGACCTCGGCTATTCCTTCCTCAAGGTATTTCTGCAGGATCTCCAGAAGGTCTGTTTCCCGTTGAATGATGGATTCTCCGTCGGCGTAGCCGCGTTGGCCCCAAAATTGCGCGATCTCATCTTCTGGGCTCTTCTATATCTCCAGTATTTGGCTCTCTTGCTCTTCTTCTCTTGGAGAATCAAGCTTGGCTGGGAGAAGGCTAAAATTTCTCGCAGGCACCTGCGACCCTCTTGTTAAAAGGGATCCTTTCCCATCCATCCCCAATGACCTTGGCGAGAACGAGCAGTGCACTTGTCTCCTGAGTGAGCTCTCCAGGGAAACAGTTCGCACGGCCAGATTTATCCAGTTAGCCCTGATGAGTTCTATTTCGGGTATATTTTCTCCGCTATTGCCTCATTCATCCATCCACCAGGAACTGCGTCCTGAGAAAGAGCTTCCAAGTCCATCAAAGGCGTCGCCTGCAGTCCAAGAGCGCAGGAGTCCATCGCAGCGAGTATGCCGGCAATCCTCAATTGTTCATCTGTCTCTCTCGGAAAGTCATCATTCTGCCCGTGTGAATTCTGTCCCAGCGCCCATACCTGCATTCTCTCCTCAGTCTCTGTTCTTGAAGAGAGGTCGATAAGTGCTAAAGCTGGGAGGAGAGGCAGGAGATGGCGATGGGCAGGAAGAGAGATCGGGATACGGGAGATACTTTCACCCATCGGACTAAAAATCTCTACGGCGGGATTGTGGCCAATCCTCTCTCCCTGAGCGAATCCCGGCGCTGGGGCGATATTGGCCGCTCTTCCCGAAAATTCCTGCAGTACCTCTCGGCCCTTGGAACATCCTTTTGGAGGATTTCCGAACATCCTCCAGGGACTCTCTTTTCAGGAGAGAGGGGAGCTCACTCTCAAGGCATCTGGTCCTCTGCATTGGCTCCCAATCCTCTCTATGTCGACGCTCTAGATCTATACGAATGGGGCTTATGGACAGCGGAAGAAAGAGATTTTTTCGAGGCTTATGCGGGGAGTGATTGGCCGAGCTACGCCGCCGTGAAAGATTATCTCCTGCGCCTGGCGGCACGGAGATTTTCCTATCGGGCGTCCGGGGAATTGATGGTGGAATTTCTGTCCTTTTCCAAAACTGAGAAGGAATGGCTGGAACCCTATGGCCTATTCCAGTCCATCCATCGCGCTTTGGGAAAGCGTCCCTGGCAGAATTGGCCCGAGGCATTGAAGTGGAAGCATAAAAGAGCAATGGATGTGAGCAAATGGCAATTGTCGGAAGCCATGCAGGTCGAACGCCTGTTGCAGTTCTTCTTTTATCGGCAATGGAGCTCATTGCGCACCATGGCTAAAAATCTTGGCATTTCTCTCATCCCATCCATCCCCCTCTGGCTCGATGAGTCCATGGCCGACTTATGGTTGGAGGCGAAATTCTTTTCCCTCGACTCTCGGGGACATCCAAATATCCGGGTGCTTCCCCAGAGCCAAAGAGAGAGAAGCTCGAAATCTCTGCCCCTCTACCACGCTTATCGCTGGCAGCGCATGGCGGAGGACCATTATGCTTGGTGGGGGAGGCGCGTGCAGATCCTTGGCCAGCACTGCGATGCGCTGTACCTCAGCGATTTCCATGATCTCCTGCGTCACGCCGAAATTTCTCTGATGGCGGAGGGCAATATAAAGGATGATAGCGCCTACGTCGCTGGGCCTGGAGTTGCCTTTTTCCAGGTCCTGCAATTCCGCTCAGGCCACAAGCTCTGCATCGCAGATCCGAAAGATCCGAAGACAGAACCCCTCAGTTCCTCGGTGGAGTGGACCTCTCTGCGCGATGTCCTGTCGAGCTTTTGGTGCGAACGGGACTCCGAGTCTCCCATGGGGGAATTGGCTGGGGAAGTCCCTGCAAAGGATGCTTTTCGGTGGGTTCAGCTCTTATGCCCCATGGAACAGAAAAGGCCCACTTCGGGAAAAAGCATCGCCCGCATCTTTCAGAAATACGGACCTTGGAGCAAGGCGCTTAAGGGTGTTCTTGATCTTGGGAAACTCCGTCTCCTGCAGCGCTGGGGAAAGTGGCGCCATAAGCAATTTTTTGGTCTGCCTCTCTACCTTCGCCTCCAACGCCTCAGGATTGCCTGTTCGCGCTTGATGCCTTACCTCAAGACCTGCATCCGGAAGATTTCCAAGAGAGATAGCTAGGCCGCTTTTACGATTTTTCCTGCCTTGATCGCCTTAACGGATACCCAGAGGCGCTTGATCTGTCCGGATGGCAATACGATGCAAATACGCTGCAGATTCGGGCGAAACTTTCGCGGCGAACGCTTGATGATGTGCGTCCCAATACCTCCGCTCTTCTTCGTCTGTCCGCGGCGCAGAATGCGATTCCCCTTAACCGGTCGTTTCCCAGTAATGTAGCAAATCTTGGACATAGCAGCGAATGACAGCTTCTCATTGGATGGAGAAGTTCGGGAACTGTCAAGGGTTAACTCTCAATATGAGCCAAGACATGGGCCGCAAATCCGGAAGCAACTGAAGCAAATGCCAAGATTACACCTGGACTGTCGCACAATCGCTTGCCGTCGCTTGAAGTGTCAGAATGGAGCTTTTTAAGAGCAAACAGGTCTTGGTCTCCCCAGAATTGGTATTCTGTCTATCTTGTGTGGCTTTCTCACGCCCTGCTCGAGAGACATTGCTCGTCAGATAATAACAGAACTTAGCATAGGCCTCTTTGTCAGCGGCACTCAGGGCCGCAATGGAAGCGCTTTCATGGGAACGGTATTGTTCCAGTAGAGCTTTGGCTCCGGTGATATTTCCGTTCCGGAACATCGCCTGGATATCCGTCGCGTCGCCTTTAAGATAGGAGCTGAATTGCTTGTAGAGCATGAGATAAGCGGGGCAAAAGGAATCCTTTATCACGCTGAAGCTGGTGGCTCCAGTATCCAAATAATTGAAGAGTAGATTCAGGAAAGCACCCGGATTCTCAAAGCTGCTCTGCCCCAAAGGAAGTGCTCAAACCGTTTGACGCGTCTGTTCGCAAAGGCGACCAATGCCCCCGTCGCTCCCATCTCCCGCCGTTCTTCGGATTGGCTTCCCTCTCCCGGTGGCTTCGTTCAAGCCTGCTGTGAGCGGTGGATGCTTTTGTGAACTGCACTCGACACAAGGGATGCCACCAGCGCGATGATCGCCACGCTGAGCAGCAGCCCTATCGGACTGAAACCGCGCGTTGGGGTCAGCTGTCCCGATCGAGCCGGATGATGAAATCGCTTCCCTATACCCCTGTATCAGTATAAATCGATTTTCTCGTGGGCCAAGTGGATTCCCCAGGCGCTCTTCGGCCCATGGCTTACCTTGACAGCTTCCTCGAGAGGAGATGATGGAGGGCATGGATTTCAGGAAGTTTTTCGCGGAGCGCATCGGGGGTGAAATTTTCGGCCTTGAAAAGGCCTATAAGATGGAGCGGATCAAGGAGGCGAAGCGGCGGGCGCTGGAGCTCTTTCCGGAACGGCGTTTTTTGGATTTGGGCATTGGGGAACCGGATGCTATGGCCGATGGACGGGTCGTGAGCGCGCTCTCCCGGGCGGCTGAGAAAAGGGAAAATCGCGTTTATGCCGACAATGGAGCGCCTCTTTTCAAAAGGGCCGTGGCGGAATACATGCGGAGAATTTACGGGGTCGTTTTGGATGCAGAACGGGAAATCATCCACTGCATCGGGGCGAAATCCGCTCTTTCCTACCTGCCACTCTGCCTGGTAAATCCCGGCGATGTCGTCGGTGTAACGAAACCGGGCTATCCTGTCTTGGGCCAGCATGTCCGTTTTCTCGGCGGGGAAATCCTCGAGCTCCCCCTGCTGGCTAAAAATCACTACCTGCCCGATTTAGAATCCATTCCGACGGAGATGGCAAAGCGGATGAAGCTGCTCTCGCTCAATTATCCCAACAACCCGACCGGAGCGGTCGCGACACGGGCATTTTTGGAAAAAGCCGTCGCCTGGGCTCGACGGCACGAAGTCATCCTCATCCACGATGCGGCCTATGCTGCGCTGGTCCATGGACAGGCCGAGGCGCTTTCCCTGCTCTCGGTCGAAGGGGCTAGGGAAGTGAGTATCGAAGTGCATTCGATGTCCAAGGCCTTCAACATGACCGGTTGGCGCCTGGGGTGGGTTTGTGGACCAGCGGAGCTCGTTCGGGCCTTTGCCTTCGTCAAGGACTACAGCGATTCGGGACAGTTTTTGGCCATTCAGGAGGCGGCCTGCGAGGCGCTTGCCCATCCGGAAATCACGCGGCGTACGGCTGAAAAGTATGCCCGCCGCATGGAAAGAGTTTCCGCCACATTGAAGGCAAATGGCTGGTCAGTCTCGCCCGCTAGGGCCGGATTTTTTCTCTACACCGCCGCACCGCGGGCGGTGCAGATCGCCGATGAGACCAGCGTCGATTTTCCCAACGCCGAGGCATGCGCGGCTTGGCTCTTGGATGCCCTGGGCATTATCTGCGTGCCTTGGGATGATGTCGAGCCCTCCCTGCGCTTCTCGATGAGCTTCGAGGCACCCTCATCGGAAGATGAGAGGGCCTTTTGCGAGGAACTGGGCAGGCGCCTAGCTCCGTATCGCTTCGAATTTTAAGGACTTCCCACCCAGAATTTCGGGGCTTTGCGAGACGGGAACTGCTTGGGATAGGTTTTTTTTCGCTGTCTTTGGAGCCCGCAGGGGCTCGCCCGCGGAGCGGGCCTCAGCGCCGGAAACAAAAGTTCCTTTTATTTCCGGCGCTGCAAAGACAGCGAAAAAAACTCCGACCCATCGAGAACAGAACTAGACCGGTTTCGAACTAGGCTGGTCTCCGCAGGCAGGCGCGGTGGTTTTGCAAAATGCTTCCCAGCATGTAGAGCGAACCGGTGATCAGTTTCTTCTCGATACCTTGGAGCAAGGCTCCGATCCGTGACAGGGAAAGGACATGGGATTTTTCTAAAAACCGGGAGGGCAGGCAGTTCAGCAGCTCTTCGGGCGAAAGATGTCGCTCGTAGCCATCAGCGACGAGAAAAATTTCCCTGAATTGAGGGGCCAGGACCTCCAGCATCGCCCGGGCACGAATGGCTTCAATCGATCCGAAAATGAGCTGGCTAAAGGGTTTTCCCAGAAATCTGTAGCGGTCGATTTCCCGCAAAATGGCCTCGGCCCCCTCAAGGTTATGTGCCCCGTCGAAGACGATCTCTCCGCCGGCCTCGTTGCCAAAGCATTCCCAACGGCAGGGCCAGTAGAAGCGGGGCGATTCTCGATGCCAGAGCTTGGGAGGCACGGGAAACTTTTCCTGCAACTGCCCCACAACAGCCTTTGCCGTAGCCAGGTTATCCCGCTGGTAGAGGGGTAGATGGGCGTAGTGCTGTGCCCATTCCTCCTCGCCGATGCTGGAGCTTGAAGCCCATAGGATGGGGACTTCTCGTATTTGAGCTTCTTCCCGAAGCACGGTCAGGGCCTCGCCCTGAATATTGCCCAGCACGAGTGGAATTTTGGGAAGGAGAATGCCGGCCTTTTCACGGGCGATCTCTCCCAAAGTCTCGCCCAGATACAACTGGTGGTCGTAGTGGATTGTCGTGATAACGCTCAGGTCGGCGGCCGTCGCCGTCGTCGCATCGCAGCGTCCTCCCAGGCCGGTTTCCAGCACGACGATTTCCGGACGCTGTTCCTTAAAAAAGGAGAGCGCCATCGCCGTTAAGTACTCGAAATGCGAGATGGGGCTTTGAGGATTGCGCTTCTCCCAGTCCTGGGCGATGGTCTGCAGCTTTTGGAATTGCCGCATAAAATCCTCTCGAGATATAGAGGTCCCCGAAATCTGGATCCGCTCCCGAATGTCCAGCAGGTGCGGTGAGGAGTAGAAACCCACTTTATAGCCCGCCTGATGATAGACATGGGCCAGAATGGCACAGACGGAACCCTTGCCATTGGTACCGGCCACATGGATGACGAAGGAGGGGAGTCGCCGTGTTTTACTCGAGTCCAGAAGATACTGAATGCCTTCCAGGGTATAGTGCCTATGTACCGGCCGGTGCTCGAGAAAATGGACGATGCTCTCGAAATCAAAGAGATCCATACCGGGTTGAGGCAGTCCAGTCCTCAGACTACCACCTGGGTCTTGTAGAAAAGCGTTTTGAGGAAGTAGATGAGCCGCTTCCGCAGCTCGCCGCGGGGAACGATTTGGTCGATGAGCCCGTGTTCGAGGAGAAACTCCGCACTTTGAAATCCCTTGGGCAGCTTTTGCCGTATCGTCTCCTCGATCACCCGCGGACCGGCGAAGCCGATCAGTGCCCCGGGCTCAGCCAGAAGGATGTCCCCGAGCGTGGCGAAGCTGGCCGTGACCCCGCCGGTGGTGGGATGGGTCAAAACGGAGAAAAAGGGAATCCGTTGCTCCCGGAGCTTTGCGAGCGCGGCGGCGGTCTTGGCCATTTGCATCAGGCTTAAAATTCCCTCGTACATGCGCGCGCCACCGGATGCCGAGACGATGATCACCGGATGCCTCTGTTCGCAGCCGCGCTCGATGCATCGGGTGATGCGTTCGCCGACGACAGAACCCATGCTGGCCCCGAGAAAGCGAAAATCCATCACCGCCAGCTCGACGGCCAAGCCATCCATGCGGGCACTGCCGCAGAGCACCGCCTCCGTGAGGCCTGTCTTCTCCTGGTTCTCGATGAGCTTCTGGGCATAGTTCAGGTTTCCCGAAAAGCCCAGAAAGTCGATGGAACTCAGTTCCTCGTCGTGGGCCTGAAAACTGTCCTTATCCGCGAGCATTCGGATGCGCTGCGGGGCACCGATGGGGAAGTGGTAGGCGCTCTTGGGGTCTACCCAGTCGTGCTCCTCCAGTTCCCGCCGAAGCAGGAGGAGGCCACTTTGGGGATGTTTTACCCACAGCTGGGGAGGAATCTCCCTCTTCGGCCCCCGATAGCGAAGGCGAGAATGGTGAGCTGGTTTCCTCTCTTCGGACATGCCGCCTAGCGAAGTCCCGGAACCTGGTCTTGTCAAGTACACCCATTCTTGACTAAGATTGACGTTCATCCTCAAAAAAAATCACCCATGAATCATCAGAGGATAAAATGTATTTTACTGGGCCTGTGCTTTACGGCCGTCGCCCTATCTCCCCTGCGCTGTTCCCGCTGGGAATCCACCCGATGGATCAGGGATACGGGGGATATGGCCGAAGTCATCATGCCCTGCCTCACCACGGCCGTCATTCTCCTGAGGGATGACTGGGCCATTTTCCCCCACTGGCTCGTTGCCTGCGCCGCGACGACCCTGTCCGTCTCTCTTTTGAAACACGCGATTCCGGCCAGAAGGCCAGGGGGCGGTCAGCACAGCTTTCCCTCCGGTCACACGGCAACCGCCTTCCTCAGCGCCTGTTTTCTTCTTTTGCGCTATGGTTCCCGCTGGGGACTTCTGCTGCTGTGGGCCGGCTTTGTCGGCTTCTCCAGAATTTATTCTCACAGTCACTACTTACGGGATGTTCTGGCCGGTGCATTGATAGGATCGGCCTGCGCCTGTCTCTCCGGTTTTATTTGGAGGAAGCTCCTACGTTGTTTTGCAACATACCAGAAGGACTAGCTTCCCCATTCGCTAGCTCCTTCAATGCTAACCGCCTCTTTTAAGATTTCCTGCTTAAAAGCCTCAGCTCCATCGATCCCCCGATCATAAGCGATTTCGGCATGAGGTTTTAGAAAATTATCTATTTTTTCCTTGAGAGCATAAAGGGCATTGTGCACAGCGTCAGCATTCGAAGAATGCCTAAGAGCTGGATCATAAAATGCAGCAAGCATATTATCCAATTTTCCTGAAAGTTCCTGAAAAACTCCCCTCGTCACATTTGCCTTCAATCGAAAGTGCAAGATTTCTCTTCTGAGTTCCGATTTAAGTGCTGTCAGCTTTGTTTGAACTTCTGGAGGATTCGTTCCCGCTATTCCTGAAGCCTTGGCACTGAAGGTTATAGCTGTATCGCGCAGGGGAGTTTGGGGAACTACAGGGCGAGCAAGATTCTCAAGGGCTTGTTGAACCTTTGCTTGATCAAAACCCAGGCAGAATTTTATCGTCGCAAAAAAAGCCCGCAGTTCTGAAAAGGCTCCTCCATAATTTCTCGCTACCCGAGCCTGGACATCTCCGAATGAGTGCCCATTCAATCTTTCGAAACTCATCTCATATCCCTCTCTCAAAGAGCTAACAGAAATTCTACATTTATCAAAGCAAAAATTCAAACTTGGCTTTATCCCGATGATTTAGTCTTTCAGCTGCAAAACTTCCCCTGCTCATTATCGGATTGATGCGGAGGGGCTTAAGGCTTTAAAGAAGCGGTATTATCCGCTTTCCATGGGAAGGAGAAGCTATTTCGAAGTGATTTTATGAAGCATTTTTACCTGACGACGGCCATCGACTATGCCAATGGTCAGCCGCATATGGGCCACGCTTACGAAAAGGTATTGGCCGATGTTATCGCCCGCCACCGGCGGCTCTGTGGACAGCCGGTGTATTTCCTAACGGGTTTGGACGAACATGGCCAGAAGGTACAGCAGACGGCCGAAAAGGAAGGTATCGAGCCTCAGCAGCTCTGCGACCGCGTCGCCGGGGATTTCCAAAAGCTGTGTCACTCGCTTCATATCTCCCATGATGACTACATCCGGACAACGGAGAAACGGCATAAAATCGTCGTTCAAAGCGTCCTGCAGAAGCTCTTCGAGCAGGATGAGATCTACTTGGCGGATTATCAAGGGCTCTACAGCCCACGCCTGGAGCAGTTCCTGCAGGAGAAGGATAAGGTGGACGGCCATTGGCCGGAGGAATTCGGGGAGGTCATCGAGATTTCGGAAAAAAACTACTTCTTTCGCCTACGCCGCTACTACCCATGGCTAGTACACTACATCAAGACCCATCCGGACTTCATCTTCCCGCATTTTCGAGCCAAGCAGGTTTTGGAGTTTCTCAAGGACGAGCCGAATGATCTCTGCATCTCGCGTCCGAAAAAACGCCTTGCCTGGGGGATTCCCTTGCCCTTCGACGAGGACTACGTCACCTATGTGTGGTTCGATGCCCTTTTGAACTACCTCTCGGCCGTCGGCTATGGAGAGGAAGCTCTAGGCCACTACTGGCCAGTGGATATTCAGATCATCGGCAAGGATATTTTGCTGCCGGCCCACACGATCTACTGGCCCTGTATGCTGAAGGCGCTGGAGCTAGAAATGCCCCGAACCCTGCTGGCCCATGGCTGGTGGTTGGTCTCCGGCTCCAAGATGTCGAAGAGCACGGGACAGGTCGTCCAGCCGCTCGACTATGTGCGGCTCTGCGGCGCCGATGCCTTCCGCTATTTCGTCATGCGCGAGATGGTCATCGGCCAGGACTGTGACTTCTCGCACGAGCGCTTCATGGCCCGTTACAACGGCGACCTGGGCAATGATTTCGGCAACCTCGTCCATCGCCTGCTCCACATGCTGCGGCGCTACTGCGGATCGGCGATTCCCCGGGGGAATTTTTCCGATGCGGATGATCAGGCTCTGCGGCAGCACTGGCAGGAAATTTTGCCAAGAATCTCCGAGGCCTACCAGCACTTCGCCATCCATTCGGCCCTGGAACTTCTCTGGGAGATGCTGCGCCTTTTGAACCGTTTTACCGAACTGCGTTCCCCGTGGTCACTGGCCAAATCCTCCCGAGATGAAGACAGGAAAAAACTAGAGGCCACCCTGGCCACCTTGGCCGAAGGCCTACGCCTCGTAGTGAACGCGCTGCAGCCGGTCATGCCGGAAACCTCCCGCATTGTGCTGAATGCCCTGGGATTAACTTCGGAAGCGAATCTCCACTGGGATCAATCGCTTCGCTGGTCGCAGGGACTGGAGGGCCGATCAGTGGGGGACCCAAGCGTCCTCTTCCCACGAGTGGAAGGCTAGGGAGCGCTGAATTGTAAATTGTATTTACAGTTCCAGGAGAAACACCACACAGAGGAGAGTTTCTCATATGTCATACGAAAAGATCATCCACCTCTCTAAGGAAAATTTCACCCCCACGGTTCAGGAGAGCCGTAAACCTGTCTTGGTCGACTTTTGGGCGCCCTGGTGCGGGCCGTGCCGCACCCTGTCCAGTCTCATCGATGAAGTGGCGGAGGAACATCCGGAATGGGTTGTGGCCAAGCTCAACACCGACGAAGAGGAGGCTTTGGCAGAGGAATACGACGTGAGGGCGCTCCCCACCCTGCTGTTCTTCAACGCCAAAGGGCAGCTGGTCGATCGCTCCGTAGGCAGCCTCACAAAGAGCGATCTGCTGACCCGATTGGAAAAGGTGGCCCACGGATGATCGGCGATAAAGCTTCTCCGATGTAGAGCGCAATTTTCTCCTCGAGATCATGATCCCAAATTCTCAGCTGCCCATCGCTGTTAAACGCCCACTCCTGGGCATTTTTTGGTTCTGCCTGAGCCTCGTCGTCTGCTCCGGCAATGATGTCCTGATGAAGTACCTAGGGAACGATTTCCACAATTTCCAGGTCGTCTTCCTGCGCTTTTTTTTCGGAACGCTCAGCCTGCTGCCATGGATGATTTTTTCCAGAAAAAAGGCCTTTCGAACCCGAAGCATCGGGTTTTATGTCCTGCGGGGAACCCTACTCTTCGGCGGAGTATGCCTCTGGTGCCAAGGTTTGCGGACAACTCCCATCGCCGTCGCTTCGTCCATCGATTTCAGCATCCCCATTCTGACTATGCTACTGGCTATGCCATTCTTGGGCGAGCGGATTTCAGCCAAGCGCTGGATAGTCGCCGGGCTGGGATTCCTCGGTGTCTGGATCGTCCTCCATCCGGGCCAGAATTCCTTTCCTTTTCGACCGGCCATTGGGATGATGGCGGCAGCCCTCATGTTCGCCTACCTCGATATTTTGAACAAGAAGTACCTGCTGCAGGAAGGGGTGCTGACGATACTCTTCTATACCGCTCTGCTGACCATGCTCCTGGCAGCCATACCGGCCCTGCGGATCTGGAGACCGATCCCCTCTGGCCCGATGCTCCTTTTCTTTGCCTTGGGCTGTGGGGCCAATCTGATCCTCTATTGCATTCTGAAGGCCTTCGAGCAGGTGGAGGTGTCGGCGGTGGTTCCTTTTCGCTATGTGGAGCTCATCCTGGCAGCCCTATTCGGCTACCTCTTCTTCGACGAAGGTCTGTCGTTGCGCCTCTTCCTGGGGGCTTCCGTCATCGCCCTGAGCTCGCTCTACCTGGCCTGGGAAGAGCTGCGTGAGGCGAAGGAATCGGACAAGAATCACTCCTCTTTTTCCTGCTGCTAGGGGAAATTTTCCAAAATTTCCCTGCCTTTTCTTCCCAAAGCTCCTTTGCTCCCGATCAGCACCCCAAGAGGGCCGATGGGCCTCTTCACTTCGCTGTCTTTGGATTCCGAAGGAATCGGCCCGCTGCGCGGGCCACGAGCTTTTCCGCAAAGGCTTCTTTGCGAAAAAGCTCGAAAGACAGCGAAGGAACTCCGCCTCACCTCGTGCCGCCCTTCCCTCCAGGACTCTGCTTGACTCTAGAGGGCCCATCCGGTATGCTACGGACGTGGATGGTAAGGGAAAGGCTTCCTTAAGAGTGGATGGGCAAGCTTATTCCATCGGGAAGGAACGCCAGGTGCTGGAACTCTGCCTGGCCAACGGCATCGAGCTGCCCCACCTCTGCAACCAAAAGGGCCTCAGCGTCGAGACAAGCTGCGGGCTCTGCTTCATCGAGCAGAGGATACAGGGACAGTGGTTACCCGTCCTTGCCTGCGTCCTCGTCCCACAGGACGGCATCGAAATTCGGACGGAATCGGAGAGCATCAGCACCCTACGCCGGCTCAGCGCCATGAACCTACTCCGAATCCACAGCGTCCGCTGCGAAACCTGCTCAAAGCTCGGCAGCTGCTTCCTCCGAAAGATTTATCGACAGGTCCCCTGCGGTCTGACGCTCGAACTGGCTCCAGATGAGGAATTCGAAGCCCCCGTGGCCTTGGGACAGAATAGTCTCTGCATCGATCGGCGCAAATGCATCGGCTGTGGACTCTGCGTGCGCTATGTCCAGGAAGTTCTGGGGGAGGACTGGCTGTCCATCGAAACCCTGCCGCACGGATTCCGCCGCATCGATGCCTATCCCGGCATCCACATTCCACCCGAGGAGAACAGCTCGCTCATGAAACTCTGTCCTGTACAGGCGCTGTCGGACAGGCGGCAGCGGTCCATCAGGGTTTACGACACCTATAAGATGGATCATGGCCTGGGTCTACAATCGGAGGCTAGGAAGAATGACCTATGGCCGCAACGGCATCGGCTGGTCAAGGGATCCGCCAGACGTCCGGACATTCCACTGGAATTTCGGGAAGCAGAGGCACGAAGAGAACTGGTCGAGCGCCGCTTTCGGGAGGATTCCAGGCTACAGCAGCCCCTAATCCATGGGAAGCCGAGCGGGCTCACTTCAGCGCTCTCCCGTATTCTCGCTGCCCTGAGCAGCTCTCGGTGCCTCGGCTTCATTCTGTCCGATGACCTGTGCCTCGAGGATCTGCTCCTCGTCCATCGCTGGTGTTTGCAGCGCAAACCGGGAAAAATTTGGTTCGTCGCAGGCCCTGCTCCGGAGCGCCGCTACCCACCCACTCACACCATGGGCCATCGGGTCTTTTCCGATTTGGGTTTGGGGAATTTCGCTGACCAAAGGTCCGATTTCCTGGAAATCCACCAGGCGACAGAGGCACGGATCATCGATGCCATCTGTTTATTTGGCGACATCGTCTCCCAAGGACTGAATGGGAAAGCACTCTGTGCTGTTCCGAGCCTCTACATGGGCCCGAACTCCAATACGAGCAGTGAGCTCTGCGATTTCGTCCTGCCGACGGCCTTGCCCGATGAAAGGGACGGATGGACTCTGGGAGAGGACCAAAGGCTGCGCGCATTTCGGGCCGAGAAAAGGGGAGGAGCTGAGGTTTATCCAGAGTGGCAATGGATGGCGATGATGATCAATCTCTACGCCGACTACCCCCAAGGGCAGTGGAAATACATGAATCGAACGGCCCTGTGGAGTGAGCTGCAGATTTTCTATCCGGCTCTGGGAAAAATCACCGATGAGGCCCTGCCGAGCGAAGGCTTGGAACTCGAGTTGGGCGGCCGGAGAAAGCTAAAGAGCTAAAATCGCAGCAATCTTCAAGCCAGATATTCCCTTCGATGGGCGCTAGGGCTTTTGTCGCCTTTGGAGCCCAAGGGGCTCTCGGCCCGCTGCGCGGGCCGTTGGGGAGAAGCAGGGAAAAGCCTTTTCCTGCTTCTCTCCACAAAGGCGACAAAAAAACACCAACTCCTCTCTTAAATTCCCGAAATCTTTCCCCGAACTTGGGCTTGCCAGGCCAGGATGAAAGGTTTAGGAAATAGGGAATGTCTTCGTCGCTGGAGCAGCTGAAGCGCTGGAGTGTCGTCGTCGCGGACACGGGTGACTTCGGGCAGCTGCGGCGGTTTCGGCCATCGGAGGCCACGACGAACCCGAGTCTCATCCTTCGGGCCTCTCAGCAGGAATCATGCCGAGATTTCTGCCGATCCGTGACAAAAAATGCGCGCCATGTCGGGGAGGCCATGTTCCAGCTGCTCCTCCATTTCGGCCTGGAAATCCTAAAGATCATCCCGGGACGGGTCTCGCTCGAAGTCGATGCTCGCCTCTCCTTCGATTCTGAACGGATCATCACCTATGCACGGGAGCTGGCGAGCGCTTTGGCCAAACAGGGGATGGGGCGCGAGCGAATTCTGATCAAGATCGCGGCCACCTGTGAGGGAATTCAGGCGGCCCGAGAGCTGGAAAAAGAGGGAATCCATACAAATCTCACCCTGATTTTTTCGCTTGTCCAGGCCATCGCCTGCGCTGAGGCCCGGGTAGGCCTGGTTTCCCCCTTCGTCGGGAGGATTTGGGATTGGTATCAAAAGCATCCAGAGGCGAATCACGAAGGCGAATCGGACCCCGGCGTCCTGTCCGTAAGGCGTATTTTTTATCACTACAAGCGGCGGGGATATGAGACCCAAATCATGGCGGCCAGCTTTCGCCATATTGAGGAAATCCTCGCATTGGCCGGTTGCGATCTGCTGACCATCAGCCCCACATTTCTTGCAGAGCTGCAGGAAAGCCAAAGGGAGGTGCCCCGAAGACTGTTCATCCCTGAAATGAGCGGTGAGCCGGAAGAAAACGGGAATCTCTCGGGCCTAGGTGCGGCTGAATTTCAGCTACAGCTGACGAAAGACGCCATGGCCTGCGAGAAACTCCACGAAGGCATCCGGCAGTTCTGTCGCGATACAGATACCTTGGAAGAGCTGATTCAGAGGGATTGGCAAAACCCCAGCATTGAATCTGGAGAGAATTTAAAAACATGAGTGAGATTCAGGACGCGGGCGGTCCTTCTCGCTGCCTTTGGATTCCGGAGGAATCGCCCATGTCATGGGCACCTCATGCCGAATTTTCGGCATGAGGTAAAGGCAGCGAGCGAGCGGAAGCGCTATTGACCTTTTTGCCCGAACGGAGACAACGGAAACATGGAAGACGAGCATTTCGAGGATGTGGAGGCATTTTTTAATGCCTGCCAACAGCTGAGGGGCAAAAGGGTGGGGATTGTGGGCCATACCCAAATCGATGGCGATGCAGCGGGCTCCCAAATCGCTCTCTTTGAAATTTTGAAAAACATGGCCAGCATGCCCTTTCTCATCGAGCCGGAGACGGGCATACCGGATAACCTGAAATTTCTCTACGAGGGATACGAGCTCCACCGTCCTTCGGATCCGTCGGTGGAGGAGTGGTGCGTCGTGGACTGCGGCACGCCGAATCGCCCGGGGAAATTTTTCGAGGCCCTCCATCCCTTTCTGCTGATCGACCATCATCTTCCCCCAGCCACCTTTGCCCTCCATAACTTCGTCCATCCCAGAGCCGCGGCCACCTGCGAGATTTTGGCCGACTATCTCTATCAGAAAAATTTTCCCATTCCTCGTTCCGCTGCCAGGGCCCTCTACGTCGGGCTCATCATGGACACGGGCAACTACACCTATGACTCCGTTCGGGCATCGACTCTGCGCCTGGGTGCTTACCTTCTGGACCAGGGTCTTCGGCCTCAGCCTCTGGCTACTCTGGTCTACAATCAGGAGCCACGCCGGAAATTTTCCCTGTTGGAGCGCTTTTTAAAATCCTGGAAATTCTATGCCGATGAACAGCTCTGTTTCGGCTTTTTACAGGATCAGGATTATCGAAATACCGGCTGCACTCTGGAGGATGCCCAGGGATTTGTCGATTATCCTCGTTCCGTTTGCGGTGTACGCATCTCCGGATTGCTGCAGGAATACGAAGGGATCTGTAAAATCAGCCTGCGCTCGCACGAGCCCGCGCTACGCCTCGACCAAATCGCCCAGCGCTTTCAGGGCGGAGGACATACCTGTGCCGCGGGATTTTTAACGACCGCTGCGCCTAGCAGCTTCTGGGATGAGCTGATGAACGCCTTGCAAGAGCGGCTGAAAGCAGTCGAAGGACCCTCCCTATGAGGGACAGAGGCAATCCGGATAACTGGGAGGGCATCTTGCTCCTCCAGAAACCGGTCGGCCTCACATCTCACGATGTGGTGGCTCGCTTAAGGCGATGCTTGGGCATTCGGAAAATCGGTCATGCCGGTACCCTGGATCCCATGGCTTCCGGCTTGCTGATAATTCTGGTCGGACGGGCTACGAAGGCCTCGGCCTATTTTTCCAGCAAGGACAAGGTTTATGAGGGAATTTTTCGTCTGGGTGTGACGACGGAGACTCAGGATTCCGACGGTCAGGTACTGGAGGCGAAGGAAATCCCAAAGTTTTCAACAGAGGAGCTGCGGGCAGCCCTAGCGGTCTTCGGGGGAGATCAGTACCAGCTGCCCCCCATGTATTCGGCAAAAAAAATTCACGGGAAACCGCTCTATAAGATGGCCAGAAAAGGTCTGGAGATCGAGCGAGAGCCGCGTTTCATCCACGTATATATCTTCGACCTAGTCTCCTATGATCCTCCAGAGCTGAGCTTTCGCCTAAAATGTTCCAAGGGCACCTATGTCCGTACCTTGGCCCATGACTTAGGTCAACACCTGGGCTGTGGGGCCCATCTCTCCCAACTATGCCGGATCCAGAGTGGGGATTTCGACCTGAGTGCTGCGTGGCCGCTGGAAGAGCTGGAGCAAATGCCTTTTAGGGAATTAAATCGGTGTCTGATCCCGCTGCGAGAAGCGCTACCCCTAGCGCCATGAGAAACTGTGCCATGTCCCATTCTTTTCCTTGTCATCCGGGGCTGTCTTTGCCCGAAGGAGGCGAAGGCCAAAGCCTTCGCCTCCTTCGGGCTGCCCGCTCCGCGGGCGAGCCCGAAGGGCTCCAAAGACAGCCCAGGCCCCTAAAGCTCCCGGAGGCCCCAAATACCCTCTTCGCCGCCCCTTTTTCCCTCCGATGGAAATCCTGCTGAGCAAGGGAGAGGAGCCCTGCCGTTTGTCGCTGTCCCGACCGGTCATCCTGGCCATCGGCAATTTTGACGGCGTGCATCGGGGCCACCAGCGCATCTTGACCCATACCATCGCCTGCGCCCGTTCCCTCGGCGGCATCGCCGCTGTCTACACCTTTTCCCCTCATCCCAGTTCCATCATCGAAGGGCTGCCCTCCAAAGCGCTCATCTTCCCCAAAGAGATCAAATACGCCTGTATCGCTTCGCTGGGCATCGATGTCCTGATCGAGCAGCATTTCGACCGACTCTTCTCCCAGCTTTCAGGAGAGAATTTTCTGCCATTGCTGCAGAAGAAAATCCCGACCCTGCGGGGCCTTTGCGTCGGCGAAGACTTCTGCTTTGGCTGCGGACGCTCGAGTGACAGCATGGCCCTCGGGCTTCTGGCGAAAAAAATGGGCATCGAAACGCATATCCTGCCCTCTCTCTGCTCGCCGGATGAGCGGCGCATCAGCAGCACACGCGTTCGCAGGTCGATTTCCTCCGCGCATATGGAACTGACCCGCGAGCTATTGGGTCGGCCCTACGAGATAGAGGGAAAATGCCAGGGGAAGGGAAAAACGTCCTTCGGGCCTTACGCTGAGCTCCGGCTCGACTGGGAACCGGAACTCAAGCTGCGCAGTGGCCTCTACTACGTGCGTTATCGGACCAGAACTCCAGAGAGGAGTAATTCCAAAGCGGAAGAGGGTATTCTGTACTACCCTCCCCAAAATTCCACGCTGTCTGGCCAGTGCTGCCGGATCTATCCCCTTCGGGAAACGGTGTTCTCTTCCGGCGATGCGATTTGCCTCCACTGCCTGCACTACTCGGAGGATTTTTTGGAAAATCCAGAAGAGGATCGGGAGGAGGGGAGCCTATTCGAACAGGAGCGGGAGATGGCCTGGAACTATTTCTTGAAAAAATTTCCCCATGGCGATTGATTTCCAGAAGGAGCTAAATGGGGAGCAGTACGCCGCCGTTTCTTCCTCCGCTCGCTCGCTGTTGATCCTGGCCGGTGCGGGCACAGGCAAGACGCGGACCCTGACCTATCGAGTAGCCTGGTTGCTGGAACACGGTGTTGAGCCGGAGCAGATTCTCCTCCTCACCTTCACGAACAAGGCAGCGCGGGAGATGCTCATGCGGGTAGAAGGCCTGACCGGCTATCCCCGGGATGCTTTCTGGGGGGGGACCTTCCACCACATCGCCCAGCGCCTGATCCGTCCCCATGCGGCACTTCTGGATCTTCAGATGAATTTCGGCATTTTGGATGAATCCGACGCAGTGCAGCTCTTCACGGAGGCCATACGGCGGGTATCGCCGGACTTTTTAAAGGATAAGGCCCTTCCCAAACCCAAGGTTCTGCTCGAAAGTATCGGCTATGCCCGCAACGCGCGGCACCCGTTTGAAGAAACCCTTTCTGCTCGATGGAAGCAGGCTGGCTTTGCCATCGATGAAATCCTGGGCTTTTTCAAGAACTACCAGAAGGATAAGCGGGAGCAGTCGGTGCTGGACTACGACGATCTTCTGGAACTGGCCATCCGGCTCCTGCGGGAACAGCCGGATATCGCCGCCCACTACAGCCGGCGATTCCAACACATTCTGGTCGACGAGTATCAGGACACCAATGACCTTCAGGGCAAGCTGATCGACCTTCTAGCCGCCGAGCACCAGATTTTCGCCGTCGGCGACGATGCCCAGTGCATCTACAGCTGGCGCGGCGCAGACATCGAGAACATCCATCGCTTTTCCGAGCGGCACCCGCAAGCGGAAATTTTCAAAATCACGCTGAATTACCGGAGTTCTCCCGAAATTCTCCGCTTGGCCAATGCCATTCCGATCACCCATGAAAAGATCTTTCGCAAGGAGCTCCACGCGACGCGTACGGCGCACAAAAAACCCCTGCTGATCCATGTGTCGGACTTTCACCAGCAGGCGAGGTTCGTCGTCCGGCGTTTAAGAACCCTTCTCAACGGGGGCTACCGCCTTTCGGACATCGCAGTGCTCTACCGCGCGCACTACCAATCCATGGAGTTGCAGATGGAGCTGAGCAAGGCCCAGGTCCCTTACACGGTTACCAGTGGCGTGCGCTTTTTTGAACAGGCCCACATCCGCGACCTGATCGCGATGCTTCGGGTGGTGCACAATGCGCGGGACCGCTGTGCTTGGCTGCGCGTTCTTTGCCGCTTGCCGAAAGTGGGGGAGAAAACCGCCGAGCGCATTTTGGGAAAAATCGATGAGGAATCCGCCCGCAGTGGCCGAGAATCTTGGGAGGTTTTGGAGGATGACGCTGCATCGGAATTCTGCCCAAAGGAAGCGCAGATTTTCTGGCTCATCCTGCTTAAGGCCCTAGTCAAGGCTAGGCATCAGCTGCCGGAATCGATGGCCGCTCAAAAATCGACTCCCTATTCCCCAGATCTCTTTGCCTACGCCGCCACCCAAGAACGGATACTCCCCAGGGCCGAAAAAGCTGAGGGAACACCCCAGAAGATTCTCTCCTTGCTCTGGGAAGGGGAGTACCGCGACTACCTGCGCCGCAGTTTTGCCAATGCGTCCTCACGATCGGAAGACGTGTTGGCTCTGCTGAACTTTGCCGAGCGCTTCGGAACAGTGGATGAGCTGCTCTTCCAGGTGGCCCTTCAGCAGTCAGAGGAGCGAGAAACGGCGGAGCCTCAGAATAGCCTTAGCTTGACAAGCATTCACCAGGCGAAGGGTTTGGAGTTCCATGTGGTCTTTATCCTATGCCTGAACGAGGGTTTTTTTCCCTCCAAACGGGCACTGGAGGAGGTCTCGCTTCAGGAGGAACGGCGCCTGTTCTACGTAGCCGTCACCCGGGCCAAGGATGAGCTCTACCTCTGTTGTCCCCAACAATCCTCTTCACGCGGCCCCGGCAGCTTTTCGCCTCCTCTCCAGCCCAGTCGCTTTCTAGAAGAGCTATCGGAGAAGAGCTATGAGCTTATCCAGGATCCGCCCTTTCCTCTATCTCCGTCGAAGAATTTCAAGACGAAGAACTTTTTATGATATATACCGATCACGGAATATCAAGATCTGAAGCAGCTACTCGATGAAGGCAAAACATACCAGCGCTAGCTCCACCTCGACCAAGATCCCCAGGCACACCAGACAACCCAGAAGAGGAAAACTGGGACGATGAGTTCTCAAGAAGAGCACTCCTCATCAAGTCTAGATTTAACGGGCATCTTCAGTGCGGGAGATCCCTCTTATGAGGATGATCGGAGCCTTCCCCTTTTTCATAGACCGCCATCGATGGGCCTTGGCCCGTTGTCTGGCCGAGGCGGCGGAGGAGAGAGAGGGATTCATGAGCTGGAGGAGCTAGGTCGGATGGGAGTTCGAAGGCGAGCCGTCCACCGCTTTGAAGAAGTGGGAGCACATGGGCCAATAGGCTTGGCGCTTGGCTACGGGACAGGACGAAGGGCGGGTCGAGAAAGATGAGATTGAAGGGCTGCTCAGAACGAAAGTGCCAGACATCGCCGCACCGCACTTCACAGGGACTCGAAGAGATCTTGAGGCTTTTGAGCACAGCCTGGAGATTCTGGCGCAAAATCTCCGCCATTCGCCTGTTCCTCTCGACAAACACTCCGGCCCGAGCCCCGCGGCTCAGAGCCTCCAGGCCATAGGAACCTGTGCCGGCAAAAAGATCGAGGAAGCTCTTGTCCCGAATCCATGCCCCTAGCGAAGAGAAAAGGGCCTCCCGCAGGGAGCCCGTAGCCGGACGCAGTTCTCGACGAGAGAGCGAGATCAGGGAGATTCCTCTGGCCCTACCACCGCTGATGCGCATGCCAATACCCCTGTTTCCCGCCGGTAAATGGCGTGCAGAGCGGCCTCATTTTCCTCAATCGTCCCACTCGGAACGATGTAGTGGTAGTGCTCGGCATAGCTCAGCTCTGTATCCGCCGATTTCAGGCGACGGGCGATTTCCTCCGCCGAATCCCTTCGCTTCTGCAGGCGATGCTGCAGCGTTTTCAAATCATCTGGTTTCAGAAAGATGGAAACGCAACGGCCGCCCAAGGACGCGAAACGCGCGTGGGACTTGGAAATGGCCTGCATCCCGTGGACATCGATGGTCAGGAAGAGATGGTACGTATCCAGAAACGGGAGAACGGACTCGACTAAGGTCCCATAGAGATGGGTACCATAAACCGGAGTGAATTCCAAAAACTCATCTTTTCGAATCCTCTGCTCAAAATTCTCCGCCGATAGGAAGTGGTAATCCTGCCCATCGATTTCCCCTGGCCTTTGGGGACGGGTGGTACAGGTCACGACACGGCGCAGAGGATAGTCCGGATGATGGCGCAAAAAGCCCGTGACCAGGGTCGTCTTCCCGACGCAAGACGGGCCCGAGATGATGAACAGCTTTCCAGTAGTCACAGCAGATAGCTCTCCTTTATATTCCCGTACTAAAACCGTTCTGGCCGGATTCAAAGTCTAAAATACACGAAAGACGATAGGGAGAAATGCCCGAATCTTCAATTTTTGGCAAACCCTCGGCTTTGGGGAAAAGGCTTCTCAGGAAATGTGGGGAAAGGCAAATTTTCCTGGTACCCCTACGGGGAATTGAACCCCGGTTTCCGGAATGAGAATCCGGCGTCCTAGCCGCTAGACGATAAGGGCAATGCCCCATCATTGGGGGAGAGAAGGCCTCTCTGTCAACCGCAAACGGCTTTCGGCTCCGAAGATGGGTGTTTCCTGAGCTTTGGACTTTTTCTCTTCAGAGGGAATAGGTGACACCGGCTTCGGGGTCCAGGGTGCGGATTTTCGGAGCTAGCTCAGCGAAGCGGTCAGCGAACCACTGTCGGGCCCCACCATCCCCGTGATTGAGGACAATCGCCCGTGGACTCATGTGCAAGGCCGCCTGGACCAGCTCCTCGCGGTCGGCATGCCCACTGAGATCGAAATGCTCGATTCTCGCCCGAACCGCTGTTTTGTAGCGAAGCCCTTCGAAGGAAAAGCGCTCTCCCTTCGGCGTATCGAGGAGTTTGCGGGCCGGCGTATCATCGGCGCAGAAACCGACGAAGAAAATGCCGTGCTGGGGATGGGCTAGGAGCGAAGCCGCAATATTATAGGATGGGGTATTCTCGGTCATCATGCCACTGCTGACCACGAAAATGCTGGAGTGCTTCGGACTTCGGCCCGGCTTCAGACAGGGAGAAGAATCGAGGGCTTGTACGCGAAGCTCATCGATGAACTGCTTTTTGAAAAAAATCTCCCGATGCTGCTCCGACAATTGATCCAAAGGAGCCACCAGCGACATCCCTAGCCCCGAGGCAAAAATGGGAATTTTTTTGGAAATCCTCCCATAGCGACGGGCTTCCTGAAGGATCATGAGAATCTCCTGCATGCGGCCCAGGGCAAAGCTGGGGATCAGAACAGATCCCTGCTGTCCTAAAACCTCATCGATGGCCTCCAGGAGCCGTGCGATTTCTGTCTTGGCCGTCTGATCCTCCGGACGCTGGGCATTGCCCCGCGTCGTCTCCATGACCAGGGTGTCGATCGGCTCCTTCGACCAGTCCGCTCCCTTGAGGATATATTGGTCTCGGAAGAGAACATCGCCGGAAAAAAACAGTTTGCGCCGTCCGTGCTGGAGCAGCACGCTGGCCGCTCCTGGGATATGCCCTGCCGCGACGAACTGGACGGCGATCTCGTCCCCCTGTTTCTGGAAAATACGGGTCACTCCCAGGGGCATGGGACAGAAATGCTCCCTCAAGGCCTGGATCTCTCCCTTGGTATATAGAGGATAGATCTTGATGCCCAGCTCCTCCCTCTGCCGCCTCATGACATGCCAGGAATTTTCCAACATCGGGAAGATCAGGGATTGCGATGGCGGCGACAGCAGGATTCTCGCCTGAGGTTGCCGGCGCATGAGGACCGGCAGGCTTCCGATGTGGTCGAGATGGCAGTGGGTGATGAGGATCAGATCCAGAGCGATACCCTCTAAACGGTCAAGGCAGGGTAAGGCCTCCATTCCCAGGGATCCCGGGTCCATACCGCTATCCACAAGAATATGGAAGGAAGCAATTTCGATTAAAACGCAGTGCGCTCCGATTTCCCGCCTACGGCCGAGATCAGTAAAATGCATAAAAACTTGTTCTTGATATGAAAATTTCTTGCTATGAAAACTTGCGGGCAGCCACTCGGCTAGGGCTTTTTCAGGGCCCTTTCTTTGGCAGTCCAGCCGCGCGGCACAGGCGATCCGCAATCGCCGTCCCTAAACCATGAGATGGCGGACATTGGCAATAAATTTTTTCATAGGAGTGGGAGGTATCCAATTCCCGTAGGAGACTGAAAAGTCTCTTGGCTACTTGCATCCCATCTCCCTCCTCACTCAGGAAAAAATCATTCCCCAAAACCTCTTCACGGTCCTTTCGGGATAGGAAAACCCTGGCGACGTTCTCCTCTTTGGCAAGGGGCAATTCTTCCATTTTGAAGAAAAGACACAGCGGAGTCCGTGGGCTATAGTGCCGCCGAAGCATTCCCGGGGCCATCGGCGATACGGTGTCATCGAGCTCCTCATGGATATAGCCCGCTATTTCCTTATCCGGTAATACGGATTGAATCTCCTCACGGGTGATTTTTCCCGGACGCAGAATGCGCATTGGCGAACGCGAGAGATCGAGAATCGTGGATTCTAGACCGACTGTACAGTCGCCGCCATCCAGGATATAGTGCAGCTTTCCCCCCAGAGATTCCCGTACATGTCGGGCCAAAGTGGGGCTGAGATAGCCGAAAGGATTGGCACTGGGTGCCGCCAAGGCAAGGCTCGAGCGCCGGAGAATTTCCCGAAACAGGGGATGTGCGGGTATCCGCAGGGCCAAAGTCGGCCGTCCTGCCGTGAGGAGCTCCGGTACCCAGGATTTTTTTGGTAAAACGTAGGTGAGGGGCCCGGGGGAAAATCTTTCGATCAAAGTGAGCACCGTTCGGCGCAAATCCTCGTTGATCTCTGCCCATTCCAAGAGTTTTTCTCCATTTTCCACGTGCACGATCAACGGGTCGTAGAGGGGACGCCTCTTGATCTCGAAAATCTGCCGAAGAGCTCCTGTATTGAGCGCATCTGCCGCTAGACCGTAGACCGTTTCCGTCGGAAGGGCCGCTACCCCTCCCTTCCGGATCCAATCCGCTAGCCAATCCAGATTTTCCTGCGTCGGCGAAAGGATCGCCGTTTCTATTGTTCCCGAACTCACCTCATTTCATGAGCAACATATGGCGCGAGCGCTTGATCATCCGCGTGATATGCCGCTGTTGGTGGGCGCTGAGGCCGGTATATTTGCGCGGGAGGATCTTTCCTGTCCCCGTGATGTAGCGGGAGAGGGAATCGACATCCTTCCAGCTGAAATCCATCGGTGAACGCGATGATACCTGCGCTTTTCCTTGCTCCTCTGCCATAAAAAACTGCTGGGTCAGCTTGCAGTCCGATCGGCTTTTTGGCAATGCCAATTTTCAAAAAATGGGAAAGAATTGCCTATACTCTTCCTTGGAGGCGTTGTTCAAAGTGCCCCAGGACTCGTCATCTCTTTTGCCGCCTTTGCAAGGGGGCAATGAAAAGAAGGTCTTTTCATTGCCCCTTGAGGCCCGCTCCGCGGGCCGCTCCCTTCGGGAGCCAAAGGCGGCAAAAAACACACACCCAAACCCTTTCGTACTGGACACCATGAGATTTCACAGTAGCCCTTTCGGGCACTCATCCGTCGGAGAGATGGCAGAGCGGCCGATTGCACCGGTCTTGAAAACCGGAGTGCCGGTAACGGCACCGTGGGTTCGAATCCCTCTCTCTCCGCCAGAGTCTAAGATAGAGAGAAGGCTTTATCCCTCTCATAACTGACGATCGCCGCTTTCAGGCTATGTGGACCTAGGTTCGGTGATTCGGTAAAGCACAGCCCCTTAGCAGCGCTTGGGTCAAGATAGGGGATGTAAGGGAAATATCAGGAGAAAATTCCCCTAAAATTCCTCCGATTCATCGAAAAACTCAAGTTCTCTCTCATTTTCAGCGGCCCCGACATCATCCGCCTCGAAATGGTTTTCCTTCTCAGGAGCAGAAGTCAGGTCGAGTGAAAGAGCCGGTGAATCGTCTGTGGCCACAGGGTTTCCCTCGCCCTTCAGGATCCCTTCATCACTTTGGCCTCCCCTGGGGCTTGTTCCCTCTGAAGAGGAGAGTAGGGGATTTTCCGGAGAAGGAGCGGCAGCCGAAATACCTTCGGCTCTCATCCCCTCGACGAGGCCGCTGTCGCTAGGAGTGAAGGGCGTTTTTTCTTTCGACGGCGAAGTGGGCACGGCCAGACTTTCCGGAGCGCTGATCCACTTCATGATGACTTCCTTCTTGCCCTCACGGGCCATATAGAGCATGGAGAGGAGCAGCGAGAGGAGGAAGAACAGGATCGTCGAGGTGATCGTCCAGCGGTGCAGGATATTGCCCGCCTCCCCACCGAAGATGGAAGCGACCGCTCCACCGCCCAAGGCTGAGCCCATGCCGGCATCCTCGCTGGGCCGCTGCATCAGAATGATGAGCACGTTGAAGAGGCTGATCAAAATTAGGGCAAGGCTGAGAAGGACGACGAGAAAACTAGTCATAGATCAACAGCAGTTCATACTGCACATCTCTCCGCTCCAGCTCAAGCCCTAAAAGGGAAAAATTTACCCTCATCGCGGATTACGGAAGCCCTCAAGGCATGCCTCATATTCTCAGCTCTTCAATTCGGTGAAGCGGCAAAAAGTTGACACCCGCCGCCATTCCACTTCTACAGGAGGAGCGATTTGAAGCCAGGGTAGCTCAGCGGTAGAGCAGAGGACTCATAAGCCTTTGGTCGGCGGTTCGATTCCGCCCTCTGGCACCAGAAATTCTTCCGGATCGAGATCTTCAGCTGGGGGAAGCCACTGCGAGTTTTTCCATTTCGAGAGGAATAGGCCTAGCATTCGAGGGGAAGCCCAGGATTTTGGCCCTACGGGATCCCCATTGCATTTCGCTCCGCCTCCAATTCGATGTCTCTCGGGGTCGAGATCTGCGTACAAACTCGTGGAGCAGGCAGCGAGGCCAAAACTCTCTCAAAGACCCTCTGCAGGAACGCTCTCTGCTCAAAATGGCGGAGAGAGAGGGATTCGAACCCCCGGTACCCTTTCGGGTACATCCGATTTCGAGTCGGACACATTCGGCCACTCTGTCATCTCTCCGGAAATTTTTCAAACTGAGCCGAGCCGACGAAATTCGTGAGATACGAGTCACTTTGGCAAGAGAGTAAATCCAGCGGGGCGATTTCTTTCCGGGAAAGAATTTTCATTGACAGTGACTGGACACTTCCCATCGTGCACCTTCTGCATCAGAGGGTGCAGGAAATCAATAACAAAGGAAAGGGGATACATGATGGGGAATAGGATTCTGGGTATTGTACTAGGGGTAGCGGCCTTAGGTTCCGCAGTGCCGGGGGATGTTTTTGGAGGCAGGGAGGATGATTTTACCTTCGCCTGTTCGCTAGTCATTCCCTTAGGGCGTATTCCAGAAGCACTGGGGAAATACGTTCCCCTTTTGCCGGAAGAAGCTCCTTCGGGAAACCCACTCGGAGGACAGTCATTTTGGCAAGGTGTCTCAAAAGCCTTTGTCTCTTTGGCCGAAGCAGAGTTGGAGGGGCAGACTGCAGCTGCCTTATATGCGAGTCTTAAGGAGGATCAAGGCTCAGGAATTTCAGTCGAAAATTTCACCGGATATGAAAAGGAGCTTTTTAAATCTCTGGGAGAAGGAGAGGGTATCCTGTTGACTTTAGCCGGAACTCTTAGTGGGCAAATTCGGCCACTTGTATATAATCCAAACAGAAAAGGGCTGACGGCCTTCGGCAGCAATCTCTACAGAGCTTATACTCAGAGTCTGACGAGCTTCACGAGTTTTCATCGCATCAGCGATGAGCAAAGATCATTTCTCCTCGATTTGTTACGTGGGTTCTTCAGCATAGGCTCCAAGGGAGTCGTTCCAGGGGGCAGTGCTGCTGCAGGGTGGGTCCCTGAGCCCACCGAAGCCTTATCTTCCATACTCCTGGATCTCTGCTTAATCTATGAACTGAATTATGGAAGCGTCGCCAGAACATACAACCCGTCCTTCCTCAGCAGTCAAAAAGAATTCGCCAAACATCTTCTGGTCCTGCATTTGACCCGTTTCGTCGAGGCCTTAACCAGGGCTCTTCAGGCTCAAGAAGAGCCCAAGAATCCTTTTTACAGCGCAGATGTTCCCGATGAAACTACTGCTAGCACAGCTCTCCAGGAGAGCAAGACCACAGGCACGACCACGAAAAAAACAGAGGGAGCTCTCACTAAAAAAGCAGCAAGTAGCGGATCCGCAGCTAGCTCCAGAGAATCCGTCCCTTCATTTCCCGGGGATGAGGGATGATTAATTCATCTCCCTATCCCTCCTTTCTGGCGAAGAAGCTCTTTCCACTTCTTCGTCTTCCATCAGGGCTTCGGCCGATAAAATAAAACTCGAGAGACCTGCCACTCTAGAGGGAAGGCAGGTCCGGGAAGGCAGGTCCTGTCCGATGTACCTAAGCTTTGCATTATTCCACTCCAGCAGCTAGAAATAGATAGGGGCTAGTTCAGGGAGCAGATGGTTTATGTCAGGAAGCAGTTCTGTTTCCAGCCAGGAAAGGAAATCAGTTCTAAAAATTATCACACCAAAGACTTCCCGCTTTCTGTTGACAATCTTCATGGGAACTTTATTTTGAGACAATTGGGAATAAGCGAATCTGGAGGGAATGGGATATGATTTTTAGCAAGAAAGCTGTAAGTGCTGCGCTGGGCGCAGTTAGTTTGGGAGGGATGACGTTGCAGGCCTGGACATTTGGAGATAGGGAACTCCTGCACATGGCCTATTCTATCGCCTATACTTTAGCCCTCACACAAGAACAAGTAGATAGCTATTCCACTTATCTTCCAGAACAACCCCCTAAAGGAGGACAAGCCTTCGACGTACGAGCTCTTTGGGAAAAGATCTCTGTAGCCTTTGATTCTCTAGCGAAAGCGAAACTCAATGGCAGTGATTCTGATCCGAAGAGCGCTGAGGAGCTAAAGCTATACCTCGAGAGCGAGGATACGGTTTTGCCAGCAGCTAGGCGAGAACTCGTCGATTACGCATCGGCATTCTTCCTTTCTTTGACGCAGAAAAGCGGCTTAGGAGCCTTTGCCAAAGCGCTCACGACGGCGGTCTGGCCTAGCGTATACGATAGGGAGAAGAAAAAATTCACGACCTTCGGCACCCAACTGTACAGCGCTTATGGCCGCAGCCTAAGTGCCTACCTGAATCTCTTCCATATTCCCACCGAACATAAGGCTATTATATACAAGGTTCTAGGTATTGTTTTTAATAAAAAAGAGCCTCCTTCCTCTTTTACAGGGACTTCGCTCGGATGGGTTTCGGAACCGGTAGAAACCCTTTACTTCATGAACGTGGACCTCCGTATTATCCATTTGCTAGCTCAGTACGGCGATCTTAGAAACACCTACAGCGCAACTCTTCTGGAAAACCTGAAACATTTCATCGAAATGCTTTGGGTCCATCATCTGATCCGTTTTCATGAAAGTCTGCAGGAGTTCAACCAAGCGCAGCAGCCAACAGGAGATGGGCTTCCTGACGACAGCGGAGAAGAGGACGAAGAAGCACCTCTCAGAACCGACGATGCACGATGAAGAGACCTTTTAGGTCTTTTTATTTTTACACAAACTGAACGAAGAGCCTTCTCTCAGCGATGGAGCATGCTCGCGACCTTGTGAGCGCTGATGACGCCGTAGTTCATCGCGCCCAGCCAGCCGGACATGATGATGCCGACGGAGCCGGTGTGGTATAGGCCGTGGATGTGATCCGACAGACGCATGGAGAGATCCAGTCCCTCGAACTTCGTCCCGAAAGAAGTGCCCCGAGGATGACCCGTATAGCGTTGAAAGGTCTTGGGGGTCGCCGCTTCCGCCCAGTCGATTTTGCTTCGAATGTCGGGAATCAAGATCTCCAGCGCTCTTAACGTATCCTCGATGATGCGCCCCTTTTCCTTCTTGTAAGAAACTGCGTCCAGGGCATTCCAATCTTCCCAACGGGTGTTCATGGAGGCCACGATAGTATAGTGGGGCTCGCGTTGGGGACGTATCCCGGGATAGTAGAGCGAAAAGGTGCGGCTCTTCGTGTGAAAATCGAGCAATTCCCGGCCCTCGAAATGCTCATTTTCGGAAAAGAAGATCAGGTCACCGATGTCGGGAATGCTCTCGCCTGATCGGATGCCGAGATAGACCTGGCAGGAACTCGTGTTGATGCGCACCTGTTGGGATTGCTCTTTTAAATCTTCCCCAAGGGCCGAAGAGGGGAGGTAATCCGTCAAGGTCTTGAGAATATTGGCATTGGAGATCACCGCCCTGCAGGGAATAGAAGTGTCGCCGACACGGACACCGCTGACCGACGGAGTAGGGGAGGAGGCCTCTAGCAAAATCTCCTTCACCGGACAACGGAGGCGGATGTCGACCCCATGGGCCAAGAGTTCCTGCATCATGGCCCCGATGAGATGATCCGTCCCACCTCGGAAGGTATAAACCCCTTGGCTCATGAAGTTGGAAAAGACGACGCCATAGCTGATGGCCGGATCATCCAGCGTCGAGCCATTGGCATAAGCGATGGGCTCGAGGAGAAAGCGATGGACATCATCCCGCTGCGGAAAGAATTTTTCAAAAAACTCCCGAATGCTCTCTGTGGGATGGTCATAGAAATTCATCTGCCGGAGCTGCTCGAAAAAGCTTTCGACGGTCGGACTGGGGATATGGAAATCCTCGATGAGAAGACGCGAAAAATCTTGGCGGGTGAAGGAGGTCTCGAGCGAGAACTGGGGATTGACGAAGCGGATGTGCGGCAGCTGGACGATGGCATCGGCAATTGCCGGCGACCAGTACTTCCGGCATGACTTGATCATGCCCACCGGGAAACCGTGCAGGGAGATATCGAAAATATGGCCCCCCGGGCGTTTGAACCAGGCAGCCAAACCTCCTAATTGGTAATGCTGCTCCAGGAGCAGGACACTGTGGCCCAGTTTTCCCAGATAATTAGCCGCCGTCAGCCCTCCGAGCCCGCTGCCGATGATGACGGCATCATAGGACGATTTCAGCTTCCCCAAACGCGAATCCATAGGACCTCTAGCTGAAAAAAAAGGCCCTGGAAAAGCAAGTACCGTTTTCCATCGTCGACTTTCTGAACCTGGCGATGCGAGCTTGGAAGGGGTATCCCCAGCAGAATTTGTCTGTTTCGCTGTCTTTGGCTCCCCAAAGGGGAGCAGGCCCACGCAGCGGGCCACGGCGCAGCCCTGCCAAGGCCTTCCGCCTCGCCAGGGCTGCGCCGCAAAGACAGCGAAAAACCCTTCGGCCGCAGATGGCCTTTCTCAAAAAAAATCTTCATCCCAAAATCTCAGGTCCTCAGCTCACGGCAAACCGGGCAATACTCCAGGCGATGCCCACGGGCCGGACAGTAGCGGCGCGCGTAGAGGATGATCTGGAGGTGCAGTGTTCGCCAGAGCGGCTCGGGATAAAGCGAGCAGAGATCCCTTTCCGTCTGGCGTACATTCTTCCCTTCACTCAGTCCCCAGCGCTTGGCACAGCGATGGATGTGCGTGTCGACCGGAAAGGCATTCTTCCCAAAAAACTGGCTCGCGACGACGGCGGCGCTCTTGTGTCCAACCCCTGGCAATCCTTCCAGCTCTTCCAGAGAAGAGGGCAGCTCTCCGCCATAACGCGAAACGACCACCTCGGCCAATTGTTTCAGAAACCTCGCCTTATGCCGGAACAGACCACAGGGCCGGATCCTATCCTCCAGCTCTTCCAGCGACAGCTCACGCATCTTCTCGGCTGAGTCGGCTCGGGCAAAGAGAGCTGGTGTGACCTGATTCACCCGCTCATCCCGACACTGGGCCGAGAGCAGGACTGCCACGAGAAAACTGAAAGCATTCCGGTACTGAAGCGAAATTTCCGGTTCCGGGAAAAGTTCCTGCAGATGCCGCAGAACGATGGCGCTGTGCTTCACGGCATTGGGAGGAAGCTTCGGTGTTTTAGCGCTCGGCGCTGCTGGCTGGATTTTCGTCTTTGCTCTCATGGAAAAGGGTACTGGGAGGGAAATAAGTCCTCAGAAATTTTAATTTTTCCACAAAATCTTCCGCCAACGGTGCCCTAAAGCACCTCTCTTCACCGCTCCGCGGGTGCGGAAGGGTGAGCTGATGGGCGTGCAGCATGACCCGATCAAAACGACAGGGATCGGAGGCGTGAAGACGGTAGCCGTAATGGCTGTCTCCCAGAATGGGAAAGCCCAAATACTGCAGATGTACGCGAATCTGGTGCGTTCGGCCGGTGAAAATCTGAACCCGCAGATGGGCATAGTGTTCACCAAAAGTTTCCAAAACCTTCCAGTCTGAGCGGGCCGAACGACCCTCGGGACAGACGCACTGCTGCGTCCGGCGAACGGGATGACGTCCAACAGGCACCTGCACCGTTCCGGACAAACAGGAGGGCACGCTCCGGACAAGGGTATGATAAATTTTCTGGACCTTTCGCGAGGCGAAGGCCACCTGAAGGGCTTGATAGGCGAGATCCGTCTTGGCCAGAACCATTACCCCGGAAGTATCCTTGTCCAGGCGATGAACGATGCCTGCTCGATCAGGACCCCCTAAGGCGCTCAGCGTCATGTGCCGCGCGACCAGAGCCTCCAACAAAGTGATGCCATGAACTCCAGTGCCGCGGTGGACAACGATTCCTGCAGGCTTCGAGATGACCAGCATATCCTCATCTTCGAAGAGAATATCCGGGGAAAAGAGCTCCGGTGACGGATTTGCCACTGCGCTCTCGGGCTCAGGAGGGTTCCATTCCAAAAACTTTCCGGCCGGAAGACGTTCCTTGGCCGAAACGACGCTGCCTTCGCAGAAAACTCGACCGGCCTTAAAGTATTTCTGGAGCTCTGTTCGGGAAAATTCGGGGAGGCAGATGGCCAAAATCCTATCGGCCCGCTCGCCAGCCAATGCCGGTGAAATCTCGGTTCGATGGAAAAAAGTACTTTTCTCAGCATCCATGGTGAGGGGAAAACCAGGATAGGCAGAGTGCTACGGCGAGAAGGATAGCCCAGGCCGTCTGGGCTTTAGGGGCTTGAAATACGGGAAAAGTTTGCCTTCCGTGGGGATAATGTATCGCCGCATGAATCCAGTGGAAATGCACAACGGCTGAGAGTATCATGGAGCCCAGCAGGGGAAAGCAAATCCATTGAGAATGTCTGTGATAAAAAGTGGCGAGCACTTGCCATTGCCAGGAATGCCCGGACGGGAAAAGGCCCGAAAGGGAAAGAAGGCTGACAAGCCACGCGAAGGCCCATTGGGGATGATGGTGAAACAATCCGACAAGAGCATCTTTTCCTTGCATCTCGTTTTTCTCTGTCCCGAGGGCCGAAGCGATGTGCAGGATGAGCAGCATTGCCAGCGCAGATAATCTGAACCCGAAAAGAGGGAAAAGAGAAGAGGTGGTCATATTAAGGACCAAAAATCCGCCGACAACGGCTCCGCTGCAGGCCAGGAAATCCCTGAAATGATTCGCCTGCAGAAGCAGTAGGGAACCCAGGATGCTTGAGAGGGTGGGGAAGAGATAAAAGCTATGGAGGACGACAGAGTCCCGTGTGTCTAAGCGCTGGAAACAGACCAACAGAAACACCAAGCCCAGCGCTTGTCCCCAGAGTCCGATGGAGAGGACGGGGAGATGGCGGATACTTCTGAACAGGGCCGGCGTGAAGAGCTGAAAGGGGAAGAGTCCTGTGAGAAACAGGCCCATGAGCCAATACAGCGCAACTAGAAGGGACAGACGAAGGTAGAAGCGAAAAAAGCAGAAGAGCAGAAGCGCCATCATTCCAGCCCAGGCATAGCCCCAGGACCGGTAAATCTTGGTTGTGATCATAAAGGGAAGAGTTACAGGACAAGGGCGGCCCAGGCCATGAAGGGCTCAAGGGCGAGGTTTTTTATGGGACGCGAAGAGATACGATAGGAATCCTTTCCCTCCTTTCAGCCCTGCGGATAAGGCCCCCAAAGGCCAGTAGCTCCTGGAATCGATCACCGATGGAGGCATCATGAGGATGAAACGAGATCATTCCAATTCTTTCGAAAACTGCGCCTCAAGTACAGGAGAAATGCAATTTTCATCCCAGTGCTGAGCACTCCCAGAAGGTGAAGTAAGAAGGGCCGTCGACTCGAGCAAAATCCCATTACGGGAAGAAAAAGGCTCAACACCGCCACTGAGCCCAGCAGCAGGCCATCGAGTACCGGGATCCCCATTCTCTGGATAGCAGAGGAGGGCCCCACCAAAGCCACTCTCTCCTCCGCTTCCTCTTCCTCCTGCCGCCTTTGGAAAATCCAAAGACGCAGGTAGAGCGCTCCATGGGCCATTCCCGAAGCGGGGAGGAAGTATTCTGGGAGCTCGAGATAGGAGCAGTAAAGGCAGTACAAGCCGCTCTGGGCCAGGGTGAAGTAAGCAAAGGCTCCGAGACGGGATTCTCTTCGGAAGGCGAGCAGACCGAAATACAAACTGTAAATCGCTCCGCCAAAAGTCAAAATTCCCCTCAGGAAAGGGGATAAAGCGCCACTGCCGCTCATCTGAAGCAGCTGGGGGCGGATCCATATCCAGTGACTCAATCCGCAGGGGAGGGGAGCCCGTTCGCTGAGGAGTTGAAGCCAGCCGTGAAAGGGAAGGAGGCCCAGACAAAAGGCACCGCCCAGCATTCGCAAGAATAGCTCCCACTGGCTTTGTGCTGAAGTCCAAAAGCTCAGCTGGAGCAGGCAAAGGCCAGTCGCTCCATTCGCCAGCATCTGGAAGACGAGGTCTTCGCAATCTCCATAGCTCCAATAGCTCGTCATCAAAAGAGAAAACAGGAGGTGAAATCCTAAAACTGCCGATGTGGGGCGACTCACCAATGCCGCTCCGGAAAAGGCCAAGGAAAACGAAAATATCCCGTAAATGTTCCGGTGAGGGCACGGAACACGCCGCGAGAGGAGTAGGGGGAAAATAGCCAACACCGAAGCCACTGCGAACGGAATCGCCGGACACATCATCAGCCAATCCTAAAACGATTTGGTCCGGAACGACAAGGCGTGAAATGGATTTTGCCTTGGCGGCGAAAAAGTCTCATGATTGAGGCACGGTGATTTGAATTTATGGAGCCCATCCGCTTTTACAATCGCTACTCGCAGTCCCTGGAGGAGGAGCCTGTTGTCGGCGAACGCTTTCTGCGCTGGCTCTATGAAACTCCGACCGGCCGCTTCTGCGAAGGGAAATTTTTTGCCCAAAGGCTGTTTTCTTCCTGCGTAGGTTGGTGGATGCGCCGGGCCTGGAGTCGAGGACATATAGGGGCATTTGTCAGAAAATACGGCATCAATATCGAGATTTTCGAAAAAAAAACCGATGAATTTCGCTCCTTCGACGAATTCTTCTCTCGACGCATCAGGAGGATATTTCGGCCCATCGTCGCCCAGGAGAACAAACTGGCCTTCCCCTGTGATGGGCGACATCTCGCCATCGAATCTTTGGAGGATACGCCATCCTTTGCCGTCAAAGGCCAGCACTTTCAGTTGAAGTCCCTACTCGGTGATCGCAAGCTCGCCGAGCAGTTCCGCGACGGGAGTCTCCTCCTCTCGCGTCTGAGTCCTGTCGATTACCACCGCTTCCACTTCCCCTGCGATGTCCTGGCGGAAAATCCCTACGAAATCCGCGGTCGCTACTCCGCCGTCCACCCAATTGCCATCCGACAGCGCCTGGCGATTTTTTCCGAAAACAAGCGCATGAGGACCCTGCTCCGTCACCCATCGGGAGATATCCTCATGGTCGAAGTGGGGGCCACCTGCATCGGGAGCATCCGACAGAGTTTTCCCTTCAATACCGAACAGGCCAAGGGAGATGAAAAGGGTTATTTTCATTTCGGCGGTTCGACTATTCTGCTCCTCTTCGAAAAAAATAAGCTGACATTCAGCGATGACCTGCTACAACAGTCCCGGAAGGGAAGGGAGCTTTATGCCTTCATGGGAGATGAGATGGCGATGTGGAAGTGAGCTAAGGTTATGGGTGTATATCTCCGGCTTTTCGCTGGGGCGTAGTCTAGAACGGGAGATGCTTGCGTGGCTGTCTTTGGATTCCAAAGGAATCGCCCGCTGCGCGGGCTACAACAGGGAAAATTTTTCTCAAAATTTTTCCTGTTGCAAAGACAGCCACACGCACTTCGCCTTCCCCATTCCCTAGAACAGTGTAAGGTTTAATCTATGTTACCGAGAAAGAATATACTGGTCCTTCTGGATGAGGGCTTTGAGGAAATCGAATGCGTCGTTCCGGTTCGCATCTGGCGCTACGCCGGGCAGTATGTAAGCCTGGTATCCTGTACCGATTCCCTATCCGTCTGCGGTTCCAACGGCATCACCCTTCTGGCCGAGGCCTGTCTGAAAGATGCCGAGGTCAGTTCCGACGTGCTCTTCCTGCCGGGGGGAGATAGTTGTAAAAGGATGAAGAAGAAGCCCATCGTCCTTCAAAAGATTCGGGCCTATGCCGAGAAGGGAAAACTGATCGCCGCCATCTGCGGCGCCCCACTCCTGCTCCAGGAGGCCGGTCTTTTGGCAGGACGCCACTATACGGCCTATCGAGGGAAGGATTTTCCAGGAGCGGATTACTCGAAACCGGTCGTTTTGGACGGCCCTATCCTCACAGGGAGAGATGCAGGAGCGGCATTTGCCTTTGCTCTGCAGCTTTTGCAGGCCATCAAACTCCCTCTGGAAGACATGAGAAAGGGCATCATCACAGGCTTAGGTTTGGAGGAAGTTTGGCGGCAAATGGGGAATGAGGAATAAAGTGGCTCTGCCTCGATGGCCCTTTCCCGTCTTCAAGCAGCCACAGCTCAACGATGCTTTCCATGGGAGAGGGAATATCCCCCTGGTGGTTCGAGCACCTTGCCCCTCTTGAAAACGACATGATGTACGGAGAAACTTCCCTGCGGACCGGATGGGATTTGCTTCGATATGTTGATCAAGTGTAAGAAAAGTATACTGGTAGTCCTGGGAGAAAAATTCGAGGAGATCGAACTGGTCATTCCCGTCAGCATTTGGCGTTATGCCAGACAGACCGTGACCATCGCCTCCTGCACCGATTCGCTGTCCGTCCGTGGAGTTAACGGCATCACGGTTTCAGCCGATGAATATTTGAAAGATGCCGAAGTGAGTTCCGACATACTCTTTCTCCCAGGGGGAAATGGCTGTGAGGCTCTTAGGAAAAATGCCCTTGTGCTAGAAAAAATCCATGCCTATGCCAAAAACAAAAAACTCATCGCCGCCATCTGTGCTGCGCCCTTACTCCTGCTCGATTGCGGCCTTCTGGAAGGGCGTCGTCATACCGCCTATCCCTGCAGAGAGCTTCCGTCGGCCGATCACTCAGTTCCGGTTGTTTTGGACGATGGCATCTTGACCGGAAGGGACCCAGGATCCGTATTTGCCTTTGCTCTGAAACTGCTGCAAGCCATCGTCTGTTCCCAAGAATGGGATGAGGTTCATGCCCATATGAGAGAACTCATTCAAGGCTTGGGTGTAAAAGATATTTGGCAACGGATGGGGAATGAGCTATGAGGCTTATGATATTGACTATTTCCCCTCGTCGTTAAAATAAAAACCAAAGGGGGATAGATGGATAATCATAGATACGGTTGTAGTTTACTTAAATCGGCCTTTTTAAAAGGCTGTTTATTCCTGGCTGTCCTATTGCCAGCCAAAGCGCAGGCTTATTTCACATTTTTCGAAAAACTGGAAGATATTCCCGAAAAGATACTGAGTGCCATTCAAGGTCTCGGACTAGGCCTAAGCGAGTGGGTATATTTTAAGCAGTATCTCTGCCTTTCACCCGACGAACAGATCAGCTACGTCCTGCCGCCCATTTCCACAGAACCCAAGTTCCTTCAGGCAATCAAGATCTTTAGTGAAAGAGTCCAGTTTCGAGATAGGAGCAATGACCAATTACCTATAGAGGGCCTAGCGCATGAGAGGGGACAGCAATTGGCTGCGTTGAAAAGAAAGGGGACTTTGGAAGGATTTGCGCTCAAACACTTCGGTTCACAACAGAGAGCAAATTCGCTTGAACTCACAGCGGATTGGAGAGAGCTAAAGTCCTTTTGGTCCGCCATCTACGCCACAGTGACCGGCGGTAGCAACTCAGTGGCCTATGTTGGGGTCCTCGTCCAAACGGAGATCATTCTCTGTGAACCCGACCAATACCTGACATGTTTTATGGAACATCTAAATCCAAACTGGAAAATCCGAGATGTTCCGGGTGATGGGCATTGCGGATTTTGGTCCGCCATCACCTCGATGATCAACATCGGCGACACCCGTTTCGCCAAAGAGGAGGAAGGAGAATACTTCGCCGATGATCCGGCCCAGATGCGGGCGCTGCGCGAAAAGATTTATGGGCTCATGAGGAAAGATTGTTCAGAAGGGCCGCAAAAACTACAGCAGCACATAACGAAAGCTGGTTTTTTTCAAGAAGAGGAAGGTGGCTCTTTTCAAGAAGAATCAGGTCCTTCCCCATTCTGGCTCTGGCAGGATGATTTCGCCTATCTGGCCAGAGCGACAGAGCATCCCGTCATGGTCATCGCCTTAACGGAGGATGGTCATTCGGTTACTTTCAACGTATCTCTTGCGGAGCCTCAGCAGCTAGATATCCGAGACATCGGCTCCCTTAGGGCCTGCATTCGGGCCAACCCCGGTTTCATCAAAATGTTCCATAGCGGCAATCATTACCAAGCCATCATCCGCTTCCGCTAGGAGGCGAAACAAGCGAGACAAGACCGGAGAAACAAGCCCTTTCCCTTTAGAGGGCTTTGGGACTGAAGGAAGGAAGGGTCATGACAAGGCTGTGGTTGTATTCTTCTTCCGGCGTAGCCATGCGAGAAGGATAGGGCCAGTTGCGCACACGGATTACCTGATCGCTGGCGGGAAATTTGAAATTCCTCCTGCTCTGAAATTGGAGGTGCAGCGGAGCCTCCAGCTGAGCGATGTGATTGGCTAGAGAAAGTGCCTTAAGCTCCACCTCCTGCAAATCCCCCTCCAGTGAAAGGATGTGATGCGCATGGGCAGCGATCCTCTGTCGAAGAAAGACCACTGATAGGCCGAGACAGGCGAACAGCATCACCCCCAGCAGGATCACGGAGAACAGGGATTTGAAAAAATCCTGACGATAGGCTTTCATTTTCATACTTGGTCGACGGTTTTAGGATTAAAATTTTTCCAATGCCCTCAGTTTGGCCGAGCGCGAGCGCGGGTTTCTCGCCAGTTCTTCCCTCGACGGGCGAAGGGCTTTCCTCGTCAGCAGAAGGGCCTCCGCCTTCACAGGCGCTCCCCCAGGATTCTCGGAGCGCAATACGCTGGCTTTTTCCCGAAAAAACTTTTTGACGATGCGATCTTCCAGGGAGTGAAAGCTGAGGACGACCAGGCGTCCGCCAGATCTGAGCCTTTGAAAAACCTTTGGGAGGGCCTCCTGCAACTCCGATAATTCCCGATTCACCGCGATGCGAATGCCCTGGAAGGTCTTGGTCGCCGGATGGATTCTTCTAAAGCGCTCCCGAAGAGGATAACAGGAGATCAGCAACTCGGCGAAGAGATCCGACCTTTCCATCTCCTGCATCCCCCTATGGGAGAGGATTTTGTTCACGATGGACTTCCAATGCCGCTCTTCACCGAAATCGCGAATGGCCTCGATGAGCTGCTCTCGGGAAGCGGTGGCGAGAAAATTGGCGGCCGACAGTCCAGTCTGGGGATCCATCCGCATGTCCAGTCGGCTCGAATGGCGGAAGGAAAATCCGCGCCGAGGATCGTCGAGCTGCAACGACGAAAGGCCGAGATCCATCAGCGCCCCATCGTAAGTCATCGGAGGAAGCCCATCGACTGTCGAGAAATTCCGGCGATGGAATTGAAGGCGATCTGGATAGGTTTTCCCCAATGACAAGGCCCTCAGCTCGGCCTCAGGATCCCGATCCACCGCCCAGAGCACATTGGCCACGTTAGCCTCCAGAATGGCTCTCGCATGGCCGCCACCTCCAAAGGTCATGTCCAAGAACACACCGGCCCTCTCGGCGTGCAGAAATTCACAGACCTCTCGCTCCATCACCGGAACGTGTTCCGCCACCATCCCAACTGGAGTTTCCGCGCTCATAAGCCTATGGATTTCAAAATGAGGCTCATCTCGTCCTCCTGGGTGATCGGCCGTTGCAGATAGGCCCTGAATCTCTCAGGATTCCAGATGTGGAAGGTCGTGTAAGTCCCCACCATGAGCACATCGCGGTGGATGTCGGCATGGCGCACCAGACGTTCCTCCAACTTCATCCGCCCCTTGGCATCGCAGTCGAAGGTATCGGCCTGAGAGAATAGCCTGGCCAGGGCCTGTTGTCCTACCTGATCCCCCAGACTCACATTGGAAACCCTTTCTTCCAGCCGCGCGATCATTTTGGGCGGGTAAACCGTGATGCAGCCGACGGGATTCGGAAGGGCCAGGAAAGAGGGCGCTTCCCTTTCATCCGTCGGACGCCACTTCAGAGGCAGACTCAGGCGGCACTTGTCGTCGAGAGAACGCTCGAATTCACCGACATAAAAGCTCTTGGCCAAGAGAAACATCGCTTCGGAATTTTATCCCATAGTGGAACAAAATTTCCCAAAACTTCCCACAGTCAATTTTTTTATGAAAAAAGAAGGGAAGCTTGTAGGCTACATCAGTATTTCCTAATAAAAACTATAGTTCTTCTCCACATCCTCGCGCTCAGGGAGGAGAAGGGGGAAATTTCGGTTTCAGCGAAAAGCTTTCCGCAGCCGATGAAGGCTTTTTTCCAGCACCTCCAGCTCCTCTATGCGGTTATAGGGAGCCAAAGAAATCCGCACGGTCGAGGGAACGCCCAGCGCGGCCATGAGTGGCTGGGCACAGTGGTGACCTGCTCGAACAGCGATGCCGTCCTCGTTGAGCCAGGTCGCGATGTCGTGGGGATGGATGCCTTCCATCGTGAAGGATAGAATACCGGTGTGAAATTCGGGCACAGGAGATAGTTGCAGCCCCGGAATACACTGCAGGCGCTCCCGGGCCTCGGAGAACAATCGCTTCTCATGCTCCATGGCCCCATCGCCGAGCTCTAGCCGTATGAAATCGATGGCGGCGGCGAAGCCGATGGCCCCTAGGATGTTGGGTGTGCCAGCCTCGAAACGCTCCGGAGGAGATCGGAAATCACTTCTTTCCGACGTGACCTGTTCGACCATCCCGCCGCCCAGTTGGTAGGGTTCCATATCCGGCAATAGCGAGGATTTCACGAAGAGAAGGCCAATTCCGGTCGGACCGAAGGCCTTGTGGGCGGACGTCGCAAAGGCATCGCAATCCCAGGCCTGCAGGTCGACCGGAGCGTGGAGCAGGCTCTGAGCCCCATCGACAATAACCTTTGTCCCGTTGGCATGGGCAAGCCGGCAGATATGGGGAATGTCGCGCTCCTCCCCCAGCACATTGGTGATCTGGGCCAGGGCGAGGAGTTTTACCCTTGAATGCAGATGCTGTTCCAAAGCCTCGTGAAATGCCTCGCGCGAAGGGAGGAGATTCAAAATGCGCAGCGAGGCCCCCCGCTGCCGGCAGAGGCGTTGCCAGGGGAGGAAGTTGGAATGGTGCTCCTGAACCGTGATCAAGACCTCCTCGCCAGGACGGAGTTGACCCGGAGCCCAGCAACTGGCCAGGAGGTTGAGGCTCTCCGTCGTCCCTCGGGTGAAGATCAGCTCTTCGCTGCGGATGTGGAGGAAATCGGCCAAGGTCTGGCGTGCCTGATGATAAGCCACATCGCTCTGCTCGGCCAGGTAATGGATCCCCCGATGGACATTGGCATGGCGGTACATCCCATGCTCCAGCATGGCCGATAAGACGGACCGCGGCATTTGGGTGGTTGCGGCGTTGTCGAGGTAGATCAGCGGCTTTCCATGAGGGAGCCCCGTATCCAAAATCGGAAAATGCGCGCGAAATCGATCAAGCAGCGACCCAGCCATCATGGAAACAGGCTACTAAAGGCGGCAATTTACAAAATTCAACGGAAGAATTTTTGCTCAATGCGCATCTGCTGTCCTGGCTGTCTTTGGATCCCGAAGGGATCGGCCCGCTCCGCGGGCCGCAAGCAAGAAAGGAAAGCTTTCTCGCTTGCAAAGACAGCCAGGAAATACGCCGCCGAACGACCTTTGGCACTCAAGCTACAGATCGAAAACATCCTCCATGGAGTAAAGACCAGGATCTCTTCCCAGTATCCATCGGGCGGCATAAAGTGCCCCACGGGCAAAGATCTGGCGATTCTCTGCCTGGTGGATCAGGCGCAGATTCTCCCCCTCCCCGGCAAAGATCACCTGATGCTCTCCCGCGAACGAGCCGAGGCGCAGGGAATGAAGGCCGGTATTAAAGGGACTCTGGTCCTGGGAATCTGCCGGCTCGTTCTCCCTTCTCCTTGCCCCTTGAATCTCCTGCCGGAGAGATTGGGCCGTACCACTGGGCCGATCGCGCTTGTGGCGATGGTGGATCTCCACAATTTCCGTTCCGAAGGAAGCGGGCAATCTCGCGGCCAACAGGCGGACACAGGCCCGCAACAGTGTCATCCCCAGCGAAAAATTGCTGGCCAGCAGGCAGGCCCTCCGCTCAGCACAAGAGCGAAGAGTTTTGACCGTCTCCGGCAAAAGTCCCGTCGTCCCGACGAGTAGAGGAGGGGCATAGGGAGCCCTTGCCTCAAGCTCCTCGGCGAGCGAATGGGTAACCGTACTATGGCTGAAATCGATGAGGACGGAAGCATGGGGCACCCGTATTTCCGGCAACTGGAACTTGGGCCGCGTAGCACAGGCCTGAACCGACAGACCTTCCTCTTCGGCTAATGCCTGGATGCAGCGGCCCATGCGCCCCGACGCGCCCACGAGAACGATATTTTCAAGCTTAGGCATGGAAGAATTTCCCAATCCTTCGAAGTTCCACCATGCTGGAAAATCTCATTCCCAGAGACAAGCAAAGCTTTTCAGGCAGCGTTTCTGAAGAACCGCCTCCTCGATGGGCAAAACGGCAAGGGGCTTCCGGAAACGTTTTGGGGCAAAATATGAAGCCGGACGCAAGCCCAAGGTCCCACTGGCGACAATTTTTTCGAAAACGTCCAAGAACTGCCGAAAGGCGGGATTCCCTTCCAGAGCCTCCAGGCAGACGGCCTTCGCCACCTCTTCCCCATCGGGCGCATCTGGCCTCAACACGCACAGGTAAATATTTTTCCAACCACTGCTTCGAAGCGCCAACCCATAGAGGAGCAATTGCAAGCCTCTGGCCGAAACCAGCGCCTGGCCGGCCGCATTGAGGCGATACCAAGCTTGATGCGCCAGAGGCATATCCCCACCGGTCTTGTAATCCACGATCCAGGTCTGCGTCCCTCGTTCCAGACATAGGTCGATACGGCCACTCAGGGCCAGGGTATGGCCGGAGGCGAAGGAGAGATGACTGCCTTCGGGCAGCGCGAACTCACTCCGGAATGGACAGGCCTTCCCCTGCTGGGCAACGCGCTGAAACAGTCGCTGTGCCAGGTCCAAGGCCTCTCGCCAGAGCATTTCCCAGACAGGAGGAATTCGCTGGCCGCGTTTGCTGAAAAAGGCCTCGGTGTCTCTCCAAAAGCGTTCCGCCCGAGCCTGGATATGAAGGCAGCCCGCCGCCGATTCAGGTAGATTCAGCGCGTTCTCAGAGGCTTCTGGGAAGTGCAGAAAATCATGCACCCAGGTCCCCAGCACTATTTTCCGCCAGTCCGCTTCGGGAAAATCCCAAAAATCTCCCCGCCTCAGCAGATACCGATACCAGGCCTCTTCTGGATTGCACAGGAGGGCTTCCCAGGTTTTGCAGGGGAAGGTGAAGTATTTCCCAAGCGGCGCTCCCAAGCTGTAATCCCAGGCCCCGAATGGCACCTGAGGATCCCGTCGCTCCCGGTGATTTTTTTTCAATTCCCCAAAAGGCTCCGGCATGGTGGATGGATGACCCGATGGGGAAGGGGAGGGGGATTTTCTCCTCAGAGGCCCAGAAGCGCTGCCATTTGATTCAGTCGGACTTGGCGATGCAATAGCCACTGATGGAGAGCCAGTATCCCCATTCGCTCGGGAAATGCTGAAAAAATAACCATGCTCCCCAGCATATTTCCGCCGAATTTTTTTCAGGTTAAGGGCCAGAAAAGGCTCCTGCTCATGATCCTCTTCCCCAAGCTCGGTGTTTCCGGCGAGAGGGGAATGGTGCGAAGCCTCAGACAAGGACTTCTGTCGCGAAGCCCTTCCGGTGGTTTTGAGAAAAGGATTGAGGGTCCAGGGATGGCGCTTCCCCAGGCGTTCCGCCGAATGCAAGAGAAAGACACATGGCCACATTCCGTGATCGAACTCGGCCGGCGTTATCAGACAGACCTCGGCCGAAGGAGAGGCATAACTCGGCGTTTCGGAAAAACACTCGCGAAGGGAAGCTTCGAGCCATTCAATGAAAGAAAATCGGGAGAACTTTTGTCCCATGAGCGACCACGGTCGAAGTTCCTGAAATAAGGTCGAGCGCTGTTCCTGGGGAAAGGAGCCCCAAAGACCACTATCCACAACTCGTGCCAAAGAGTCGAGGAAAGTCGGTACATCTGCCCTTTCGGGCCAGAGGCGAGCGAGGTTCAAAAAGTCTTTCAGATTCCCATGGCCTGTCTTTTCCCTTACCCAATCGAGGAGCAGGCCGGAGGAGTGCCAAGCGAGCCGGATGAGCCCCGATGACATTTCCCTTTCAAGGGACTTTCTGAGCGAATCGTTCAGAAAACCTCCGAAGAACAGGCGCTGAACCCATTGGGAATAATCGTCGATGCGGTCGGATTTCTGCCAGCGGCACCAGGCATGGGCAATGGGATAGGTTCTGACGCGCGGCGGAAACAGCAGG
>JAITRB010000014.1 GCA_031288595.1 Puniceicoccales bacterium
AAGATGAGATATCCTCTTGTTAATGGAGGTTTGACGAGGTATTCGCGAAAGAATGGCGGGGTTGTGCTTAATGATAAGGTGGGGAGTGACTGGAATGAGCGCAACGGACCCGTGTGCCAAATTCTCCCTGTTAAGGATAAAGAATTGGTGGTTTATTGGGATAAGAAGAAGTTTTGTGAGAAGAGCCTGGATCCTTGGAGGGATCCTTTTGAGGAGGGGTGGCAGTGGCGAGCTGAAGTGATGAAAGTGGATGGATGGCGAGACCGTATTGAGGCGAAGCGGCGCTTGTGTGAACGCGTCACGATTCAAGGCTGGGATGGCAAGTCTGAAAATGTGGGTTGTTCGGTGCTTCGATATTCTGGGAGGGGTTGCACCGATGTGTCTATTGCGATCTTTTTGTGTGAGAAGTCGCTGGCGAAGTTCAATGAGGCCAATAGAGTGTGTGAGAGTGTGAGAGCTGCGCGAGCTTTGAGGGTTGGTCTAGCGGATAGTGAGGAAGCTGAATTGAGAGCGGGATTAAAAGGGATGGGATCATGTTTGGGTCGCTTCTTGAATGGAACGGTCGAAGGTGTATTGGGTGATGGTTGGGATATCTTACGTAGATATTGGAAGGGCGGCAGGAGGGCATGAGTGAGGAGGATTTGGGCGTGTGGGGGACTGTTTAATCTTGATTATGGAGATGAGGCTAGTGATGATCCTATAGAGGATGACTCGAATGCGCCTATGTCGGAAGAGGAAAAGAAGGAGGGAACTTGGAACTGATGCAGAGAGGCTGAACCTGAAAAGGAGTACGCAGGGTGATTTCGGTGAGACGCTGGTGCTCTTTCTTCAATGAATGAATGTTGTCTTTTTGATGGCTTGGAGGCATTCTTGGGTTCAGGCTATTGGATGGAAGTGCTTCTTTTAAAATGCGTTGCCGATGGGAGGGGAGGGCCTGTGGTCTTGGAGATAGATGAGTGTTTTGAGGGTACAGGACCTTTGACGATGGCTTAGAGTGGGTGTCATTGGGGAGCATAGCAAAATAACATGAGGAGATGCAGAAGATTGCTGAGCTGGCGAGATCGGGCAGCGCTGAGTCTGAGGAGGATGGGGATGCGGGGTGACGTTTCTCCGGATGTTCTTGCAATATCTTGAAGAGAGGGCTAAGAGAGTGTGCTGATCCTGGAGCTTCTTTTGAGACGAGATCTCTTTCTCTTTGGGGAAGTGTTCTGGGATCTTCTGTTGCGAGAGGAAGGAGCTTGGTTTCTGAACAGCGGCGTGATTGCCAACGGAGGAAGATGCGGGACGCGTTTTCTCAGTCGAAGAGGGAAGGATTCGGAAGGAGAGGGCTGTCTCCTGATCCGGATTCTGTGTCCAGGGAAAATTTTCACCGGAAATCTGGGCCTGAGAGTCTGCCTGCGGGCGAGTGAGGATGATTTCACGTGTTCATCGATGAAGCCAGGGTGTGTCTGCGAGCCGGTCGTGGCGGCGATGGCTGCCTGAGCTTCCGGCGGGAGAAATTCATCCCCAAGGGAGGCCCCGACGGGGGCGACGGTGGGGATGGCGGCAGCATCGTCCTCCTCTGCGATCGGAATGTGGATGAGCTCTCGGCCTATCACTTTCAACCTCAGGCCGAAGCCGCTTCCGGTGGCCCAGGTCAGGGCAATCGAAGGCATGGGGCGAGGGGGGAATCCTGCCGCCTTCGGGTGCCGATAGGCACTCTGGTCTACAGCCGACTGAACCATGAACTGGTGGCGGAGCTGACGCAGCCCGGCCAGGAACTCATTCTCCTGCGAGGCGGAAAGGGCGGTTGGGGGAATGTGCATTTCAAATCCGCCACGCACCAAACGCCCCGGGAGACGACATCCGGCGCCTGGGGGGAAGAGGGGGAATTTCTCTTCGTCCTCAAGACCATGGCCGACGTCGGCCTGCTGGGCTTCCCCAATGCTGGTAAATCCAGCCTGCTGTCCCGCCTGACGGCTGCCCAGGCCAAATCGGCCCCCTATCCCTTCACCACCCTCCAGCCCCAGGTGGGCGTGCTGGAGAGCCCCAAGAGTCGGCGCCGCCTCACGCTGGCCGATATCCCGGGCATCGTGGCCGGAGCCCACGAGAATCGTGGCCTGGGCCTGCGTTTCCTGCGCCACATCGAGCGCTGTTCCCTCCTGCTCTTCGTCCTGGACATGGCCAGCAGCGACGGGCGTAAGCCCTGGGATGACTATTCCCAGCTCCTGGAAGAACTGGGCCACTACGACCCGCAGCTGCTCCGAAAAAAACGCTTCGTCCTCGCCAACAAGATGGACCGGCCCGAAGCTCAGCAAAATCTTCGGTCTTTTCAGGAGAAAATGGCCCTAAGTCCTTTAGCCATTTCCTGCCATACAGGGGAGGGACTGGAACTTTTGCAGAGACATCTCTTGGATGCCATTCCCTAGGCATTTTATGGTGGGGATAGTGGTGGAAGTCTTGTGGCCATGGATAAGCTGGGAGCGCCTTCAAGCCCAGAGGGCTTGCCCGCTGCGCGGGCTAGCGGCTGAGGAAAACACCAAGCGTGAGCTTTTGTTTTCCTCAGCCGCGAAGGCGCTCAGCTGAGATGAAGCTCGGGATTGATTTCCTCTAGAGCGCCATAAATATTCGCCTGTTTCCTCGATCGATTCCAGATCCTGGCGATATTTTCATCGCTCAACATTCTGGACAGGGGGGCGAATTTCTTTCTCCTGAAAAGCATTGATGGAAGGTTCGGCTAAAGATTCGGCCTCGGAGCCCTTGGCGAAGACCTACGATCCTCGGGCGCTTGAGGAAAAATGGTACCGGCACTACCTAGAAAGAGAGTCCTTCGAGCCCGATGGGGACAGGGCGAAGGAGCCGTTTACGCTGATGATGCCCCCCCCCAACGTGACCGGAGTCCTGCACATGGGCCACCTGTTAAACAATACGATTCAGGACATCCTCGTCCGGCGCGCGCGGCAGGAGGGACAGCGGGTGCTCTGGATACCTGGAACCGACCATGCCGGCATTGCCACCCAGACGAAAGTGGAAAAAATTCTCACCGCCGAAGGCAGTTCCCGCCAGAGCATCGGCCGCGATGCCTTCGTCCAGAGGGCCAGCGAGTGGCGTGACCAACATCGGGACATCATCCTGAACCAGCTCCGAAAATTGGGGGTATCGCCCTCCTGGGGACATAAGAAACACACTTTGGATGCGGACTACAGCCGTAGCGTACTCCATGGTTTCGTCGAGCTCTATCGGCGGGGCTACATCTACCGCGGCCGGCGCATGGTCCACTGGTGTCCGGTGAGCCAGACCGCACTCAGCGACGAGGAGGTCCTCATGAAGCCGCAGTCCGGTTTTTTCTACTACGTGCGCTACCGAGACCTCGGTTCGGGAGAATTGCTCACCGTCGCCACGACGCGACCGGAAACGATCATGGGCGATGTGGCCCTCGCCGTCCATCCCGGTGACGAGCGTTATCGATCCTGGATCGGGAGAAAAGTCCTTTCGCCGCTGGCGGGGTGCCTTCCTCATGATGAGCCCGAGCGACTTTTCCCTCCTGAGATAGATCCTGCGTCAGGCAGGGAGGAGACAGGAGAGATAAGGGATAGAAGTAGCTATGCGGCGAAGTGGGTTCTGCCCGTCATCGCCGACGAGGCGGTCGATCCCAAGTTCGGCACAGGGGTTCTCAAAATCACACCGGCCCACGACGCCACCGACTTCGAAATCGTCCAGAGATACAATGGCCGGAACGAGGGCGAAAAATTGCCCTTTCGGGATATTTTCAATCCGGATGCTACGCTGAACGCCAATGCAGGAAAGGAATTCGAAGGTCTCGACCGCTTCACGGCGCGTGAAAAGCTCGTCCAAATCCTGGAACAAGGGGGGAGCTTGGAGAAAAAGATTCCCCATGAGCATCATGTGGGCTTTTCCGAACGAGCCGATGTCCCCATCGAACCGCGACTATCCGAGCAATGGTTCCTGCGCTTTCCCCAGGGAACGGTGGAGGCGGCCAAAAAAGTCGTCCGGGATGACCTGATTCGCTTCCGTCCGGCGCACTGGAAGAAGACCTACCTGCATTGGCTGGAACATATCCAGGACTGGTGTATCAGCCGCCAGCTCTGGTGGGGACATCGCATCCCGGTCTGGTATCCCAAGGGAGCTGATCGGAACGATTTGGCCAAAATGCACGTATCCGTCGATGGCCCACCAGATCCCGAGAACTGGGAACAGGACGAAGATGTTCTCGATACCTGGTTTTCCTCAGCCTTTTGGTGCCTGGGAACTCTGGGCTGGCCCGATAAAGAGTTCGATGTCTACCGCGATTTCTACCCAACGAATGAGCTCGTTACGGGGCCGGACATCATCTTCTTCTGGGTCGCCCGCATGATCCTCATGGGCCTCGAATTCAGGCCTAAAACGGAAAGAGGAGGAGGGCAGGATGGATCCAAGCTTCCGGCCGAAGAAGCAGGAGAGAGGGACATTCTTCAGAAAAATATCCCCTTCAGGAACGTCTATTTCACCGGCATCATCCGCGATGCTCAGGGAAGGAAGATGTCTAAGAGTCTCGGAAATTCACCGGAACCGTTGGAGTTGATCGAAAAATATGGCGCCGATGGCCTGCGCCTCGGCCTGATCTCCATCGCCCCCCAGGGCCAGGACATTCTCTTCAACGAAGACCAGATCGCCCAGGGGAAATTTTTCTGCAACAAACTCTGGAATGCCTTCCGCCTGCGCCAGATGCATCGGAACGGGAATGAAAATACTCTTTCTCTGGAGGAAATTATCCGGCGTATCGACGTCGGACGGATGGGAGCGGCGGAACATTTTATCCTCGCGCAATTCCTATCGCTCAATCGAGTGACCGAAGTGAAGGTGAAGGGCCATGACTTCCAGCGCGCGCTGTGGGAGTGGATATCTTTCTTTCGCCATTCCTACTGTGATCAGTACCTTGAGCTTTTCAAGGCCTCGGAGCCGGATGAAAACTGCCGCGCGAGCGCGTTGGCCGTGCAGGACTTCATCCTACGACAGCTCCTTCTCTGGTTTCATGCCTTCATTCCCTTCGTCACCGAGGAAATCTGGGGTCTGAGCCATTATGGACCGGATGGGGTTTGCCTCATGAACACCCCTCTGCCGACCGCAGAGGAACTTGATCGGCGACTTTTGGAGCAGCACGGAGAGTTCCTGGACCTGAAAAGGATCGATGAGGTGCATTCCTATTTCCGCTACCTCGAAACCCTGCGCGTCCTCAAGACGAGCTGTGGCCAGGAATCGATGAGAAATGTCTGTATTTATTACAGAACCGATGAGGAAACGGCCGCTGCCATCATCGAGAAATTCCGAAGCGCTTTGATGAAAATGGCGGGGCTACAGGATTGTCAACGAGTGTCCCATGACGCGTATTTATCCTATTCACCCTCTAGGACGACCGGAGAGGTCAGTTTTTTCCTAAATGTGGCTGCCCGTGATGTCGAGGCTGAGCGCCAGCGTATCATCGATGAACTCGCCCAAGCGGGAAAGCTCGCCCAGCTCAATCTCCAGAAACTCCAGAGCTCGGATTTCAGAACGCGGGCACCTCAACACATCGTCGCGGGGGCCATAGAATCTTTGGAACTGCAGCTTTGCAAGGGGATGGAACTCTGTAAGCTCCTTCGAGCTCATCCTCAGCAATAGCCTTCATCATGAGCGATTCTTCCTCAAAGCCCCGCCATGCCATCGCGCCGACACGGGCGGAGGACTATCCGGAGTGGTACCAGCAGGTCATTCGGGCGGCAGATTTGGCCGAGCTGAGTCCGGTGCGTGGCTGCATGGTCATCAAGCCCTGGGGCTATGCCATTTGGGAACGGATGCAGGCAATTCTTGACGGGAAGTTCAAGGCAATGGGGCATAAGAATGCCTATTTCCCGCTCTTCATCCCATTGCGCTACTTTCAAAAGGAGGCGGAGCACATCAGCGGTTTCGCCAAGGAGTGCGCCGTCGTGACCCACAGCCGCCTCGAGGCAGGAGAGCAGGGACAGCTGCAGCCAGCCTCGCCACTCGAGGAACCCCTCATCGTACGTCCGACCTCGGAGACGATTATCGGCGAGATGTTTGCCCAGTGGATCCATTCCTACCGTGACCTACCGCTGAAGATCAACCAATGGGCCAATATCGTGCGCTGGGAAATGCGTACGCGGCTCTTTCTCCGGACAAGCGAATTCCTTTGGCAGGAAGGCCACACGGCACACCGCACGGCGGCGGAGGCGCAGGAGGAAACCGCCCGTATGCTGGAGGTCTATCGACAGTTTGCCGAGGAGGACATGGCGATGCCGGTCATCTGCGGAGAGAAATCTCCTCGCGAACGCTTCCCAGGTGCGGTGCAGACCTTTTGCATCGAGGCGATGATGCAGGATCGCAAGGCCTTACAGGCTGGCACCTCGCACTTTTTAGGTCAGAATTTCGCCCGTTCGAGCCACATCGCCTTCACCGATGAGAGTGGACAGACAAAGCTGGCCTGGACTACTTCTTGGGGTGTCAGCACGCGGCTCATCGGCGCGCTCATCATGGCGCACTCTGACGACGACGGCCTCGTCCTGCCACCGCAGCTGGCACCGACACAGGTCATCATTTTGCCGGTAATTCATAGCGATGCTTCCCGTGCGCCGATACTCGAGTATGCCGAAAGATTGCAGCAGGACTTGCAGCAGAAGCATTTTCGTTCCTCGCCCCTGCGCGTCGAAGTCGATAAGCGGGAACTGCGCGGCGGGGAGAAAAACTGGGAATGGATCAAAAAGGGCGTCCCCCTGCGCGTCGAAGTTGGAGCACGGGATAGGAGCAATGAGGAGCTCACCTTTTATCGCCGCGACCGGGAGACGAAGGCCCGTCAATCGCTGAAACGGGAGATCTTTATTCCCAAAGCAGCGGAAGAATTGGAAGAAATTCAAGATCAGCTCTTGCGTCGGGCCCAGATTTTTCGTGACCAGCATCTGCTTAAAATCGACAGTCGCGAGACTTTTTACGAGTTCTTCGCTCCCCAGAACCGCGAGAAACCGGAAATTCATGGTGGGTTCGCCTGCACCCACTGGAATGGCTCTTCTGCGCTGGAAGAACAGTTACAGCGGGATTTGGGTGTGACCCTCCGCTGCATTCCATTGGGGGAATCAGGCGAAGAGGAGAAAGGTATCTGTCCTTTTTCCGGAGAGCCGAGTCCTCGCCGTGTCATCTTCGCCAAGGCCTACTGAGCCCCCTTTCTCCCATTGTTGCGGGAGAGCATCCTCCGGAATTTGAGGGAAATTTGCTATCGCCTGGGATTGCTGAACGAGACGTGCAGCGCGTGGAATGTCCTCAGGCAGAGGGGATGGGCGAGGTGCGGATACGAATAATTTCTCTTCGAGAAGATACCTCTAGATCGAGATTGTCTCCCACGTGGGCGAGAAAAATGGCGATGGCCAGGTCTTCCATGCTGGAGAGGATTTTGTCATTAATGCGCAAAAGCTCATCGCCTACTTGTAGACCGGCCTTTTCCGCTGGGGAATCCTTGTTGACCTGAATGACGCTCAGCCGATAGCTCCCATTGGGCCGAAGTTCCTGGCTGGCCGAGAATCCGAGGCTAACATGGGAAACGCTACCAGTCCGAAGGAGTTCGTCGACAACCCTGCGAACGGCGAATGCTGGCAGGATGAAGCTGGAGTGGATGTCCGGCAGAGCGGCGATCAGGATACCGATAAAATTTCCCTGGATGTCGAATACGGGCGAGCCGCTCTCGCCACCGTCCATCGCCAGGCTGGAACGCCAATAGGGAACGATGAACTTGTGCTCACCGTAGAGGAGATGCCGGCCGCTAATCAGTCCCTGATTGGGACCTGGGGCCATCCCCAGTTTGCTGCCGATGGAGATGAGGGCCGAACCGATGCGCACTTCCTTTTCCGTAGCATTCTTGAGGGGAATAGAGGTGAATCGTTCCGGTCGCTTCAACAGGTGGAGCAGGGCGAGATTGGTCTCAGGGTCGCTCCCTATCTTTTCGGCGGCGAAGGACTCGTCTCCTCTCTCGACCCATATTTTTTCCGCCGAGGCTACGACACTGGCCGCGACCACCACATGGGCTTGCTCATCGATAAAAAAACCACTTCCCTCTAAGATCTGAGCACTGTCAGACTTGGTGTCGGTCCATCCAAGCACCTGCACGACGGCGGAGCGGTTGTTTTCAAAAATGGCCACAGCCGGCTCTTCCTGTTGTGTGATGGAAATCTTCGGAGGGACTCCTTCCGATGCACCGGATGAGAGCGCTGTGGGCAATGCCTTCTCTTCCGCCGAGGAACAGCAAACCCCCAGGATAAAAGCCCCTAGAACGCGGAGCCTTCGGAGGAAATCGTGCGGGGAGAAACTATGAGGCGTAAGGGCAAGCACGCACTAGAAACAGGTGACCGAAGAGGTAGGTCTGAGACCAAGGCTTGGCGAGTGGCCGGGTAGGCAGTCACAGACGAAGCGCGAAGACCGCCTGTTCGGACTCAGGATGTCCCTCCTGAGCGAACGCAGGGGCGGCATGGGGTCCCGAACATACTCTCGGGACAGACAATGGGCCGGCCTATCCCCTCTGGAAGAGGGGCTAAAGGAGCCCTGAATCAGTGGCGAGTTGGAAGAAAAATTGAAGACGACGAGGGCCAATCCTAGCGCCGCGAGCGAGAGGACGGCAAGCCCTTGTTTCCAGTGATAAAACTTCTCCCGCAACGTCTGCACCGGAGCGGGCCGGGCGCAGAGCTCCTGCACGCATTTTCGCTCCAGGCTCGCCTCGAAGCGATTCCAGAAGTCCTGCGATGGCTTTTCGGCAGCTTTCAGTTTTAACAATTGCGACAGGCGCTCATCGGTCATGGGCCTCGTTCGTCGTTGGCACTGATTCTCTCTCATTTTCTAGGCGTATTCCTTTAAAAATTCCTTCAACTGTTCCTTGGCGTAGTGCAGGCGAGAGCGAACGGTTCCTTCGGAACATTTCAGCACCGCCGCGATTTCCGCGTGGCTCAGGTTCTCGATTTCGTAGAGAACAACGACCATTCGGTGCTTGTCGGAAAGACGCTGCAGTGCCTCATTGAGCTTTTCCTGAAGTTCTCCGAGATAGGCACTTTTGTCCGAAGTATCCGCCGTCGAGACGGTGCGCCAGAAGCTTCCCCCGATGCCCTGTTCATCGATGGCCTGAACGCTGAAGAACTGCCGGCGCTTGTTCCTGCGGACGTGCTCCAGAGTTTTGTTGACCCCGATGCGGTAAAGCCAGCTGAAGAAGCTGGATTTCCCCTTGAAAGAGTGGATGCAGCGGAAGGCCTGGATGAAAATGTCCTGCGTCAGGTCAGCTGCGTCGGCCGCATGGGAGATCATGTGATAGACTAGGCCGTAGAGGCGCTCGCGGTAGCGGCGGACCAGGAGGTCGAACGCGCAGCGATCCCCTTCCCGTACCCGGACGACCAGAGCCCACTCCTCATCCCGAAGAGCCTCTCTTTCCCCTAGCCCTTCTTGGGGAATGCCGATGGACTTCGATGCGAAGGACATGGGGAAAACCCTAGTGGCCTTTCGCCGGCATTCAAGTTTAAAACGGAAGTCATCCGCTGCTGGATTGACAGGAGCTTGCCGGGTATTTAGCGTTGCCTCCCGCTTTTATGAAGATTGCCATCGTCGGAGCCGGGGCCTGGGGAACTGCGGTGGGGATTTTGTGCGCCAGGGCGAAGCACAGGGTCACCTTTATCACGCAGTTCGCGGAGCAGGCCGTTATGCTGAAGAAGCTGGGGGAGAATGCGGAATTTTTAGCCGGTGTTCCCGTTCCACCGGAAATTGAAGCCACGGCCGATTACAGCGCACTGTCGGAGCAGGAATGTATCTTTTTTGCCTGCCCGTCTAAGGTACTGCCAGAGGTCTGTCAGCGAGTCAGCGCCTGTTCCTTGG
>JAITRB010000006.1 GCA_031288595.1 Puniceicoccales bacterium
ATGGAATTACGAGAGGAGGTCGGGCGTCTGCACACGCGGCTGCAGGCTCTTAGGAGATTTCTAAAGGTCGAGGAGCAGCAGGAAAAAATCGCGGAGGCGGAGAAAAAAATGGCTGCACCCAGCTTTTGGAGCACAGCTGCAGCGGCCCAGAACCTTATCGCTGAACTGCAGTCGCGGCGCTCGGCCATCGCCGGATTTCTCTCGCTGGAAAAAAAAATTGAAGAACCGCAGATATTGGCAGAATTGCTGGAAGAGGAAGAGGAAACGTCAGCGGAGGTCGAGAAGCATATTGAGGAACTGCGGGAAGAGATCCTGCGCCGCTCCGCCGAGATAGATGCCCTAGAACTCACCTCTTTTCTGAACCAGCCCCACGACCGCTGCCCTGCCTTGCTGACAATTCACGCCGGTGCCGGCGGGACGGAGTCCTGTGATTGGGCGGAGATGCTGCTGCGGATGTACCAGCGCTGGGGAGAGCGGCGTGGATTTGGGGTAGAGATCCAGGACATTCAGGAAGGGGAAGAGGCGGGCCTCAGCCGCGCGAGCCTGAGAATCACCGGTCCCCATGCCTACGGCTACGCCAAGGCCGAGCGCGGTGTCCATCGCCTCGTACGCATCAGTCCCTTCGACGCGAACCGGCGTCGCCACACCTCTTTCTGCGCGGTCGATGTCATCGCGGAGATCGAGGACGAAGCCGAGCTGGAGATCCGTGAGGAGGAAATCCGCATCGACACCTATCGCTCCAGCGGCAAGGGCGGACAGCACGTCAATCGGACAGAATCGGCCATCCGCATCACCCATCTGCCGACCGGCCTTGTGGCGACTTGCCAGAACGAGCGTTCCCAGTACAAGAACAAGGCATCTGCCATGAAAACCCTGCGCTCCCGCCTCTACGAGCGCCTGGAGGATGAGAAACGCAGTGCCATGGAAAAATTTTACGGCGAGAAGGGAGAGATGGGCTGGGGGTACCAGATTCGGAGCTACGTCCTGCAACCCTACCAGATGGTCAAGGACCTGCGCACCGGCGTTGAGACGAGCGACGTCGCGGGTGTACTGGATGGCAATCTCGACGCTTTCATCGCCGCTTGGCTACGGGCCGGTCGTCCCCGGGCCCGCCAATGAGGAAGAATTGCCTGTGCGCCTTATCTCCTGGAATGTCAATGGCCTGCGCTCCGTCCTGAAAAAGGGATCTTTAGAAGATCTGTCCTCGTGGAAGGTCGATATCCTCTGTCTGCAGGAGACGAAGGCCTCCCACGAGATCATGGAAGCACTCCTGCCCACGCTGAGCCTGCCCTATCCCGTTCGCCACTTCCATTCGGCCGAGCGCAAGGGCTACGCGGGGGTAGCGATTTTTTCTCAAAGGGAACCGGAAAGGGTTTTCGTTCCAGAGGCCCTCGTCCACTGTACCGGCAGCGACGAAGGACGGGGATTGATTCATGACTATGGGAATCTCTACGTCGTGACGCTCTACGTGCCGAATTCCGGTGAGGGGCTACGGCGGCTCGATTTTCGCAGGCGCATCTGGGATCCCTGTTGTGCCGCGCTTTTGCGGGACTTAGCCGCGCAAAAGCCCACCGTCGTCTGCGGGGATTTCAACGTGGCCCATCAGGAAATCGATCTGGCCAGGCCGGAGCAGAATCATGAGAATGCCGGCTTCACGGATCAGGAACGGGAGGGATTTTCCCGCATTCTGCAAACGGGCTTTGTGGACAGCTTCCGCTATCTTTACCCGGAGAAACGGGAGGCCTACAGTTGGTGGTCTCTGCGCACGGCCGCCCGGGCCCGCCACATCGGCTGGCGCATCGACTATGTCCTGATCAGCCAAAACCTATGTCCGGCTCTGCAGGACGCTTTTATCCTTCAAGATGTTTTGGGATCTGACCATGCGCCCGTCGGCATTGAGCTAAACTTTCCTTGACGGGAAGATTTTTAGGGCTAGCCTGGACCCTGATTTGGATGGAGCTAAAATAGCCCAAAGGGACAGGGCTTTCCCATCCTCGATCGGATAAAGGAGGAAGAGAATGTGGGAAGAGGAAGGGGGATATCTGGAGAAGAGGCTGCTGTGCTGGTTTTTCGTCACCCTGTTGTCCTTTCTATATGTCCAGATAGTCGATGGGGAACCTGGCGAAATCGGTCCGATGAATGGGGCCCCTGCGCCTTCTCCGACCACGTCAGGGAGCGCAGCTCCGAAAGATTCCACCGCAGCGACAGGGACTCCGCTAAGTTCCAGGGACTTCACTCCAGATACTCCGGAGGCCGGTCCCTCCTCTAGGGCTCTGCGGATCGCTGTTTTTCTGTGGCGTGGCGAGACGGACGCAGAACGATCCTTCTACCAAAAGCTTCGGGAATTGGGCTATAAGGTCACCTGCGATGTCTTCGACGTCCATCAGAGTCTGAAGGAGCTCTTTCAGATCCTGGACCATCAGTTCGATGCAAAGCAGTACCAGTACGTCTACGCCTTCGGGAGCCAGCTGGCGCTCATCCTGAAGCGGCACCTGCGCAACGAGGTACCCCTGCTGTTCAACGCGGTGAGCTTTCCGGAAGAATCCGGACTGGTCGTGGGTCTGCGGCAGACCCGGGAAAATACGAGCGGTTTCACCGCCTCGGTGCTGAACATCACCGGTGGGAACGCCTCCGGTATTCGGGTCGTGAGCGACATCCGGGTACAATTGGAATACGTGAGGTTGCTCCTCCCCTTCGAGCGCCTCTGCGTCTGGGTTAATCCCCAGGACTTGGGCTCGATGGAGAGCCTGAAGCAGCTGGAAGGCCTGGCAGCGGAATTTCAATTCCAGGTATTCGGCTATCGCATTCCCAATGAAGACGCGCTGCAAAACGCATCGAAGTTGCTCGGCGAGGGTCATTTTCCCATCAAGTGCGACGCCATCTGGATCCCTTCCGCTTCGCTGTTCGTAAAAAACGCCAAGCTCCTGGGACAGGGGCTCCTGAAGTCCCAGGTACCGGCCATTACCGAGGCACTGGCTATGGTGGAAGCGGGTGCGCTGATCGCCGTCGCTCCGGACCACTCTCAGACCGGTATTCGTCTGGCGGAAATACTGGATCAGCATAGAGGAGGACGGGATTTACAATTCATTCCGGTCAAATATCCGGAACCCCAGATCTGCATCAATAAAAATGCACTGCGGCAGTTCTCCCTCTCCATTGCGGATAAGCCGAATGACTTTCTGAAGAGAGTCCGCTATGTGCAGACCAGCCTTTCGGGAGTGGAGTTGGGAGATCCCGTCGGAATGCCCGTCGATATTACCCTTTTCGCCGAACAGACCAGCTGAAAGCCCTCTGACCTGCGGCCTGGATACGTTCATCCTTGGCGCTGTCTTTGGCGCCTGAAAGCGGAAAGGCTACGCCTTCCGCTTCCAGGCGCAGGCCCGCGCAACGCGCGGGCGATTCCTCCGGAATCCAAAGACAGCGCCCCAGGAAACACCGAAGCGGTCCGTGAAACTGCCCTTGAGAGCAGAACCGTCTTTCCCCTCGGGAGGCTCCATCTGCTCTGGTTCGTCGCGAGGGAGAAGGGCATGCCTCTCCGCATGGGATTGGCTTGATTTCACCAAAGATTCTCGCAGCCTGTCGCCTTCCAGAGGCCTGGGGGAGTAGCTCAGCGGATAGAGCAGCGGTCTTCTAAACCGAAGGTCGAGGGTTCGATTCCCTCTTCCCCCGCCAGGAAGATCTCCACCATGGAACCCCGCACAGGGCCACGCTCCATCCGCAAAGGACTATTCGACCCGGTCCAAGACGACGCAGCTGCGGGAGAGTAGGTCATGCAGGCAGCGTCGGCGGGCACTGGGGAAGCAGAGCGGCAGCAGATCGAGGAGAAAGAACGGAGAGAAAGCCGCGAGAGCCTTCAGCCAGGAGCGGAGAATCTGTTGCCAAGCCTTGGGACTGGTGAGGAAAATTCCATCCCCATCCTGCCCGCTGTGCAGAGGACTCGAGAGGCTGCGAAGGGCGAGGATGGCCTTCCCCAAAGTCCGTCCCCTCCAAATCCCTTCGCTGGCCCCGAAGTAGATCCAGGTAACTAGGAAGCTGATTTTCTGACCGACCCACAGCATGTGAAGGATTTGGAAGGGGATTAGGGAAGTCACCAGGGTTTCGCTTCGGATGAGGCGCAGCAGGTCCTGCCAGGGTTCTTGGAAGTAGGAGGGAAATACCCAAAGAGCCAGCAGACTTGTGCTCAGACCAGAGACGAGGATCATATCCAGGCTAAAGGCCCAGAATCTCCGGCTGAGACTGGCACGTTCCAGCATGAAAGGATCAGAGAGCTTGTAATTGTCCATGGCATTCCAGGGATTGAAAGTGCTGCGGTCGGTTGAGGGCGAAAAGTTCCCTCTGCCAGATGTCCTGGGCCGAGGGCATCTGGGGCGCAGTAAAAAGCTTATCCGCCTCCAAAACCCGAATGTCGAGGGAGATTCCAGAAAAGGGAACTGGCAGGTAGAATCCGTCCCAACTGCGGAGGCGCCAGGCGCGTTGGAAATGAACCCCCACCACGACGAGGGGGAGGCGCGTCTCCTGCGCGAGCCATAGGGCCCCTTCCTTAGCGACGTAGCGCGGGCCCCGCGGGCCATCCGGAGTGATGGCCACGCTTGCCCCACTCCGCAAAATCCCGACGCAGTTCCGCAGGGCTAACTGCCCACCGCGCTGGCTCGAGCCGCGAACGCTGGAGATTCCCAATCCCTTGTAGACACCGGACAACCAGGCCCCGTCCTTGCTGGGACTGACCAGTCCATAGATGGCCCGCGTTCCGCGGTAGGCTCCGTGGAGGCGGGCGAGTGGAAAGAGTCGGTTATGCCAGAAACAAAAGATTTTTGGCGAAGACTCCCCGTAGAGCAGTTCCCGCAAGCGCGCCGTGCCGCGGAGCTGCAGGGTTCGGGACCAGAGGCGCAAGATGAAGACACAGGGTTGAAGGCAGAACCTCTGCCAACCGGACAGATGATGTGTATTCCTCCTCTCCGCCATGATGCCCTGTATGCCCTCATCCGAAGCCCGCGCCGACTGGGCGCCTTCGGAATTCACGGCTTCCTAAGCTGGACATGAGCGGAGCGAAATCAAGTCGGGAAGGAGGCCACCGCTCTCCACGAGCCCATAAATGAGCGCGAAAAAACGCTGACTTGCGGGGGAATAGGAGGTGGATGGATGAGCGGGCTCTTGAGATGCGTGAGGCTCGTACGGGAGGCAAAACGTTAAGGTATACACACAGGTTTGGGCAGAGGATAAAGCATGGGGCCTTGAGAGTGTGCTAGTGGGTCGACGGTTCTGTCGAGGATAAGTTATGGGCTCTTTTCAGGAGCCAGCGGTAGCGAAAAAAGAAGAGGATGCTCATGACGACCTCGTTGAGAAGGGCGTACTGGATGTAGGCCAACGCCCGATGGGAACCGTAACAGAGGGTATGGTGAACCGGCAGCGCGACGAGGAGACCGTAGCAGATGGGGGCCGAGATCATCCGGAATACGGTATCACCGAAAGCGGTGATCATGGAGAAGAAGTTGAAGTGGATGAACTCCGCGAAGAAGAATAGCCAGGCCCAAGCGAAGAACTCGCGGATGAGCAGGCGCAGATTCCCCGATTGGAGGTCGACGGCGAAGAGGCGGAGAAGAGGCTCCGGATCGAAGATCATGAAGAGCGAGGGCAGGCCGCAGAAGATGAAGGACAGGATGATCCAGGAGCGCGTGTTGCGGGCAATGGTGTCCCACTGACGAGCCCCGATAGCATTGGAATCGACGGTGGTGACGCCGGCTCCAGTCCCCTCGATGAGGAAGTAAAAGGCGAGGAAGACAGTCATGGTTATGCCGTAGAGCAAAAATTCCTCACGGGAGGCATGCTGTGCACAGAGCTGCATCATCCAGGCCCAGAGAAGAGCATTGATGAGCCGCGTGAACGCATTGGGGCTGCCGAGGCGGAGGCATTCCCTCCACATATCCCAGCGCAGGGAAATATCACCGGTTCGGTAGGTCTGCCGGTAGTTTTTTTTAAGAAAGAGCCAGAGAAAGAGGCAAAAGCTTACGCTCTGGGCTATGCCCGTTCCCAGGGCCGCTCCGGCGATGCCCAAAGAGGGGATGAAGCCCCAGCCGAAGATCAAAACCACATCGGCCACAAGATTGATGATGAGGGAAATGAGCGTTATGGCCAGGACGGTCTTCGTCTGGCCACGGCCGACGAAAAAAGACCCGAGGGCCCCAAAGCTGGCGTGCGCCACCGGCTGGAAGCAGAACAAAATGCGCAGATAAACACTGCCCAGTTCCCGGACATTTTCGGCCAGAAAGCGCGGGATGAGGGGGATGAGGAAGAAGCCAATGGGAAGCCACAGCAGCAGCGAGAACCAGAACATCTGCCAGACAACGGGGCCAATGTACGTGTACTGCCGCGCCCCATTATAGCGCCCGACCAGCACTCCGGCGATTGAGGTGATGCTCATGGCGACGTCCCCCACGGCCCAATAGCAGGGGAGGCAGGCGACGTTGGCGCTGAAGGCCTCCGGCGAGTAGCGGGCGAGGATCAGGCGATCACTGACGACCATCAGACAGCTGGCAGCCGACGAGAGGATCATCGGCCAGGCGATGGTAAATAGCTCCTGCAGTCCGCCAGGGGGATAAGGCGTCAAGGGCTTGTCGTGTCTGTCCATGATGAAAGCTCGACAGGGAAGCAAACAAAAAAAACGCGCTACTCCAGAGAAATAACGCGCCTACGCTGGAATAGTTTCTGAAACCCTAAAGGATTTCCTTGAGTTTGCTGCCCGCCTTGAAGCGAATGCTCTTGGATGCAGCGATACGGATTTTCTCCCCCGTGCGCGGATTAACCCCCTGACGGGCGGCCCGTTGATTGATGGTAAACGTCCCGAAGCCGATGAGTTGAACACTCCCGTCAAGCTTGAGTCCTTCCGCGATGGCAGACAGGATCGTGTTGATGACGTTCTCGGTCGAAGCCCGACTGATCAGCTCCTCACAGGGAGTTTTGGACTTGGGCTTATAGCAGCTCTTGTTCAGCAAGGCATGCGTTTTGGCAATCAGATCGGATTTATTCATAGGTATACAGGAATTGTTACTCGGTGATCTCTTAAAAAGAGAAAACAGGTCTAGTAAAGCATGCTTTCTCCTCGATTCGTCAATGCTTATTAGGCGCCAAAGAGAGCTTTCTTCTGCCTTCTTCACGCTTTACAAAGAAAAAAAGCTTCCTTAGTTAAGGGTTCATGTCATGAATTGCCATGATATCTAGGAGAGAAGCGGTGCGTTCATCGATGGCCATTCCCCTTCTCATAGAGGAAATTGATAAAAGTCTATATGCCCGAATTTGAAGTGACGGAACAAGTGAGAGGAGAAGAATTCACCCCCAATCTCAGAACTCCGGTGTCCGGAGAAGAACCAGAGGGAGTGATGCCGGAGCCGCGCGAGACGACGGCCAATCCGGCTCATCCGGAAGCACGCCCCGCAGCTCTGAAGCGAGGACGTCTGCCACGGACGGCTCTGGTTGCCCGGGGCAACGGCGAGGAAAGCAACAGGGGCATGGGGGAAATCGACGAACGCGAATCGGTCTTCAGCGATGCACTCGCCCAGAAACTGTCGGCGGGAAGACCTCAATCCAATCCTCCCTCGAGACCTGATTCCCCATCGCCTTCTCCCCGACGCGTCAAGGTGTCAGCCAAGCCGATGACGGACAAGACGACCCGTGTTCTGGACGAGCACCATCGGGAGATAGAGGATGTACCCGTACCCATCACCCGGAGCAAGACCAGTTCCCGAAGCCCGCGCAGCTCTTCGAGAGGCCACCCGGCGAGGGCGCAGGAACAGCCCCCTTCCAGGACGCAGGAAGCCTCCTCTGTGATCGAGAAGTACGATCGTTTCGAGAGAAGCTCCTGTTGCCGCAGGAACAAAAAAGAAAATGCCGGTGACGCGCCCTGCGCCTGTCGCCTGAAATCCACCTGGTCAAAGTGGTGGCATAAGCTCGTGGGATGTTTCAGCAATGATGCAGGGACCCGCCATTCCGGACACCGAAGCGCTGAGGGGAGTGGGCGCCCGCAGCGCAGCACCGGTCTTGATCATCCTGAAGAATACAGGCGACGCAGCGAGCCTTCCCGCTCCCGCCATTCTTCCGGTCCGAGGCGCATTCGAAGAGAAGCTCCATAAACCTCATACTTTCAGCCCAAGAGCAAAATTCACTGCTGTTCTCCATGAACTGCCAGGTTCCGTATTGGGAAGCACTCATAGAGGGAAGAGTTCCGCTCCGAGGAAAGGTTGCTGTCAACGGTTCCAAAAACACCTCTTTCCCGATTTTAGCCGCCTCTCTGCTCACATCCGAGCCATGCTTGCTGCAAAACGTTCCCCAGCTTTGGGACACGGAGGTGATGCGGTCATTGCTGCGGTCCCTGGGCAGCGATGTTCAGATCCAGGGAGAGGATTCCCTTCGCCTGCAGTCGCGAGCGACCGGAACGGGAGAGAACTACCTACCCGATAGCGAGGGGATCCAGAAGATTCGAGGATCGATTTACCTGATGGGGGCCTTGCTGGCGAGCCAGGGCTACGTAGAAATGCCCTTTCCCGGCGGTTGCAACTTCGGAGAACGGCCCATCGATCTCCACCTCCGCGGATTCGAAGGCCTCGGAGCGAAGATCGAACGCTTGAAGGACAGGGTTATCCTGACGATTCCCAAGGAGGGGCTCAAGGGAACAACGCTCTTTCTCGGTGGGCCGGCTGGAGCTAGCGTGACGGGGACGGCCAATGTGCTGTTGGCCGCAGTAAAGGCCAAGGGTCACACGCGCATCGAGTGCGCTGCCTGTGAACCGGAAGTCACGGAGCTGTGCCGGGTTCTGCTCACCATGGGGGCCCGTATCAGGGGTATCGGCTCGCCGATTCTGGAAATCGAGGGTGTCGATACGCTGAACGGCTTTTCGCATCGCCTTTCACCCGACCGCATCGAAGCGGGCACCTGGGCGCTGTTGGGGCTCTGCACAGGCCACCCCTCGGAACCGATGCTCATCGAACCCTTTCCCCACGAGGAGCTGGGAGCTTTGCTCTTCATCCTACACGGAATGGGTGCCGCGTGGAAATTGGATGGGGATTGTCTGCAGATCTGCGGTGGGCAGAAGCTCAGAGCCACCGAGGTCCACGCCATACCCTACCCTGGCTTCCCGACCGATTTACAGGCTCCGCTGGCGGTACTGATGAGCCTGGCCGAGGGTGAGAGCTCCATCCATGACCATATTTATTCCCAGCGCTTCCTCTATGCCAGGGAACTGAAGCGCCTGGGGGCCAGCTGCGAGCCATTTCTCGGCGGACTGAAGATGAGAACGAGTTCATTGCGAGGGACAAGGGTGGAAGCAACAGACCTGCGGGCGGCGGCAGCCCTTTACATAGCCGGTCTCATGGCCGATGGGATTAGCCAGATCACCCACGCGGAATACGTCGACCGTGGCTACGAGCATTTCGAGGAAAAATTGCGGCACTTGGGGGCCCACGTCGAGCGACGCGCCCCCGGATGAGGAAGTTTTCTTTCCCAAATGGAAGGAATTAAAGCCGCAGGGCGGGGCTCAGGGAGAGGCCAAGTGCTGCTGAAGTTCGTTCAGCTTGCGCTCGCTCTCCCCATCCCCCTCCTCCTGGGCGACCTGTCGGGCGATGGCAAGCATGCGCCTGGTCCAGTAGCGCTCCTTGGGTGAAAGCGAAGGGTTTGCGACTAGGTCCGATGCGACCCGACTGATGACCTGCCTCAATTCGGAGAAGCGGTGGTTTTCGAAGAGCAGCCACACCTGTTGGAAGCGAATCTCGGCCTGCAATTCTCTGGGAATCTGAGGCCTGTCGACCATGCTGCTCAGCAGGGATAGGGCCTTCACCTGTTCCGCTGGCTCATGGGGATGGAGTGCCAGGACGCAGCGCAGGCGGAGCAGCTGAATCCATGCTCTCAGCGCTGCCGACAATCCAGGCCCCTTGAGTAGATCCTCATAGAGGAGCTGTGCTCCGAAGAACTGGTGCAGCTCGCGCAACAGCTCACCTTCCAGCAGCTTAGCTGGCAGGCAGAAGGCTGATGTCGGATGGGCGTGGATGAGGGTTTCCAAACGCCCGATCGCCTGGGGATAGGACTTGAATCCCTGGCGACGTATCTGTTGCGCCGAGGCATAGAGCACTATCGGGGTAAAGGGATTTTGAGGATCTTTCTCAATAAATTCCTCCAAAATACTGCGGGATTCGCAGGCCAAGGCGTGGGCTTCGTCCCATTCCGCCAGGAAAAGACGCGAACGGATGTCGTTGGGCGTTTTGGGGAAATGTTCTCTTAAAACCTGCAGGTGTAGGCGACCGACCTCTTCATTCCCCAGCAGCATTTCAAGTTCCCCCAGATAGAGCAGGAGGGAGGAGTGAATGTGTTCCCGCAGCGAGGGATCCCACAGGGCATGGTAGCGCTCGAGGAGCTCCTTCGCCCTGAGGTGACTCGTGTTCGTGTAGTGGCATTGGAACAGGAGGTAGGTCTCGACGAAGAGATGGTAGATCTCCACTTCTTCCGACGGCGCGCGAATGCCCTCCGCCAATGCCTTCCCATTTTGAAAAAATTGCAGCGCCTTTTCGAATTGCCTCTGCGCGGACAGGGCCTGCACGATATTCCACAAGGCCTCCCAGGTCGGCAGGTATCTCAGGAGTTCCGGTTTAGACTGGATCTTGAGGAGCAGAAAGGGGCCCAGCTTTTCCGTCAGGGAGAGCTGGAGCCGCAGCCAGACGTATTGGCCCAATAGGGTGGCATAGGATGCAGTCGTAAAAATATCCTCCTCCGGCAAGAGCGCCTCGTAGATCAGGAGAGCGGCTTCGAGGGACCCTTGCTGAATCTGGGCTAGAGCCTCCCGTCGCCTGGTTTCGGCATTCGCGATTCTGGCAGCCAGGGAAGAGGGAGAGCTCCCATCGACTTGAATGGGAGGATCCCCTTCGGCTACGGACAGGCCGACAACGCCCAGGAGAAAAATATTGCTCAGGTAGGGGAAAACTCGCATTTTAATCGGAAATCTCTTTGAATTTTATGGAAGCCTCACTCAGCTCCATTGTTCGTTTTTGCGATACGTATGTCAATCGGGAAGCCATTACCGACTATCCGGCAGCCCATAACGGGTTGCAGTTCGAAAATTCCGGCAAGCTAGGGCGCATCGGCGCGGCGGTGGATGCGAGCCTGGAGAGCATTCGGGCAGCAGCAAAAGAGGAAGTGGATCTTCTCCTCGTCCACCACGGTTTATTCTGGGCCCCACCGGCACCGGTCACGGGTAGCCGATTTCAGAAGTACCGCCTCCTGTTGGAACAGGACATCGCGGTCTACAGCAGCCACCTGCCCCTTGACGCGCATCCGGAAATCGGGAACAACGCGAGCATCGCGGCCCGGCTGGGCAGGAAGGTTAGCTCCTGGGACTATCCCTACGAGGGTCACCTGCACCCCATCGCCGCCGTGGTGGACTGGGAAGCCTCGCGGACGGAATTGGAGGAAAAACTGCGGGCCCTGTTCCCGCAAACGCTCGGCCTGAGCTTCGGACCGGAATCCCTCGATCGCCTTGTGATCTCCTCCGGCGGTGGAGGTGGAGCCATTCCTTCTTTGAGGAAAAAGGGCTACCACACTCTGATCACGGGTGAGGGGCAGCAGCACCACTATGCCCTAGCCCAGGAGGAGGGACTCAACGTCTACTTCTGCGGCCACTATGCGACGGAGATTTTCGGAGTCCAAAATCTAGCCCAGCGCGCCGCTGAGGAGTTTGGCCTGTCCTACACCTTTCTGCCGACATCCTGTCCGCTGTAGGAAAATCCGCCCGATGAGGCCAGGCCAACGATGTCGGAAAATGCTCAACCATTAAGGGATTCACCGCGCTGGACTCCGGCGGCCATCGATGCCTGGATGCAACGCCTGTCCCATCCTTATAAGGGCAAGGCCTGGTCGGCAGAGGAGCTGAAGAAGGGGCGCGAGATCTACGAGGCCGGCACCTGCACAAAACTGGAACTGCAGGTCGATGAGGCGCTGGCGCGCTTCTGGTCGCCGAAGGAACGTATCTACGTCGTGGTCGATGCTTCCGGCGAGCTCTGGCGATTCCATTCCTCCGTTAAAGATCCCTCACTGGCCGTGAGCTACCAGGTGGCGACAGTTCTCCTCATTGAGGGAGAACTCTTGGCTTATATCCGCGAAGAGGCAAGCGCAGAAGGAGGGTTCGTCTCGCCATCGCTCGCGGCGGTGAAGAGGAAGAAAAGGTTGGCGGCCCAACGGCCACGTCTGGAATTCCGGATGAGGAACAATGCGCTGGAGGTGAGGGTTCTGTCCCTCTCCTCCTATCGGGGATCGATGGTCGATACCGACGAATCTGAGCGAGGCCGCAGGGAAAGGGAGAGTTGGCTGCGCTTCCTCTTCTACGCCAAACGGGCCGGATTCGTCGCGACGCATACGCCACGCACCTATGCCCTGCGCGAGCGGGAACGACTCATCCACTTCTACCGCCGAGAACTGCCGAAGTGGAAGATGTGGAGCGAGATTTCCTGCGAAGAGGATTTGGATCTGCTCCTGCAAAATGTGCATACCGTCGCGCTGCAGCCCCTGGCGAAGGCGCTCGATGCGGAACATGTCTCCGTCGAGTGGACGATACCGGAGCTGCCTTTGGCTCATGAAGAACTCCAACGCCTGAAAGGAGGAAAGGAAGAGACGGTCTTTTTGCCCCGGTGTGGCTGGGTGCGCCTTTCCCAGGATTCCCTGTTACAGATGACGGAGTGGAAGCGCTCGGCCACCCTTTTCCCTTCGGGCATTCTGCCGCCCTACATGTTGCTCTCATCCTACGGAGCACTGACCCAAAACCTCGTGGCGGATGCCCCTTTGCAGGAGTGGCTGAAGGAGGTCAATAGGGCCGAAGAAGGTCCTCTTCCCGTCCTGCCGAACTTCCTGCGGCCCTACCAGCGGGAAGGGGTGGAGTGGATCTGCCGCCTGGCATCCTATCACCTCCACGGCCTGCTGGCAGACGACATGGGCCTGGGGAAAACGCTGCAGGTGCTGGTCGTACTCGAGCGCTTCGCTTCGGGAAAGCCTTCGCTGGTGGTCTGTCCGGCTGGCGTGGTCGATGTATGGTACGGGGAGGCGAAGAAATTTTTCCCGAAGCTGTCGGTGGCCATCGTCGGTCGGTCGCTCGGAGTCCCTGAGGCTTCGCTGCGGATTGCGAGCTATACCCAGCTGCGGATGCACCGGGCAAGCTTGACGCATATCGACTGGAACTTCGTGGTACTGGACGAGGCCCAGTGGATCAAAAATGAGCGGACAAAGACCTTCCAGGCCTGCCTCGGCCTGAAGGCCAAGACGCGGCTGGCCCTGACGGGCACGCCCATCGAAAACCGCCTGCAAGATCTGTGGAACCTCTTCCGCTTCCTAATGCCGGGATTCCTGGGAAGCTGGAACTTGTTCCAGGAGCGCCTGCAGAAACCCTCAGCTCTGGAGGAACTGCGGAGGGAACTGCGTCCCTTCATCCTGCGCCGCAGCAAGGAGGAAGTTCTGAGGGAACTGCCGGCGAAATCGGAGATCGAGCTCAGTTGCCCGCTGTTGCCCCTGCAACAGCACCTCTATACCCAGACCCTGCGGAAGGCCCAGGAGCAGTATCGGGAGGAGTGGTCAGGGGCGGCCGAACGGCACCGCTTCTCCATCCTGGCCCAACTGATGCGCCTCCGCCAGCTGGCCTGCGATCCGGCACTGGTGGCTGGCCACGGAGAAAGCCCCTGGTCCTCATCGGGCAAGTTGCTGCGCCTGGAATCGAAGCTATCCGAGGCCTTTTTCGCCGAGAAGAAAGTCGTCATCTTCAGCCAGTTCGTCCGCTTTTTGGCACGCATCGAAGGGTTGCTGCAGGAACGTTTTCCCCAAATCCCCCGCTTCCAGATCACAGGCGCTACGGCGCGGCGGGGAGAGATCGTCCAGGACTTCCAGAGCCTCTCCGGACCGGCCGCCTTCCTGATCAGCCTGCGGGCTGGTGGGGTCGGCATCACCCTGACGGCGGCAGACTATGTCTTTCTGATGGATCCCTGGTGGAATCCATCCGTGGAACGGCAGGCCATCGACCGCGTCCACCGCTGGGGGCAAAAGCACTCCATCATCGCCTACCGCTTCATCAGCAGCGGCACGCTGGAGGAGCAGATCCAGCAGCTAAAGGCGAAGAAGGAGCAGCTCTTTCGCCACGTTCTGGATCCCCTCCTGGGCCCTGGGGGCGCCACCGATTTCTTCCTCAAGCATCTGCAGGAACTCCTGCGGGAGCCAAAGGAAGGAAACGAGCATTAGAGCGATCGCTGAGCCTGGAGCCGCCTTGGGGCCCTGTGGGCCCCGGCGCCCGCGGATGCGGGCGCTGGGCGTGAGAGGAAGGGAAAGGGAGTTTCCCTTCCTCTCACGCCAAGGCGGCCCCCACTACTTCTCCAGCCCCTCCAAGAATTCCTGCCAAGTTCTTCCGAAGCGAAGCAGCGCTTCAGGATTCCTCCGAAATGGCCTGGACCGCCGAGGCGAAGTCATTGGGGGTCTGGAAATTCTTATAAACACTCGCGAAGCGGATGTAGGCCATGGGATCGATCTGCCGGAGCTGTTCCAGCACGATATCCCCGATCATCCGGGACGTGAGAGAGCGCTTCTCCTGTCCCTGAATGATTTGGACAATCTGCTGGTGCAACTGCCGGATGCCCTCATCACTGCGAGCGTCCTTTTTAAAGGTTTTTTTCAATGCCGAGAGAATTTTCTGGGGCTCGAAGGTCTCCCGTGAACCGTCGCGCTTGAGGACGACGAGATCGGCGATGCAGCAGTTCTCCAAAGTGGAGAAGCGGTAGCCGCAGCGGGAACAGCGCCGCCGGCGCCGCACCACCCTATCCTCATCCTGTACCCGGGTAGCGGTGACTTTGGTATCCGGATTCTGGCATTCGGGACAGCGCATGGGAAAAATTAGCCGAGCTCAGGTCTCCTCATCGGAGGGTTCCTCCAGAAGCGCCCGGATATAGTCCTCGCGAGAGAAGGGTTGCAGGTCGTCCGCTTTTTCGCCGAGGCCGATGAAGTAGATGGGGATGTGGAGCTGGTGATAGATGCCGACCAAGGCACCCCCACGGCTCGTGCCATCCAGTTTTGTCATGATCAGACCACTGAGACCGAGGGTTTGGTGAAATTGTCGGGCCGAGCTGATGGAGTTGATCCCCAGACTGCCGTCCAGGACGAGCCAGACATGCTCGGCGGCCGGCTCGCCATGCTTCTGCAAAACTCGCCGGATCTTCAGCAGTTCCTGCATCAATCCCTCCTTGGTGTGCAGGCGTCCGGCGGTATCCAGAAGGAGGAGGTCTTTTCGGCGGTGGCAGGCCGCCCGGTAGCTGTCATAGGCCACCGCGGCCGCATCGGCCCCCTGCCGGCTGGCGACCAGCTCGAAGCCCAGGCGCCGCGACCAGATGGCGAGCTGCTCATTAGCCGCGACCCGAAAGGTATCGCAGGCTCCCACGAGCACCTTCCTCCCCTGCGCCTGGAAAAAATGGGCGCACTTGGCTGCGCTGGTGGTCTTTCCGGAACCGTTCGTCCCAACCAGGTAGATCACTTCCGGTGGCTGACCCTCTACGGGTGGGGCTAGGCACCCTTCCGAACCCTCCAGCAGCTGTCGGAGTACCTGGATGGTGACGGCCACAATGTCCTGCACCTGAGGATTTTCTCCAAAGGCCTGCCGAATCCGGCTGAGGATTTCCCCCGTCGTCTCGACGCCGAAGTCGGCGGCATAGAGGGCCTCCTCAAGCGATTCCAGGCTTTCCGGTCGCAGCCGGCCGGAGCGGAAAATCCCCCCCAGCTTTTGCGCCAGGTGCCGCTTCGTCTTGCTGAGCCCCTGGCAGAATTTTTTAAACAGGCCGAACACCGCTTCGCTTTCTCCGCTGGAGAAATTTCTTTCCAGGGAAAATCCAAAGGGCCTCCGTCCTGAAGTCCATGCCAAAAGCGATCCTGCTACCGCCCGCATTGGCCGAATGGCAGGATAAGTAGGCTGTCTGGGTTAAATCAGCTCTGGACCAATATGGCTCGGCGCTGTCTTCGCAAGAGGACAACCCCAAAGGGGTTGTCCTCTTGATGCCCGCTCCGCGGGCGATTCCTCTGGAATCCGAAGACAGCGCTAGGCCTAACGCCCACGGACATCCCCCCATCGGCCCGGAGGCAATGGGGCTTCTTCAGCGGCTGAAAAAGAGCGAATCACCAGAGCGCTAGACCGACATCTCCCTAGACCAACCCATTTCTTGCGGGCCACCCTATTTCCCCTGCTGAGCCATCCCCTTCCCTTCCGCCGATGAAATTTTGTAAAACCGAGATCCGCTTCCGCATCTCTAGGGCTTTCTTTCCCCCCTTTCCAGAACAGGAAAGAGGGATATCATGATCATCAGGCATTACCCAACGGGATGCGGATGAAGCTCTCTGGACTCCTGCGCTTGAGAGCGCCTACAATTCTGCCATCGACACCACCGGCAAGAAAAAAAACAGATCTTCTTTTTTTTACGAGGAGATCCTCTTCCACCATACGGATTCTTTCCCAGGAGGCTACGCCCCTGCGACCTGCTCTCCCGCTTCGGCGGTCTCCATCCGGTCCATTTTGCCCGGGACTACGACTGGGATTCCCGGGACGTGAAAATTTTGTCCAATGGCTTCATCCTCAAACCGCTTTCCAATCATCGTCGCAAGAGGAAGCCCGCCGCGCGACCGCCATACCTCATCAACATCTTCCCTCTTGTGCCTACCAGCAAACCTCCAGAGCTTTCTCCTACTAGCCATCATCCATCATTTACTAGAATACGGCGCTCTCCTGAAAGTTCCCTATCGTGAATTCCAATTCAAGGAGGAGATGAGCAAAGAGAGATGGGCCTTTCTCCCTTCACTGAAATCGCGCCCGCGGCGGAAGAAGTGCTGTTGAAAAAAATACTAGGACGCAGGGAAGCGCTGGGCCGTTGCTGGCGAGAGTGAAGGAGCTTTCTCCACGCAGGATTCGCCGGGCGCTTCTCCTCACCGAAAAGGGCCCTGGGAGCGACTGCTGCCCAGCGATGACCCTTCCATCTTCTTCCGCCAAATGATCTCCAAACAGCCGGATAAGCAGGCTGAATCTGCTCACCATGTCGCTTTTTCCTTGTGCTTTTTGTTCAAACTGCCCTCATGGAGAAGCAGGGGGTTTTTCAATGGAAGATGGAGGAAGGCATGAGGAGAATTCAGGGGAGCCTGAAGAGGATTTTTCCCCATCGTCCGCAGCACTCGCTGGGCAAGCGGGCCCAGAGGATGGGGGAAAGGCCAGCGATATCCCTCTACGTGAAATCGGCGAAATCCAGGGGAATGGACATCTTTCCAGTTCTTCGTCGCCAAGATCCTCCAGTCCTTCATTGCCAACGGAGGAGTACCCAAGACGCCTTCAGCAAGCGGAAGATCCGTGTGGGCGCAGCGAGAACGGCCGCAGACAGCACTGTGCCGAGCTGCGCGAATCCGATGCGGGGAAGCGGGTACGCCTGGCCGGCTGGGTTCAGACGATCCGCGACCACGGCGGATTGCTCTTCCTCGACCTTCGCGACCGAGAGGGGATTACCCAAATCGTCTGCGAACCGGAACGGGAGAATTTGGCGAAAAAGTGCTCGCTTCCCGGCTTCGCTCGAAGCTCCGTCGAGGCTGTCCGCACCGATGGCCAGGAACCCGAGAAATTTTCCAAAATCCTTCCTCGATTGAAGGAGGAATCCGTCCTTTCGGTCTTCGGTACGGTGCGCCTAAGGCCACCGGAAGCCCGCAACGGGAAGATGGCCACCGGTGGCATCGAGGTGCTTGCTGAAGGGATCTTCGTTCACAACCTCGCAGCAACGCTGCCCTTTCCCATCGATGACGCTGCCGATAAGGTCAACGATGAGCTGCGGTTGAGTTACCGCTATCTCGACCTGCGCCGCCGTAAGAATTTGTGGCGCCTGCGCCTGCGCCACCGGGTCACCCAAGTCGTGCGGCACTACCTCGATGGGCAGGGTTTTATCGAAATCGAAACGCCGTTGCTCTTCAAGAACACACCGGAAGGCGCGCGGGAATTTCTGGTGCCGAGCCGCCTTAACCCCGGGAGCTTCTACGCGCTGAACCAATCGCCGCAGCAGTACAAGCAGATGCTGATGGTGGCTGGGGTAGAGCGCTACTACTCGCTGGCCCGCTGCTTTCGGGACGAGGATTTGCGGGCCGACCGCCAACCGGAATTCACTCAGATCGACCTGGAGATGTCCTTCATCCAACGCGAAGATATTTACGAACTCATCGAAGGCCTCCTGGCGGCGCTGTGGCGGGACGAACAGCTTCAGGAGATACGGGAAAAGCTGGGAAGAGCGGAGTTCCTCCCAGAATGGTCTTCCCCCAGCCAGAACGAGCTGAAAACGCCCTTTCGTCGGATGGATTTCGGCCTAAGATCCCAGCTCTCCGCCTCCGATGCACCTCTTCCGTTCGCCACCCCGGAAAGGGCCACGGCGATGGACAACTACGGCTCCGACAAGCCGGATATCCGCTGGGAATTCCTCATCCAGGATGTGGGAGAGATCTTCCGGAATTCGGAATGTAAAGTTTTTCGCGACTGCCTGGCCAAGGGCGGGGTCATCAAAGCCCTCAATCTGAAGGGTCTGGCCGACCTCACGTCGGGCGAGCATCAGCGCTGTGAGGAACTGGCACGATCGCTGGGCGCCGGCGGTTTGGCCTACATCAAGTGCACCGGCGGTGCTTGGAAATCCCCTATTGTGAAATTTTTTTCCGAAGAAGAGAAGCAGCAGCTCGGCGAGTTTTTGGGCATCGAAGAGGGCGACCTCATCCTCTTCGCGGCGGATTTTTGGGAGCGAGCCTGTGCGATTTTGGGCCGCCTTCGGCTGGAGGGCATCGGGCTCCTCCTCAAGCGAGGGAAAGATCAAAGCGCTTCGTCGCGATTTGAATTTCTCTGGGTGGAAAATTTTCCCCTGGTGACCTACCAAGAAGAGGAGAAGCGCTATGAGGCGACGCACCATCCCTTCACAGCTCCGCTACCGGAGGATGAGTGCGGTCTGATGGACGCGCTGGAAAACGTTCGCAGCCAGCACTACGACCTCGTGCTGAACGGCGTCGAGCTGGGCGGCGGGAGCATCCGGATTCACGAGGAAGAGCTCCAGCGACGCATTTTTGAAGAAGTGCTCCGAATTCCTCCGGAAGTGGTCGAAGACCGTTTTGGCTACATGCTAAAGGCATTTCGCTACGGTACACCGCCGCACGGAGGTATCGCCCTCGGTCTCGACCGGCTGGTGGCGATGCTGGCCGGCACCGACAGCATTCGGGATGTGATGGCTTTTCCCAAGACTCAGAGCGGACAGGAGTTGATGACTGGTTCTCCGACACCGGTTCCCGAACAGCTGCTGCGCGACCTGCGGATTCGGTCGACGGCCGGCGAGGGATTGAAGGGGAAAACCCGAAAAAATTCAGAAGCGGATGGGGCGGAAGGCTAGAATTTCGGAGTGGACATTCGGATCGATAGGAATAAAAATGGTGGGCGGATTTTTATGAAAAATATCAGAAATTTTTCGAGGATTGGTCTTCTGAGCACAGCGATCTTGCTAGCCAGAGGAAGCCTGGCTGCAGTGGCCGAACCGGATCCAGCGGCCTGTCCCCTCTTATCCTTCGACGCCAGTCGGGTGATGGGAAGCTATGCCACGGTCCAAAGTCGCAACGCGGAGCTGGAAGCGATGGCCAAAAGCCTGCGGCAGGATGCGCAGAAGAAGATGGAGGAATTGGCGGCTTCCCGAAAGGAGATCCAGGAAGCGGTGGAGAAAATTGACAATCCGGCCCTGACGGACGAGGCACGCGAGAAGATGCGAGCGGAGGTGGACAAGAAGATGGAGGCGCTTCGTGAGAAGGAGATGAACTTTCAGCGTTGGCAGGAAGATTCGGAGAGCCGTTTGGAGGATGCGCGTTCGGAACTATTGTCCAAGACCATCGGTGAGCTGCGGATGATTTCCACCGAAATCGCTCAGGAGAAAAGGGCCATCCTCGTCGTCAACCGGGCGAATCCGGACATTCTCTATGCCGCTCCTTTCACCGATATTTCTGACGAAATGACTTCTCGTCTCAACCGGCGTTATCCGGTAACGGCGCCGGCTGTAGCCGCAACATCAGCATCCAAGTAATGGGCGAAAGGAAATGGGCACTGAGGCATTGAGGACGAAAAGGCCGTGAATATCGCCAACTGGGTGACCCTATCGAGAATTCCTTTCCTCTTCCTCATCGTTTTTTTTCTCTATTTGCCTCTGCGCTTTTCGGCGACACTGGGCTTCGTCCTGTTCGTCCTGGCGGCCTTGACAGATTGGTACGACGGCTACCTGGCTCGTCGCTATGGCCTGATTTCCATCTTCGGAAAACTGATGGATGCGTTGAGCGACAAGATACTGATGATCGGGCTGTGGATCACGATTCTTGCCCTACCAAATCCCCGGAATGTCGGCTTTGAAGGAGGGATAGTACCGCGCTGGACGCTTTTCCTGGTGCTTCTGATCCTGGCGAGGGAATTCCTCATCACCGGTCTGAGGCTGATCGCCTCGGTCAAATCGGTCGTATTGGCCGCGGAAAATTTGGGGAAGATCAAGACCATCGCTCAAATTTTCAGCACCGGATTTTTCATCCTCTGGTACGCGCTGGTGCGCGATGGCCAAGCTCTCATTCCGGAATGCGTCAACACCTTTGTCTATGACCTAGCCATGGGGCTCTTCGCCCTCTCAACCTATTTGACGATCGACTCAGGGATTCGTTATCTCGTCAAGTACCGCCAATTGCTCCTGCAGGCCGATTGAGAACTCCATCCATTGGCTGCGCCCATGGGCCTCAGGCAAGCATTAAAAAGAATCCAAGAGACACTGAAGCTGGAAAAGCATGTCGAGAAGATCGTCCTGTTTTTTCTCATCTACAGGGAAAGCTGAAGAAGGAGCTGAAGATAAAGAGAAGGATCAAGAAACTACGGCCCAGCCTCTGGGTCCAGTGCCTCCCTAAACCCTGGCTCATGGGAATAGCGACACTGGGGCCAGTGGGGAATAAACTCTTCGCGCCCGGGAGCTGGGCATCTCTGGCCGGTCTGGGCTTCTACTCCTTCTGCTACCGCGAGCTGCCGGCTTGGGGATTTCTTTGTCTCGCTGCGTTCAGTATTTTCTGCATCGCCATTCCCATCTGCGATGCTGCTGAGCGGGAAGTGGGGGTGAAAGACCCGTACTGCATCGTTCTGGACGAGTTCGTCGCGATGCCGCTCTGCTTCTTCGGCTTTTACGTGAGTCCGGAGAGTCATCTGCTCTGGTTCCTGCTCGGCGTGGGCTTCGTGCTCTTCCGCTACTTCGACATCTGGAAGCCGCTGGGGATTTACAAGTTGCAGGACTGGCGCGGAGGAAAGGGGATCGTCATCGACGATCTCGCCGCGGCCCTGGCGACGAACCTCGTCCTCCACATCTTCTTCCGTACAGACGGTCTCTGCCGGTTCTTCTGAGTGCTATCTTTCTATCGGCAGGAGTGGGGGCCGCCTTTGGAAGGCTCCTGCTTCTGGCTCGCGGCGCGAGCCGCGGGAAGGAGGGAATGAAAAGGCATGCCTTTTCACTCCCTCCTTCCCGCCAAAGGCGGCCCCTACCCAGAACAGCCAGAAGCCCTCGACGCCACGGTCCTCTCTCAGAACGGCCGACAACGCCTCTCTTTTTACGTTTCTCTTTTCAGGAAGAGAGGATGTCCGGCTGGAAGGAAACTTTCAGGAGATAGGGCTTGCCCGGCTGGAGAAAGATGGGGCTTGGCCGCGAGAGGATCTGAAGGAAGTGGAGGGGGCCATAGGCCGTTCGGTACTGAGGATCGCCATGCACGGTGACGAGCTCCTGCCAACTCATGCCGAAGTCGTCCTTTTCAACCACTGCCCGCAGGCTCTCTGGCCCCAAGCGGAATCCGGATGAAGCGTGTAGCGAATGGGGCGCCGACAGCGCGATGACATAGCGCAGCTGCTCCAGCTTGAGCCGATTGGGAGCGGTATAGAGAAATTCCGACACGATGCGGTCCTCGAAAAATGTCCAGGTCACCCGGCAGCTGGCCAGGCCGGGGACGATGAGCTCCCGATTACTGATCAGCTCCGGCTGCTCGTAGCGGAAGAAAAATGAGCGTTTCAGGCCCATGCCGCTGCTGCAGTTCCTGCCGTAGAACGAGGGGATAAAACTCTGTCCCTCTATCATCAGCTCCGGCTGGAGGATGGGCAGATAGGTTTCGGCCGGCGCGTCGAAAATCCCAGGGCAATGCGGAAATGCCAGGCTTTCGCCCAGTCCCTTTCCCTGGCTCGAGAGGAGCGGCAGAGTATAGTGCGTCCTCTGTCCCGCGTTGCGGTAGATAAAGATCCCCTGTTCCTTCTTCGGCGTCTGGATGAACTGGATGAAACGCCCTCCACTCTTCTCTTCCGGATCGGTACAGGCCGACGGCCACTGGAGTTTCCTGGCCAGCTCCGCCCATTGACAGAGGTAGCGTACCGCATCGAAATTAGCCTTGCGCGTCGAATAAGCCGGTGCCGCATTGCGCTCTCCATCGCGGATGAGCATCGTCCCATGCCCTTGGTCGATGTAGTGAGAGAACAGGCAGTGGAAGAGTCGGCGCAGCAGGCCGACATAGAGTCCCTGCTGCTCGGGGGCTATCCATCCTGCGGACAAGGCGGACAGGACAGCGTGGAGTACGAGGAGCTGGGAATAGAATCCCATCGTCGTCCCGTAGGCCCAGGCAAGCCCGTCCTGGCGGATGAGCTCAGGCAAGAGGCGAAGGTATCCGGCCATCTGCGTCCGAATGCCCGGGAGGAGATTCTGGCTGACCTCTCCGTTGATGTGTCTCTGCAGTACCTGCTGCAGGAAATTCAGTGTCCACAAGCCGATTAAGTCGTAGCTGCCACCGATGCCCGCCTCTGGAGCGTGGTCGAGAAAGCCACCGGACGTGTTTTCCCGCGCCCCTTCCAGAAAGGACGTGAGGACGCGCGTCGTCTCATCCTTCTTCGTAAAGCCCATGCCGAAAGCTATAAGGACCCGTGCGAGGTTACAGGCTGCCTGTGGATTATGGTGCTGGAGCAAGCGCTTCTGAAAACGTTCCTGCGTTTCCGTATTGAGCTGCTGCCAGAGAGGATTTTGGGATGGCGTCGCCCCGAAGCAGAAGAGGGCCAGGGCTAGGTAATTCAACTCCATGTCCTGAAGGCTTTCATCGCGCAGCTGGGATTGAAAGCAGCGGGCCGCCAACGGGATCAGGACAAAGTCGCCGAGGTGGGAATCCCGCGTGATCCGACAATACTCTCCAAGGGCAAGGGCCGCATAGGCAGCATCCGTCTTGACCAGGGCCTCGCCTTCGACCGGCCGTATCTCCCCGTTATCGGTGATGGCCGGTAGGCTCTGCCCCAAGATTGCCCGAGCGAGATCTAGGCATTGCTGGGAGAAATTCTGCATATATGACTTTCCCCGTCCGCCGACGGAGGTAAACTTTTCCCAGAAAAAAAAGGCCGTTCCGCGCGACGGCAAGCGTTCTTTGCAAATTTTCTCACGGAGAGGCTCATTTTGAGCCTAAAGGTTCCGCTTGCGACGTCTAGTTGTTCTGCCATTAGGCTTCTTCGGGGCCTTGAACAGGGATGAGTCCTCTGCTTTCCCCGCCGACAGCTCGGCCTTATCGCTCCACTTGGGAGGGAAGCAGGGAGCGAATCGCTCCGACGCCTCCGGAGGAAAGCCCGCATCGTCGGACTGCCTCAGGGGTAGGCCGTCTGCCGAAAGAATGTGCGCCGTGACAAAGATCAGGAGATTCTTCTTCTGGGTCGTCTCGCCGTGGGAGCGAAAGAGCTTCCCCAGCAGGGGCAGATCTCCCAGAATGGGAATTTTATCCCGCACCTCCTTGGCCTCCTCGCGCATGAGCCCACCCATGACGACGGTGGAGGCATCCTGGATCGTGAGCTCCGTCTTGATCTGCCGCGTCGAGAATATGGGCTGATAAAATCCCGACGGCGTATAGACCGTCTGGTTGGAATTCATGGCTATGCTGGCGCCTCCATACTGAACGAATCCTTCAAATTCCGTGACGGTCGGGTTTATTTTTAGATTGATGCGTTCCGCTTCCTCCACGGTGGGGATGACGGACATCTCGACCCCCACATTGCGCGTCTGGAAATTCTCCGGTCGGCCGGCTGTGATCGTGACTCCCGCTCCCGAGTTGTTGACGCTGGAGCTACCTACATCGGATTGCGTCTCGCTATAGCTGTTGGGGTAGCGCAGTTCCTGGGCGATGATGATGGACGCCATCTTGCCGGATAGGACGGTGATTTTGGGAGCGCAGAGCATATTACTCCCCTTGCTCTGCTCGAGGGCCCTGATCATCAGGTTCAATTTCCCCCCGCTGATGACACCGACGAAATTACCGATGGGATTGGCCGCTGCCCCATAATCGACCGAGTTCGGGAAGGTGGGCGGGCTATTGTCGATGTTTGTAGTTTGGCCTCCTGCAGCAGGAACGATTTGCCCCTGCCCCATCTTACTCCCTTGACCTGTGAATGCCTCCGCCAGGCCGCGGACGCTTGCTCTGAGATCCTTTTCGCCGCCGGCCGGTTTGTTCCCCCAGCTCCAGGTGTTCCCCCGCGGAGTCGGGCCCTTTTGAAATCCCCACTGGAGGGCGAATTCATCGAGATCTCCCGCCTGGACTTCGACGAAACGGGCCTCGATTGCCACCTGTCGGGTCTCGCGGTAGCGCTCCAAAATGTTCTTCAGCCTGCGGAGGTGAAGCGGAGTATGCGTGACGATCAATTGCGTCCCATCGAAGGCCATGTTGCTGCCGCTGACTCCGGAGAAGTCGACACCGGCCCGCTGGAAAAATTTCTTGAGATAGGCCTCTTCGGCTGCCGTGCCGGAAGCATCGGACGGATCAAAGGGCTTGGGCACATCGTCCAAAACCTTGCCCATGATGCAGCTGACCGTTCCCCGCGAAATCGGGAAAAATCTCGTTTCGAGGTCACAATGTTTCTCCTCATCGAAAAACACGAGACTCCCATCAAGGATGTCGTATTGATAATGAGCCGATTTGGCGATGAAGCGCAAAATGCGCGCGATCGACATATCATGGACTCGCAGCGTGATCTTCGCATCGGGATTCCCTCCGAGGATGACCATATTCAGGCCCTTTCCATCCGAAAGTGGCGAGAGAGGGTCATAGCGAATAGCCATTTCCTGGAGAACATCCAAGGCATGCGAGAAACTGGCTTCTTTGAATTCGATTTCCGGAATGATGATGGATCGCATTTTCCTCAGGATGACGCCCTCTTCCTCCTCTTCCGAGAGCGGCTTCTGGGGGGCTATCGCCGGCTTCCCACCATGGGTTATTGAGCTCGCGTCGGACTCTGCGTCGAAGACCCCAGTCCACGTTGACCCCTTTATGTTTTTTCCCCCATCCTCTCCCTCACTGCTTCCTGTCGAAAATGCTGAAGCTGCTAAGCTGAGGTATTTAGGAGGACCTGGACTCCCTTTTTGTCCTGCCGAATCTGCCGTAGGAGCCTGAATAAAAGGGGCTATGTCCGAATCCTCCTGATGGGTATTGGGAGCTTCAGATTCCCCATCGTCCCAGCTCTCATGGGCGGTGAATTCTTTTGGATCAGGCTCTCCTCTGTTGCCTCCATCGGTAAAAACCTGGAGTCCACAGGAGAATACAATACCCCAAGTTAAGCCCTTCCCTCTACCTACCATATCCTCATACTCTAGGAACACCGTTTTTTCTGGAAGGCGCAAGCAAATAAAAGCCCCCTCTCCCTTGAGCCTTATTAGGGCGGCACGGAGAATTTTAGCAATGAGCCAGATAGATCCGCAGGCCTTCGAGGACGATATCCAGTGCCAGGCAGGAGGTGAGCAGGCCAGCAAGCTTTTCTAGGGTCTGAAGGATACGCGGTGTCAGAAGCCCTGAAGCTCTGATGAGACAGGAAAAGCACAGGAAGACGGCGAACATGGTCATGGAGAGCGCGAGGAAGAAAAGCACTCCGTCCCGATACCCCTCAACTTGGGCTCGAAAACCCAGGATGGCGGTGATGACGCCCGGCCCGATGATGAGCGGCAGCGCGACTGGGGTGATGTAGGAGCTATCTTCCGAGGATCCGCCCTTCTTCGGCTGCACCTCGGTATTAGACGCTTCCGGTTTCCGCCACAGGCCCAGCATGTCGACGCCGAGGCTCAGGAGATAGAGGCCGCCACCGATTTGAAAGGCTTCAGGACTGATCCCCAGGAGGCTTTGGAGGAGAAAGTTGCCTGTCAGGGCGAAGAAGAGCATCATGCCGTAGGCGACCCAGCAGGCGCGGGTGATGATCTGGATGCGCTCATCGACGGATTTCTGCGGCATGAGGGCCACGATTATGGCGACGCCGCTGACCGGTCCTATGAGGAGGAAGAGGTAGAGTGGAACACCTGTGAGCAGATAGTGCGGAGCCATTGAGCCAAGAGATCGAAGATGGAAGTTAGGCTGAATACAATGGATCACAAAGTCAAGGCTGGATGGAAGATAGCTCTGAGCTTCGTCTTTTCTCAGCATCCCTCTTCATCTACGGATGCCTAAGGCGTGGGCCCACTGGGCCTAGGTTCAGGAAAGCCGCTGGGCAATGGAGAGCAATTCCCCAAAACTTTCCGCCTTGAGCGAAGCGCCACCGATGAGACCACCATCGATGTTCTTTCCACGCAGGAGGGCCTCGGCATTGGATGGATTCATGGAACCGCCGTAAAGGATACGGACAGAGGCCCCCTGGGCCCCCAAGAGCTCCTGCAGGAGCGAGTGGATTTCCTCGTGCACCTCTTCCGCATCGCTCGGCGTCGCTGCCCTGCCGGTTCCAATAGCCCAGACGGGTTCGTAGGCGATGACGAAGGGCGAGGGGATATTCAGACCGTGTAGGACTGAGCGCATCTGTCCTTCTATGACGTCCTTGGTGGCCCCCTTCTCTCGCTCCGCCAGCGTCTCGCCGATACAGAGGATGGGGATGAAGCGATATTCCAATGCCGAGAGAAATTTGGAACGCAGCGCCTCGTCCTTCTCGCCGAAAAGGGTCCGCCGCTCGCTGTGGCCGAGAAGGACATAGTTCACCTCCAGTTCCCGCAACATGAGAGGAGAAATTTCTCCCGTGAAGGCACCGGCAACATGGGCATTCATGTTCTGCGCCCCCAGTCGGATACCGGAATGGCGCAGTTGCTCTTGAGCCGTCCGGAGGGCCGTGAAGGGCGGGCAGATGACGGCTTCCACATCGGGAATCTCGAGCGGCAGCAGGGCCTGGCAAAAGGCCTCTGTCTCCCGCAGTGTCTGGTTCATCTTCCAATTGGCGACGATGAGTTTCTGCTTCATGCTGAGGTATTAGTTTCTTGCATCTCCGGTGCTTCTTCCGCATTCTAATCGGGGAATCTGGCTTTTCAAGGCCATAGATTTCAATCCGCCTTCTTATGCCTCGGCATCCATACCTCCTGCTTTGCCCCCATCGGCTAATGGGAGCCGGATTCCTCCTGGGCCTCCTGCTCCTGGGCCCTCTTCCCGAGAGCTGCGGTTTTCCCGGGCGAAGCATGGCCGGCAGGGCTCCGGCTCAGTATGCCCAGGGCTGCAGAACTATTTCCTTCGATGTCCTCCTTCTTCATAAATCGGAGAACGACTTCCGAAGCCTGACGGAATGGCTTACGGGACGTCGGGTCCCGGAGGGACGCTGGGCGCTGCGGAGTGATGGGGCCCGCCGCGGGGGCTTCTACTGGGTACTGCGCTTTTCGCGACCTCTGTCCTCCCGGGAAGCCTGTTGCTGCGCTGTGCTAAAATACCTCCGCCGCGGAAGTCTCGAGGCCCAGGAACGGCGCTTTGAATTCGGCAAGTCGAGACCGCGACGGGCCGGCGAACTCTACCTCGGCATGACGGATGACGCCTCGCTCCGGAATCCCGATGACGTGGTGGCCTGGTGCGTGGAACTGCGGGATGCATCGGGAAAAGTGACGGCGGAGAAGCGGAGCTTCCTCTGGAGCACTGATGAGGCCGATGCGAGCCGGGAGGACGAAGGGCCGGAGAGGAACGAGGCTCGGCCAGCGGAGGATTGAGCGGAGGTGGTCCGATCCGGATGGGTCGGTAGGATGCCGTCTTTGGAGCCCCGCAGGGGCTCGCCCGCGGAGCGGGCATCCCGGAGGGAGGGAAGCAGAAGCTTCCCTCCCTCCGGGCAAAGACGGCACCCACTGAGACAGGCCCAGCAGTCCTTCAAACCGACTTTCCCCAGAAGATCAGAGATCCAGGAAGGAGAGAATCACGGCGAAGAGCGCGTCGCTGGTGATGATCCAGGTGATGCTGGCCACCACCGCAGAAGTGCTGGCCAAGCCGACGGAAGAAGCATCCCTCTCGCTCCGGAGGCCGTAGTAGCAGCCCACGCTGGCGATGATCTTCCCAAAAAAGGCGCTTTTGAGGAGGCCTATGAGGATGTTGCTCAAAGTGAGCGCGCGCTTCGTCTGGGCGAGGTAGAGCAGTGGATGGATGTCGGCTACTCCCCAGGCGACGCAGAAACCGCTGAGAATTCCGATGAAGTCAGCGAAAAGGCAGAGGGCAGGCATGGCCAGAACCGTGGCCAGGATCCGAGGGATGACCAGGAAGTCCACGGCCGGAATCTGAAAGGTCTCCAGCGCATCGATTTCCTCATGGACCCTCATGGTTCCCAGAGTGGCGGCGAAGGCAGCGGCACTCCGGCCGGACAGGATGACCCCAGTCATGAGACAGCCCATTTCTCGAGTCATGGCCAGGCTGACCAGGTCGGCGACGTAGATACCCGCCCCGAACTTGTCGAGCTGGATGAGGCTGACAAAGGTCAAAATGAGACCGACGAGGAAGCTGATCAGCGCGACGATGGGCAAGGCCTCGACGCTGACCTGCTGCAGATGACTGAAAAAATCGGGCCATTGGAAGACCCTCTGGCCGCGCAGGCATTTCCCAAAGCTGAGGTAGATGCGGCCGATGAAGTCCAGAACTTCGCAGAAAGGACGCCCGATCCGTCTCAAGGCCTTTTTTAGGGAGAAGGGAGCCGTTGCCGCCGCTGGTGCTCCGGAGTGGGAAGCCACGATGCTGTCGAGGATCCTCCACACGTTATCCGGCAATTCCCTGGGACGCAGCTGCCACCGTTGCTCCTGGCAGAGCTGCCGCAGATGGCGGACGAAGCTGAGGAAGGCGGAATCCCAACAAGTGAGTGCCCGCGCCTCCAGCTCGACGATGCCTTGGGCCGGCAGCTCGGCCGCTTCCAGATAGGCATGTACTTCTTCCCAGGAGGGAAGAGAAGCCCGAAGGGTCCAGTCTCCGCTGACCGAAAGCGTCACGACGCTGCCTTCTCCGGTTCTCCTGTACTGCAGAAGTGGAGGATGGATGGACATGCGACGCGGAGTGGCTAGGATTCAGCGGCCCAAAGAGAGGGAGTCTGGAATTTTTGGAGAAAATAAAAGTCGAAAAGCGGGCCATCATCTCTTCTGATAGACGAAAGCTCATGGATTTGTTTCACCTGAGAGGACTCATGCTATTCCTGATGATCCTGGGTTTTTCCCTGATGCTGTGCGATTGCTTTTGGAACCTTTGGCTTCTTTGGGTCGGCCGCATGGCTCTGCGCCTCAGCGGAGTAGGGCTCTTGAGCGTCCTGCTCCACGCCTGCCTGGAGGGCCGCATGAGCTGGGCGGTACCCTCGGTCCTCATCCTCGCCACGATTTTTCTCCTCGAGAGTATCTATTTCTGGGGAATGACGGGGAGAATACAGGCCCAGCAGTGGCCCACAATCCTGCAGTACGAAGCGCTGAATGAAAGGATTTCCTGGCCCATCCACTGGCGTTTTCGCGCCCTGAGGAACTACTTCCGCCGCGAGCGTTTCCAGAACGCGGGATGCTTTCGCCTGTCCTTCCTCGGCACTCCGCTGATGCTCAATGTGGTCATGCTGGATGCCAGTCGGCGGATCCGGCTGGAGTTTTTTTTCCACATGGGCCCCCGAGGGATTCGGCAGGTGCGGTGTGCATTGAGCTCGCAGGTAGAGGAGAAGGAATGGCTGGTGACAGACAACAGGCAGCTCCCCCCGGGCGGGTGGATGCCGGCGGCCTGGCGGCTCAAGCGCTACGGTTTCGCCTCTCCTCAGACCCTATTGCGGCGGCACCGGCGGCGACTGCAGCGGCTGGGAAGCATCTGTGGGGCATGGGAAGTCTCCCATCTCCCGGAAACGCTTAATCGGGAGCAGGAGTTTTGGGCAGAGGAGAATCTTCGGCACGGATTTTGGGAAAAATCCTCCGACGGGCGGCAGTACACTCTCTCGGAGGAGGGCCGCTACCGCCTCTGGAAGTCGATGCTGTTCCGGCATACGCTGGGCCTGGGCTGAGAAGATGAGCGACGGACCCTATCTCTGCCTTGATGCCGCCACGATCTTTCCCCAGATGGGCATTCTCGAGGGGGGCCGATGGTCGTACTTCAGGCGCTTTCCCCATGCCCGGATGGAAGTGCTATGGGAGCCGATTCGGGAGTATTTCCCCCGATTTCCCTGGGCCGGCTTTATCTACAATTCCGGCCCCAGCGGGACGCTGGGCCTGCACAGCGTTCTGATGATGATCCGCGTTTGGAAGAGCCTTCCGGCCTATCGCTCCGTGCCGGTGGGGCACTACAACGGTCTCCAAATCGCCTCGCGGCTCGAATCTAAATGCCCGCTGCTCGCCCAGCTGCGGCGGGGAGAGCTCTGGTGGGCAAGGAGAGGGGAAGTGCTCAGGCTCTCTCCGGAAGAGGGGGGAATTCTGGCCGAGGCACGGCGCTTTCCAACCCAAACCCTGGCTCCACCAGCCTTGATGACCTACAAAGCGCTGGATTACGACCTGCAGGCAGCGGCGGCGCTGATGCTCCCATCTGTTCGCTGGGACGATGCCTGGCGGACGGAAACCGACTCCCCTATCCCCAGCTTTGTTCCCTGGGACGGAAAGCGCCACGGCAGCGCTTTTCCCCCGATAGTTCTTGGGTGAGGATCCCCAGGCCCCTGCAGGACGGATGATCCGTCGATCGCTGCCGCCTTTGAGCCCCAAAGGGGCTTCGGCCCGCTGCGCGGGCCGCTTTCCCGGCGCGGAAAACTTCGTTTTCCGCACCGGGAAAGCAAAGGCGGCAGCAGAGCGATCTTCCGAAACCTGGAAAAATTTTGGATTTACGACCGGCAGGCTTTGGCTTATAAGGGACAGGCAGTCAAGAAAGCTTTATGAGTGACAATTTGAGCGCACTGGGACAGGAAATCCGCGAGTCTTCTGCCTGGGTGACACTGCTGCGGGATGAGATGAGCCGTGTGATCGTAGGACAGCGCTACATGATCGACCGATTGATCGTCGGGCTGCTGAGCAATGGGCATGTGCTCCTGGAGGGCGTCCCTGGCCTGGCCAAGACCCTGTCGGTGCGAACGCTGGCGGCGGCGATCCAGGCGAGTTTCAAGCGCATCCAGTTCACCCCAGACCTCTTGCCAGCCGACATCGTCGGCACCCTGATCTACAACCCGCGCGAGGCGAGTTTCGAGACAAAGAAGGGCCCGATTTTCGCCAACGTCGTTCTGGCGGACGAGATCAACCGTGCGCCGGCCAAGGTGCAGAGCGCGCTGCTGGAGGCGATGCAGGAGCAACAGGTGACCATCGGCGACAAGACATTCCGCCTACCGGAGCCCTTTCTAGTCCTAGCGACCGAGAACCCTGTCGACCAGGAAGGGACCTATCCCCTGCCGGAGGCACAGGTCGACCGCTTCATGATGAAGTTGAGGATAGAATATCCGGACATCCACGAGGAGAAGCGGATTCTGCAGTTGATGTCGAGGACCGAGCCGCTGCCGGAGATCCATCCGGTGGTATCGCCGGAAAGCATCCTGGAATCCCGCAAGGTTCTGGACCGCATCTACATCGACGAGAAGGTGGTGGATTACATCGTGAACATCGTCTTTGCCACCCGCAAACCCTCGGATTACAAGATCAACATCAACCACCTCATCCAGTTCGGGGCCTCTCCGCGGGCCACCATCGCCCTGACCCTGGCGGCCAAGGCCTGGGCCTTTCTTCAGGGTCGGGCTTATGTCATTCCCCAGGATGTCAAGACCATCGGCATCGACGTGCTGCGCCACCGGATCCTCCTGAGCTACGAGGCGGAAGCGGAGTCCATCACGGCAGAAACCATCATCTCCCGCATCCTGAACACGGTGCCGGTGCCGTGAGCCTTCCTCGCGTCATCTATTGCCCCCCATGGGAAAAGCTGCCGAGCAGGAACAGCGACAGGAGCGGATCCAGCAGATTCTGCAAAAAGTCCGCCGCCTGGAGATCAAGACGCGCCGGCTGTTGAGCGATCCCCTCGTGGGAGCCTACCGCAGCGTTTTCAAGGGGCAGGGTATGGATTTCGAGGAAGTCCGCGAATACTCTCCCGGTGACGATGTCCGGACGATCGATTGGAATGTCTCGGCCAAGATGAACCGGCCTTACATCAAGAAATTCCGGGAGGAGCGGGAACTGACGATGCTGATCGCGGTCGACCTGAGCGCGTCGCTGGATTTCGGCAGTGGGGAGCAGACGAAGCGGGACGTGGCCGGAGAGCTGGCCAGTATTCTCGCATTTTCGGCTACCAAGAACAGCGACAAGGTCGGCCTGCTGCTCTTCAGCGACTGCGTCGAGGCCTACATTCCGCCCCATAAGGGGAAGAATCACATCCTGCGTGTCATCCGCGAGGTGTTGTTCTTCGAGGCGAAGGGACAGCGGACAGACCTCGCCCAGGCCCTCCATTTTCTGAGACAAATCCTAAAGCGGCGGACCATCATCTTCCTCCTCAGCGACTTTCTTCCCTGTGGGAACACTTCTGCTACCCTCTCCGAGGACGAGTTGCGTTCCCTGCAGTGGATGCGGCGCTATCACGACATCGTCTGTGTGCGAGTAGGTGACCCGCGCGAGCAGCTCCTGCCTCCCGTCGGTTGGGTGCGCTGGGAGGACAGCGAGACCGGAGAGTTGCTGGAGATCAACACCGCTTCGCGGGACTTTCAAAAGAATTACGAGGCCCTTCTGCGCACGAGAAACCGGCAGTTGGAAGAACGCTTTCGGCACAGCGGCATTGATTCCTTCACCATTTCGACCGACGTCCCCTTTCTCCACACCTTCGACTCTTTTTTGAAAACGCGCCATGCGCGCCGCTGAGCGGCCGTTCCGTGTTTGGGAAAATCCATTTGGGGAATGCTCATGCCAGGAGCAGGTATCGCTCCTCGCGGAAGCGGCCGAGGACCTATATCGCCAGCAGAGGGCGGCTGGAACGCTGTCAGGCAGAAGGAGGGAAAAGCAGCGGCCGGTATAGCTATTGGGGTTCGCATTTGGGAAAACTCCTCTCAGTGGCAGGCGATACGGTGGAGGAAGCTCCGCTTCATCTCATCCATAAACGTCCATGCTGAGTCTAAGTCAGACGCGGCAGTTCTTACGAGAGCTAAAACTCCAGCCGAAAAAGTCGCTGGGACAGAACTTTCTAGTCGACCAGAATATCGTTCAAAAATCTCTGGCCATGGCCGAGCTCATTTCGTCGGACACGGTTGTGGAAATCGGCCCGGGCCTGGGCACCCTGACGCAGGGAATTTTGGAAAGAGGAGCGGATCTTTACGCCGTAGAATGCGACGGGAGGCTCTGCGCGCATTTGAGAAAAAGCTTGGGTAAAGCTTATCGGGAGCGCTTTCACCTACTTCAGGGGGATGCCATGGCCTTCCCCGTGGCGGAGAAACCAGAAGAGAAGGACTATAAAGTAGTGGCGAATCTGCCCTATGCGATTTCCACCCCTTGGATGGATGCTCTGCTGGGCCAGGCAGTCCTGCCTTCGCGCCTTGTCGTCCTGCTCCAGCGGGAAGCTGTGGAGCGCTTCTTGGCCCCCGCCGGGACGAAGGTCATGGGCCCCATCGCTCTCTTCCTACAGTCGGCCTACGATAAAGTCGAGGCTCATCCGGTATCTTCTCACTGTTTCTTCCCCGCACCAGCGGTGGATTCCGTTTTGCTGAGTCTGTCCCTCAAGGCGGAACCCTTTCGCTTCTCCCATGGGACAAGGCGCCTCCTCCGCCAGCTCTTCACCCAGCGCCGCAAGCAGCTGGGACACCTGATGGCCGAGCACCTCCCGCCGATCCTGGCCAATGCCTGGTCGGAGCTTCTGCGCAGGAATGCTTATTCCGCTACGGTGAGACCGGAGGAAATCCCGATGAAAATGTGGCAGCAGCTGGAACTGGGCCGGCCATCCAGCTGCTGAAAAGAGGGGAAACGCCGTGGAACGAAGCTCACTCCGGCAGCGGCCAGCGAAAGGCTTTGGCCGATTGTGCCTTTAGATTGATAGGATCAGCCTCGATAAGACAGCCGCGGAGCTGGACATCTTCGCTGGCGACCTCCGCCCGAGGAGGAAGGCTCTGCAAAAAGCTTGGCAGCCGGGCTTCGATCTTATGTCCGATGATGGAGCGATGGGGGCCGCACATCCCGAGGTCAGTCATGTAGGCGGTGCCGCCATCCAGCACTTGGGCATCGTTGCTCTGGACATGGGTATTGGTGCCCATCACGGCCAACACCCGACCATTGAGGTGCCAGCCCATGGCTATTTTCTCGGCCGTCGTCTCGGCGTGGAAATCGAATATCCAGGAATCGATTTCCGGATGCTGCTCCAGCAACTCACTTGCTGCTCGAAAGGGCGAGGAATCGGTGAGGATTCTCATGGACGCTTGGCCCAAGAAGCACGCGACGCCGAGGCGCTTTCCGCAGAAGGGCAACTCGACCCAGGAAGCCCCGGGCGCCGAGGCCGCAAAATTGGCCGGTCGGCAGACGAAGGGAACGGAATCGATTTCGTTGAGAAATTCCTTCTGTCCCCAGGTATGGTTCCCCAATGTGATGGCCAGAATCCCGGCGGCGTGCAGCTCATGGGCGATGGCAGCGGTGATGCCGGAACCCTTATCTGAGGCAGCATTTTCCCCATTGGCCAGGATAAGGTCTAGGTGGAATCGTTCCCGGATCTCCGGCAGTTGGCTGAGGATCAAAGCTCGCCCAGGCTTGCCGACAATGTCACCGAGAAAAAGGATACGGACACTGGAGTTTTGGTTCATAGATGTGTTTTGATTCATAGATGTTTAAAATTCACGGATGTTCCTGCCGGTGCTCCCATCGCTGGAGTTGTTTCCAGAGCCAGAGACTGACGAAAGTCAAAATCATGGGAATGAGGCGGCCGAGGAAAAAACGGACGAAGAGACGGTCGATCAGATCCAATCCCCTGAGGCAGTTTTCTCCAAAAAGACCGATGCGATTCACCTCTCAATCTCACTCTCAAGCACACAGATATCGGAGTGAGCTCCTCTGGGTTGGAGAGCAAAAATCTCATCCGGTTTGAAGAAGCGCCTGATCTCGGCAGCCGCCGTCTGGAGGCTATCAGAAGCATGGGCGATGTTGCGCATCTTATCCGTTCCCCAAGTACGGCGAATCGTGCCAGGTGCCGCTATGCGGGAATCGGTATCCCCCAAAAGCGTGCGGACGCAGGCGATAGCATCGGGACCCTCGAGAATCAGGATGATGACTGGCCCCGCGCTCATGAACTCCACGATTTCCTGGAAAAAGGGCAGGTGGGCGAGATGGGCGTAATGCTCGAGCCAAACGGCATCCGGGACCTCCTTCATCTTGCAGGCGATGAGGCATAATCCGGCCTCCTCGAAGCGAGCGATGACCTCCCCGACATGTCGGTTCTCCAAACAGTCAGGTTTCAAAATGATGAGCGTGCGTTCCATAGGCTGTGTTGTTTTGGGCTGTTCTAAAGGACTGGACGGCGGCGCTTCCCTCGCCGGGGAAACGACCGCAATGGGAGGATTCCCCTCTTTCCCCATCAGGACCGATGCGCTGATCGGAGCTGCCTGCACGGAAGGGAGACTCGGCAGCGTCGTGACTTGGGAATTCCCCTCTAGCCAGGAACCAGCACTCAGGGTGATACCGGCAAAGCCGTAGCTCCAAACCTTGCTGAGGGCGCGGGAGAAATAATTCTTCCTATGTGGAGATGGAATCACGAGACCTTCCCTGCCGACACCCTTGCGTCCGTTTTCAGAAACGACTTCGGAGCCGATGGGACGCCACGGGTCTTATTCTCCCAGCTCTTCTTCTCCTTCACCTTGACGGCCTCCTTACCGATGCGCTGGCGCAGGTAGTAGAGCTTGGCCCGACGCATGGGAACGCTCTCCCGTTCCACCTCGATTTTCTCGATCCTCGGCGAGTGCAGCGCAAATACCCGTTCGATTCCCTCACCGAAGGATACCCGTCGCACCGTGAATGAGGCATGAATGCCGGAGCCGCGGCGCGCGATGACGATGCCCGCAAATACCTGGATGCGCTCCTTCTCTCCCTCACGGACTTTCACGTGGACCCGTACCCCGTCGCCAATTTTGAACACATCGCGATTGGGTTTCAGCTGCTCCTGCGTGATCTTCTGAATAAGGACATTCATCATACACCTCCTGGACTCGACGCGCAAACTAGTGAGAGACCGGAGGGAAATCAATCCTTTTCGCCGCGTTTTTGCCAGATCTCCCAGAGCTCGGGCCGCCGTGCCCGGGTACGGGCAAGGCGCTGCTCTTGGCGCCAATCCCGAATGGCCCGGTGATGACCGGAGAGGAGAATTGGCGGTACTGCCCAGCTGCGAAAGATCTCCGGGCGGGTGTACTGGGGGAAGGACAGGAGGCCCTCGGCAAAACTGTCCTGCTCCAGGGATTCCTCGTCGCCCAGAACCTCGGGGATGTGGCGCACGAGCGCGTCGATGATGACCGCTGCCGCCAGTGTTCCGTTGCTGAGAACATAGTCACCGATGGAAATTTCCTCATCTACCAGATGCTCCCGCACGCGTTCATCGATGCCCTCGTAATGGCCTGAGAGGAAGATGAGCCGTTCCATTCGGGCCAGTTCTCGAGCCCTGGAGGTGGAGAATGGCCTTCCTTCCGGAGAGGGATAGATTACCCAGGCAGAAGGGGCATCCTTTCTCAGTTCCTCCACCGCTTCGAAGAGCGGCTCCGGCTTTAGGAGCATACCTGCTCCGCCCCCGAAGGGACGCTCGTCGGTGACGGCGTGCTTCCCGCGGGCCCAGCGGCGGAGAGAGTGGACGGAGATGTGGACGAGGCCTTTTTTTTGGGCTCGGGCTAGGATGCTGGTCGCCAGAAAGCCCGTGAGCATTTCGGGAAAGAGGGAAACGACATCGATGGAAGCTGCTCCCATTTCCCAGAGAGAAATCAAATGCGGGCGCTGGCGGCCGGCGTGTGCCGGACGCACTCAGGAGGCCTCGCGGCGCTTCTGGACGAGCAGGGTGCGGACGGTATCCGTCGGCTTTGCCCCCACGCCCATCCAGTAGGTGGCCCGTTCCAAACTGAGGGTACAGAAGGGCGTCTGGCCCCGGGCCTGTGGGTTATAGTTGCCGATCTTTTCGACAAAACGCCCATCTCGCCGGGCCTTCGATTCCGCCACCACAATCCGATAGGCCGGATGATGGATAGAACCGTGACGCTGCAATCTGATCTTCAGGGCCATAGTTTATCTGAGATTCCAGGTGGAAAGAACAGAAATCTCTTCCACTGTCAAGACCCTTCTGCAGGAACTTGAGGTTTCTCCTTTCTTCCCACCGCAAAGGGATCCTTTCCACAGCACGAGAGGGAAGAGTCGTCCCTCGGCAAAATCTCCTCTTTGGTGCGAGCGAAGAGGTTCGAACTCTCAACATCCACCTTGGCAAGGTGGCACTCTGCCAATTGAGTTACGCTCGCGGTTTACGAGCGCTAGAAGTGGCCATCGGTCCTGTTCCGTCAAGGCAAAATGGTCCAGACGATACACAAAGGCCTCCCAGCTCGTCGAAGGACGCCCTAGGCTCGGGAGCTGCTGTGCGCCGCCTTGGCGAGAGGGAAAGGAAAAATTCTTTTCCTTTCCCTCTCGCAGGGCCCGCGCAGCGGGCCAGAGCCCTTCGGGCTCCCAAGGCGGCCCACTGTTCCCATCGGCACCGGAGAGGGCTTAAATTCCACATCTTCTAGCCGTTCCCCCAGGCTCTAATTCCCTGCTTTGTTCCCTGAGAAGCTAATAGCATTGACAAGGCAGGATGAGGGAATTCCCTTCTGCACTTTTCTGAAGCTCAGGTGGTGGAATCGGCAGACACGCCAGACTTAGGATCTGGTGCCGCAAGGCGTGAGGGTTCAAATCCCTCCCCGAGCACCAGTGATATTTCCCTCTTTTCTCCCGAAAATTGGAAAATCTATTGAAGAGCCCATTCCTCTCATCGTGAAGAGAGGCTGAGCTCTTCGAGGAAAATCTTCTTTTCCAAAGCTGGGCTATCCCCTTGAAAGGAACCCGATTCCCTAGGGTTTGGACCTACTGACTGGATTCCCTTCACCGTCGGCGCTCCAGCGACCTGGGGATGTGAAGAGAGAGGACAGGGCAACACCTGAAAGGACGATATGGTAGAGCACATTCGGATCGGTGTAGGGCAGGCCGCTGCTGTTCCGGAGGAAGAGAACTTGCGAAAGGGCGATGAAAAAGAGCACCGCGCAGGCGCTGCGGAAGTAGAAACCTACCAGGACACAGAAGCCGCCCAGAGTCGTCAGGGCTGCGACGCTGCCACCCAATAGTCCGATACAGGACTGACCCTCGCAGCCAAAGAGAAAGCTCGCTGCGCTCGCCAGCTGCTGCAGCGACTCCGGATGGACAAAGGCCAGAATACCTTGGGTCGTCAGCAGCGTCCCTACCGTGGCGCGCAGGATGAATTTCGAGAGCTGATCCCGAAAGAAGAATTGCGAGAGCGAGTACATATTGACGTTGGAAGGAAATTTTTATTTTTTGTAAGTCAAGCCGATGGGTGATTTTTTCCTCCAGGTAATCCCGAATGCGTCCCGTAATCAGGTAGTGAGCTGTGCGGACGGTATGCTGAAGCTCAAGGTCCAGGCCCCACCGGAGAATGGACGGGCGAACCGGGCTGTCATCGAACTCTTGACTCAATACTTCGGCATTTCCAAGCATGCCATCCGCCTGATCTCCGGCGAGAAATCCCGGGAGAAAAGGGTGCGCATCGAAGGCATAGAAGCGGAATCAGGCATTGGGAAACGGCCGTTCTGATTTTTTCTGGTCCAGATTTCATTCGATGGAAAGGGAGCCGGAACGCCTGCAGAAATTTCTCGCTCGAGCCGGTGTCGCTGCGCGGAGGAAGGGAGAGGCCCTGATTCGGGAAGGGAGGGTCAAGGTCAATGGGAGCATGGCCGTGTTGGGCCAATCCGTCTTGGCCGGTCGAGACCACGTTTCGGTTGATGGGAAGCCGATTTCATCCCACCTTCGACAGCGGCAGCGATGGGTCTTCCTCTTCCATAAGCCGCGCGGCGTGGTCTGTACCCATGGGGATCCCCGCTTTCCCCAGAGAACGGTTTTCGATTTTCTCCCACCGAAGTACCGGCAGGAGCGTTTTTTCTTCTGTGGACGTCTGGATAAGGAGAGCCAGGGCATGCTGCTGTTGACGAATGACGGGGCTTTCGTCCAGCAGGTGAGCCACCCAAGTGCCCGTATTCCCAAGATCTACCACGTTACTCTGCAGCGGGCCATGGAGCCCGGGGATCTGAAGCGCCTGTCGATAGGCATTGAGGATGACGGCGAGCAACTGTTGGCCGAGCGGGTCCGCTTCCTTCCCTCGGCAAGTCTTGGGCCACAGCGCCACCTGGAAATCCAGCTGAGACAGGGGAAGAAGCGCGAGATCCGGCGCATGCTGGAAGCGCTGGGCCATCGGGTCCATCGCCTGAAACGCATCCGCATCGGCAGGCTCGAGATGCGAGGCTTAGCCCCGGGCCAACTCCGCCTCCTGGATGAGAGGGAAATCGCCCTCCTCTTCACCTGAGGCGTGCATCAGGGAGCCTGAGACCCAGGGCCACGCGCGATGGCCCTTTGCAAAGCAAAGCCGGCGCCGGCGCTCCGCGCCGGTGCCTAGGTCCCATCCCCCTTCTGGGAGAAGGGGGATGGGACCGGCCATCACGCGGGCAGGATAATCCAGCGCAGAAAGGGAAGACCCATTTCAGAATCAAGCCATCAATACCCACCATAGAATCGGGAATGCTTCCAGATTAGGGTCGAGATGGCCATCGGTTGAGGGGAAGGTCCCTCTTCACGCGAAGGAACAATCCCTTCGCCTCCAACTGGGCTGGATGAGGACTAGCAACTGGAGCTGCTCCCGCAGTGGCAGGACACGGCCCTATCCATACGAGGTCTTTTGGCAGCTCTCCTAGCTCTGGGCCCTTCAGGCGATGGATGTACGGGCCTCCAGCTCTTCCTCGACAGTGGCTCGGGTGATGCTGACGCGGTCCGCGATTTCTCCGGCCTTCTTCTTTGCCGGCAGGCGATACATGATCTCGAACATCACGCTTTCCAGGATGGAGCGCAGCGCCCGGGCACCGGTTTTTGAACGCAGCGCCTGTTCGACGATGGCCTGAATCGCCTCCGCCTCGAAATGAAGGGCCGTTCCCTCCAGCGCCAATAATTTGGTATACTGCCGGATCAGCGCGTTCTTCGGCTCGGAAAGAATGTGCTTGAAATCCTCTTCCCCCAGCTCGGCCAAAACGGTGATCACGGGCAGGCGCCCGACGAATTCCGGAATCAGGCCGAAGCGGATGAGGTCGGCGGGCTGGGTTCTGGCCAGGGGATTTTTCTCCCGAATCCCATCGTTCGCGCCCCGCTTTCGGGCACCGAAACCCATCGCCTTGCGGCCGATGCGCTCAGAGACGATTTTATCCAGGCCGATGAAGGCCCCACCGCAGATGAAGAGGATGTGGTCGGTCCGAATGCGCACATACTCCTGTTCCGGATGCTTTCGGCCGCCCTTAGGTGGCACATGGCAATCCGTCCCCTCGAGAATTTTCAGCAGTGCCTGCTGCACGCCCTCGCCGGAAACATCTCGGGAAATCGACACATTGTCCGTCTTGCGACCGATTTTGTCGATCTCGTCGATGTAGACGATACCGCACTCCGCCCGCTTCACGTCGTAGTCCGCCGCCTGCAGCAGGCGCAGGATGATGCTCTCTACATCCTCTCCTACGTAGCCGGCCTCCGTCAGCGTTGTGGCATCGGCAATCGCAAAGGGCACCTCCAGTATTCGGGCCAACGTTCGGGCCAAGAGGGTTTTGCCACTGCCGGTCGGGCCGACGAGCAGGATATTGCTCTTCTCGATTTCGACCTCTTTCAGCGCCTCATCCTCGAGGCTCGCCAATGGGCATTCCGAGAGGCAGATGCCTTGGGCCACGAGGCGCTTGTAGTGGTTGTATACCGCAACGGCGAGGGTTTTCTTGGTCATCTCCTGTCCGATGACGTACTCGTCCAACCGTGCCTTGAGCTCGGTGGGCGAGAGGGCCTTCAGGACCAAGGGCTCCGACGCGGCGGAATGGGAAATCCCATTCCCTTCCTCCCCTTCCGGCAGGTCCTCCAGAACCGTCGGGGCGTGGCGGCGGAACTCCGGAAACTCCTGGCTCAGAGCCTCCGCGCAGAGGCTGACGCAGGCATCGCAGATATGGGCCTGGCCCGGGCCGGCGATGAGCTTGCGCACCGAAAACTCATCCTTGCCGCAGAAGGAACAGCTGCGCAGTGATTTTCCCATGAGAATTCCTTATAGGCCCGACGAGGGGCCATGGCAAGGAACGAAGCTGAGAAAAGTCCTATCCATGGCGCCCGCAGCACTTCTTATACTTCTTCCCGCTGCCACAGGGACAGACCTCATTGCGCCTGACACTTCTGTCGTGCAGCGAGCGCACCTGGGCGACCGACTCCAGGGCCCTCTGGACGACTATTCCCTCCTGAGGAAGGCGGGCCAGGCCCTTCTCCTCCCGAGTTTCGATCCCATTCCCATGAGCCCTTTCCTCTGGAAAGGCAAGCCTTCTAGCGTCGGATACCGAGGCGAGCGGGCGACGGGCGAGACGGTCCAGCATGCCCTGCAAATAGTCCACACGTGTGGCGGTGCGAAAAATACGCTTGCAGACCTCTTGACGGATTTGGCCCAGCAGGTTTTCGAAGAAATGATAGGCCTCATTCTTGTACTCGTTCAACGGATCCTTCTGGCCATAGCCGCGCAGCATGACGCTCCGGCGCAATTCCTCCATCTCCGTTAAATGGTTCTGCCAGTGGTGGTCGATGGATTGCAGGAGCACGTGCTGCTCCAGGAGAGGCAGGGCCTCGGGCGAAAGCTCCATCTCCGCCTTGATCCGGTAGGCCTCGCGGATGGCTTCCAGAATGTGGTGCTCGATGGCCCTGTTATCCGGCAAAGTCTCGAGGGTTTCCCGCTTCAGGCCGATGGGGAAATGAACATTGACCCAGTAGAGGAAATTTTCCAACGCCTGCTCTTCCCGTTCTTCCCCGATGCCCTCCAGCTGTCGCCGGAGCTCTTCCTCGATGAACTCGAAGACCAATTCGCGGCTCGACGTCTCTCGCAGGACGCGGTTCCGCAGCTCGTAGATAATGCTGCGCTGCCGGTTGAGCACATCGTCGTACTGCAGCAGACGGCGGCGCTGGGAGTAGTTGAAGGCCTCGATTTTCTTCTGGGCCGATTCAATGGAGCGGTTTAGAAGTGGATGTTCCAACACCTCTCCCTCTTTGAAACTGCGGTCGAGAATATTGGCGATGGGGCCATTGCCGGCGAAGAGCCGCATCAGGTCATCCTCCAACGAGACGAAGAACTTGGAAACCCCCGGGTCACCCTGGCGCGCGCAGCGACCGCGCAGCTGCCGGTCGACGCGGCGTGACTCGTGGCGCTCCGAACCGATGACCATGAGCCCGCCGCAGGCAGCCACTCCTTCTCCCAAGCGGATGTCGGTGCCGCGGCCGGCCATGTTGGTGGCGATGGTGACCGCCCCCTTCTGTCCTGCAGCGGCGACGATATTGGCCTCCTGTTCGTGGAACTTCGCGTTCAGCACGGTATGCGGGATGCGCTCGTGCTTGAGCATGCGGCTGAGCAGTTCCGAGGTCTCGACGGAGGCCGTGCCTAGCAGAATCGGCTGGCCGCGTCCGTGGGCTTCTTTGACCTCCTCGATGATGGCGTGGTACTTCCCTCGCCGTGTCTTGTAAATCGTATCGTTGCGGTCTTCCCGTATGCACGGCCGGTGGGTCGGGATGGCCATGACCGAGAGCTTGTAGATGTCGAAAAATTCCTGCGCCTCGGTTTCTGCCGTACCGGTCATGCCGGCGAGCTTTTCGTACATCCGAAAATAGTTCTGAATCGTGATGGTGGCGTAGGTCTTCGATTCGCCCTCGATTGTCAGGTTTTCCTTCGCCTCGACCGCCTGGTGCAAGCCTTCATTCCAGCGCCGGCCCGGCAACGCCCGACCGGTATTCTCATCGACGATGACCACTTTCCCATCCTGGACGACATAATTCTCGTCGCGATTGAAAAGGCTGTAGGCCCGAAGCAGTTGCTGCAGGCAGTGGATGCGCTCGCTCTTGACGACGAATTCCCTCTCAGCCACCTGTTTCTGCTCCTGGCGGCTCTCCCTATCCAATGAAGAATTCCCTTCGATGTCGGAAAAAATGGCCGGCAGATCGGGGATGACAAAGGCATTGGGGTCCTGCGGGTAGAGCGTCTGGCGCCCCTTTTCGGAGAGGTCTGACTGGTTGTTGTGCTCGTCGATGGAGAAGAAGAGTGTCTCCTTCATCTCGAAGCGCTTCTCGCGGTTGACCTCGCTGCCCAATTCCAGGTCGAATTTATCGAACTGCTTCCGGTAAGCGCCATTTTCCAGGAGACGTAGGAATTGGCGGTTCTTGGGCATGCCGTGCTTGACCTTCCAGAGCAGCGCATAGGCCTCTTCATCCTGGGCATTGGCTTCCAGGCGATTCTTAGCCTCTTCGACAAGCTGGTTGCAGAGTCGGGTCTGCTGGGCGACGAGATGTTCCACCATCGGCTTCAGCTCCCGAAAGGGCGCCTCCTTCTGCTCCTCAGCTAGACCGGAGATGATCAGCGGCGTGCGGGCCTCGTCGATCAGGATGGAGTCGATTTCGTCGACGATGCAGAAGTAGTGGTCGCGCTGCACCTGGTCTTCGGCCCGATGGGTCATGCCATTGTCCCGCAGGTAATCGAAGCCGAACTCGGAGGAGGTTCCGTAGGTGATGGAGCAGGCGTAGGCCTGCTGCCGCTCCAGAGAATTCATTCCGTTCTGGATGCAGCCCACCGTCAGGCCGAGGCTTTTGAAGAGGTAGCCCATCCACTCGGAGTCACGCCTGGCCAGGTAATCGTTTACGGTGGCGAGCTGGCAGTTCTTCCCCGTCAAACTGTTCAGGTAGAGGGGCAGGGTGGCCACTAGAGTTTTCCCTTCACCGGTCGCCATTTCAGCGATCTTGCTCTCGTGTAGCGCGATGCCTCCCAGCAGCTGTACGTCGTAGTGAATCATATCCCAGTTGCTCTCATGCTCGCAGACGACGATGGGCTTACCGTAGAGCCGTCGGGCCGCATTTTTTACGGCGGCAAAGGCCTCAGGTAAAAGCCGATCGAGCGACTCTCCCTTCCGGTGGCGCTCCATGAATTCCTGGGTCTTGGCCGCAAGCTCCTCGTCCGTGAGGGACTGGTACTGCTCCTCGAAGCGCTGGATTGCCTGGATTCTCGGTTGGCACTGCTTGCAAAACTTGCGGTAATGCCGACCGGCAAAAAGGCGAAAGAGTTGGCTGAACATGGTAACGCGCAAAAACTAAAAGCTGAGCGGCAAGGAATCTTTAGAACTGGACACAGCTGGCAATCTTTTTCCCAAAAAAGAGCTGGATTCATCCCGAGATTTTATCTAGAATACCCCCCGCTGGGGTGTGCGTAGGAAGGGCTAACATGTTTCATTCCTAAAATACTCTCGGGGACCAGGACTCGTCTCTGACTGCCAAGCCGGCATTGCGTCCGGAAGGCAAAAGGTTGCGATTCGGTACCCACCTGTGAAGGATAGAGGTAAGGAACCGGCTCTGACTACGGCATCCTGGCCTGTTTTTATCTCCCATCTAGGGAGGAGGCCTTCTCTCAATTGAGGATAGCGGGGAATTAATGGGATCAATTCACTTCCCGATAAGGTTCGACAGGATTTGCCTCGCATCTGCGATGCGGCAGCGAATCTTCGGCATCTGCTAGACTTATTTCTGCCTCAAGACGCTTGCTGTCTCATGAAAAAACAGTACAATAGCACCGTGGATTGGTTAAGAAATCTGTTTTGTTGTGGAAGAGGGAGTTATCGGGAGGAAGAAAGGCGGCTTCTAGCTCAGGATGCATTGGTTCCTGAGGTAAATATTCCCCTCATCGCTATCACAGCAGATAGCATTCAGGAAATCATCGATAATATCATTGGCCAGGCAAGAGAAGCACCAGGCGGAATATATGAAGCTATGGCTCAGTCATGCTTCCCTAGCGCTCGGATCAACCTTGATAATGTGCGAATTCTACGGTCGCTGCTTGCGCAAATGGCGACGGAGAATCCTGGAGTAGCTGTATTTTGGGATTCTTCAATTATGCGGGGAGCGCTCGAAATTGCACAGAGAACGCTTAATCCCTCTGCAATACCGCAATGGAGTGATTTTTGTGCCCTAATGGCCTCTCTGCCAAGCATCGAAATCTTCACCCTCCAAGCATTGAAGGTTTTGGAAGCGCTGAGTGAGAGACCTCAAGGAGGCGAGGAACCGAGACCTGGACAGCAGTGCGAGGTAAATCTTCCCAAGCTGCTGGAGATACTTCAGGAAAGTGGCCTAGGTGGAGAAGGCACACAGATTCTCACGGGACTCTTTACACCGCATTTTCAGAGCAATGCCATAGGCGTCGTGGATCTCATGTGCACCTGCCACGCTCTTGTCAATTACGAGCTCATGACCAATCCCACTCGTCTGGCCTGTGCTTTGGTCAATAC
>JAITRB010000020.1 GCA_031288595.1 Puniceicoccales bacterium
CTCGATATTCGGGGCTCCCTTGTTAGGAAATTAGTCCTCGCCATCTGTAAACCGAGTAGGTCTCCCCAATACAAGGATATACCAGCAGCTTACCTTCCCCAGTTCGAACTGATGGACTCCCGCGGTTCGACTGCTGCTCCATTCCCTTCCCCATCCCCAGTAGTCGCGGGACAAACGCAGCGCATCCTCGCATAGGCCTTGCAGTCCTCAGGAGAAAGGAGCGCCTACTCCACCGGCGAAGGAGCGTCCAGCAGGCCTGAGAATCAAGGCTTCTCCAATATACACAGGGACGCTAAACGCCACGCAAATGGCGGTACTCTGTCAAAAGTGAGTCAATGTCCCAGGGCTATTGGGGGTATTTTCCCGCGTCGTTGGGAGAAAAAGCCGCGGAGAAGGGCATAGCAGTCTTCGGCGAGGATGCCGCAGCGGACCGAAGGGTGAGGGGGATTCGGGAGATTTCTCAGAGCTAGTCCCTGCGGGAGAGCGGCATTCGGGTCAAGCGGCCGGTGCTCCGGAATACCGAAGATGATGGCATCGACCCGCGACAGGCGTGCCGCGGCGGCACACATCGGACAGGGTTCCTTGGTGCTGTAGAGCATGCAGCCGTTCAGGCGCCAGCCACCCAGTGCCCGCGCGGCCTGGGACAGCACCAGCATCTCCGCGTGCGCCGTTGCCTCCTGCCTGGCCTCGATGCGGTTATGGGCGGCAGCGATGATCCGACGGTCATACACGACGACGGCCCCGACCGGTACCTCGTCCTCTTCCCAGGCGCGGATGCCTTCGTTATAGGCCATGGCCATGAAGAACGCATCGTCTTTCGGCTGCGGCGAGGGATATTTGCGGCCAAAAGGGCAGTTCAGGCGCATTCCCATGAATGATGCTCCTTCCGCGAGCTCAGCGCAAGGTTCTTTCCATTCAGGATGGAAAATTCCGCCGAAGCCAAGCGCGGGTCAGCGGAGTTCCAATCGTCCTCAATTTCCACTCGCCATGGGCGTACGCTGAAGGGAGCGGAGAACCGGCCCGTTTCCGGGAAATGGGTCAACCGGCATACTCTCGTCTGGGCTCGGCTACTGCTGGCAGCAGCGGATCCGCACGATGCGGCGGCACCCAGGCATCCGGTGCAGCTGTTCCAAGACTTCGGCCAAGCGCAGGCTCAGGGCGTGACGAGCGACGCTGTTCAGGACATCCACCAGCAGCACATCGTCCCGAATGACCTTGCGAGGATGGCAGTACTGGGCCAGCGCGGGACCCACGATTTCCGGCCAGCGGCGCGCGATCCGCTCCTCCAGGCGCAGCAGTGCTTCTGGCAGATTTTTTTTCAGCCAGCGTTCCATGGTATCACCCATCGGCTTGGCCGCCAGATCTTTGCCCACATTGCCATTGGTCGGCAGACCGCGCAGAGCGGCGATCAGGTTCTCGACGCGGCGGGGGAAGCTCGCCATAGGCTAGAAATCGTAGGGGACCATTCCCTTCCGCAGGCCGGCCATCGCCGCATCCAGCGAGCCGAGGGAAATCGTTTCCTGGAAGGTATCGGCCAGAGGGGCCAGTTTCAGCCCATGTAGGGTCTTGAGACCGTATTCCCAGGCCCGCTGGTAGAGCGAGGACAATGCCGCCATATTGGGCCGGTCCAGATAGAGCTCTAGGGTCTGGGATTGGTCGATCCATCGCTGTCGCACAGCCGCTGCCTGAAGCAGGGATTCCGCATCGAGTTCGAAGGCCGTTCGGGCGACGGCCCGTACCGTTTCCGGCCAATCAGCCGAGAGCAGTGCCATGGACTGCCCACTGCAGAGCTTTTGGTAGAACTCCGCCGTCCAGACGCCCGCGCTGCGGAGATAGTGGACGAAGGCATGCTTGGGAAAGAGCTCCGGCTCTTCCCGATTTTCGGGAGAACTCGGCGGATGCAGCTGCCACGTCGCCGGCAACATGCCGGGGGAACAGCCCATCAGTCGGGCGGCGGATTCGATCGCCGGAAGGGCCAGGAGATAGGCATGGCGCAGGCCATAGTTCAGCAGGCGCTGACGCAGGGGCTCCCAGTCGAGCGAGGGCGTTCTCATCTCTCGATGCCTGTCCTCCTTCGCCGTTCCACCTGCCCGCAGCGTCCGGCTGTGACACTCCCAGGGAAATTTTCCCTGTGCCCAGAGCGAATGCCCAAAGCACGGGTAGCGACCCTTCTCCTGGGCCAGGTCGATGGAGACCTCAATCACGTCGTAGGAAAAAACCTCCATGCATTCGTCCTGAAAGGCAAGAGAAGCGGGAGCGTCGAAGGCCAGTTGTTTTTGCCACAGCGCCTCCTGCAGGCCGACGAGTCCCAGGGCGATGGGCCGATAGCACAGCGTCAATGCCTCCGCGGCCGGAGAAGGATAGGGCTTGGCGTCGAGCATCGCGTCCAGCGCCCGTACAGCCAGGCGCACGCTCCGCCGCAGCTGGGCTCGATCGAGGGTGCCCTGCGCGTCCAGATGTCGCGGTAGGGAGAGAACGGCGATGGGACAGCCCAGCGAGGCCTCTGGCTCCGACCGCAGGAGCAGTTCCGAATCCACGCCGCTGCTGTGGAGCAAGCCCTCCGGCGCGAGCATGTGGTCCCCGTTACAGCGATCCTTGAAGGCGAGCCGCGGGATTCCATTTTCGTAGATACGGGCAAGGATCTTTCCCCAGAGAGCGGCTGCCGGCAGGCTTCGGCCCCAGCAGCGTCCCGCACGCGCCTCCTGCTCTTGAGCCTCGTAGGCACTTTCAAAGGCCTCGCCATACAGGGTCTGCAGCTGGCGCACCTCTTCCACACGAAACAGCATCCATTCCCCTTCGGCCTGCACCCGCTTCAGGAAGAGATCGGGAATCCAGAGCTCCGTGGCGAGGGAGGAACTCGTGGCCCGCGCCCCCGACTGCCGGAAGTCGATGAAGTCCTCGATGTCTGCATGCCACAGTTCTAGCGCAGCCTTGCCACAGAGCTTCGGGTTCTCGCCGATGGCCGGTCGGGCGAGGGCGAGCTGGTGCTGGTGCAGTTCCAGAAATGGCATCACCCCAGCACTGCGCTGCCGCGTGCCCCGAATCGGGCTGCCAGCTCCCCGCACCGATGTCCAGGAACCGCTCAGCGACGCGCCCCACTTGACCGCCAGCGCATTGTCCGCGATACCCTGGGCCATGATGCTCTCCAGGTCATCCCGCAATTGGTAGACATAGGCGGAAAGGAGATGGGCCTTCGGCGTACCTGCGTAGCTCAGCACCGTAGGGGCGACACAGAAGCGCCGGTCTTTGAGCAACTCGTAGAGCTCGATCACCTGCTCCTCGTGAGGCGAGGAGTTCTCGTGTAAAAATATCCCCATCGCCACCCGCATCCACAGGAACTGCGGCAGTTCGTCGACCTCGCCGCTCTCCCAGTCTCTCAGGAGGAAGTTCTCCAGCAATTCCTGTGTTGCCAGGCCATCCCAGCGCTCGTCGGCCCCCACATCCAGCGCTTCGGCCAAACGTCTCAGGTCCCAATCCAGCATGCGGGAATGCAGAATGCCCCTCTCGACGGCCCGCTGGATATGGCGCGGAAATGCTTCCCGATAGGCCTGTTCCAGGAGCTCCGGAGCGGCCGGTTCCCAGGCCAGGAAGCGCGAGTAGAGGAAGCTCCAGCGGAAGCGCGCCGCGAAGAAGTCAAACTCAGGCGCGACGGCAACCAGGCCCCGTGCCCCTCGGTTCAAGTGGACTTCCAGATCCGACTGCTCGATCTCTCCCTCGAGCTGCTGGCCCAGGCGCTGGGCAATCTCCGTTGGCGAAAGGGAAAGATCGAGCCCACGGGAGGCAAAGGCGATCCGCGGCAGCAGCTCCCCGATCGTCCACAGATGACTCTGGCCATCCGATTCCTTCACCAGCAAAAAACTCTCCTGGGCCGACATTGCCGACTTTGCCTTCTGGCCGCGCAGCTGCGCGTGCTCAGAGCGGTAGAGGATATAGGCCTCGGCGACCTTAAAATGCCCGCGGCGCATCAGCTCCTCCTGGACCATGTCCTGCACGCGTTCCAGTGCGATGCTGGGAACGCCAAGGGCGATGACCCGACGGGTGACGGTCTGGGCGATCTCGCGCGCTGAGGGGAAGGATTCCTGGTGCTGGGCGGCAAAGGCCTCGCTCACGGCCTTTTCGATCCTCTTGGCATTCCAGGCGACCTCCTCACCATCGCGCCGGATGAAGCGCGGGGCCTGGGAATTTGGAGACCAATTGTGGATATTACCGGGAATAGCAGCGTAACTCATGGTGACTTGCGATATCCTTCATTAAATCACAAACCCCCAGAAAATTCAAGCTAAAACCATTGTGGAAGCCGTTTGTTCGGACGGAATCCACCCATCCAACCCTGCCCGAAGTAACTCGGTTCTGAGGGATGAAACCCCTCCATCGAGCGGAATATCCGCTCATCGGATTGGCGCTTTCGATCTCATGATCCCTCCGGAAGCCCCAGAGGAAACGCGCCGATCCGAGCCTCTCCTTCCCGCGTCGGTTCATCCTTCCCGCGCGATGGCCAGGCACAGCCCCCTTCTGGAAGAAGGGGGCTGTGCCTTGGGCGCCGGCGCTCCGCGCCAGCGCCGACTTTGCTCTGCAAAGGGCCATCGCGCGCGGCTCTAGACCTCAGAAATTCCCAGGGTCCCTTCAGAGCTGAGTGCCCTCAGAGCGATGTTCAAGATCCTCATTCGGCCGAGGCGGAAGGGCCTGGGTCCCCTCCGACTGATAGTAATAGCCAACACCGTGCACCGTCCGGAGCTGATCCGTGGAACAGCCCTGCTGCTGGAAGAGCCGGCGAACGTGCATGATATACTGATCGAGAGAACGACCTCTCGGGTTCGCAAAGCGTCCCCAAACGCCGCGGATCAGCTGACTTCGGGGCAATACGACGTTGGAATTATGCGACAGATAGGCTATGAGGCCGAAGATGCGTTTCCCGACGCACATGGGACCATCTGGGAACTGAAGCTCCATCTCCCCTGGTATGACCCGCACGCTGCAAAAGAAGAATTCGTCCTCGAGAAAGGACACACCCGAAGGCGCATCTTCCGATGCGCTCGTCGTCCGCCGGAGAACAGCATTCACTCGGGACAGAAGCTCAGCCAAACTGAAGGGCTTAGTCAGATAGTCATCGCCGCCCATATCGAGGCTCTGCACCTTCGTCCGCTCATCTGTCTCTCCGGTCACGAAAATCGTCGGGACTGCAATTCTCTGCTCCTGCAGGCGCTTGAAGAGCAGCAGGCCGTTGCTATCGGGCAGGTTCAGGTCCAGCAGGAGGAGATGCGCACCGACCTTGGGCTGTTGGAAAAATTCCACTACTCCCCCGCCTTGGGAAAAGACCACGGCGCTCATGCCGATCAGCTCCAGCTGTTGCTTCACCACCCGAGCCAAAGGCGCATCATCCTCCACAATGACGACCTTCGGCTTGGCCAACAAACCCATAGACGATGAATGAGACAAAACTTTCCCTTCTCGGACTGAAGGGAGAACAGGAAATGGGAATATCCCTCTGCGGCCAAGCTCTATGCGCCGCGAGGAAAATTTTTACAGCATTTTGACTTCCGGAGAGACACCCGAGCGGTGAATCGCCGGTACGAGCCAGGAGGCCATGCCGGCCGCACTGGCCGCCTGAATGCCGAAAGAACTGTCCTCCAGCACCAGGCAGTGCCCGGGAAAAACCCCCAGTCTTTCCGCCGCCAGCAGAAAGAGATCCGGTGCCGGCTTTGTGTGCGCCACCTCTTCGCAGGTGACGATGACCGGGAAATAAGACTTGAGTTTCGTCCCTTCCAGGGATTGGTGGACGAATTCCCGATAACCGCCGGAGGCCACCGCCAGAGGCTTAGCGATCTTCCGACACTGTTCGGCGAACTGGACGACTGGCCGTACCGCCACAACATCCCCGATGTGCGCGGAGATGAAGTCCCGCTGGTAGCGCAGCAGAGTCTCCTCGTCGATCGATTCTCCAGTGCTGGCACAAATTTCGTCCAAGGTCACTTCCGTCCGCTGCCCCCCTCGTTCGCAGAAATAATCCCAGCGGAATTCGTACTTCGCCCCGTAGCGCTTCAGGGAATCGAGCCAGGCGTGGTAGAATAGTGGCATTGTGTCGACCAGAGTTCCGTCACAGTCGAAGATGATGGCGTCGAACCCAGAGGGATCGGGAAAGACCATCACAGGAAATTCAGACACGCTGCCCTGTTCTAAGATTTTCCGCTCATACGCAATACAAAACGGCCCGAATGGCTGAACTTCAGGCCGAATAACCCTAGGGCAGGAGAGGTGATGCGGCTATTTCTAGGTATCCGTTTCGCCTGCCACGGCCCTCGCCTGCTCGACTCGCACGCTCAGCTTCTTGACCGAAAAGAGCCAGAAGCCACAGACCAGGACGAAGATCAGAAAGGAATAGGGGGCGATGAGGAAGTAGGAGGCATTGGGCACCAACACCAGCAGTGCGGCCTGAATCCAGGCCCCTCCGGCTTTGCCCAGGCGGCCACCGACCACATCGACCACCGCCTTGCCCTTCACCTTCATCTCCTCGTTCAGCGGGATATAGGCCATCTCCTTCGTCAGGTCGAAGAGCGCGTACTTCGTCGACTTGCAGATGATCAGGATCACCGTACCCAGGATGACGGCGGCGAAGAGCGGCGTCAGGCCGATCGTACCCAAAACAGGGGCCAGGCTTTCGCGGAAGAGCACGAAGATGAAGAACAAGCTGCCGAGCAGAAGGATGATCGCGGGCGTGATGGCCGCCGCGATCAACCAGCGGAACAGGCGCAAGACATTTCCCCCCACGATCATCATGATCATCGAGACGACTCCCGTCCAAAAGGTATACCAGCTCATATAGGTATTGAACGCATTGGGACTGCCGCAGTGCATGCCCACTTGCTTCTTCCAAAGAACCTCAATGAGATTGACACTGGTGCCGTAGCAGATGATCAGGGATGCGATGAACAGCAGGTACGGAGAGGTGAAGATCGTCATCAGGCTCTGCAAAAACGGCGTTTTCTTTTTCTTCTTCGACACCCCAGGAAGCTCGGGCTTGTCGTAGAAGCGCTTATCAGTCAGGATATGGCGATAGATCCAGCGATAAATCAGCATGGTTGCAACGCCGGACAGGACAACGAAGCCCATCAGCCAGTGGAGCGAGACCTGCCAACGATCGACTCCTGGGCTCTCGGGGATGTTGGAAAATCTTTCCCCGAACCAGCCGGAGAACAGCAGGGCCAGCTGAGCCACCAGGCCGAAAAAGGCATAAACCCGTTTCGACTCCGAGGTTTTGGTCACCTGGTTGGCGAACTGCCAGAAGGAAAGGGAGAGGATCGCGCTTCCCCATATCTCGGCGAGGATGTAAAAAAGCGCATACGACCAGATACCGACGATGGCCAATGGCCACTTGAGAAAACCAGGAGCGGCGGCCTGCCAGGCCCGAACGGTCTCCTGAGCCGGATGCAGGAGGTCCAGATGGGGATAGATCAGGAAGGCGAAGGCGCCGAAGAAGATGATGAAGGGCGAGAGCGTGGCATAGAACAGATGCTCATTGCTCAGGAGATCGCTCGCCTTCGTGTAGAGCAGCATGAAGATGATGGCTGACGGCATGACGCAGAAGCCCTTCAGGAAAGGGATCACCTCCGCATCGGAACCCGGGCCGGTCACCACCAGGGCATCCTTGATGTTCCGCAGACAGGAGTAGTTGAAGAGGATGAAGAAGAAGATCAGGCTCATGGGGATGACCTTTTTCAGCTCATAGGTGTGGAGCGGAAAGAACATCCTGCGCCACCTGCCGAATTGCGATGCTGCTACTTCTGTCATGATGATCGTTGTCTAAGGTGAAACCTGCCTCTAGCTGAAACCGCTTTCCGCAAGCAAAGCAAGCTTTTTCTCCTCGCGTGGTGCGATGGCCCGTCGCCAGCTGCGCGGCTCCGCCGCACAGCTGGCGACCCCGGGCTGGCACCCGCTCTGCAGAGCGGGTGCCAGCCCTTCTTTGCTCTGCAAAGAGGCCATCGCACCAAAGAGAATCACCCCATCTTAGTATTTCTATGCTAGGGAATCCCCTTGCCCTGCCAACTGGGCCCCGGGGGAGAAGAGTAGGATTGGTCCCCCGGAGCTGAAACACAGGAGACGCACGAGCGCGCCGGCCCTTAGAATCCAGGGTGGACGATTTTCTCAAGCCCCGTCGCACGGATAGAAGGGCAAGAGCTTCGTCCCGAAAATGCCATGGGCCCGAAGAAATGCATCTCGGCTCTCCGGGGATAGCTTTCCCCACTGCTTTTGGAGCGAAGGAGGCAGCAGAACCACATGAATGGCCAGCCATTGGGGCTCATCTGCCAGGTTCAGATCTCCCTCCGCCCAGGCCCGCCAGGAGAAGAATTCGGGAAAATCCCCATACCGGAGGAGATTGCCAGCCGATGACAGATCGCCCTCGGCGGCATACTGGATCCGCCAGGAGACGATCCGGTCGGCGAAGAGGGTCTCTGGCAAAATGCCCGGCGTCGCCGCCGGCCCAGGAAACATCTTGCGGAACGAGGGATAGACCTTGCTGCCCAGGCTGAAGGAATCGCAGAGTGCCATTGACTCCTCCGAATGCCTCGACAACCCGGAACGGTACACGGCCTGACTCCCGGGAAAAGCTTCCTCTCGGGCCCACAGGACATAGGCCATCTGTCCGCTCTCGTTCCGGCTGGACAGGATCAGGTGCGTACCGCTGCCCAAGATTTGGAGATCTCCCTCGACACGATCGAGGCGGCAGGCAAGGCGAGCCCAATCCTCCTGGATTCTCCAGAAGAGGCGTTCTTTTTCCTCCACCAGCCGCAGCTTCTCCTGAAGCCGGGACCATCGGCCAGCCATGCGGGCCCAGGGAGGCAGGACAAGGACAACAAGTATGAGCAGGAGGGTACTCACCATCAGCAGTTCCAGAAGCGAAAACCCTTCCTGGGGTCTATGTTTCAAGGAAAACATGAAAGGACAAAAGAATCTCCCTTCCGCCGAAAGGCATGGAGCTGAAAATAAATCTCCGATCCCATCGAACTCCCTGCGGGAGCTAGGGTTAATCTTAGCGAAAATCCATCCCTGTGTCTCGCCTAAAAATGAAGAGAGGGAAATCCAAGATTTCCCTCCCCGGGTGTGAGAAATTTTGCCCTCGAACCCCTACTTAGAGACCTATAGCTCCTCTAGAGCCTCATCGGAGTCCGAGAAGTTCGGGAAAATCTCCTCATCGGAGGATGAGCTTTCTTGAAATTCAAGCGAAGAACTGGATTCCGATTTGCCCTCTTTTTTACCCGATGCTCCTTTATCACTTCCCGATTCCTTCAGGGCCGTCTGGAGAGCCTCCAGGTCGAACTTCGGCTTCGGTGCGTTTTTGCAATCGATCAGTTCCACTTCGAAGCACAGCAGCGAGCCCGCCGGAATCTTCGGCAAATCATGATCTCCATAGCCCAGGTCGGACGGGATCCACAGCTTCACGACTCCGCCCTTGGCCACCAGTGGCACTCCTTCGCTGAAACCAGGGATCACATCCCCCAGCAGGAAGGAAGCCGGATCTCGCCCCTTGGAGCTGTCGAACACCGTCCCATCGATGAGTGCTCCGCTGTAGTGGATCGTTACCTCGTGCTCCAGGCCTGGGTGCTCCCCTTCGCCCGCCTTGACGATCTTGTAGCGCAGGCCACTATCCGTCTTTTTGACCATCGGATCTTTGTCCAGGTTTTTGAGAAAATCCTCCGCCTTTTTCTTGTTTTCCGCTGCTGTTCTTTTCATCTCCTCTTCTCGAATCTTGGCCTGGGCCTCGGCCTTTTGGCGGAAGTATGGCATCGCCTCCCTCATCGCCTCTTCCTCTACTTCGCCCCCCTCGGCAACCCCTTCCAGTACGCACTTAATGCACTCCGGGGACAGCCCCAGCTCCTCAAGTCCCGCCTGTTTTCGAAGCATCCGACCCAGGGTCCTGCAGTATCGGCATTCCTCTTCCTTCGTGAAAACCTTGGGCTTTGGAGCTTCCTGCTCGCCGTCAGAAGGGACCTCTGGCTTCACCGCAGCGGGCTTCGGAGCCTCGGAAGCCGGTGATGCTTTCGGCTTGTCGGCGCTTGCTTCCTGTGGCTTCACCGTTGAGATATGGGCGCTCGATGGCGTTACGACCCCATGCTTCTTGCCCGGCCCAGCGGCGGCCAGAACAACACTCGTCCCACAGCACAGGGAGATCAAAACAACCCATTTCTTTTCCATAGCAAGGATCCTTTATTGTGAAATTTACCGGCAGGTAAAGAAAAAAGAAGGGCGAGTTCTTCCAAAGCTCAGTTTCCCCTGAGTTACGAATGCGATCGGAACGAATTTCCGCCCCAAAACCCTAGGGAGTCGGCAGGGTCAGCGGCTCCATGCGGGCCAAAATTTCCGCCACCTGGAGCTCCGCCTCCGGTGTCATCTGCCCACTGCTCCGAATCTGCTCCACGCCCCTTTTAAATTCCTCGACACCCTGACGTACCTTAGCCCGGGCCTTAAGTTCTTCCCTCGTCATCTTATCTCATCCTTTCTATCCATATCCTTGTTTTACCAGACCTATGAGCCCCTATAAATCCCGCACCGGCGCAGGATCTGCAGGGACCAGAGGAATGTCCGATATCGTCGAGGTTTCTGATCCCCGATCAGGTCCTCCCATCGCACCGACAGATCCCCCTATTCCTTGGCTAATTGCCCCCGAAACGCGTCGTCCCACGGCAATGCCCAGTTCTCTCACGCCCCCAGTCACTGCAGCAGCATCTCTGAGGGCATTCTTAAGCGCCTCCGCTAGGGTCCGCAGGATGGGAGAAAAAACCTTCTCCCTGAGCCAAGTCAAGGCCGACTTAAGTGTATCTAAAAACTTCTGAGCTGCTGTTGTCTTCACCTCTCCTGTGACTCCCGCTGCACCGGCCTGTACCGCTGAAGAAGCTTCTCCCATCTGCCCAGCCAATCGAGAATTCTCTCCTCCACTCGCAACTTCGCCAGGATTCTCAGGAATGCCCTCATCCCAGCTCGTTCTGGAAACCGATATCCCGTCTCCCACTCTATCTCCCATACCAACACCCTCCTCTCTTAAGTTTAAACCTTAAGTACTAGCTTAAGTTTACAGATCACGAGATGATCGTCAAGCTCCAATACACATCCCATGTCCCTGGCGTCCCGTAGGGGATTCGAACCCCTGTTGCCGGAATGAAAATCCGATGTCCTGGGCCAGGCTAGACGAACGGGACCATTGTTCCAATGGTGATGGATCGGCGAATTCTTGGCAAGTGCATTCTGGAGCGCCGGTGGGCTCATCCCCAGCGGCGCAAGCCTATCCTACTATTCACAGCCTGTTCACAATTTCTCCGCCCGCCGACATCCTCATAATAAGGTATAGTAATTCTTAGTATTCTTATTATGCTCTGTGGATTTCTGAACAAGTGCGATCGAGCTAGTATTTAGGCTCTTTCCCAGAATTTTGGGCTATGAATAGCTTTGGGAATAAGCTGTGAATGAAAAAGAATATCTCTCCTCCCCGGTGGACTTATTCACAGTTATTCACGGCTTATTCTTGGGTTATTCACAGGTGTCTGTGAATGGAGAGGGCGCATTTTCAGCGAGATCTGGCTTTGTGAATTGTTTTTCTCGCGTGCTGTGAGGATCCCGCTCTGCATGCCATGCTGCCCCTGCCGGCGGTCTTTGCAGCTCTGGCAGGTTTTTCGCTTAAAATCCCCTAGGGAAAACGGGGCTTGTCTGGTAGCCGACTTATCGGCGCGTCCGCCGAAAGATGTATTCCTGACAGAAGAAGTAGCCGGAGCCAGCGATGAGGCCGCCCAGGTGGGCAGAGTGCGCGATAAGGTCGCGTCCCGGAAGCTCGAGGAG
>JAITRB010000004.1 GCA_031288595.1 Puniceicoccales bacterium
GAGAATAGCCAGCGAAAATCTGAAGAGACTGGGGATGGGAAAATGGCGGCAGTTGTGGGGCAATGTCTTCGAGGAACGGGTGGCGTATGAGCTACCCATGTCGTCCCAGGAGAGCCTGAAGCGGGGCCGCCATCAGGGCCGGCGAATTCTCCACTCCAATCCGGAGGAATTTCTGGACTACTGGTTGCATCGGGCCATCGACGCGCGGGCATCCGATATCCACTTCGAATGCTTCAAAGAGCTGCTCGTCGTACGCTACCGTATCGATGGGGTATTGAAGAAGATCACCGATGTGCCCAATACTTTACACAGCGGCTTAGTGACGCGCATCAAGCTGCTCTCCTACCTGCGCCTGGACGAGCGGCGGGTGCCCCAGGACGGTCGTTTTGCCTTCGAGCATGCGGGACAATCCTTCGACTTCCGCGTCTCGGTGATCCCCAGCTACTGGGGTGAGAGCGTGGCGCTGCGCATCCTCGGACACGATGACAGGACCACGGATTTGCAGTCCCTGGGTGCCTCAGAGGAACAGGCCATCGAGATCGACATGATGATGAATGCCTCCAACGGTATGATTCTGGTCGTGGGCCCCACCGGTTCCGGCAAATCGACAACGCTGTATGCCGTGATCAAGAAGATCTCCTCGCCGGAACGAAAGGTGCTGACGGTGGAGGATCCGGTGGAGTACCAGATCGATGGGGTGAACCAGATCGCCGTCAACGAGAGGGTGGGCATGACCTTTGCCCGGGCCCTGCGGGCGATGTTGCGCCAGGCACCCAATGTCATCCTCGTCGGAGAAATTCGGGACAAGGAAACGGCGGAGATGACCATTCGGGCTGCCCTGACCGGTCACCTGGTTCTGTCGACAGTGCACGCGCGGGATACGACCAATGCGGTGACGCGCCTGGTCGACCTCGGTATCCCCAGCTACCTCATCGCCGCTACGCTGCGGGGCATCCTCTCCCAGCGCCTGGTGCAGAAATTATGCCCCTCCTGCGCACGACCGGTTCCCTGTGATGAGGCCTTTCTGAAACGTTCGGGTCATGAGGGCCCTTTGCCGACGGATACGGTAACTTACGAAGCCGTCGGTTGCGAGCACTGCCTGCAGACCGGCTACCGGGGACGCCTGGCTGCCTATGAGGTCCTGCCCATCGACGCCGGGTGGAGGGAAAGGATCCACAACTATGCGGATGAAGATGTGCTGAGGCAAAAATTCCTTCAGGAGGGCCGGAAATCGATGCGGGAATCCGCGATTCATCACTATCTGAAGGGCCACAGTGATCTGAATCAGGTTCGAGGCATTGTTGCCGAAGTAGGAGTCTATGCCTCGGCTTAGTTATTCCGGATGCTCCGGCTCAAGCTGGGCCCAGAGCGCACTCCGGTCCAATGGGTGCTCTCGCTGTCTTTGAATCCCTTCGGGATTGCCCGCGCAGCGGGCTACAAGAGGGGGACGAAAAATATTTTTCGTCCCCCTCTTGCAAAGACAGCGAGGAAGCCTCCCATGGACAAGAGCCTCCGCATTCCCTTTCCTCCTTTCACCTCTTCATTCCCCTCACCCTCAGGGGGAAATCTCGGGATGCCTGGAAAATCTTTCGCTTTTTTATTGACGCGACCTGCTTCCATGCTGTAGCCTGCGGTCCCATGTTGGCAGTGGTGAGTTCGGGTGCGCTGCGGGGCGTGGATGCCTTTCCGGTGGAAGTGGAGGTCAGCACGGGCGAGCGAGGCGAGCCGCGCCTGGTGCTGGTTGGCCTTCCGGACTCGGCGGTGAAAGAGTCCCAGAATCGCGTCTTCTCCGCCCTGATGACGACCCAATTCACCGCTCCCCGAACGCACACGACGGTCAACCTCTCTCCCGGGGAGTTGCGGAAGGAGGGGGCGCTCTACGACTTGCCCATCGCCCTGGGCATTCTGCAGAGTACCCGTCAGACGGACTTCAATTCTCTATCCGACTACATTGTCGCCGGCGAGCTGAGCCTTTCGGGGCGTCTCCTGCCGATTCGGGGTAGCGTAGCCCTGGCTCTTCTGGCCAGAAAGCACAGAAAATCGCTTCTCCTGCCAAGAGCATCGGCGGAAGAGGCCGCGCTGGTGCGGGAGGTGAAGGTCTTCGCCGTCGATGATCTCTGCGATGCTGTGAACTTCCTCCACCGTCCGGAACGGGTTCCTACGACGGCCTCTTGGGCGGAGGATACGGAGCCGGTTTACGACGTCGATTTTTCGGAAGTGCAGGGCCAGGATGCCCTGAAGCGGGCGATCGAAGTGGCGGTTTCCGGCGGACATAATCTGCTGATGCTGGGTTCACCCGGTTCCGGAAAGTCCATGCTGGCCCAGCGCATCCCGACAGTCATGCCGAAGTCCAGTTTCGAGGAATATCTGGAATGCCTGAACATCTACTCGGCATCGGGAACGCTCATGGACGAGTACCAGCGCAGGTACCAGCGTCCCTTCCGCTCTCCACACCATACCCTGAGCGATGTGGGGCTATTAGGAGGTGGGAGGCTGCCAGGCCCGGGCGAGGTCTCTCTAGCCCACACAGGTGTCCTGTTTTTGGACGAGCTGCCGGAGTTTCGCCGCTCGACGCTGGAGGTTCTGCGCCAGCCGCTGGAGGATGGGAAGGTTTTGATCTCCCGAAGCGCGGGCAAGATCCAGCTGCCGGCCTCCTTCATGCTGGTGGCTGCCATGAATCCCTGTCCCTGTGGCTATCTCATGGATCCACGACACGACTGCCATTGTACGCCGCTACAGATCCAGCGCTACCGCTCGAAGATCAGCGGGCCGCTCTTGGACCGCATCGATATCCACATGGACGTCGTTGGGGTGAGCTCAGCGGAACTGAGAACTCAGAGGCCATTGGAATCCTCGGCCCAAATTCGCCGACGGGTCCAGCGGACGCGAGAGATCCAGCGGCAGCGATTCGCCGCCACCGGCCTATCGACCCCGGTCAATGCCCGTATGGGGATCAATCAGATCCGCGCCTATGCGCCGTTGGATCCGGAGTCGGAAAAGATTCTCGCCATGGCCGCCGATCGCCTGGGCCTTTCGGCCCGGGCCTACTACCGCGTGATCAGGGTTTCGCGCACCCTCGCCGACATGGCTGAGATGCCCAATATTTTGCCGGAACATATTTTGGAAGCGCTGCAGTACCGCTCACGGGAGGTGTTGCCTCCCTGTTTCACCAAGGTGGCCATCTGAGGCCCATGAAAGCCATGGGCATGGAGTGGAGCATGGCTTCCTTCGAGGATCACCGGTAGCACTGGATTCCGAGGGCCCCTGGGTGCTCGCTTCGCTGTCTTTGCGCGCCGCCCCCTTTTTTTAAGAAAAAAAGGAGGGCAGCGCGTGGCCCGCGGAGCGGGCCGATTCCTCTGGAATCCAAAGACAGCGAAGAGGACCAGCAGGACAGCAGCGACTTCTTCCACAGGATCCCCTTTCCCCGAGAGCATTTTGAGCAAAAACCCTTGCGCCGGGGATATTTTTGAAAGAATCGCAGATCGATGGTGGATATCTTCCATGTGGCTTCCTGGATCAGCGCCCGTCTGGGAGCGGCCTTCTCGCGCCTGGAGATCGAAGCGGCGGAAGAATCAGCCAGGGTGCAGCCGGCGGATCCCCGCTTCGGCGACTTTCAGGCCAATGGGCTACTGGTTCTGGCGAAGAAGAGAGAGCTCGCGCCACGTCCACTGGCGGAAAGGTTGTTACAGGTGCTGATGGCTGACGAGGCATGGCGCGAGGCCGGTATCGAAGCCTTTGTCTCCGGTCCGGGCTTCCTCACTTTCCGCCTTTCGGACGGCTTTCTCCTGCGCTGGCTGAACACCTACCGCGATGAGACCTCGCTCCAGCTCGGTGCCGGCCAGAGATTTCTGGGCAGGAAGATCGTCGTCGATTATTCCTCGCCTAACACGGCCAAGCAGATGCACGTGGGGCACCTGCGCTCCATGATCATCGGCGAATCGATCCAGCGCCTACTGCGCTTCTGCGGAGCCGAAGTGATTCGGGACAACCATATCGGCGACTGGGGAACGATTTTCGGCATTTTGATCCTGATGATCCGCAGGAATTCCCTCGATTGGGAGCGGAGTCCAACCGAGGTATTGGAAAGCCTGGAGGCGCTCTATCGGGAAGGGGTGGCCCGGACGAAAGGGGATGAGGCCTTCCTGGAGGAGGCTCGTCGGGAGCTCGTCCGCCTGCAGCGGGGCGAGCCGGAAAATGTGGCCCTGTGGAAGAGGATCAACGAGCTTTCCTACAGGGCTTTTCAGGAGATCTACGACGAGATGGATGTGCATTTCGACTATGTTCTGGGGGAATCCTTCTACCGCGAGCAGGTCGACCGCGTCTGTCGGGAACTCGAAACCACTGGCCTGGCCGAAGTCAGCGACGGAGCACTGGTCGTCTGGCACAGGACCCATCCCCGTTTCGGCGAACAGCCCTTCCTGGTGCGCAAGAAGGACGGGGCCTCGAACTACGCGACGACGGACCTGGCCGCGCTGCTCTATCGGGTCGAGCATTTCCACGCGGACGAGATCATCTACGTGACCGATGGGCGCCAGCAGGACCATTTTCAGCAGCTCTTCCTCACGGCCGAGGTATGGTTTTCCAGGAAGAGCTACCCCTTGCCGGCCCTGAAACACGTCTGGTTCGGGACGATTCTGGGCGAGGATGGCAAGGCCATCCGGACGCGCTCCGGCGAATCGCTCCGCCTGCGCGAGCTGATGGAGGAAGGGAAGTCGCGGGCCTACGACATTGTCGCGGAGAAAAGCCCCTCCCTGACGGAAGAGGAAAAGAGGCAGATCGCGCGCACCGTCGGCCTAGGGGCGATTCGCTACGCCGACCTGTCCCAAAACCGCACGCACGATTACGTCTTTTCCTGGCCGAAGCTGCTGTCCTTCGACGGCAACACGGCACCCTATCTCCTCTATGCCCTGGCGAGAATCCGCTCGGTCTTTCGGAAATTACCCATTTCGGCGAGAGGGAAAATTGAGGCCATCCTCATCCCCTCGCTGGCAACAGCCGAGGAGCGCGCGCTGGCCAAAAAGCTCGTTTTCTTCCCCTATGCATTGGCACAGGCCATCGAGGATTTAAGGCCGCACTTCCTCTGCACCTATCTCTACGAGTTGTCCGGAGTGTTTTCCGCCTTCTACAAGGCGAATCGCGTCCTGGGAGAAGCGGAAGAGATCGAGAAGCGGCGCCTGGGCTTGTGCGCCCGAACGGCCCTGATCCTCGAGCAGGGGCTCCATCTGCTGGGCCTCGCGACCCTGGAGCAGATGTAGAGAACTGGCATGAAAGGCAGAAATCTCCCGAAGAGAATTCCTGCAAGAGGGCAGTGGAAATAATGGGAATTCTGGCCTTACCGGAGGCGGTGGAGAGATTTTTAGGCTTTCTGACCCTGGAAAAGGGCGCATCAGAACATACGCTGTCAGCCTACCAGTCAGACCTCAAGCAGTGGGAGCAATCCGTTCTGGACAGGCACCCGGAGGCGAAGAGAGACGTGTCGGTCATCGGCATTGAAGACATTCAGCCCTGGCTCATCTCCCTCCATAACTCCGCCTATCGGCCGAAATCCATCGCGAGAAAAATCGCGGCCCTGCGCTCGTTTTTCAAGTATCTAGCCCAGAGAGACGAGATTCAGAAGAACCCCATGGAGGAGATCCACTTGCCCCAAACCGGCCGTTCTCTGCCGGATGTGCTGACGCCTGGGGAGATGGAGCGCTTGCTCCAGGCGCCTCCACGCGAGCTCCCCCAGGGCCTCAGGGATCGAGCCATGCTGGAATTGGCCTACGGCAGCGGCCTGCGGGTATCGGAACTGTGCAAGCTGCCGCTACAGGCACTGGACCTGGAAAACAGCTTTGTTCGGGTCTACGGCAAGGGGAGCAAGGAACGCATCGTGCCCATCGGCCGCTGCGCGCTGGCGGCGTTGAAGGAATACCTCGAACATGGTCGTCCGGTCCTGGTCTCGCGGAAAACGGACAGCTCCGTCTTTCTCAGCCGACGGGGATCTGCCCTGTCGCGGAAGAGCTTTTGGTCCTGTGTCCAAAACTACGCCAAATCCCTCGGCTTACGCTCGCCGGTAAACCCGCATACGCTGCGCCACTCGTTTGCGACTCATCTGCTGGAAAATGGGGCCGATCTGCGCTTTATCCAGGAGATGCTGGGGCACAAGGACATTTCGACGACGCAGATCTATACCCATGTCGGGACCAGGCGACTTCGGGAACAGTACGAAAAGTTTCATCCCCACTCCAGCCGAGCAGCATCCTGAAACCTCCCCGGCTCTCCCCCCGAAGGGTTTGCGGTTCTGCCGAGACCCTACAATCCTCCCCAACGCTCTTCGAGAGACTGAGCCTGAGGAGATTTTTTGGTGCGGGCAGAGGGATTCGAACCCTCGATTCAAGCTTGGGAAGCTCGCGTATTGCCCCTATACTATGCCCGCCATTGGGAGAAGAGGACAGCCAATGCGGGAGGGAAATCAACGGAAAAGTTTTCGGGATAAAGGAGAAAAGTCGCTCGGAAGAAAAATCTTTCCATGGGCCTTCGCAATGCTTCACTGACCCCGCCATGGATGGTTTTATACTCGTACCGGACTTGGCCCAGAAGGCGGTAGTCATCGACTGGCCACTGTCCCGCGTTCTTCTACAGTCTTCCCGAGACTTCCCCTGGATTCTGCTCGTTCCGCGGCTACCAGGCATTTCCCAAATCCACGAACTGGCCGAAAAGGAGCAGGGACAACTGGTGCGGGAAATTTCGTCAGCGAGCCGCTTGATGCTCACGCATTTTCCCTGCGACCGCGTCAATGTGGCTGCCATGGGCAACAAGGTAGCGCAACTGCATGTCCATATCGTCTGCCGTGACCAGGAAGATCCGTATTGGCCAGAAGTTATCTGGCACCAAGCGTATATCCCGCTGGAGGCGGAGGCTCTGGAGCAGCGCCGCCAAGAGCTATCGGCTCTCTTCCGCCTCGAGAATTGGAAAAAATCCACTCAGGCTGAATGTGGAGATCCTGTCTTCGCTGGCTTTCCAGGGCCCCAATGATAGAAAATCATTGGGACCCTGGGGCCCGCTGCGCGGGCCCGATTTCTTCGAAATCGAAAGCCGGCGAAGAAACAAAACGTTTCCAATCCTCAAACCCATCCCCAGCGCTCGCATCGGGAAATGCGACTCCAAGACGAGCGGAGAAATGCCCGAGGGAAATTTCTCCTATCCAGAATTGAGATGAGACCGAAACCGGGCAAGATGAGGCTGAAGTCGAAATGCCATTGGGCCCATGCAGGCTGCATGAAGCTCATCCAGATTTACCGTGAGCACCTTTCCCCTCTGAAGAAGCTTTGCCTGGGTGCCCAAGCAGCCTGCCGCTTCCATCCGACCTGTTCGGCCTACGCCTTGGAAGCCCTTCGAACCTATTCCCTTCCACGGGCCCTGGGCTTAAGCCTCAGACGCCTCCTGCGCTGCCATCCCTGGAGTCGATCGAAGATCCACGACCCAGTCCCTCTGCCCAGAAACGGAGCCCGATGCCCAGAATTCCCAAGCCAAGGCTCAGCACTTGTCCACGGGAAAAGGGCCCCCAAAGCGGAGCATCCGGCTCGCGAAAAATTTCCACAAAAATCCTCATGAGGGCATAGAGATAGAGGAAATCGGCCGTTAGATAGCCCTGGGGACGGGCGGGATATTTCCAGAATTTTCTCTGGAGAAGGAGCAGCAGCAGTCCTCCCTCCAAAAGTGCCTCGTAGAGCTGGGAAGGATGCCGCGGCGGGATGGCGGCGATGGGAGTGCAAGAAGCAACGGACTGCGGGAAACGGATGGCCCAAGGCACACTCGTGATTTTCCCCCACAGCTCTCCGTTGATGAAGTTGGCGATGCGGCCGAAAAAAATCCCCAGCGGCGCGATGGCACAGACCTCATCCGTCAGAGGAAGAAAGGGAAAATCTTTCTTTTTGGCCAGAATAGCGAGGGCCAGTCCAGCGCCGATGACCGCTCCATGGAAGGACATCCCACCGTTCCAAAATTGGAAAATCCAAAGGGGATCCTGTTTGCAGAAGGTGAAGTCGTAGAAAAAAGCATAGCCCATCCGTCCGCCGATGAGAATTCCCAGGGCGAGGGCCATGAGCAGGGATTCCCTTTCTCTGCCTGATAGGGAAAGACGTCCCTGGCGGGCACAGAGGAGAGAGAAGAGATGGGCCGCGAGAAAGCCGAGGACATAGGCAAAGCCGTACCAGCGAATGCCCTCTATAAAGCAGGGGAAGGGAAAGCGGAGGACGAAGGGGTCGATCCGGTGCACCCAATAGGCGAGACATTTGAGGGAGATCCCTAGCGAAAAGGGGAAAATCCAGCCACTCATGGCTTTAGGCCGGATAAGTTTTCCGATGCCTTGAGAAAATCGGCGAAGGTATTTTCCAATGCTCGGGCATGCTCCGGCATAAGGGGTACTAGCGGCAGCCTAAGTTCTCCGGATGCGATGAGCCTCTGCCGTGCCAGGAGGTGCTTGATGGGTACCGGATTGCTCTCGATGAAGAGATGGTGGAGAAGTGGATTCAGGGCATGGTGGAAGATCCTGGCCCGGGCGAGGTCCCCACGAAGCATGGAACGGACGAGAGACTGCATCGGGTGTGGACAGAGATTGGAAGCGACGCTGATGACCCCGTTGGCGCCGAGGGCCATAAAGGGCAAGGTCATGACATCGTTGCCGCTGAGAATCGAAAAATCTTCGCCGAGGGCGGCCCGCAGGCTATCGACGCGCGCGCACTCTTCGGACGCCTCTTTGATCCCGACGATGTGAGGATGGGCCTCGCGTAGTCGGGCGACGGTCTCGACGGCGATCTCGATGCCGCAGCGGGAAGGGACGGAGTAGAGGAGAATGGGCCTGCGGGTGGCTGCAGCGATGGCCGAGAAATGCCTGAAAAGACCCTCTTGGGAGGGTTTATTGTAGTAAGGGGCGACGAGGAGGATGGCCTCCACTCCCAGGCGTTCGGCCACCTTCGTCCGGTGGATAGCCTGTGCGCTCGCGTTCGATCCCGTACCGGCGATGATCTTGAGATCAGGATCCTTTCTCTGCCGCTGGGCCTCTTGAATGAGGATTTCCAATTCGCCCTCACTGAGCGTCGGCGATTCTCCGGTAGTACCGCCGATAACGACTCCTTCGAGCCCTTCCTGTGTGCTGAGCAGATACCCGAAGCTCAGGAGGTCGAGCTTCCCCGAGAGGAAGGGCGTGACGAGTGCGGTGTAGGTACCGGAGAAATCCGGAGACTCGGGCATGGGGCAAAGGTGGAAGAAGATGGGAGAGGAGCAAGGCTGATCTTTGGAGGGAGGGGCGGATGCTTTGGAGCTGGCTTTCGATTTCGGAGAAATCGGGCCCGCGCTGCGGGCCGTCCCCTGGAGGGAAAGGACGACGTCCTTTCCCTCCAGGGGACAAAGCCAGCTCCAAGGAAGACACTCCCATATCCCAGGTTTTACCCTGGAATAAGGCTTGTCAGGGACTCAGCTTCCCTCTAGAACTAGAGGCTATGACGGAGAAGCCTCGGGAGCCTCAGGAGCCCATCAACGCCCTGCAATTTGCGATCAACGCTGTGAACAAACAGTTCGGAGAAGGTTCTCTGATGCGCATGGGAGATGCCAAAAAGCTCAACGTATCGGTCATCTCGAGCGGATCGATTTCGCTCGACCTGGCCCTGGGGGCTGGCGGACTTCCCCGGGGGCGCATCTGCGAGATCTTCGGGCCGGAATCTTCGGGAAAGACGACCCTCTGCCTGAGCGTCATCGCTGAAGCCCAGCGCCGCGGTGGAAGTGCGGTTTTCATCGACGTCGAACACGCCATCGATCCGCGCTACGCGAAGATCGTGGGAGTCGACCTCGATAACCTCATGATCGCTCAGCCCGAGAGCGGCGAGGATGCGCTCAATATCACGGAGACCCTCATCCGTTCCGGCGCCATCGATGTCATCGTCGTGGATTCCGTGGCGGCCCTGGTCTCGAAGGCGGAGCTGGAGGGGCAGATGGGCGATGTGACCGTCGGCGCCCAGGCGAGGCTGATGAGTCAGGCAATGCGCCGCCTGACCTCGGTGATCAACCGCACCCAGTGCGTGTGCATCTTCACGAACCAGATCCGTGAGAAGATCGGGGTGATGTTCGGCAATCCGGAGACGACCCCCGGGGGAAGGGCCCTGAAGTTCTTCGCCTCCATCCGCATGGACATTCGCCGTGTGGGGCAGCTGAAGGACAGCAGCGGCCGGGTGATCGGGAACCGTACTCGGGTTAAGGTGGTGAAGAACAAGATCGCTCCGCCGTTCACGGAATGCGAGTTCGACATCATGTACAATGAGGGGATCTCCCGCACTGGCTCGCTGCTGGACCTGGGGCTCGAGTACCAGATCTTCGAAAAGAAGGGTTCTTGGTTAGCCTACAAGGGCAAGATGCTGGGTCAGGGACGGGAGGCAGCCAGACAGGTATTGGCCAAAGATGAGGCTATGATGGAGGAGGTCCAGGCGGCGATCTACCAAAAGGTCAAGGTGGCCGGAGGAACGGTACTCGGGGAATCTTCCCGAGATGCGACCAATGGCGATGAGCTCTGAGGAGCGCCCAGAGGTCATTGTCGGCGGAGTTGGCCTTATGCCCGATGTCGAGAGAAGACCGGACTAAGAAAGTGGCTCGGCCATTCTCCAAAGAAAAGTCTCGTTTCAGGGGAGAGCTATGGCGTTTTGGCGAACGGGATGCTTTTGAAGTTCAGTGGCAGAAGCTCTTGGAGCGGGAAGAGGGGAGGAGGGAAAAATCATCTCCTGCCTCGGCCGGAACAGCTCCCGAAGAACCGTCGTCGTCCTGGGGCTCCTACGCCCATTTCGACCAATACACTAGCGGAGCTTGGAGGGAACGGGAGCTGCTGATATCGCAGTCCGGCAGCCGGGAACTGTCCCTCGATGGAGGGCAGATTCACAAGGATATGGTGGTGGTAGCAGAAGACGTGGATCTCTCCCTGCAACGCCGCATCCGGTCAGACCATTCCTTCCTGGCCCAGCGCTTGCGCATCGATCTATGCCGGGGCTCACGGCTGAAGTTCATCCTTCAGCTGGAGAGCGGGAGGGCGATTTTATCGGCTCTGCGCTTCGTCCTGGCCGAAGGAGCTCTTTTGGAAATCATCCTCTCGCAGCGGGAGCTAGAGATGAGCCGTCTGGAACTGGATCTGCAGCTGCAGGGCGAGGGGAGTTCCGCTGCGGCTTTCCTCACCTGTTTCGGCCACGGAGGACAGCACCTCGATTGTCGAGTCCGCCAGTACCACCAGGCAGGCTCTACAGAATCTCGATTGAGGCTTAAAACCGCTCTCGAGGGTCGGGCGTATTCGGTTTTCGGTGGTCGGATTGTGATGGAGGAATCGGCGATGAATGGCAGGGCTTCGCAGAAAGCGGAGCATCTGATGCTCTCGCCGGAAGCATTGGCCCACAGTATGCCGGAATTGGATATCCGGACGGACGAAGTATCCTGCTCCCACGGAGCGACGGTGGCCCCTTTGGATGAGGCGGCTCTGTTCTACCTGGGCACCAGAGGCATTCGTCGCGCTGCGGCCAAGCAGGTCCTGAGAGAGGCATTTTTGGGCTGGATTTCCTGATCTTCTGGAGAAATATTTTCTGGAGAAACATTGGGATAGATGGGAAAAGGTGCATCCGCGCGCAACGGCCCCCGTCAGAAGGACAGCGAGGCTTCGCTGTCCTTCCGACGGGGCCTTCCTGCTCCGCAGGAAGGCCTCCTTTGCTTTGCAAAGGGGCCGTTGCGCGGAGAAAGCATAAGAGAGCCGAACCGGGACCTTGTCAGTACAGGGTCGAGAGGACGACACATCCGTAGAGACTGAAGAGCGCGCCCAGGAGGCGGGGATAGAAGAATCCCCTTTTCTCCTGTAGCCAGAGGACGAGGTCCCTGAAGCGATAGGGCCAGATGCCAAGGTAAATGGCCAAAACGATCAGCACATAGGTCCCTGAGACCATCCACAGCCTGGAAATGGGCAATTCCAGGTAGGCGGACTTCAGCAGCTCATGGGCACTGAGGAGGATTAAGATGCAAACCCCGCGGACGGCAAGGAAGTCACGGATGTGGAATAGGGCGATGAGACCGATCATGGCGAAGAAGCCGAAGAAGAAGGTTCGGTACTGTCCAAAGTCAGCCTCGCCCAGATGGGAGATATTGTACAGGAACCAGCCCATCGCCAACCCAAAGCAGAGAATATTGGCCCAGGTCGCGCGCAGCTTGCGCCCTAGAAAGGAGAGGACGCGGCCTGGAAAACAGAGCCAAGCCACTCCCAGGAGGAGAAAGGTCGCTCCGAAGAGGAATGTGCCTTCCGCTAGCAACATGGTGCCCGATACTGAAAGAAGGCACTCAAAATGTCAAAGCTTTCATCAGGGCTCTGCTGGTCCAGGTTCAGCCTTCGGTCGATGGGGATCTGATGGCGGAACCAGCTGCGCTGCTTGTGGATCAGTTGCTTCGTGTGCAGGAGAATGTGGGCCTTCAGTATCGCCTCGTCCCTGCATCCGCTCTGCAGCCATTGCAGGGTTTCTCGGTATCCGATGCTCCGGCCGGCCGGGCCGTTGGGGTTCAGGCCCTGGCGCTGCAATTGCCGGACTTCTTCGACCAGGCCCTGCGCCAGCATGTCATCGATGCGTCGGGCCGCGCGTTCCTGAAGATTTTCCGCTTCCCGCTCGAGCAGACAGCTGCGTTTTCTCCAGGACTGGAAGAGCGAAGCTTTCATCTCGAAATTCCTCTGCAATTCCGGAATACTTTGGCCAGAGGCGAGGCATCGGGCCAGGGCTCGCATCACCCGCTGGGGATTGCGAAGGTCGAGCGTGCCGGTCTGAGGACTGAGCTGGAGTAGTGCCTCCCTTAGGCCTGCAAGTCCGCGGCAGCGGAAGAGCTCGCTCACCTCTTCTCGAATGCCTGAAGAGATGATGATATCGTCTGTAACGGCTTTGTAAAAGCTTTGGAGATAGAATCCGGAGCCGCCTACGATGAGGACGGGATGGCCGCGGTACTGGATGTCCGCGATCCTTTCAAGGGCATAGCGCTGATAGCGGTCGACGTCGCACTGTTCGGAAATCGAACAGAAGTCGAGGCCGTGGTGCGGAACCCGGGCCTGTTCTTCCGGAAGGGGCTTGGCCGTTCCGATGTCCATCCCGCGGTAGACGAGCCGCGAATCACAGGAGAGGATTTCGGCCGAGTATTTTTCGGCAATGCGCAGCGATAGTTCCGTTTTCCCCATCGCCGTGCAGCCCGTCAAAATCCATAGTTCTGGCTGTTCCATGAGATTACCAGCGGATGAGATTACAGCTGATGAAAAACCGCACGTGCTTCTTCCAGGCATCGCGGTGCCGAATGCTCAGTCCGGCCTCCAAATTCCAGGTCTGTGAAATCTGACGGACCAGGCGGTATCCGTGCTCGTCGAGACGATGCCGGCGGGCATCCCATTGAAAAAAAAACTTCCACCGAGTGACGGCATCGAGACAGCCCGAAAGCTCTGCGGAATAGCTCCGGGTGCGCTGCCTCAGGTACTGCTGTTCGATTTGGAGCTGCCAGCGCTCTCCGCTGAGAATTCGACAGGAATTTCGGCATTCCTCCCAGATCTTGGCGACGGGATCGAAGCGCAGGTCGTTCTGAAACTGCAAAAACTCGGCCGGATGGAGCTGCAGATGGAGATAGGTATGGGAAAGATGCTGGGAGTGGGGAGAAGGCGAATGGGGCGAGGGTGGTGGAGCGATCGGCCGCTGCGGATAGAGGTCTTGGTAGAGGTGGCACTGAAGCAGGTCGCGGGCCAGATGAGGGCTTTGGCCTGCGGTCTGGAGAAAATTCTCTATCCCGAGGCGCAGGACGTGGGAGCGGTAGGGCCGATCCGTGTCGCGCCGCTCCAGCAGATCCAGGATCGGGAGATGCTTGTCTCGGCTGAAGTCATCGATGCCCGGGATCTCGTCCCAGTGGCGCTCGGCGTGAGGAATCCAGCGATACTGCAGCATCGGGTGAATCACGTGCCGCAGGCCGTGGATTCCCCATCGCTCCTGCTCGACGTCCATCGGATAATGGGCCTGAAGGTCGAGGTCGAAGCCGACCTGGCCCAGCACGCGCCGAAAGGATTTTTGGGGAGAGGAGGAGCAGCTATAGCTCGTCCCGCGCAGGCCCAGAATAGGGGTCCAGCCGATACCACTTCCCCAAGAGACGGGGCAGAATAGCTGATAGGCTAACTCCGCCCGTCGGGTGCGGAGGGAATTTTTTTCCCGCGTCCGGAGAAAGGTCTCTCCACGATCCTCCCGCGATAGATGGGAGAGGTCGATGAATCCCTGTTGGTAGAGAGATGTCTCACCGATAAGCGCGGGGAAGTACTCGAATCTCAGGGAAGGAAGGCGTTGGGTAGCACTTCGGAAGCGGTGTGGCGGAACGCGCAGGAACAGGGTCGTCAGGGCATGCCGGTGCCGATAATTCGCCTCCGCGAAGGAATCAGGAAAGGGATTTTTTTTGTAATCGCCGTAATGGAAATCGCTGAAGATTTCCGAATCGCTCCACCGCTGGACATGGCTCGTGACGTGGAAATGTTCGGAAAGGCACTGCCGGTGGGCGATCCGGCATCGTCCCCTTCTTTTTGGAAGAGGACTGGAAAAGAAATCATTTCCCCGCTTCCCGTGGTCTCGGATGAAATAGCCCTGGGCATCGAGGGCCCATGGAAGCTCGGCATCGGCGGGCGCTGCGGCGGAGAATTCCATTCCCCCTCCACAGCCTCGACGGCTGCTGCTGTCGAAGAGCGCGCCGAGGTGACTGTGAGGGCCGATATGGAGGGGCCATTGGGACTGGACAAAGGTCCCTAGCGAGGAGTCGTGCCCCAGTTTCATCTTTACATGGAGACTGCTGCCCTCGACGTCCCAGCGGCAGTGGCGGGCATAGAAGAGAGGCAGGCGGCCCAGGAAGAAGAGGGCCTGTCGGGCCTCGAGGTAGCGGGACTGCGAAAGGCTGATCTCCTTGGCTCGGACGCTGAGCGATAAGGAAGCCGGTTCGTGGAGATAGAGCGTGGCCTGGCGGGCCAAGATCCAGTCAGTCTTGGCCTCGACATCGGTCGCCTTGAGGTAAAAGGAGGAGCCGCCCAGGCGCAGATTTTTTCCCCGCAGATGGGCCCGGTGTAGGTCGCAGTGCAGTTCCTCTGCTCTGAGATAGAAGGGAGGATAGAGGGCCGATACCCGATGCGATGCATGGGCCTGGCCATCCTCCTGTCGGTAGCGGATTTCATCGGCCCTGAGCCGCAGAGAATCGGTTTGGAGATGAGCCTTTCCGCTCGCGAGCATTTCTCCGGACTCCTGTCCGCTGAGCTTGATCCGCTCGGCGCTGATTTCCGGCCCGATCCTCTCCGCTTCCGTGTTGCCGGTACCGGCTCCATGGGAAAAACAGGCGAGGACGGGAAGAAAGCCGCAGAAGAGGCGCTTCATGTTCTGTCACTGTGAATAGGAATCGCTGAAATGGCGACAAGTCCATTTCGTTCTCGAGATGCGGGGAGGGCCAGTGGCAGGATTTGGCGCCTTTGGAGGCCTTTGGGCTCCGGCCCGCGGCGCGGGCCGCGGCCGAGGGAGAGGGAGAGCTGTCCCAGCTCTCCCTCTCCCTCGGGCGCAAAGGCGCCAAACCGAAGAAAGGCGAGGGGCATCGTCCCGTTCTGAGCTTTGGGATTGAAGAGCGCGGGCAGGAGCACAGACTGCTCCCAAAACCTCCCATGTCCGTCATCGTACAGGGTAATCTGGAACGCATTCTCTTCCGCTGCGAAGAAAATGCCTATATGGTCGGCCGGCTACGCCCATCGGGACCAGAGCAGGGAGAGGCCGTTGTTTTCTGCGGGACCTTCCCCAGCGTCCAGTGCGGAGAACGGCTTTCCCTAAAGGGTGAGTGGAAGGAACATCCCACCTACGGCCGTCGTCTGGAGGTAAATGCCTTCGAAGTCCAGCTCCCATCGGACTTATATGGCCTCGAGCGCTATCTGGCGAATGGATTTGCCAGTGGCATTGGCAAATCCTATGCCGCGAGAATCGTCCAACATTTCGGTCCCGAGACCTTCGAAGTGCTCTCCCGTGACATCGGCCGCCTGAATGAGGTGCCGGGTATTGGGGCACGGCGGGTAGCCCTGATACGCAAGGCCTGGGAGGATCAGGTTCAGATGCGCGACCTCTCCATCTTCCTCCAGAGCTACGAAATTTCCCAGTCGCTCTGCCAAAAGCTCCACAAGACCTATGGCGACCAGGCGCGCTCGGTGCTGGAAAAGGATCCCTATCGCGTCGCTCGCGAGGTCGCGGGCATCGGCTTCAAAACGGCCGACCGCATGGCCAGGAACCTCGGCATTTCGGACGAAGCCTCGGTGCGTCTGGAGGCCGGACTCTTCTACAGCTTCGAGACGGAGGAAATGAATGGGCATACCTGTCTCGAGCGCAGTACTTTGATTCACACTGCCCAGAATCTGCTAGGAGTAGGGGAGGATCTCATCGAGGCCCAGCTCGACCTCCTGCAGCAGTACGGTAAAATCCATCTCCTTCCCAGTGGCCGTCTGCAGTTGGCACATTTCAAGGTCGCCGAGGAGACGATTGCCTTCCTCTTGAAACGACTCCTACAGAGAAAATCTCCCTCTCTGGGGACCATCGATGGGGACGCGGCCGTGGCCTGGGCCCAGCGTCGGGAGGGATTCGTCTTCGCCGAGGAACAACTGCTCGGCCTGCGCTCGGCGCTGACGAAAAAGGTTTCGGTCCTGACCGGTGGGCCCGGGACGGGCAAGACCACGCTGCTGCGCGCCCTGGTCGCCATTCTACGGGCGAAGCACATCGCCGTCGCCCTGGCCGCCCCTACTGGCCGCGCGGCCCAGCGCCTGGCCGAAGCGACGGGCACTCCGGCCAAAACCATCCACAAGCTCCTGCAATTCCGAACGGATGTGGAGGAGCGCCGGTTCATGCACAACGAGGGATGTCCGCTGAACCTGGACTATCTCATCGTGGACGAGATGAGTATGCTCGACACGCGCCTGGCTGCCTCGCTGCTGCGGGCGGTGCCGGAAACCGCCTGCGTACTCTTTGTCGGAGACAGCGACCAGTTGCCTTCGGTGGGGGCTGGCAATGTCCTCAGCGACCTGATGCAATCCGGAGTCCTACCCGTCGTTCGCCTCCGGAAGGTCTTTCGCCAGGACGATGTGAGCTCCATCGTGCACGTGGCCCATGCCGTCATTGCTGGTAATACGACCCTGAGCGGGATCAGTGCTGATCTGTCGGCCATCCAGCCTCGGGACGATTTCCATTTCATCCTGGCGGATTCGCCTGAAGATTGCATCGAGAAGACGAAGCAGCTCTGCCTGCTCTGCCTACCGAGCTGGTACGACATCTGCCCGCAGCGGGACGTCCAAATCCTGGTCCCCCTCTACAGGGGCAGCGTTGGCATCGATCGTTTTAACGAGATCTTTCAGTCTCTCTATGCCCAGGAGGGCACACAGGTGCCTTGGATGCACCTGCGCCTGGGGGACAAGGTGCTCCAGACACGCAACAACTACGAAAAGGGCATTTTCAACGGTGATCTCGGGTTCATCCGAGAACTACGGGCATCGGAGAGGAAAATCGTCGTGGATTTCGACGGAGGGGATGTCGAGCTGGGCGCGGCGGAAATCGGGGATCTCTCCCTGGCCTATGCGATCAGCATTCACAAATCGCAGGGCAGCGAATTCCCCATCGTCGTGATGCCGCTCCTCTTCCAGCATTTCATCATGCTCCAGCGCAACCTGCTCTACACCGGTATTTCCCGCGGACGCCACAAGGTCTTCATCATCGGTGACCCGAAGGCCTATGCGGCAGCCGTCAGAAATCAAGGGAGTGTCCAGCGCTCGACGGGCCTGCAGGATCTCCTTCGCTCGATAGGCTCTCCGTCCGAAGGGCATGGGTCATGAGTCCCAGAAGGGCGTAGACAGCGATGAGGTTAGAACCTCCATAGCTGAGGAAGGGGAGGGAAATGCCCTTGGTCGGGAAGCAGGCGGTGACGACGCCCATATTGAGGATGGACTGGTAAACGATCATGAAAATGGTCCCATAACCCAGGATGCGGGCGAAGAGGGATTCCTGTCGCTGCAGACCGGACAAAACGCTCAGGAAAAGGAGAGAGAAGAGGCCGATGATGAGCATTCCGCCGATGCAGCCCAGCTCTTCGACCAGTACGGCATAGATGAAATCCGTATGGGCCTCAGGTAGATAGGTGAGCTGCTGCCGCCCATGGCCGATGCCCCGTCCCCAGGGCCCACCGGAGACGAAGGCGAGGATGGCTTGCCACAACTGGTAGGAGCCATCGCTGCGGTTCCCCTCCAGGTCGAGAAAGGAGATGATGCGCTTGAGCCGAGGAGGGTTTCGCCACACGAGCAGGGTGAAGAGGAGCAGGAAAGCAGCAGCCGATAGGAGCAGGTGCCTGATTTTGGCTCCGCCCAGAAAGAGCAGCGTTACGGCTACGGCCAGGAGAAGGACGGCTGTGCCGTAGTCCGGTTCGAGCAGAACAAGACCAGCCCAGAACGAACAGAAGAGAATGGGCTTAAAAAATCCCTTCCAGAAACTATCCATCCATTCCGCATTTTTCTCGATGTAGTCCGCGAGCCAGAGGACGAGGGCGATCTTGCTCAATTCCGATACCTGAATGCTGACGAAGCAGTGAATCCAGCGCCGCGAGCCGTTGACTTTTGTCCCTAAGCCTGGGATCAGCACCGCCACTAAAAGGCCGAGCGAAATCCAGACCCAGAAGGGGAGGGATTTCCTCAGCTTTTCCACTGGGATGAGGGCCGTTAGGCAGAAGGCATTCAGGGCCAAAACTAACCAGGCGAGCTGCTTGAGGGCGTAATTCTCCGACTTGAGAAAGGCAAGGCTAGCGCTGGAGAGGATGACGAAGCCCATGACGTTCAGGAGCAGCGCCAGCAGAATGCAGAAGCATTCCCTTTTCCTCTTTCTAAAAAAAAGGCCGCTCGAGAGAAATTCGAAGTTCATCCCTCAGGGCAGACCTGCACGACCGGAATCGCATCGATGTCCTCCTTGAAAAAATCGGGGTCTTCCATGAGCCTGGTGTAGCTGGACTGAGGCGCGCGGGAGGCCACATTGCCCGATGTAGTCGGTATACAGCCCACCGTTTCAAGGGCTTGGGTCGTTTCCGTGAAGGTCGTTTCCGTCGAAGGGCCAGCCGGATGGATGAGAAGCTTCTGCCCGATTTGGAGATTTTTCGGATCGCTGATGTGGTTGAGCTCCTGCAGTTCAGAAAAGGTGGTGCCGGTCTTCTTGGCGATGGAAAAAAGCGAATCGCCCCGCTTGACGGTATAGCTCCCGTTGGCATCGCTGTAGGCCTGAGCCAGTGGCGCAGGATCTTTATGCTTGATGAATTCTGTCTTTCTAGAGGCACTACAAGCCGCTGCCGTTTCCGCCTGGCTCGGGATCTTCAGCACTTTCCCGACCAGGATACGGTCATTCCGGAGATGATTGACGCTCTTGAGGGAGGCCACCGTCGTAGCGTGGCGCTGGGCGATTTTGAAGAGCGTATCCCCTGGTCGGACCGTGTACTTTCCGTCGATGGCCAGCGCCTCGAGGGCGTCAATCTGGACACCCGGGAGGATGATTCTCTGGCCAGGGTAAATGGGGACGCCCTTACCCAGATGGTTCTCCTCGATGAGCTCTTGCAGGGAAAGCTTGAAGCGGCGGGCAATACCACAGAGCGTATCTCCCTTCTGGACGACGTAGTCCGTCTGCGGCCTGAGGACTTTCGGCTCCGGAGCCGATGGAGCGATCTCCTCTTTGAGTTCCGGTTCCGGGTAGTACCAAATGGGACGTAGGGGCTCTGCGCGCACAGCGGGGGCCGGAGCGGATACCACCAGAGTCGATGGGACAGCAGTACTCCTCTCCGGAGGGAGTGTATCCTCCGGGCAGGGTCCTTTTTCCTGTGAATTGAATGGAAGTTGCAGGGTATCGCATCCGCCCAGGCCCAAGAGGAGCAGCAGGATGGGGCCCCGTCTGAGCGAACGATAAGGCGCGAAAGACTTCATTGGATACTCAGAAAAAGGTGATGAAAGAACGGCGGAAGCAATTAACACAAAGAGCTTTCATGACAAACTTAAAATGAGTTTTTCAAACGTTTTCCCGCGCTCCGCGAAATCCTTGAACTGGTCAAAGCTCGGATAGCCCGGGCTGAAGAGAACGGTGTTGCCCTGTGGCTCGAGCAGAGGATGGGCCATGGCATCGTCCAGGGCCCGTTCGAGTGTTTTGGAAAGAGTGGTCATTACACCCCTCTCTTGCAGGAGAGGGGTGAGCACGGCACCCTCCTCGCCGATGAGGAAGGCATGGGCGACATGGAGATGGATTTCCCGCAAAAATGCCTCTTTGGGCTCTCCCTTATCCCGCCCACCGCCGATCCAGAGGATGGGCGATGGGAACTGGCGGAAGGCGGCAATGGTAGAGGCAAAAGTGGTCGACTTGGCATCGTTCCAGAAAGTTCTGTTGTCCCGAGTGATCAGGCGCTGGAGCCGGTAGGGCAGTGGCTGAAAGCTAAGGGCAGCCCGTAATAAGGTTTCGACGGGCAAGGACCATTGCCGCCAAAACGCCTGGATGAGGGCGATGTTCTCCCTCTGCGGGGCGAGCTCGAAGACGGTATTTTGCCAGCGCAGGTCATCCCGCACAGGCGGACAGATTTGGGTGAAATCCGGCAGAGTACAGCGGAATTCCCGCGCGTGCTGGGCCACGCTCTCGCCGCAGAAAAACTGCGAAGTTCTCAGGGAAGAGAGCAGGTGGTATTTCGCCAAAAAGTAGCGCTGCAGGTTGCCGTGCTCATGGAGGTGATTGGGCGCAAAATTCGTCCAGAGAAGCGCCTGCAGTGGCGTGCTCCGCATGTGCTCTGCCTGGGCCGAACTGATCTCGCAGATGACCCAATCCTCCTCGGCTGGCGGACATTCGGAGGCGATGAGCTCCGAAAGGGCCTGGCCGATGTTGCCCGCTGTGAAGCTGCGCAGGCCCAGGGATTGGAGAGCGTGGGCCAGGAAGGCGACAGTGGTCGTCTTGCCATTGGTCCCCGTGACCCCTATCAGTTTTGCCCGGGTAAAGCGCGAGGCGAAGTCGAACTCCTGAAGACATTGGCAGCCGGAGCTTTCAGCCAATTGTACCCAGGGGTGCTGGGAGAGAAAGCTCGGGCTGCAGAGGATCAAGCGGTGTTGCCGAGCCCGTTCCTCATCGAAGAGAAGGGCCCGAGAGGGATTTTGGTCATAGAGCTCGTAGGAGATGCTGTGGCGCTTGAGGAACTGAACGATGCCCCTCGCCGTCACACCGGCCCCGAAGATTCCGATAGGGTGGCCACCGGAAATCTGAATAATGCTCTCTCTTGCGTTCGACATGTCAGCGGGGCAGCTTTCTTTCTATCCTTTAGCCGAGAAAAGGCAAATTTCAAAGAAGGAGGAAGCCCCGGATTTTTAGAAAAATGCCCCTCGGGACTCTCACAGTTCAGGGGAAAATGTTTGGGAGGATGGAAGGCGGCCATTGGCATCCGTCCTCGCATGGGCCTCTATACGGGATTGCCAAAGCTCTCCGGATGCTCCTCCATATGGAGTTTCAGAGAGAGAAGCGCATGGAGGGTGACGCCGCTGTCGATGCGGCCATCGCGGACATGGGCCCAGAGCTTTTCCAGGGGGATGGAGCGATAGCTGATCTCTTCCATCGGATCCAGTTGCTGGGGACCGACGGAGTGGCACTGGCGGACGAGAACCGTGAAGAGCCGATGCTTGATGAGGGCAGGATTCGGGTAAATTGCCGAGAGGAGCTTGGGTTGAAGGCCGGCATAGCCCGTTTCCTCCCGTAATTCTCGGGCCGCTGCGGTGAGAGGGTCCTCATCGGGATCCACGATCCCGCCCGGGAGTTCCAGCGAGAGGCATTTGCTTGCGAAGCGAAACTGTTGCACGAGCAGGATTTCTTCCCCCGGTGTCAGGGCGATGACCTGGACGCAGTCCGGGCATTCCAGGGTGAAGAAATCGCCTTCCCGACCATCTGTCGGATGGATGCAGTGTTCGCTGTAAGCTTTGAAAACAGGGATATCGGCGATCAATTGGCGCCGAGCGACCCTCCAGATGGCGGGAGGATGAGACATGGCCGAGAGGAGATGGGATCCTCCCGAGCTCTGTCAATCGTCGGTGAGGGAAAAATGATCATGGGCTTGGTTTGTGCAGCGCGATGACCCCTTTGCGAAGCAAAGGGGAAGACAGGCATCTCGCCGGGGCGAGATGCCTGTCTTCCGGTGGGAGCCCGAATGACCTTCGGGCTCCCACCGGTCATCGCGCAAAAAAACACCTCCACTACAGCACTTCTCCCCTTCCCCAAAACAGATCATCCATAACAAAACATCCTCATTTTTCAGTTGCTGTGCTCCTGTCGACCCCTTGGATGCCCCTCCGACCTTCGGAAAGAGGATCGATACTTGGAGATCTGAAATGAGTCCGGACAAAATACTCCTGGAAAAATCCGAACCCTGCGTCTGGAATCCATCTGAGGCATCCCTCGCTGAGAGGGAGACACCTCCCTTCAGTGCCTGGGAGAATGTACGGCTCGCACGGCATCCGGAGCGGCCACAGGCTTTGGATTTCATCCATGCACTTTTCGAAAACTTTCAGGAACTGCACGGCGATCGCCATTTCGGTGACGACGGCGCGATGCTGGCCGGCACGGCCTATTTTCAGGGCGAGCCGGTGATGCTCATCGGGGAACAGAAGGGGCGTACGATCCAGGAAAAGCTGAAGCACCGCTTCGGCTCTCCCCAAGCGGAGGGTTACAGAAAAGCGCTGCGCCTGATGCAGCTGGCCGACAGATTTCATCTGCCCATCGTCAGCTTCGTCGACAGCCCGGGTGCCTACCCAGGTATCGGGTCGGAGGAACGCCATGTCGCCGAGGCCATCGCGCTCAATTTAAGGGAGATGATGGGATTCTCCGTCCCCATCATCGCCATTGTGATCGGCGAGGGCGGTTCCGGTGGTGCCCTGGGCATCGCTGTGGCCGACCGCGTCCTGGTTTTGGAACATGCTTATTACTCGGTCATCTCCCCCGAGGCCTGTGCGGCTATTTTGTGGCGGGACCGTTCCCTCGCGCCGGAGGCGGCGGAGGCCCTCCAGCTCTCATCCGAACATCTCACTACCTGGGGGGTGGCGGACGAAATTATTGCCGAGAGCTCCGAGGCTGCCCATGTAAGCCCAACCGAGAGTTTCGAAGCTGTCAGGACAGCATTGCTCAAATGTCTTGCCGAAGTCTCGGCCTGGCCAGCCGAGGAGCGAATGGAACGGCGCTATCGGCGCTTCCGCGCCCTGGGATGCTATGCCTCTAAGGATTACCCAGATTTTCAGGAAATCGGGAGGAAGAGCCCTGACTCCCCTGGGAACTAAGGAGATCAGGAATTTTCTTGTTTTCGCTGTCTTTGGATTCCGAAGGAATTGCCCGCTGCGCGGGCTACGAGGAGGCGCTGGCGCAAGCGCCAGCACCTCCTCACCAAAGACAGCGAAAAATGATGCTGCGCCCTCGGGAACGGTCCACCATGGGGCTCGTCGCGAAGACCGAAGGACCCAAGAATACGGAGTTTTCTCCCTCAGAACCCACCCATCATCGGCAGGGGCGAGGCCTCCCAGGCGCTGGGCCTAGCCCAGGGGATGGCGCTCTCCTTGGAGCGCGAGGAACTGCAGGCATTCAGGCCAAGTACCAGCAGGGCTACGAGAAGAAGTGGCAGTCGTACCGTCATGTCTGTGGACTGGAGTTGAGGTTCCCATCTACCTGATCTTCAGCGGCGATTTCCGCCAATAGGGAGGAGACCCGCAGCTCCTCTTGATGGGAATCGTCGATGGCAAACTGCAGTTCCGGTGAGAATTTGAGCACGACCTCCCGACTGAGCCGCCGTCGCAGCTCCGATTTCTTACACCGCAGCCAGCGCCACACCTTCTTCTGAGCATTTTCATCGCCCAGGAGGCTGACATAGATATTCACGTGGCGCAGGTCATTGGAACTCACGACTCGGGTCAGGGTAATGGCCATCGCTTCCTCGCGGTAATACTTCCTCAAAATGCCGCCAAGCGCGGACTGCAGGAGAGCATTGACCCGTTCCACCCGGAAGTGCATGAGGCTTAAAGCGAAGGCCTCCGTTCGACGAGCTCATAACACTTGATCTCGTCATGGATTTCGAAGGCGGAAAATCCCTGAACTTGTATGCCGCACTCGAGTCCGGCCCGCAGCTCGGCTAAGTCTTCCTTGAGATGCTTGAGGGAAGCCATACGCCCCTCAAAAATCGTCTCCCGCCCGCGCTGGATGCGGAGGGGCTTGTCCCTCAAAATCCGGCCATCGGTTACCATGCAGCCGGCCACGACGTATTTGGAGAATTGAAAGACCTGGCGCACCTGGGCGGAACCTAGGTAATTTTCACTCCACTCCGGCTCCAGAAGGCCGACCATCGCTCCGCGAACCTGCTCCACCAATTCATAAATAATCTCGTGCCGGATTACTGGCACACCGAGATTTTTTACGAGCGCTCCGGCACCGGAATCGTAGGCAACGTTGAAGCCCAGGAGGGTAGCACCGGAGGAATGCGCCCGTTCGACATCATTCTTGCCGATATGACCGACGGATTGATCGAGTACCTCGAGTCGCACCTTGTTGCTGCGAATCGTGGCCAGGCACAGATTTACCGCCTCGAGACTCCCCTGTACATCGGCCTTGATGAGGATCCGGAGCACTTTCTCCTGGGACTCCGTGCCCAGGGAGGCGAGGGCATCCTGCCGGCTCTTTCCATGGGCAGCGGCGGACACTTCTTCCCGCGATTGCTTTTCGACCAAAGCACTTTCCTCAGCAGCTTGGCGGGCACGCTTCTCGTCCTTCTCCGCCCGGGCGATACTTCCGACCTCGGGAAGCGCCGACCAGCCCGTGATGCGTACCGGCGTGGAAGGGGACGCTGAGCGGATGGCCTGGCCGTGGTCGTCGAAGAGAGAACGCACGCGGCCGTACTGCGAGCCGCAGACCAGGGCGGTGCCGACAGACAGGGTCCCTTCCCGGACGATGGCCGTCGCGACCGCGCCACAACCGGGATCGATTTGGGATTCGATGATAACCGCTTCGGCCTTGGCTTTTGGATTCGCCTTCAGCTCCAGCATTTCCGCCTGAAGGAGCAGCAGTTCCAGAAGCTCCTGAATGTGGGTTTTCTGGGCAGCGGAAATGCCGAGGCAGAGGGTTTCCCCTCCCCAATCTTCCGGTGCGATGCCGCGCTGCTGCATCTGCTGCTTGACCCGCTCGACATTGGCCGACTTCAGATCGACTTTGTTGATCGCTACGACGACAGGCACGCCGGCCTTCTGGGCACATTTCAGCGCCTCGTCGGTCTGAGGCATGAAACCATCATCGGCGGCCACAACGAGAATGGCGATGTCGGTCACATCCGCTCCTCGTTGGCGCATGTTCGCAAAGGCGGCATGGCCCGGAGTATCGAGAAAGGTGATTTTCTTCCCCTGCACTTCGACCTGGTAGGCGGCGATGTGCTGCGTGATACCACCGGCTTCGCCGGAGGCGACATTCGCCTGGCGAATCGCATCTAACAGGGTCGTCTTACCGTGGTCGACGTGACCCAACACGCAGACGATGGGCGGACGGGTCTCCCGTTTGGCGGAAATATCGACGGCAGGGCTCTTCTCCTTCTTCTCAGCCTGACGGACATCGCCTTCTTCGCCGCGCCGGCGGATTTCCAGCTGAAATCCGTACTTTTGGGCCATCGTCACCGCTACGTCCTCCGCGATGGACTGGTTCATGGAGACGAATAAGCCTATATGCATCAATTCAGAGATGAGCTGGAAGGGCTTGAGTCCAATGGCCAATGCGAACTCGTGGACGATGATGGGAACCCTGATCTTCAGAAGCTTGAGCGGCTTTCCCGACTCAATCCCTTTTTTTTCTGGCGATGGGTGAAGTTTCGGAGGAGGTAAGGGGGCCGGACTTTTATATGCCCTCGGCGGCAGCGGCGGAAGATGGGGAGGCATGGGGGAGCTTGGCCGCGAGGAGTTCGCCACAGCGGATAAAGGGGAGACTTTGGGACTGGACTCCCTGTTTACGTCTCTCCCGGATTCCTTCCCGGGCTGGTGGATGAAGGGCTTTAGCCCGTTCGAAAAGGAGACCATGGATTCAAGAGCAGAGGGCTGCTTCCTCTCGAAGTGAAAGAGCGGCGGCCGTGGTGCCGGCTTTCCGCGATTGGCCGGAGCCCCCGTCAGCGGAGTGCTTAGAGCTGAAACTGCTCCGGTGGAGGACGCAGCCGAGGCTGTCGCCGTCCCAAGAGCCGAAAATGGGGGCGTCTTCGTCGCGGGAGGCATACTGTTCTCGGCAGGCGAAAGGGCTCCTATGCCGGAACCGCGGGGCGCAGGGGTCCCTTCGGTTTCTGTTTTCGGTTCTTCTCTCTGGGCTTTAGCCGGAAGGGGAGTCTGATGAGGCTGGGACTTCAAGGTGCCTGGAGTCCCCTGCCCATCGGGGCATTCCGGCTTAGAAGCTCCTGCTGCAAGTGTTTTCAAAAAAGCCTCGGCCTCGGCCTCGGAGATGGAGCTGGAGGCACTCTGGACGGACAATCCATGTGCCTGTAGAAGGACGATCAGTTCCTTATTGGTCTTGCCTACTCGCTTGGATAATTGATGGACCCTAACGCTCATGCCTTCCTCGAATGATGAAAACATCGGCGATGGCAATGACTTCCGTTACCAGGAGCCGAAACCAGAACTGTCCTCCCATTGCATGGATTACACGGCTGTCTGGGCGCGGAAGGCCTGCACGGAAGAGAGGATGCTCTCGGCCTCTTCGGCTTCGAACCCGGAGGCTTGCAGATCCTCGGCAGTGACTCCTTCGAAGACATCGAGACCCGTGATGCCGATGGCGACGAGTTTCTGGGCCATTTCATCCGAAATGCCCGGTATGCCGTTGAGACCCTCGGTGGCCTTTTGGATGCGCTGAGACAGGGCTATATCCGCCTGCGGCGCTGCCCGGTTGATGCTCAACTTCCAGTTCATGAGCTTGGAGGTGAGCTTGGCGTTGAGTCCGCGCTTCCCTATGGCCGTGGCGAGATCATCCTCACTGACCTCGAAACAGAGGCGGCGATCCCGCTCATCGATCTGGATGTTCCGGGGAATGGCTGGGCGAATGGCCTCGATTAGAAATTCGACCGGATCTGGGTAGTAGCGCAGGATGTCGATCTTTTCATTGCCGAGCTCCTTGCAGATGCTGCGGATGCGGACACCCCGAGCACCGATGCAGGCCCCAACAGGGTCGACATTCAGCTCCCGACTCTCGACGGCGACCTTCGTCCGGTAGCCAGCTTCACGGGCAAGGCTGTGAACGGCAATAGTTCCATCGGCGATTTCCGAGATTTCCAGCTCGAGCAGTTTGTGGACGAACTGGTCGCAGGAGCGGCTGAGGATGATCTCGGGGCCGTTAGGTGTGGATTCGATGCGCAGGAGGAGGCACCGAACCGGATCACCTGGGCGATAATCCTCCCCCGGGGTGCGCTCGCGGTGGGGCATGATGCCCTCGGCCTTCCCAAGGTCGATGAAGAGATGACCTCGGTCTTCCGCCCGCACGATGCCGGTGACAAATTTCCCCACCTGGTTCCTGAAATCCTCGTAGATGCGTCCTTTTTCGAAGTGGCGGACGCTCTGGTTGATGGCCTGGAGCGTGCTCTGGGCGGCGATGCGCCCCAGGGCGGATGGCGGTATTTCCTTCTCAACGGTAGTCCCCAGTTGCGCCTGGGGATCGAGTTCCTGAGCCTTGAGAAGGTGCATCTGGGACGCGGGATCAGCGACGGAATCCACCACTTCGTAGATAGCCCAGGCCTGGAGATGCCCCGTTTTGGGATGGATATGGACGCGCACGTCACGGCCGAAGTGGATGCTCTTGAGCGCAGCGCTGCGAATGGCTTCCTGAATTGCCTCGATCATGTCGCTCCGGGCAATGCCCTTCTCCTTTTCCATGTACTCCAACACGGCGATGATCTCGGTTCCACTATTCATACGACACAGTCCTCGGCGGAAAATTTTCGCTACACCAAGCCCTTCCGGAAGGGTAAAATCAACGCCCATTTGTCAAGGGAGAATGCGCCCAGCACCTCATCCCAGAGAAATAGAGCTGAAGGGGTTCTTGAGTGATGTGATTGAGGCTGCTTGACCTATTTTGAAATGGACAGCCATTCCGCTCTGTGGGCGAGCCCTTCCAGCCAGGGAGACCGGAGACGCGTTCCCTGGAGAGAAGAGAGAAATTCCTCCCTCCTGATTCCCCAAGGCACTGAGGCGCTCGCGAAAAAAGATTTGCCAGTTTTAAAATACAGAATAAATGTGGCGGGAGAGCAAAATGAGCCCTCAAGATTTTTCCTCACCCCAGAAGGCTTCCATGAGCCCTAGGACGACACCCGCCAGGGACTTGAAGGACGATGTCCGCCAGACCTTTCTCTACTGGCGTTCCCGCATTTTGTATGCCCTGATCCTCGGCTACACCACGTTCTACATCGTGCGGCAGAATTTTCAAGTAGCGGCCCCTTCGATGCTGCACGAGCTGGGCTATACCCGCTGTCAGATTGGCTGGGCCTTCAGCTCCTTCGCCCTCATCTACGGCCTCGGGAAATTCATCAGCGGTGTGATCTGTGACCGCACGAGTGCCCGCTATTTCATGGTCATCGGCCTCCTGGGAGCCTCTCTCTGCAGCCTGCTCATCGGCTGCAGCCATTCCATCACCCTGCTGGCGCTATTCTACGCACTCAATGGGGTCTTCCAGTCGATGGGTTGGCCCCCCGTCGCCCGCCTGATGGTCCACTGGTACTCACCTCGAGACTTGGGGACGCACTGGGGAATCGTCAATGCCTCCCATCAGGTCGGCAGTGTCATCATCCTGCTCGGAGGTTCTTGGCTACTCATCCACTGGGGTTGGCGGTCGGTCTTCATCCTTCCGGCGGGGCTGGCTCTTCTCATCTCGGCTGTTCTCTTCCAACGCCTGCGCGACATTCCCGAATCCATGGGATTGCCCTCCATCGAGGAGATGGAGGGTCTAGATCCTAGCTCCGGCCATGAGGAAGGCGAGAGCGTGACCCTGCGCGAGATTCTCCTGGAGCACATCCTGCCCAATCCCTCGCTGTGGTACGTCTGCTGTGCCAATTTCTTCCTCTATATCGTCCGCATGGGATTCTTCAACTGGGCACCCACCTTTCTGCAGGAGGCACGAGGTGCTTCGGTCATGATGTCCGGAGTTCAGTCCATGGGGTTTGAGCTGATGGGGGCTCTGGGAGGGGTCTTTGCCGGCTGGGTTTCGGACAAGTTCCTGCAGGGGAAACGGAACCGCGCCTGTGTCTATTTCACGTCAGCACTGATCGTCGTCCTGCTCCTCTTCTGGTGGCTGCCGTTACGGTCAACGGCCCTGAATACGCTATTCCTCTTCATCCTAGGCTTTCTGGTCTACGGCCCCCAGATGCTGGCGGGTTGCGCTGGAGCGGAGTTCGGCTCCAAACGGGCAGCCGCCGCCGGCAATGGACTGACCGGTCTTTTCGGTTACCTCGGGGCTGCGTTCTCCGGTTGGGGAATTGGAAAAATCGTCGATGTCTGGGGATGGAATGCGATGATCCTCTTCTTTTCGCTCTGCACTGCTATCAGCATGGGATTCTTCATGCTCAACGGCCAACAGGCGAGGAAGAAACTCAGAGTAGCTCAAGGGAAATAGAAGGGTCTCCCCTCTGTCCCTATCCCCAAAAAAATACCTTTCCCCTACCAAATCCTTTTCTGCCAGGGGGGACCTGGCGAGGTGGACGGGACTTGAACCCGCGACCTTCGGCGTGACAAGCCGACGCTCTAGCCAACTGAGCTACCACCCCCTTGGGGAAAATCTGCGCGCCCTCCGATTGAAGTCAAGGGACAAAATCGCTGGCCGAAAGAAGGACAAAATCACTGATGGAAAAAAAGTTATCCGGGCGGAAGGAGGATGTATCGGGAACCTGCGCTGTCTTTGCAGGTGCGAAATGGCCTGAAAGGCCATTTCGCACCTGGGGCTCGCGGAGCGAGCTGAGCCCTGTGGGCTCCAAAGACAGCGCAGCGGGAGCAACGGAGAACGTTGAGATTTCTGAGTCCCTCAGGCCTCGGCCGTAGTCACCGCCGAGCGCACCGAGTGTCTGGACCGAAAAAAAGTACGGCCGTCGGGATCCAGAGCGACCTGGACCGACATATCCTCGCGAAGGCTTCCCTGGAGAAAGGCTTCGGCCAAAGGGTCTTCGACATGGCGCTCGATGGCCCGCCGCAGCGGCCGTGCCCCATATTTAGGGTCATAGCCCTTCTGGATGAGAAAATCCTGCATCTCCTGGCTCAGCCGGATGGAAATTCTCCTCGCCTCCAGGCGCCGGTTGAGGGCAGCCAGTTCCAGGCGGACGATAGCCTCCAGCGCGCTGCGGGAGAGCGGTCGGAAGACGATGATCTCGCTCAGACGGTTGAGAAACTCTGGCCGAAAGGCCTTTTTCACCTCTTCTAATACCCGAGCTTTAGTCGCCTCGAAATCACCGAATTCCCGGTGCCCCGAGGAAGGAAAGCCCAGACTGCCATTTTTCTGAAAGAGCTCGGCACCGACATTGCTGGTCATGAGAAGCAGAGTGTTCCGAAAATCGACCTTGCGGCCGAGGCTGTCCATCAAACGGCCCTCTTCGAGAATCTGAAGGAAAAGGGGCAAGATCTCCTGGTGCGCCTTTTCGATCTCGTCGAAGAGCAGCAGGCTGTAGGGCTTGCGCCGAACCGCTTCTGTGAGCTGGCCGCCCTCCTCATGACCGATGTAACCCGGGGGCGAGCCGATCAGGCGGGAGGCGGAAAATTTTTCCAAATACTCCGTCATGTCGACCGAGATGAGCGCATCGGCGGAGCCGAACACCTTTTCCGCCAGCGCTTTGGCCAAATGGGTCTTGCCCACACCGCTGGGGCCCAGGAAGAGAAAGGAGGCAATGGGCCGCTTCGGGTCGCGGAAATCGGCCTGGGCACGCCGAAGGGAGCGGGAAATAGCGGCAATGGCTTCGGATTGGCCGACGACAGAGGACTGCAGTTCCTCCTCGATGGAGAGCCAGGATTCGCCCTCCTTGGGCTCCACGCGCTCGAGAGGAATGCCCGTGTAGTTCGACACCGTGTGGTAGATGCATGCCTCGTCGATGGGGATGGCCGAAGTGGACTGGAGCTGCTCGCGCCAGCCGTGCAGGGCGGAGGCCCGCTGTTCGCGGAGCTGCTTCTCCTTATCCCTTAACTGGGCCGCCTCCTCGAAGCGCTGTTCGCGGATCGCCCTTTCCTTCTGTCCGATGATCTCTTCCAACTCCTGCTGTAGGGAGTCGACGAGTGCCGGTGGTCGCGGGTGGACATGCAGATGGGCATAGGAACCGGCCTCGTCCAGGATGTCGATGGCCTTGTCGGGAAGGGAACGGCCCTGTATGTAACGGTCGGAGAGCCGCACAGCCAACTCGACGGCCTGGGGAGTATAGGTGACGGAGTGATGGGCCTCGTAGCAGGACTGAATTCCCTGGAGGATGTAAATGCTTTGCTGGACACTGGGAGCCTCGACAACGATCGATTGGAATCGCCGTTCCAAGGCTGTATCCTTCTCGATATTCTTCCGGTACTCCGCAAAGGTCGTGGCGCCGATACACTGGATCTCCCCACGGGAAAGCGCCGGCTTTAGCATATTAGAGGCATCCATCGAGCCCTCCGAGGCACCGGCTCCGACCAGGGTGTGCAGCTCATCGAGGAAGAGGATGATGTTCTGGGCCCGCCGAACCTCCTCCATAAGCGCCTTGAAGCGCTCCTCGAACTGTCCGCGATACTTGGTGCCAGCCACCATGAGGGCTAGGTCGAGCGAGAGGATGCGCTTGTCCTGCAGGGACAGCGGAACTCTTTTGGCGACGATGGCCTGGGCCAGGCCTTCGACGATGGCGGTCTTTCCCACACCGGCCTCACCGATGAGCGCCGGATTGTTCTTCGTACGCCGGCAGAGAATCTGAAGACTGCGCTCGATTTCCCTGTCGCGGCCGATGACCGGATCCAGGTGCTTGCCCTGGGCCAGGGCGGTGAGGTCGCGGCTAAAGGCCCGAAGGGCAGGCGTTTTCAGCTCCACCCGCATGACCTCTTCGTGGGCTGGCAAAGGATCCAAAGGATGGCCATCGCCCCCTTCCGCAGACCTGCGCACATCGCCGGTAAACTGGGGATCCAGCTCGGAGAGAATGGCCTGGCGGCACTCCTGAGCATCCAGGTGGATCTCGCGCAGTACTTCCGAGGCAATCCCTTCACTCTCGCACAGAAGGGCCAGGAGAAGGTGCTCCGTTCCGATGTAGGAGTGCTGGAGTCCGCGCGCCTCCTTGGCCGCCAGGATGAGGACCTTCTTCACCTGAGGGGTGAAGGGGACTTGGGGAGAAGTTTTAAAAAGAGGCTGTACCGGCTCGCGGAGGAGGGCGGAGATCCTCTGTTCGATGCGCTCCCGAATGACCGCATTATCCACACCGAGCCGTTCCAGGGTGTTGAAGGCAATGCCCTGACCCAGCTCCAGAATCCCGAGCAAGAGGTGTTCGGTGCCTACATAGGGTTGGCGGAAGCGGTCCGCTTCCTGTCGGGCTAAGACCAGTACCTGCTGGGCCCTGGGCGTGAAATTGTTGATGGGATCCATGTAGGGCAGCTTTGAAGAGAAATTATAGACTGGTTTTGGAAATGACAATGCCTTTGTGCATGGGAGCTGTGGGTTTGCGAGGGTTTGTCGCTGGCGTGCTTGGGGCTGTCTTTGGATCCCTCACGGGATCGCCCGCGAAGCGGGCCCCAGCACTGGAAGGGAAAAGTTTCCTTTTCCCTTCCAGTGCTGCAAAGACAGCCCCTCTAAAAAACCTTTCCCAATTTCAGGGAAAATCTCTCCCTCCGTCTCTAAAAATCCTTGTGGAATGTTGGGAATTGCCCAAGGTCGATGCCCACGCCAGCAAAAGCATTTGCCGCAGCTCTCGGGACTTCCGAGTAGAGCGATGTCTTGGCCGGTAGGCGAAGGCAGGAGGAACAGAAGGCTGTCCCTCTAAAAGTTGCGAGTGGATAGAATAACATGTCTAAAGCGGAATACCTCGAAAAGGGGCCGGTCATCGATGCATTTAGAATGCACGAGAAAGATACGGGGTCCTGTGAAGTTCAGGTCGCCATTCTGACAGCCCGCATCCAGCACATCACAGAACATCTGCGCTCCCATAAAAAGGACTATCACAGCCGTCGGGGACTGATCGCGATGGCCAATCGCCGGCGGAAGCTTCTGGATTACCTTCAGAAGCACAGTCTGTCGCGTTACGAGGCCCTCATCCAGCGCCTGAACCTGCGCCGCTGAGTCTCGGTAAGGGGGAAATGGTTTTGGCAATGGCAAGAGGATGGGAAGTTTGGTTTTTTCACAAGAGAGTGGGGTTTATGAACGGGAAAGAGGAAGAGAGGGGCCATGAAGGACTGGCCTGAGCGAAAGAGAAGAATATGAAGCAGTTATACAATGTGGAGGTGCCCGAGCGGGGCCTGAGATTTTCCACCGGCAGTTTGGCGAAACAGGCCAATGGAGCGGTGACGGTGCAGCTGGGGGACACCTGTGTCTTCGTCAGTGCGGTGGCGGCGGAGAGCCCTCGATCGGGACAGGATTTCTTTCCCCTGAGCGTCGACTACCGCGAGAAATTCTCGGCGGCCGGACGGATTCCCGGGGGTTATTTCAAGCGTGAGGGCCGGCCATCGGAAAAGGAAGTCCTGAGCTCGCGGCTCTGCGACCGCCCGCTGCGACCGCTCTTCCCCAAGGGCTTCATGAATGAGGTACAGATCATCGGCTACCTCCTGTCGGCCGACCTGCAGAACGACGGCGATATCCTGATGATCAACGGCGCATCAGCGGCATTGCTCTGTTCCGACATTCCCTGGGGCGGCCCCATCGGGGCGATCCGTCTAGCGGACATCGGTGGCGAATGGGTCGTGAACCCCACCCATGAGCAGATGCTGGACTCTCGACTGGACATGGTCTATGTCGGCAACGGGCGCCATCTGCTGATGATCGAAGGGAATGCCGACCAGCTGCCGGAGGAGCGATTTCTGGAAGCCCTTCGCTTCGCCCAGGAGAGCATTCAGCCGATTCTGCGGGCTCAGCGGGAATTGGCCACCCTGGCGGGCAAGCCCAAGAGGGACTTCCCGCTGGTACAGCCCGACGAACGCGTCTTGTCCCTCTGCTCGCACTTTGAAGAGCGTCTTCGGGAAGCCATTGCCCTGCCGGAAAAGATTTCCCGCAATGCCGCCATTGCCGCCGTTAAAGAGGAGATAAAAGCGAGCATAGACGAGAAACTGGGCGAGGACTTGGAGGAGCCTGAAACGGCGCTGTCCGTTGCCTTCGAAGAGCTGCTCGAAAGAACCCATCGGCATCGCCTTCTGGAAGAGGGAAAACGCTCGGATGCTCGGGCATGCGATGAGATCCGTCCCATCGAGTGCGCCACCGGCATCCTGCCCTGTGTGCATGGTTCTGCCCTTTTTCAACGGGGCGAGACCCAGGCATTGGTGACCACGACGCTGGGCTCCTCGCGGGATGTCCAGGAGATCGACGCGGTTTCCGGCGGTATCCACTCCAAGACCTTTGTGCTGCACTACAACTTCCCGCCCTTTTCGGTCGGCGAGACGGGCCGCATGGGCTCGACCGGCCGGCGGGAAATCGGCCATGGGGCATTGGCGGAGCGCTCGCTGACGCCGGTGTTACCGGGTGAGGAGGAATTTCCCTACGCCATCCGCGTACTGTCCGATATTCTGGAATCCAACGGCTCCTCCTCCATGGCTACCGTCTGCGGCGGCTGCCTGGCCCTGATGGACGCCGGTGTCAAAATCACAGCACCGGTGGCCGGCATCTCGCTTGGACTGGTCAGCGCCACCGATGAGAATGGGGAGATCCAAAAGCACCTCATTCTGACCGACATCATCGATGCCGAGGATCATTTCGGCGATATGGACTTCAAGATTGCCGGAACGCAGAAGGGCATCACCGGCTTCCAGCTGGATCTGAAGATCCATGGTCTACCGCTGAGCGTCGCGGAGGAGGCGGTAATCCGCAGCCGTGCGGCGAGGCTGAAGATCCTGGAACTCATGCGGGCCGTTCAAGCGGATCCGAGAGAAGAGCTGAGGGAAAATGCACCGCGTTACGAGCGGGTGAAGATTGATCCCGAGAAGATCGGCGCCCTCATCGGCCCTGGAGGGAAGAACATCAAGCGGATCACGGAGATCTCCGGTGCCCAGATCGACATCCACGAGGATAACAGTGGATGGGTATCGATCTTCGCTACAGGCCGCGAGTCGCTGGAGCGCGCGCTGCAGGAGATCCAGCTCATCTCGGCGGAGATCGAGCCCGGAAAGGTCTATCGCGGCATCGTGCGTTCGGTGAAGGACTTCGGTATCTTCGTGGAGTGCATCCCGGGCAAGGAGGGCATGGTGCACGTCTCGGAACTCTCCGATATCCGCATCGAGCGGCCGGAAGATGTCTGCCGGATCGGCGATGAGATAGTCGTCAAGTGCGTCGGCATCGACGAGCGCGGACGGGTGCGCCTGAGCCGCAAGGCGGCGCTCTGCGAGGCCCGAGGCGATCCCTATGAGGCGAAAATGCCCTCCAGTCGCCCACGAGGTGCTCCGCGGGAGCGGACCTCCTCCCATCGAGAGCGCTAGACTCTCCCAGACCATCCTCTTTCCCAAGCCCATTGGGCGAGTTTTCCAAACTCAGGTCTGGGCATTGTCCGCTGTCTTTACGGGGTGAAGATGAAAAGGGACTTTTCATTTTCACCCCGCGGCCCGCGAAGCGGGCCAAATCCCTCTGGGATTTAAAGACAGCGGCAAAGAACATCCACCTTCCTCCGGTGGAACACGGTTTGACTTCGGGACCAGAGGCACTAGACTGAGGGATGGAGTGGATGGTTCGAAGGTATTGTGCGTCATCATGGGAGGAGGACGGGGCCGGCGCCTAGATCCGCTGACGAGATGCCGCTGCAAACCGGCCGTGCCGCTAGCGGGGAAGTACCGCCTGGTCGACATCCCCATCAGCAACTGTCTGAATTCGGGCTTCAACCGCATCTACATCCTGACCCAATTCAACACCCGCTCGCTGCACCGCCACATCGAGAACAGCTACCGTTTCGACAGCTTCGGTGGAGGAAAGATCGAGATCTTTTCGGCCGAACAGACTCAGGATAGTTCCGACAGTTGGTACGAGGGTACCGCCGATGCAGTTCGCAAGAACATGCGTTACTTCCACACCTCGGAGGACGACCTGATGATCATCCTCTCCGGTGACCAGCTCTACCGCATGAACATCGCCGACCTGGTGGAGCAGCACCGACTCCACGGTTCTGATGTGACGATTGCTGCCAAGGCCATCCCCAATGAGCGGATCTCTTCCTTCGGCGTCATGCGCGTTCTACCGGATCTCTCCATCGCGGAGTTCTTCGAAAAACCGGATGATCCGGAACTCATCGAACAACTGACCCTGGCTGGCGAGTGGCGTAGCCGCTTAAAAGATCAATCCTCCAAAAAATACAGCCTGGCCTCGATGGGCATCTACGTCTTCAGGGCGGAAATCCTGAAACGGGCTCTGGCGAGCTGTGGATCCGATTTCGGAAAGGAGATCATCCCGGGGCTTTTGGGAAAAGTCGCGATGCGGGCCTATATCTTCGACGACTACTGGGAGGATATCGGAACGGTGCGCTCCTTCTTCGATGCCAACCTAGGCCTGACCTCGCCACAGCCGGAATTCAACTTCTACGATGCACTGGCGCCGATCCATACACATCCGAGCATCCTGCCCGCGTCGAAAGCAAACCACTGCGAGCTGGAAGAGGTTCTGATCTCGGATGGCTGTCTTCTGGAAGAGGTCCATCTGAAGCGCTGCGTGCTGGGCCTCTGCTCTGTCGTCCGTGAGGGAACGCGTATGGAAAATGTCCTCATGATGGGTTCCCGCCACTACGAATCGCTGGAGGAAGGGCCGACGTCTGAGAGCGAGGTACCGCCCATCGGCGTGGGCTGTCACAGCTACGTTCGGGACTGCATCATCGATAAAGGTGCTCGCATCGGGAACCATGTGCATCTGAGTCCCGAAGGCAAGGAGGACGGATTTGAGTACAATGGGCTCTATGTCCGCGATGGTATTCTCTGCATCGGTCGGGATGCCGTCGTTCCGGACCACACCGTGCTCTAGCCCTCCTCTGGGTCCGCAGAGCGGATATCCCTTCCCCGGGAATGAAAAGACTTGAAAATGTCCGCCGCGCGCTTTCCGTCACCCCCATGCCCGCGATTTTTGAGGTTCCCACCGGGCCGAAAATCTGTATAATTCTAATCATAGAGAACTGGGCGAGGAGATTTCCGTAGTCAGCAAAACGTGTCCCAAGAAGAGGAAAGTTCAGAAAAGGTCTCTGCCTCGTCGATTCCGGAGGAGCGGGAAGAGGATGCGGATCGGCGCTGCGGGCAGATTTTAGAAGAACTCTGGGAAGAGTTCCCTCTCTCTCCCAGTACGCCCTTACCATGGCCGGTGATCTGGGTGAGTGGCGCACCGGGATCTGGAAAAGGGGTCAATGCCGGCTACGTGAAGCGTGTTCTCGGAATATCCGCGGAACCGGTGGTCATCAGCGAGCTCTTGCAATCGCAGGATTCGAGAAGCCGCATCGACCACGGAGACCTGGTCGACGATCTCAGCGTCATTCGGGCGAGCCTGAAGGCTCTGCTGCAGGCCAGAGGCGGTGAAGGCCTGCTGATGGACGGCTATCCGCGCTCCCTGCTCCAGGCGAAATTCCTGCACCGGTTGGAGGAGAAATGGCGGGCTTTGGGACTTGGAATGCTCCAATTTCGGATGCTCGTCTTTTCCGTCGACGAGGCGACGAGCCTGGAACGGCAGCTCTCCCGTGGCCGCAAGGCGATGGCCCACAATCAGGAAGTCAAGCGGACCGGGAAGGGGGTACTGCGCGAGGTACGCCCGACGGACATCGATGAAACGCTGGCCCGCCGGCGCTACCATACCTTTCTCCAGGAGACCGATGCGGCCCTGCGCCATCTCCAATCGACTGGCATGCCTTTTGTCGAAATCGACAGCCGCGGCCCTTTCGAGGTCGTCCAAAGGCGCATCGAGCAGAAACTCAGGCCCTGGATTTCCAATTCCTGAGACCTTTTCGGGCGGATAGATGCTGAGGATAGGTATCGCACCGGGGAGGAGATCTATCGGGAAGCGAGGAGGGGCGATCCCTGCACTTCCGGTGCGCCCTTTGTCCCCATGGGGAATCGCTTTGCCCGGGGGACAGAAACTTGGCCCGGGCTCAGGGTTCCCTGGGCTTGTGTTTTTGGGGGCTGTCTTTGCCGCGGGAGGAATGAAAGGGAATTTTTCATTCCTCTCGCGGGGGCCCGCTTCGCGGGCGAGCCCTCCGGGCTCCAAAGACAGCCCCCAAAAATTTCCACCGAGACCGAGATGGACCTGCCCGCAGCATACCCTATCCTTCCCTTCGTCCTAAACCCGCTCAGCACTTGACGAAAAGAGCCCAGTCCCTTAAAGCTCAGGGGATTCACGGATGAGCCATGGCCCCAATTCCGAGCATCGATCCATTCCGCCGCCGCCATGAGGATTTGGAAAGGGCGATGGCGGAAGCGGGCTTTTTTTCCGACCCACGCCAGGCTGCCTGTATCGCGAAGGAACACCAGCAATTGGCCCAGCTCCTGGAAAAATACAGCCGCTACGAACGGCGGCAGTCCGAACTGGCCGATTGCCAGCGCCTCTTGGATGAATCGGAGGGAGATGGTGAGCTGAAGGCTTTGGCCGAGGAGGAACGGCAACGGATTCTGGAAGAAGTGGAACAGCTCGAACAGGCAATTCTGCTGGACATGATCCCACAGGAATCCTCGGATTCGCGCCATACGGTCATGGAAATTCGGGCCGGTACAGGCGGAGACGAGGCGAGCCTGTTTGCCGGCGATCTCTTTCGCCTCTATATGCGCTACGCAGAACGGAGGGGCTGGCAGCTGGAACTGCTCAGCTCCAGCCCATCGGCCTGTGGCGGATTCAAGGAGATCATCTTTCTGATTCGCGGAGAAGGGGCCTACCGCCATCTGAAACTGGAGAGCGGTGGACATCGGGTACAGCGCATCCCCGCTACTGAAGCCAATGGGCGCATCCATACCTCGGCGGCAACGGTGGCCGTTCTGCCGGAGGCGGAAGAGGTGGACATTCAAATCGCGCCGGAGGATTTGGAAATTTCCATCTGCCGGGCCAGTGGCCCTGGGGGCCAGGGGGTGAACACGACCGATTCGGCCGTCCAGATTCTTCATCGCCCGAGCGGGATGATCGTCTACTGTGCAGATGAGCGCTCTCAGCAGAAGAACCGGGCAAAGGCGATGACTGTTCTGCGCTCACGGCTCCTGCAGAAGAGGGAGGAGGAGGAACGGGCCCAGTATGCGGCGGTTCGCAAGCGACAGGTAGGTACCGGCGACCGTTCCGAACGCATCCGGACCTATAACTTTCCCCAAAACCGCCTGACGGACCACCGCATCGGCCTGACGCTCTACACCTTGCCCCAGATCATGGATGGGGATCTGGATACCCTGCTGGAGGCATTGGAACTGGCCGACCGGCGGGCAAAAATTCAGGCCCTACTGGAGAAGGAACCCGCATGAGGGAAGCTATGGGTATCGAGGAAAAGAGTTCAGGGGTCTTGTTTCCCCGCTGTCTTTGCGACAAGAAAAAATGTTTTTTTTCATGTCGGGACCCATGGCTAGCCATGGGCGAGCCCTTCGGGCTCCAAAGACAGCGGGGCAGAAGCTCAAGGGATGGCATGAGGGGCCTTTGGCAATGGGTTTGAGGAGGACTTGGGTCCATGCCGTCGGATGAAATTTTTCCCCGAGAGGATGAAAATTTTTCGGCCGGCCTCTGGGCGCAACGGGCGGCAGACTTAGGCCGGCATATACCTCGGACGCTCTTGGATGAGCAGGTCGTCGCGCGGCTCTCCGAAAAGGGCAATCGGGCACTTGGCATCGCCTGCTCGGGGGGGATCGATTCGCTCTGCCTCCTGTTGCTGTCCGTCGCCCACTTTCCAGAGTGTTCGTTCTTCATCCTGCACTACAACCACGCCCGACGGGGAGAGGAATCCGATGGCGACGAGGTCTGGCTGCGTCGGGTTGTCGCGAACCTGGGACTGCCCTTTTTTTCGGAAAAGCGTTCGGAATTGGGGCATCCCTCGGAGGCGGATCTGCGCCGAGACCGCTACGCCTTTTTCGAAAGAATCCTGTCGCAGGAACGAGCTCAGCAGCTCCTGCTGGGGCATCAATTGGATGATGTCTGCGAAGCCTGGATGATGAACACTGTCCGTGGAGCCTCCCTGGGGGCGTTGGTGTCTCCACTGTCCGTACAGAGAATTGGCCCCTTCTGGCGCCTGCGACCCCTGATCCATCTGGAGCGCCGACGGCTGGCCGAGGCCATGTGCTCGGCCGGCATTCCCTGGCGCGAGGACAGCAGCAACCGCAGCGATGCCTTTCTGCGGAATCGCGTCCGCCATCATCTCCTGGCGGTAATGGGAGAAGTATTTCCCCGACGCCCGTGGAAGGCCGGCTGGCAGCATACCTGGAAACAGATTCGGGAGGCCGACGCGTTCCTGCGATTTCACGCCGAAAGGTTTTCGAATCTTCTCCAGGATCCATCGCCGGACTTCTCCCCCCTGCGTGGCCAGCCTCGGGCGCTGTGGCGCTTTCTTCTCAATGCCTGGCTGGGGCAGCAGGGTCTGCGGGCGCAGGTGTGTGCGGGGAATTTTGAGAATATGCTCCAAGCCCTTTCGGAGGGCGGACAATTCTCCTGCAGCCTCGGGACGAAAAAAGTGCTCCGGGTAAAAGCCCAACATCTGGAGCTGGTCGAGAAATTCTCAGCTGAAGGGGAAGGGTTTTCACTGCTATGGAATTCTTCTCGGGTGGCAGTGGCAGGGGGCTTTCTGGAGAGAAGACCGTGCTCGTGGAAGGACGGGCGAGGAGAGCTGAGCATGGAGAAAAATATCCTCAGGGTTAGGCTCGATCTGCCGGGGCAGCAACCGCTCCTGTTGAGGAACTGGCAGGCCGGAGATGTCTACCGCCCCTTCGGGTTATTGGGAACGAAGAAGTTGAAAAAAATGTTTCAGGAACGGAGGGTGCCACCGGAAAAACGGAGGCAGCTGCCGGTCATCGTACTGCCCGAATCCGGAAAGATCGTCTGGGTACCCTTTCTGCCTCTCGGCGAGGACTTTCGGGTGCCGGAGGGAAGTAAGTCGGCTCTTGAGTTGACATTCCACGAGTTTTGACGATCCCTTTTGTCCCAGGTCATGGCAAAAAAACACGCGTTTTTCAACCGATTCCAGCTGCGAGTTTTGGCAATTTGGACCCTGCTCATCGCGGGTATCTTCTCCCTCTGGTCGGGCTACTCGCCCTACCGTGGCCAGACGCAGAAGTGGACGACGCGGCAGGTGTTGCAGGCTTCGCAGGAGGGAAGAATTCTGCAGGGGCTGATTCAGTCCGATCCGACCCGTGGCGCGGAGTGGTATCGACTGAGGGGAAAGGCCAGGCTGGACAAGCCCGTCGTGACGGAGAGCGGCGAGACGAAAGACAGCATTCTCTTCGAGGCCCAGGGCCGGCTGACAAGTGACCTCTTCAATGCCCTGCTGAACTCCTCCATCAATTGGCGAGAACGGCCGTCGCATACCCTATGGACGGACATTCTGCTGAGCGTACTGCCCATCCTGGTCATCTTTGGCTTTTTCTACTTCGCTTTCGCCCGCCAGCTGCGGAATGCGGGCCGCAACGCGATGGGCTTTTCGCGGAGTCGGGCGCGGATGTTGGCGCCGAACAACAAGAAGAAGACACTCCAGGATGTGGCCGGCTGCGACGAGGCGAAGGAGGAGGTCGCCGAGATCATCGACTTTCTCAAAACCCCAAAGAAGTTTCAGGACATCGGCGGCCGGATTCCCAAGGGTTGTCTGATGGTGGGCCCCCCTGGGACGGGCAAGACCTTGCTGGCCCGCGCCATCGCCGGCGAGGCAGATGTGCCTTTCTTCAGCATCAGCGGTTCCGATTTCGTCGAGATGTTCGTCGGTGTGGGAGCAGCTCGGGTGCGCGACATGTTCGAACAGGCGAGGAAAAATGCTCCCTGCATCCTCTTCATCGACGAGATCGACGCGGTCGGTCGCCACCGCGGAGCGGGTCTAGGAGGAGGCAATGATGAGCGGGAGCAGACTCTGAATTCCCTGCTGGTCGAGATGGATGGGTTCGATGGCCGCGAAGGCGTCATCATCATCGCCGCGACCAATCGACCCGATGTTTTGGACAATGCCCTACTGCGCCCGGGGCGCTTCGACCGCCAGGTGGTGATCGATCTACCAGACCTGCATGGCCGCTGTGATATCCTGAAAGTCCATGCCCAGAAGATCAAGATGCGTTCCGAGGTCATTTTGGAGGACATCGCCCGCACGACGTCCGGATTTTCCGGTGCGGATTTGGAAAACCTTCTGAATGAATCGGCCCTTCTGGCGGCCAGATACAATAAAGCGGAAGTCGGACGTCAGGATGTCGAGGAGGCCCGGGAGAAAATCGCCTATGGCCGCGAGCGCAAGAAGCTGATGGACGACAAGGATAAGAAGGTGACCGCCTATCACGAGGCGGGCCATGCCATCATCCAGGCGGTGGTCGATGACGGGGATTTGCCGGTGCACAAGGTGACCATCATTCCGCGCGGGCAGAGCCTGGGCAGCACGATGTTTCTGCCGAGAAAGGATATTTTGAACGTGTCTAAACAGGGGGCTCTCGCCCGTATCTGCTCCTCCATGGGCGGCCGCGTGGCGGAGGAACTGGTCTTCGGCGAGGCGGCGATGACGAGTGGTGCGTCGATGGACATCAAAATGGCGACGAAAACGGCCCGCAGCATGGTCTGTGACTGGGGCATGAGTTCCTTGGGAACGGTGGCCTACGGGGATAACCGCGACCACATTTTCCTGGGCCGAGAGATCTCCCGCGAACAGAACTATAGCGAGGAAACGGCGAAAAAAATCGATGCGGAAATCATGAAAATCGTCTCCGGGGAAAAGGAAAGGGCCCAGCATATCTTGTCGGGAAGGCGCGACTCACTGGAAAAGCTGGCCGCGGCACTGCTGCAGTACGAGACCATCGATGGTCGCTCGGTCTATGAACTGGTCCAGACCGGAGACTTTCAGACCGCAATCGAGATTCGCAAACCGGAACCAGTCACTGATCCGGCCAGTGAAGGTGAGATGAAGACCGAGGCTGCTGTTGTGGAGGAGCTTTCAGCCGCGAGCCAGACAGAAGGCGGCCAGACAGAAGGCGAAAAGACGAAGCAAAGGGCTGAGCTTTCCGAAACAACCGAAGAGGAAGGGCCAAAGGAAGCGGACAAATGAGCTGCAGCAAAAGCAAAGGTGGGCCAGGGAAATCCTCCGAAACTTCAGGTCCACAGAGCAAAACCTTCCCAATGGTCTTCCATGGGATCCTTCCTCGGAAAAACTCGAGATGTTCGGTGGAGTGCATGGCCTTATCCCCTTCCCCGGAGAACATCTTGAGGGTGCCGTATTTATGGATATAGAAAATACGACAGAAATGCAGCTGCCCAGCGTGCTGCCGAGTTCCTCCCTCACCATGCCCCAATGGCTGAAACTGGCCTACGGAGTATTCTTCCTCTACCTCAGCGCCCAGATTATGATTCCTCTGCCCTGGACACCGGTGCCGATTAGTGGACAGACCTTTGGAGTAGCCTGCGTGGCGCTATCTCTGGGTTCTCTGGCAACGCCGGCGGTGGCACTCTATTGGCTCCTGGGCCTCTGTGGCTTCCCTGTTCTGGCCGGTGCCGCGAGTGGAGTTAGTCCGGCATCAGGCTATCTCCTGGGCATGGTTCTCGCGACGGAAGTCATGAGGCGGCTGAAGGCGAAGGGGTTTGCCCGAACCTGGTGGAGTAATTTTTCCGTCCTCTGTGCCGGACAGGTGATTATTTTTGCTTTGGGAATTCTCGTCCTATCCTACTTCGTTCCACGTGAAAAACTCCTGATGGCTGCCCTATGGCCCTTTATTCCGGGAGATCTTCTAAAAGTGCTCGCCGCGGCCACCGTGTCTCTTCACTGGACGCGTTATGTGGACTCGAAGGATTCGAAGTAAAGGAAAGAGGTTTTCGCGTCCTGCGAAAATGAAAGGGGGATTCTTCCTAGATTTCCCCTTGAATCTCAGAGCTTTCTCCGCGCAAGGATGGCCGTGTGCAGCGTATCGGCATCGGCCAGAGCGATGCCACTGCCGGAGGGAAGACCGAAGCCGATTCGCGTGACCTCTTTACCCAGCGGCTGGAGAATTTCCCTGAGAATGTATTGGCAGGTCGCCTCGCTCTCGGTGTCGCCGCCGAGGGCCAAAATGACCTCGCGGGTTTTCTCCTGCTCCAGGCGATGGCGCAGGTGAGCGAGCGGAAGATTTTGGGGAAGAACGCCACGGATGGGCGAGAGCTTGCCGCCGAGCACCTGGTAGCGCCCGCGAAAATCTCCGCTGCGCTCGATCGCATAGAGGTCGGGAATCGTCTCGACGAGACAGAGAAGGGAGCTGTCCCGTGCCGGATCCGAGCAGATGGAGCAGCGCTCCGCTTCGGCCAGGTTGCCGCAGAGGGAACACATTTGCAGGGCATCGAGGGAGGATGAAAGGCCCCGGATGAGCTCCTGTGCCTGTTCTCTCCCCTCCAGCAGGAGATAGAGTGCCATGCGCTCGGCCGAGCGGTAGCCGATACCAGGTAGGCGGCGAAGGATTTTTTTCAGCGCATCGAAGGAAGCTAACATAAACGACTCGGATGGTTCAAAATGCCCTGGTGTTTGCGGTAGAGCTCGCGGTAGAGACCGCCTGGATGGGTCATCAACTCGTCATGCGTGCCGCGCTCGGTCATATGCCCATGTCGGAGGACGAGGATCTCATCGACGATGGCCATCATGCCGAGGCGGTGCGAGATGATGAGGACGGTCTTGTTCCGCACGAGCTGGCGAATCGCCTGCTGAATGGCGTGTTCGCTGTGTGCATCGAGGGCCGAGGTGACCTCGTCCAGGACGAGAATTGGAGCCTGTTTCAGAAAGGCCCGAGCCAGAGCGATGCGCTGCCGCTGTCCGCCGGAGAGAAAATTTCCATTCTCACCGATATCCGTCCGATAGCCCTGTTCGAGCTGGCAGATGAACTCGTGGGCATGAGCACTTTGAGCGGCTGCGATGACCTCCTCCTCGCTGGCCTCCCACTTACCCCAGCGGATATTATCTCCTATACTGCCGCTCAGAAGCGTGGGGTTCTGGGGGACGAAGGCCATGTGGGCCCGCAGGTCTTCAAGGGCTAGCTCGCGGATGTCGAGGCCATCGATGCAGATTTTTCCCTGCCGCACATCGTAGAACCTCATGAGCAGATTGATCAGAGTCGTCTTGCCGGCACCGCTGCTGCCCACCAGGGCATAGATTTTCCCCGTTTCGAGTCGCCAGTCAAGGTCGTGGATGACGGTTTGCTCCGGAGTGTATCCAAAAGAGATGTGCTGGAAATGCACCTCTCCGCGGAGCTCGCGTATGGGCACGGGACTTTTGGGATTCTGAATGCTTTCCGGAATTTCCAGCAGCGACTGTATCCGGCTGAGCCCGGCAAACCCAGTCTGGATACGGGTAGCCAACCAGCCCAGTTTTTTGATGGGGTCATAGCTGAAGTAGAGGGCACCGGTTAGGGCGATGAAGGTGTCGATGGGAATGCGATGCCGGTAGGAAAAGTACATGGAGAGGCTGACCCCGACGGCGGCGATGATTTCGATGATAGGAGAGACGAGGATATTGTACTTGAGGGACTGCAAGGAGGCCCTGGAGAAGAGGCGACAAGCTTCTGCGAAACGCGCCGTTTCGCGCTGCTCCATGCAGAAGGCCCGGATCTCCTGGACAGCCGAGAGGTTGCGGCTCAGGCGCTCGGTGAGAGTGGCCGCTTCGCCCTGGACCTGGCCGGCCTTGAACCTGAGGCGGCGGTTCAGCGCACGGACGGGTAGGATGATCAGCGGAAAGGCGGCAGCATAGAGGATCAACACGAAGACTTGGGATTGCTGGAGGCAGAGGTAGAGGAGGGCCCCCACCGAGGCGAGGAAGGTAATGGGCTGCGTGAGGATATTTTCAGCGATGTCCAGCAATGCCCCTTGCAGAAGGGCAGTGTCGTTCATCGCCCGGGATATGATTTCACCGGCCGAGGTTTTGTGGAAAAATTCCAGCGGTAGGCGCTGAATCTTGGCGAAGACCTGGACACGGATATTTTCCAGCAGGCGCTGCCCGCAGAAACCGGTGTAATAGGCACTGCAGAAGCCGGAAATTCCCCGTAGGCCCATCATGAGGAATGGACAGGCGCAGAAGAGAAGGATACAGAGGGGAGACTGGTGCGCAGCCGTAAAGACGTACTTGGCGGCTACTTTCAAGATGAAAGGCACGCCGAAACCACTGGAAAGTCCGCAGAGAATACCGCAGGCGATGGCGAAGAAGAGCTGCCTTCTCAGCTCCCTCAAGTAGCGGAAATAGGAGAACAGGGAACAGGAACGCTGCCAGAGGGATGGATTGCTCGCCGTTCGCGCTTTCATCAGGCCTTCAGCTAAGCGGCAATTTCGATGCGGTAAAGGGAATTGGCACTGGGTCATCGCGGCGTGTCCTCTAGCGCCGCTTGCGAATGTAGGCGATCTCTGCCCAGTCGCCGGATGTCCGCAGAGAGGAGTAGAATTCCTGCCAGTATTTCTTGGCCAGAGGGTCGAAGACGGACTGAATCTCGGACCCTTCCTCCTTCAGGATGCCGCTCAGGGACAGCGTGCCGCCGGGCAGCACCGCGCGCAGCAGGAGGCCGGCGTGCAACTTCAGCACCGGCGCCAGGATATTGACGGATAGGAGATCGGCTTGGCGACCGAGTAAGCCATAGGCGATGTCGGCCTCCTGGAAGTCGATGGCGGAATCCGGAATGCCATTGGACCTCGCATTCTCGCGGCTGACGCTAATGGCCTGTGGGTCGTGATCAAAGCCGAAAATTTTGCGAAAACCCAGCTTATAGGCGGCGATGGAGAGGATGCCCGATCCGCAACCGGCATCGATGTAACTCTGGGTATCGAGAAACTGGGGATGGAAGGTGATGGTGTCGACCAACCGTGCCAGGCAGAGCTGTGTCGTCTCGTGTGCTCCCGTTCCAAAGGCCAGGCCGGCGTCCAGATAAATGCCCTGCTGGCCGTTAGGAATTCTGTAGTCCTTTCTCATCCACTCCGGCACGATGTGCAGGGGACCGATGGCGAAAGGCTTGATGAATTCCTTGTAGTGATTTTTCCAATCCGTTTCCTTCAGGACTTCCCTGGTGGGACTATAGAGCTTCAGGCGGGGGAGATGCCGGCAGAGCAATTGCCAGGCGGGTTCGATGGAGGATTCGTCGGGAAAGTAGGCGCAGAGATGGACGGATTCTCCCGGCCTCTGCTCGAGGCTCCATTCCATGCCTTTCACTTGAATCAGGGCCTCCTCCACAAGCGCCGTATCGGCCATCCCCAGCTCAACCCAGAATCGGTACATGCGAGATGATCCAAGCTAAATCATGAGACTTCGCAACGGTCACCTGCTACTTCCCCTACACCCTCCCTCCGTTGTCTTTGGATTCCGAAGGAATCCGGCCCGCTTCGCGGGCCGCAAGCTAAGAACAAAATCACTTTTGTTCTTAGCTTGCAAAGACAACGGAGGGCACTTCGCGCAAGTGCGAATATTCCTATCAGACATGGAGAGGAAAAAGTTTTCTCAGAGCTTCTCGCTGAGCAGGATCGAAAAAACTACTTCCAGAGACCAATAGATCCGCTCCATGCTGGAGGCAGTCTTGAGCCGTAGTTACATTAATCCCTCCATCAACCGCTATGAAAAAGGGAAGCTTATGCTGCCGCCGCAGCTTACCGATGCGATCGATCTTCATCAAGACATCAGGGTTAAAGCTCTGCCCACAGAATCCAGCTTGTACAGCCATGAGGAGCACGACATCGACCTGTTCCAGCCATGGCACTAATCTTTCGGGAGATGTACCCAAGTCACAGGCCAAGCCGACTAGAACGTTCTCCTCCCGCACATACTGCAGCATGTCTCTGCTTGTCCCTTGCGATTCGATATGAAAGGAGATGAGGTCTGCTCCGGCTTCGATGAAGCTTTCTAGAAAAATCTCCGGATGTTCCAGCATGAGATGGACATCAAAGAGAAGAGAACTGCCTTTCTTGAGGGCTTTCAGGGTTTGTGCCCCGAAGCTGAGGTTCGATACGAAATGCCCGTCCATGATATCCATATGAACCCAAGGAAGCTGATGGAGCTCGATGATTTTTTGACTGGATCGCAGATCTCCCTGATCACCGCTGAGCAGAGAAGGGATGAGCAGCGGAGAGGAAAGTTTTTGGATTGCGGACCTTGGAGTAATAATGGTACCTCTAGGAGATTTTTCTTGAATGACGCTCTTCTTATCCTGGGTTGACCTCATCTCTTTTCATCCCTGCGGGATTTTAAGACTCATTCAAATCAAGGGCGAGAGTTTTCGATGGATTTCTGTGCTTCCTTTCCCCTGTATATTCTCTCCGCTGTCTTTGGATTCCGCAGGAATCCGGCCCGCTTCGCGGGCCGCAAGCTAAGAACAAAACTACTTTTGTTCTTAGCTTGTAAAGACAGCGGAGGACACAAAACCCTTGAGCTCTTCTCCCAATATCGCGGATGAAGAGCCGGGAGAATCGACTAAGGAGAGGGGTCTTTAGCGAGATGGCGGCTTGGCGTTCTGCTTTTTCTGAACTTCTGGCAAAGGCCATGAATGGGTCACCGCGCGTCCGACCAGCTCGGCTAAATCTCGCGTCAAAATCGGAAGGATGGCATGATGGATATCCTCTGTTTCAGAAACTTCGCTGAGCGTATCGGTGCCGATGCACAGGCCTTGGAAAAGATAAGCATTGCTCTTCGTACTTCTGAGAGCAGCCGAGGCCTGTAGCGACAGCTTCAGCGACTGGGGCCGCTCATCCTGCTGGCTCTCCAAGTGAGTATCAAAAGACTCCAGGGTGATTTCCAGAACGACGTCGGCCTGGGACTCCTCCACTAATTTCCACCCGGAGGTGCGGATGAAATAACGCTGCAGCTGCTCGTTGAAAATGCCCTCGGCCTGAGGGGCGAGGGATAGGTTGCGAACCGGCGTGATGGCGATGCGGATGGCTCTCTTGGGAACCCCCAAAGTAGAACCTATCTCCCCCATACCCATCCGGTAGGCACATCCGGAGAACAGGATCATCGAACCCAGAAAGCAGAACGCGAAAAATCGTCCCTTCATTTTCGCAGAAAGGATCAGAATCCCGAGCTCAGCTGCACTTGAGTCGGCTTAATGTCCAGAGCTGAATCCGTCGATTTAGGAGATGGCGGCAGAAAATCCTCCACCTTTTGCTCCTGCAATCGGCGGGAATGGCCTATTCTAGTTCCACTTCTTTCCGTCTGTTCCTCGGGAAAAGGCCTATTGGGCCCTTCTGGGTCTGGTTCTGGGAAAATACTGTCATCAGGGCCTTTAGGAGCAACTGGAGAGGAGAGCGAAGCCAGCCAACGCTGATTTTTCGCGTCCTGCTTGCGGGAATCGAAGAGAAAGTCGACGGGGGACTTCGGGGCCGCCTGACCCTGGCGGAGTCGTTGGCGCTTCCCTTCGACTTCCTCGATGATCTCTCTCGAGGAATGGATAGCCAAGGCCTCGCCGTAAAGGAGGTCGGCTGCTGGCCAGTTATTCTGAGAAAAGTAATAAAAGTCTCCCATATAAATTTTGGCCCGGGCCAGAGAGGCCTTGAGATGCTCGATCTGGCCCTGGGCCCAACGGCATCTTTCGTGCTCCGGAAAGAGGAAAATAAAATCCTCGTAGTAGCTCAGGGCTTCCCTCAGCGCCCCTTGGTCGTATTCCGGCGAGAGGACAAGGCTTTCATAGATCTCCGCCGTGAGAAGATAGGCCTCTGGGGTGAGCTCGGACTGGGGATAGCGGTCGATCAGCCGATCGAGGGTTTCGATGGCCTTGTCGGGACGTTTCTGCTCCTTTTCGATCTGGGCGATGCACAGGAGGGCCTGCGCTGCCCCTGGTGACGAGGGCGCCTTCTGGACGACATTTTGATAGAAATCGATGGCGGATTTGGGATCCCGAAATCCAGGGATGAGGCCGAAGTAATGGGGCCTTTGGCCGGACTGCAGCCGGGCTGCGATTTGAAAGATCCGTTCGACGACATCGTTAAAATACCCATAGTCCGGATACTGATCCAATATCTTTCTGAGCTGCTTGACGGCATAGAGGTACTGATGCGATGCCTCGTAGATCGCGGCGATTTGCCACAGTGCCAAGGGCGACCAGCTCGCATCACGGGCATTCTCCACCTCTTGGAATAGCCGGCGGGCGCGGCGTGACTCTCCCCGTTTCTGGAGGCGACAGGCCTCGTCGTAGCTCCTCTGCAAACTCTCTTCCCGCGCGGCCGCATCCGCGAGAGCTTGCCAGCTGCGGTCACCCCCTCTGGCTCGCCGGTGTGCCCCAGGGCGGGAATACGCCTCGGAGTCATGGATGAGGGCCAAGAGGCCGATGCCGATGAAAACGGAAGAGAGGACTCGCATGAAAAATTCTCTGTCTTTCTATTCGGATTGAAGGAGGGCTGCACCCCATGTCAATCCGGCGCCGAAGGCGAGGGTCAGTAACTTTTTTCCCCGAGCAATCCTCTCGGATCGGACGGCCTCGTCGAGGGCGATGGGGATGGCGGAGGTGGAAGTATTGCCGTAGCGATCCAGGGTGATGGTGATTCTGTCCTGCGGGATTTGCAGGTGCTGGGCGACCGCATTGATGATTCGGATATTGGCTTGATGCGGGATGAGATAATCGATCTCGCCTGAACTCAGCCCATTGCGCCGCAAAATTTCCTCCGCACATTCGCCCATAACCTGGACCGCTTCTCGGAAAACCCTTTTCCCATCCATGCGAAAAAAGTGTTCGCGCCCCTCCACGGTTTGCGGCGAGGCCGGTCGGCGAGAACCTCCGGCGGGCATGATGATTTGGTCGGCCCCCAGGCCATCGGCTCCGAGGAGAATATCGCTAATCTGCAATCTCAGCCCCTCTGGGGGAGAATTTCCCTCCGAATCCTCCGAGCGGCCAACGATGACAGCTCCGGCTCCATCACCCAGCAGGACGCAGCTGCTGCGGTCCTGCCAGTCGGTGACGGAAGACATCTTATCTCCGCAGACGAAGAGGATGTGGCGGCAATGCGGATCTCCCAACAGGCATTGCCGGGCCAGGTGCAAGCCATAGGGAAATCCCGAACAGGCGGCGTTGATGTCCAGAGCCGGAATAGGACGGCAATTCAGGCACCGTTGCAGGTAACAGGCCGTCGCCGGAAAGGGCGTGTCGGGGGTGATGGTGGCAACGAGAATCAGGTCGATGGCCTCCGGCCCGAGTCGGGCGGCCTCGAGGGCCCGGAGCGAAGCGTGATAGCAGAGATCGGAGCTCGCCTCTTCCTCCGACGCGATACGCCTTTCCCGAATGCCGGTACGGGTTCGAATCCACTCGTCATTCGTGTCCACCCGAAGGGATAGCTCGTCGTTCGTCAAGACCTTTTTCGGCACGTAGGATCCCGTCCCACAGATGAAGATAGGCATGTGGGGTGCTTATGAAGCTCCTACAAGCCAAGTGGCAAGTTTTAACGTTCTATGAGTTCTAAATGGGGAGCGTTCCCTACGTGTTGGCTGGCTTTGCAAGGGACAAATGGCTTCTGCCATTTGTCCCTTGCGGCCCGCGCAGCGGGCCCGATGCTTTGCCTCGAAAGCCAGCCAACAAAATTAACAATTCACCCTTTCCCCAAAGAGATCGGGCCTCCGGCATCACTTCAGCAGGGACTTCGTCTGTTGGAGAAGCGCCATCTCCTCATCCTGCAGGCCCATTCGGGACAGGTCGGAGGCCATGTGGATGGCATGACTGATGGCCCGGGCACGGCTGGAACCGTGGGCCTTGAAGACGGTGCCATTGAGGCCCAGGAGTGGAGCTCCGCCGTAGATCTCAGCATTGAGCTTGGCGCTCAGAGCTTCAAAGGCTCCCCGGGCACAGAAGGCACCGAAGAGGCGCAGAGGATTTTTGGAAAATTCTTTTCTGGAAAATTTTCTGAGATAGAGGGCCATCGATTCCAGCGATTTCAGGAGAATATTGCCCGTGAAACCATCGCAGAGGACGACATCGACGCCGCTACCGAAGAGGTGGAAGCCCTCGATGAGACCGATGTAATCGATAAAGGACGACAGTTGTTTCAGCTTCTCGTGTGCCTTCTGGATGAGCTCGTTCCCCTTGCCCTCTTCTGTCCCGATGCTGAGCAGTCCGATCCGCGGCGAAGGGATTTTCAGCACCTTCTGGGCATAGACGCTGGCCAGCAGCGCATTGTGGGCTATGTGCAGTGGGGTCGATTGGGGATTGGCCCCCACATCGACCAGGACGAAATGACCCTCACTGGAGGGGATGATGCTGGCCAGTGCAGGGCGTTCGATGCCGGCGATGGGGCGCAATTTGAGTGTACTGCCGGCCATCAGACTACCGGTATTGCCGCAGCTCAGAACTGCGGATGCGGCACCGGCCTGAATGAGCTCGATGGCCCGAATCATGGAAGCATCCTTCTTCTGCTTCAGACTTTGAACCGGTTTATCGTCCATCTCGATGACCTGCGAGGTGTGGAAGATCGATAGCCTGGAGTTGTCTTCCAATCTGTGCTTTTCGAGAAGGGCCGTGAGCAAATCCCCGTCACCGACAAGGATGAGCGGGGCAAGGTCAGGGAATTGCCGAAGGGCCAGGCACACGCCTTCGAAAATCTCCTCCGGCCCACGGTCTGACCCCATCATGTCGATGGCGACGGCCCCATGGGCAGCGGGCATGGACGGAGAGATTTTCGACATAGAATGCCCTAATCCAGAAAATTTTTCATGGGCTCCAAGCGTATAATGCCCTCAGTTCGGCGGTGAAAAACTCATCTCCACTCCGCCGTGCTCAAGGCCTGCCACCCGGCTCTCAGCTCACCTTGGGGTCGATGACCTGGCGACCGCGATAGACGCCCGTCGTCGGATGGACGTGATGGGGAAGGAAAAAGCTGCCGTCCTGGGGATCCTTGTCGAACTGCGGCATCGCAAAACGATTAGCCCCGCGGCGTTTGCGGCTTCTCTGCTTGGACTGCTTGCGCTTTGGAACGGCCATTTTCGGAATCTACTGCAACCGGAATATATCTCCATACGCTGCGCGCCGGAGGCCCTGCGTCAAGAAATTACTGTAAAAATAAAAAGGACGGCCCCTGCCATTCCGAGTCCGTCCCTATGGGCGAAGGGCTGATGCGAGGATTCCCTGAGAATTTTTAGCGCCGCCCAAAGCGCTCATGAATGATGCAGATTGTGGGAGCAGAGGATGGGCGAGGAATAACAGGAATTCCCTCATTTGAGGGGAAAGCATCGGCTAAAAATCCCTCCATCCTAAACCAGGATGGACCGTAAAGCTCAAATCCTCCTCAAATTCATTTCACCCGAGCTCTCCAGACTGAATGCTAGTACGAGAGAAGGTTTACGAAGCCTCTTCGGATGGGTTGCTCTTGGCCGCGGCCCTGGTTCGGGGTGGGAAGACGAAACGGAGCCCTCCATCGGATTTGAGGGCGAGCGTGGCGGCAAAGGGCTTGCCGGTACGGCGGGAAATGAAGCCCTCGATGAGTTCCGTCTTTTTTTTCTGAAGGAGCTGCCGTATATGCTCGGGAGCAATGGGCGCACCCAGCATCGTCTTAGCAATCCGGAAGCGACAGGCGGGCTTTTTCTCCGCAAAGGTCCGTTCGCAGAGGTAGTAGTTCTCGATTTCGAAGATGCGATTCCCCTCTTTGTGGAAGGGACAAGCACCGATGATAGGGTAAGTTTCCAGCTCTTGGAGCGAGGGAATGCCGGGAGACTCCTCCTTCTTCCTGTTCTCCTCGAAGGCGAAGTGAACATGCCAGTCCTCGTCGAGGGTCAGGTAGGCGTTGAAAGGACGGCCGGCCTTGGAGTGGAATTTCTCCAGTAGGGGTGTCTTGCGATCTCGGAGGAGCTGCTGGTATTCCTCCAGCGCCATGCGTCGGCCGGCCACAGTCTTGTAGAGCGTCAGGAGCCCATCCTGGGAGCGGTAGCAGCGCAGCATTTCCAGCATGGGCTTTTGGTCGCTGGGAGAGAGGAGTTCCGACGGACTGGCGTCGCTCTCGCTCTCCTGGAATTGCCGGATGCTGGCGATCATCTGCCGGGTCATGTCGGCGATGCCCTGGCGAAAATGTTCAGGCGGGAGCTGGCGATTTTCTATCTGCCGGAGGCGGAATTCCCATTCGCCGGTCATGGCCGGGCTCGTGATGGGGCCAACCTGGACCTTTTCGAGGAAGCAGAGCAGGTCTTCCGCTTTAGCCGTCGGAATGAGGTCTTTCTGCTCGCGCTCCATGTACTGGAAGTCGATGAGGTGCTCGATGATCTGCGCCCGGGTGGCCGGCGTGCCCAAGCCGCGCTCCTTCATCGCTTCGGCCAGTTCCTCATCCTCGACGACCTTGCCCGCTCCCTCCATCATGGCCAACAGGGTCGCCTCGTTGTAGCGGGCCGGTGCTTTGGTGACTTCCGAAACGGCGCCCACTTCGAGCATCTTTCCGGAGGGCGGCTGTCCGTCCCGTTCATGGAGCGCGACGAGCGTTTCATCCGCCTCTTTCCCCACTTCTCGACCGTAGACCTCCAACCAACCGGCCTTTACCAAGACCTTGCCCTCGGTCTTGAATCCGTGGGGCCCGACAAAGGTCATTCGGGTCGTGACGTCGAACTCGGCCGCCGGAAAGAAGACGGCCAGGAATCTCCGGACGACCATCTCGTAGACCTTTTCCTCGCTCTCGCTCAAACCGGTCGGCTGCTTGCCGGTCGGGATGATGGCGAAGTGATCGCTGATACCCTTATTGTTGAAAATCTTCCGATTCTTGCCATCGACGCCGTGGTGCTCGAGGATCTTTTGGGCCAGCGGCATATACTCCCCTGACAAGGAGGCGAGCAGTTCCCGACAGGTCGCGACATAATCCTCCGGCAAGGCCTGGGAATCGGTGCGTGGGTAGGTGATGCACTTGTGTCTCTCATAGAGCGATTGGGCGATTTTCAGGGTCATGCCAGCCGGCAGGTGGAAGCGAGCATTGGCCTCCCTCTGCAAGAGGGTCAGGTCGTAGAGCTTAGGGGCGCCCTGTGAGCTGCGCTTTTTCTTTTCCTCGATGCGGATTTCCTCCGAATGGGCTCGGAGGTCCACCAGCAGGGCTTCGACCTCGGAAAAGTTCCAGAGGCGCTCGATGCGGTCGTGAGCATCATTGGGATTTTTCCTGAAATCTTTCCTCTGGAAGACCCCTTCGTAGTTCCCGTTGTGGATTTGAAACTGCCCGACGATTCTCCAGTAGTCCCTGGCTTGGAAGTTCCGGATTTCCCGCTCCCGAGCGACGATCATCGCCAAAGTGGGGGTCTGGACCCGGCCGACGCTGACTACGCGGCGGGTGCCACGGCCGGCAATGCGCAGGGTCAGGGCCCGTGTCCCGTTGATGCCGACGATCCAGTCCGCTTCGGAGCGGCAGCGGGCGGCGGCTTGCAGGGCCTGCATCTCCTCTGAGGAACGCAGATGGGCAAAGGCCGTTCGGATCGATTCTGGGGTCATCGAGGAGAGCCAGAGGCGTTGGAAGGGCTTCTTGTTGCCGGCCAGTTCACAGATATAGGAGAAGATCAGCTCGCCCTCTCGACCGGCGTCGCAGGCATTGATGAGCCCGTCGATGTCGCGGCGATGGAGCAGCTTCTTGAGCTCGCCGAAACGTTTCTTGCTCGCCTCGATGACCTGGAGACCGAATTTTTCCGGAATGATGGGCAGGGATTCCAATGTCCAGCGCTTGTAGCGCGCATCGATGTCCTCCGGCATGGACAGCTCGACCAGGTGGCCAACGGCCCAGCTCACGACGTAGTCCTCGTTCTCGAAGCAGTCCTCCTTCGCCTGAAACTTCCCCAACACCTTGACCAGATCTCGAGCGACGCTGGGTTTCTCGGCGATGACCAGTTTCTTCATGAAGCTCTGACCAATGCGAAGTCTTCCAAAAGGTCAATTTTTCTTTCGGGAGATGAAAAATCCAGCGGCAAAAATACCTCGCAGCAGTGGTGTTCATCCCTCGGATCCCTCAGTCATTCCGCTTCATCCGGTGAATCCGCCAGCAGCCGGCATCGGCTCTGTTATCACTCAGAAGCTCTCCGAGCCCCTCCACCTCAGCTCGAAGACCGTTCCGACATCCTCTACGTCCATCCAAGCCAGTCGCGCTGTGTCCCTCCAGGCTTGAGATCTGGGGCTAGAAAAACCGGAGTGAGCCCTTAGCGCCGCTGCCGACGGAAGAGCTCCCGATCGCTTGTGAATCGCGAGCCTATCGTCTGCTGGACCGTAGATTGGCCTTCTACGTATCCTACAAGTTTTATCCTGAAGTTCAACGCCGTTTGGCTCCTGGAGAATGGAGGAATGCTTTCCCGAGCTCGATTTTCCGGGGGAGGATAAAAAAGAACTCGAGGACATTGACCGCTAGCTCTGGCTTGTGTTCGGATACATTTTTCCTTTAATAGGAAGGTGAGTATGGGCGTATTTTACTACGAGGTTCTCGATCGGGCGAAAGGGAAGGAAAGCGGCACGCTGGAGGCGAACGACAAGAAACAGGCCGTACAGCTGCTGATCCAAAAAGGCTGGCATGTCCTCGTTCTGAAGGAAAAAAAGTTCCGTGTGAAACGCGCCCAGATGAAACACCCAGGCGTGCCTGCGCTGGGCCGCTTCTGGGTCAATAAGCAGAAGATCCACTTCAATTTTCTCTACAAATTCCTGCAGCTGCACAGCGGGGGACTATCCCCTGGAGATGCGCTGAAGGTCATGCGCACCCGCCTAAAATCACCGGCGGAACAGGCGCTGGCCGAGGCGGTACATAAGCAGCTCTGCGAGGGTAAAACATTGGCAACAGCCATGAAGCTCTATCCGGATATTTTTCCCGAGGGCACGGTTTACATGATCGAGGCCGGCGAAAAGACCGGAAACCTCATCCCTATTATCGGTAATTTGATCCGCTTCATGGAGGTGCAGGCAGAGGTGAAGAAGCGCTTCATCGCAGGGATATCCTATCCGCTCCTGGTCTGTAGTATCGCGATGGCAGTGGTGGTCCTGTTCATCTTCTACCTCCTGCCGCGAATCCAGAAGATGATGACTTCGATGGGTGGAGAATTGCCCCTGCTAACCCGTCTTCTCCTGGGAGGGGCGCACTTTCTCCAGGACTGGGGGCTCTCCATCCTCGCCATCATCGGCGTCGGCAGCCTTGCTCTCCTGCGCTTCCGCCAGACGGCGATGGGCCGCGTGTGGACGGACCGCTGGCTGACCTATTTACCGCTCCTGAGGGGCATCGTCAACGGCTCCTACTACTGCCAGACGGCGAATCTGCTGGCTACGCTTTTAGGGAGTGGCATCAATACCACCGAGGCCATGCAGCTGGCCGAACAGGCTACGTCGAACCGCTACCACCGCCTGCACTTCGCCGAGGCGCGGCGCAAGGTCCTGGATGGCGTGGCCATAACCCAGGCCTTCGACAAGCACCATGTGCTTCCGGTGGAGGCACTGGATATCCTCTCGGTCGGGGAAAACACAGGTGACCTGGCCTCCTCCTTCCGGGAGATCTTTAAAATCCACAACGGCGAGCTGAGCGAGAAGCTGCACTCCCTAACGGTGACGGTTTCCTCCATCGCCCTGGGCTTCGCCTTCTCTCTGGTCGCCATCCTAGCCATGAGCATCGTCATGAGCGTCATGAAGTTCAGTGCGACAGTGGTGGGCTAGGGGTGTTGGGCCTGCAGGGCAGACGGGTGCTAGCGTCGGGGTACTTGCCGGCTTTCCCCCGGAGGGCCCAGGACATCTGTCCTGGGCCCTCCGGGGAGCCCGCAGAGCGGGCATGATTCCTTTGGAATCGAAAGCCGGCAAAAAAACACCTCCCTGAACCGCCAGCGCATAAGCTCAGGAAGGCCTCTCTCTCAATGGCCAGCCGTTTGGAGCTCGGGCAATGTCCTGTTTTGAACCAGTGCGACAATTTTAGCCACGGCCTCTTCCTGCGGATGACTACCTTCCAGGCCCTTGTGGATTCTCGAGCGAATCGAAACCGCCGACATCCCGGCCTCCTTGGGACCCAGGATGAAGAGGTGTGGTACTCGCTCCAGTTCTGCCCGACGGATCTTGGCTCCCAGCGGTTCGGAATGCCCATCCAGGCTGGCTCGGATTTTCCTGGCCTTCAGCTGCGACAATACCCGAGAGGCTTCCGGTAAAAGGCTGTCGCTGAGGCTAAGGATACGCACCTGTTCTGGGGCCAGCCAGGTCGGAAAATCCCCACCGAAATGCTCGATGAGCAGGCCGCAGAAGCGCTCGAAGGAGCCCAGCGGCGCCCGATGGATCATGATGGGCCGATGCGGCTGGTTGTCGTTACCGGTGTAGCTGAGCTGAAAGCGCTGCGGGAGGTTATAATCCACTTGAATGGTCCCCAGCTGCCACTCGCGGCCGATAACATCGCGGATGACGAAGTCGATCTTCGGGCCGTAGAAGGCAGCTTCTCCGGCCTCGAGCGAAACCGGCACGCCTAGTGCTTCTGCGGCTTTTTGCAGAATCGCCTCTGCCGAATCCCAGTTCTCCGCCTCGCCGACATATTTGGTGGAATCTGGATCTCGAAGGCCGATGCGCACCCGAAAGTCCGACATGCGCAAAGTAGCAAATACCTTTTGCACGATTTGGAGACAGCGGTTGATCTCGTCCTCCAGCTGCTCCTCGGTGCAGAAAATATGCGCATCATCTTGGGTAAATCCGCGAGAACGCGTCAGACCGCTGAGCTCGCCCGACTGTTCCCAGCGGTAGACAGTGCCGAACTCCGCCAGGCGCAGAGGTAGCTCGCGGTAGGAGCGCGTTTGGGAGCGGTAGATCTGAATGTGGCCGGGACAGTTCATGGGCTTGAGCAGAAATCCGTCGAAATCGCCCCTCTCCAGTCCCTGTACCACCTCTCCGCAGGAAAGATGGCTCTGGGTGAGCTTTCCCAGAACATCGCGATCGGGCAGGGGAGGGTATTGGGACTCCCTGTAATAGGGAAAATGTCCGGAAGTACGGAACAGCTCCAGTCTGGCGATGTGGGGGGTGAAGACCTGCTCATAGCCCTGCTGCTCCAACTCCTCCAGGAGAAATTTCTGCAACTCATGCCGGATGATGGCTCCGCGGGGCAGCCAGAGGATGAGGCCCTGCCCAAAGTTCTCGTCGATCAGAAAGAGCTGCATCTCCTTCCCAATCCGGCGGTGGTCGCGCTTCTTGGCCTCTTCGAGCCGGAAAAGATGGGCATCGAGCTCATTCTGAGAGGCGAAAGCGCTGCCGTAAATCCGCTGCAGTTGCCTGTTTTTCTCGTCTCCGCGATAGTAGGCGCCGGCAATGCTCAGCAATTTGAATGCCTTGATCTCCGAACTGCGCCCCACATGTCCCCCGCGGCAGAGGTCGATGAATTCCCCATTGCGGTAGAGCGTAATCGTCTCATCAGAGGGGATGTCGGCCAAGCGCTCCAATTTATAGGGCTGCCCCTTTTCCCGGAACAGGTGGGCCGCTTCCTCGCGAGATACGACCTGGCACTCGAAGACCTGATCTTCGGCGATGATTTTTCGCATTTCCTCCTCCAGGCGCGGGAGATCTTCCGCAGTCAGGGGGCTCGCCAGGTCGATGTCGTAGTAAAATCCCTGCGATGTGGTCGGACCAATGTCCAGTTTAGCCCCCGGGAAGAGGCGCAGGACGGCGGCTGCCAGCACATGGGCAGCTGAATGCCGTATGGCCAAGAGCTCGGATTCGGAATTCGTCATGGCCTCCAGTAAAACAGATTTCTCCTGAAAAAATCAATCCCATTCCCTCAAGCTATCCCGCGGAACATCCTCCTCCGGCTGTCGGGAGCTCTCCGGGAAAACCTCAGGAAAGCCCCTAGGGATTCCTGTGCGGAGGGCTCAATCGACTCAATTCTCTTCCTTCTCTTCCTCCGGAGCTTCCTCGGTATTTTTCTCCTTTCGGAGGCTGTCCCAATACTTCCAGAACGAGCTGTGCTGCTCCAGCATCATGGCTTCCGAAACGGGTAGTTTGAAGCGAAGGATGAAGTCGGAAAGTGAGTGTTCCGGGAGGACGTAGTGGCAGAAGAGACTGCCGTCCTCACGGCGCTCGAAATAGACCCGCCAGCGCTCGCTGCGGTAGCGGTAGAGCAGGTATCCGTCCCGCCGGAAGCAGCTGAAGTCGCCGGATGGGTCCTGCAGGTCCTCTTCCGAAATGCGGCCGATACTCTCCATCAGCCGCAGCTGTTCCTCCATCGCCAGTTTCTGAAATTCGTGGAGGCTCTGTTCACTGAAGTTCACCTGCCGCATGGGGGCGATTGACGGAACTCGTGCGCCGCTGGCAAGAGCGAAAGAGAAGAGGGTAGGGGAGTGCCTCTCTCTTCCCGCTCCCTGCACTTGACACCTGGGGACATCGCCCGATGCTCGCCGGAGTGAGCGAAGCGAGGAACATCTCCCCTGCGGAAGGGTCGATTTTCTTTCGGCAGGAGGTCTTTTCCTGCCCATCCATCGTTTGCCTCTACTTCAGCTCCCTTTTCCTGGCAGCACTTCTCACGCCTCTGTTCATCCACCTGCTCCTGCTCTGGAATGTCAGGGCACCGAACGGCATTGGCTCCTACCTGCTGTCGAAAAACTTCGGGGTGATTTTCGACCGCGTGCACCTGTTCCTCTTCGCGCTGATGCTCGGCATAGGGGGCCTTCGGGCCTGCCGGACAGCGAAGCTCTGGGCCTCTGTTCGGGAAAGGCTGAAGCGGGATGGAAGTTCGCAAATCGCTCTTTTCTGGAAATTCTTCGCCATCGGTGTGGCGATGGATCTGTGCCTGATGGGCCTGCAGATGTCTTTCTTCCCCTTTACGCTCGTGCCCTGGACGCTGAAGGCGGTGAGATGGCCCCTCTATTATGGCCTGAGCGCGGGCTGTATCGCCCTTCTGGAGGAGACTTTTTTTCGCGGATGCCTCTTGGGGTCCCTGTTGCGCCTTCTGCGGGAGCGGTGGGCCATTTTTGCCAGCGCCCTGATCTTCGCCTATGCTCATTTCAGGGTTTCGCATTCCTCTTGGGAAGCACCAGAAGCAGTGACGTTGAGGAGCGGATTCCAGGCCCTATACCGGCACGTTTTCGGTGTTTTTCAAACTGCTCCTCCGCTGTCCCTAGCGATTCTCTTCCTCTTGGGTCTCGTGCTGGCCCAGGTGGCACTCCGCCATCGCTCCCTTGCCCCAGCCATGGGTCTGCATGCAGGCATAGTCTGGATGCTCATGCTCTATAAAAAGGGTGTCGATGTGAGCGTAAATTTGCCACATCCCTTCCTGGGCACTTGGCGCCTGACGGATGCACCGGTGACCCTTTGCCCTCTTCTTTTGATGGCGTGTGGCCTGCGGTATTTGGCCCGAAGAGGGGAAGAAAGCGTCCCGGTGGATTAGGGTTTTAGGGTTGCGGACTCGGGGAGATCTTGCATGAGATCCAATCACCGATATGGCCCAATCTGAAGAGGAAAAACTGATCATCGTCGGCAGCGGTTGTGCCGGGCTGAGCGCGGCCATCTATGCGGCCCGAGCCGGTCTGGAACCCCTGGTCATCGATGGGATCCAGCCGGGGGGGCAATTGACGACCACGAACCACGTGGAGAACTTTCCCGGCTTTCCGGATGGCATTTCTGGGTCAGAGCTCGTCTGGAACATGCGCCGGCAGGCCGAGAACTTCGGTGCGCGCTTCCGCTCAGATAACATCCGACAGTTACAGTTTTCAGCGGAGAGGAAATACTTGATAGGGGAGAGAGAGCCCCTGTCAGCCCAAACGGTCATCATGGCGGTGGGAGCGACCCCTCGGAAACTGGGCATTCCAGGGGAGGAAAAATTTTTCGGCGGCAGAGGCGTCAGCACCTGTGCCACCTGCGACGGGGCATTTTACCGCCATCGGGAGGTGGTCGTTATCGGTGGCGGTGATACCGCCTGTGAGGATGCGCTGTTCCTCGCACGCCTCTGCTCGCGCGTCCACCTCGTGCACCGCCGTGACCGACTGCGGGCCTCAAAAATCATGGCAGAGCGGGTGATGGCCCACGAAAAGATCGCGGTTCTGTGGAACAGCATTCCCATTCGCATGGATGGGGAAGAGAGGCTCGCTTCCCTGCAGCTTCGACATGGGGAGACGCAGGAGGAGAAAGCCTTGCCCTGTAGTGCCGCCTTTCTGGCCATAGGCCAGGTACCCAATACGGCCCATTTCCGCAGCGACCTCCCACTCGATGAACGGGGCTACATTCTGGGAGAAGGGGTGAGGATTTCGAGACGGGAAGACCCGCAGAGCTACTTCGAAGGGATTTTTCGTGCCGGAGATTGTGCTGATCCATCCTACCGCCAGGCCATTACGGCGGCGGCCATGGGTTGCCAGGCGGCGCTTGAGGCCGAACGCACTCTCGCCGGATTCTAGATCATCCTATGGAGGCCAAACTGTCACTGAAAAAGGCCGCGGAAGCGGCAATAGACCCCTCTCTGAGACCGAAGGGCTTTGATGAGTTCATCGGCCAGAGGCGTACTCTGGAACGCCTGCGGGTCATGACCGGTGCGGCGCGGCAGCGCGGCGAGTCCTTGCGGCACGTGCTGCTGAGCGGCCCGCCGGGGCTAGGCAAGACGACCCTAGCGATGATTCTCGGTCGCGAGATGGGGACACAAACCCGCATCACCTCGGGACCGGTGATTGAAAAAGCTGGCGATTTAGCCGGATTGCTGACGAGTTTGGAGTCGGGCAATGTGCTGTTCATCGACGAGATCCATCGCCTGCCACGAGCGGTAGAGGAATACCTCTATTCCGCGATGGAGGACTTCTGCATCGACATCCTGATCGATCAGGGGCCCCAGGCCCGCTCGATTCGCCTGGACCTGCCGAGATTTACCCTCGTCGGAGCGACGACCCGCACCGGCCTTCTGACCCCGCCGCTGCGCAGCCGCTTCACGCTCCAGACCCGTCTGGGCTATTACGAGGTCGGTGATCTGACCCAAATCGTCCGGCGCAGTGCCCGGCTCCTGCCGGTTGAAATCGACCAGGCCAGTGCCGAGGAAATTGCCCGCCGCTCGCGGGGAACGCCGAGGATAGCCAATAATCTCCTGGGCTTCGTCCGCGACTACTGCCAGCAACGGGAAAACCCTTCGATCGTTGTAACCCTGACCCGGGAGGCTTTGGAGCTGCTGGAAATCGACGCTTCTGGTCTCGATGAGATGGACAAGCAGATCCTGAACTGCCTGGCGGAAAACTACAACGGGGGGCCGGTCGGCATCGGCACCCTGGCCGCCGCGATTGGCGAGGACCGGCACACGCTGGAGGAGGTACACGAGCCCTATCTGGTGCAGGAGGGCTATCTGCAGCGGACACCGCAGGGACGCCTCCTGAGTGCCAAGGCCTGGGAAAAACTAGGACTGGAACCGCTGTCGCGGAGCTCGACCCAATCCGAGATTCACTTCTGAGGGGTGCTAAAGAACTTGACAGTGGCTGCTTTCTGCCCTCCTTAGGGAGGATAGGAAGGCTTATACATTTGACCATGACCGGAGAGGAAATTCACAAGGTGATTTTGGACATCATTCGGGAAATCGCACCGGATCAGGATCTCTCACGGGTAAAGCCGGAGCTTCCACTGCGGGAGCAGTTGGATTTGGATTCGATGGATTTTCTGGACATCGTGATGGAGCTGCGCAAGCGCCATAACATCGAGGTTCCGGAAGCGGATTACCCACGCCTGGAGTCCCTGGATTCCTGCGCGGAATATTTGGCAGACAAGTTCTAGCTCTAGCTCTTCCCCGAGGGAAAATTTCAGGAGACCCAAGGGCTAGGGAGGCTTAAGGTCGCCTTTGGAGCCTTCGGCTCCGGCCCGCTGCGCGGGCCCCGCCGAGGGGAAAGGGAAGAGAAATCTCTTCCCTTTCCCCTCGGCGTAAAGGCGACCGACAAACAACGAAGCCTTTAGTATCCCACCATTGCCTGAAGCAGCATCCATCGAGGCATTTCTCATTCCTTTGGGCTGGCCGATGGGAAAATTTTCCGAATTTTCCTAAAAATGTTCGAAACTCCCGATTCGCTTCCCTGTATCGCGCTGCGCAGAATCCGGAAGGGATTTCGCATGCCCCAGGGACGGACGGAAATTTTACGCGACCTGTCCTTCTCCCTCTTTCCCCGCGACTCCGTTGGGATCAGCGGGACTTCCGGTGCCGGCAAGAGCACCTTTCTCAACATCCTGGCCGCCCTGGAGCTACCGGACAGCGGTGAGGTCCTCTGGAATGGCGAGTCTATCCACACCTGGCCTAGCCGTGCGTTGGCCCGACGTCGGGCCTCTCAAATTGGCTTCGTCTTCCAGAGCTGCCACCTGGTACCGGAGCTGGATTTGCTGGAAAATCTTCTCCTGCCCTGCCGGATTTCCGGCCGGTGCCTTTCGGCCGATGGTTCCAAGAGGGCAGAATATCTCCTGGAGCGTCTGGGCCTCTCATCTCACCGGCACTCTCTGCCGATGGGCCTTTCCGGTGGTGAGCGCCAGCGGGTGGCCATTGCCCGGGCCTTCATGAACCATCCCCGCCTCATCGTCGCCGACGAGCCGACCGGCAATCTGGATGAATCCACCGGCGAACAGGTCATGCAGCTATTGGAAGACATGCGCCAAGAGGAGCAGACGGCGCTCCTCCTGGTCACGCACCATCTGCCCTTTTCTCGCCGCATGCAGCGCCAATATCAGCTGCATCAGGGCGTTCTCGCTCCTCTATGAACCCTGTCGATTAAAGAACAGGTCGATTTCAATTGGAGGACAAAGTCTGGAAATAATCATAGGACTCACATGTACCTCCTCAAGAAGCGCCGGGTACGCTCGTCTTTGGGGGAGACGAAGATCTCATCCTCGTCGGAAATCTCGACGATCTGTCCCTCTTCTATGTAGATGATGTAATCCGAGGCATCGCGGGCGAAGCGCATCTCATGCGTGACGATGATCTGGGTCATCCCCTCGTGATCGAGATGACGCATGACCTCCAGAACCTCTTCCACCATACCAGGATCCAAGGCCGAGGTCGGCTCGTCGTAGAGCATCACCTTCGGCTGCATGGCCAGGGCCCGGGCGATGGCGGCCCGCTGCTTCTGCCCACCGGACAGGCTCCAGGGGCGGCGATGGGATAGACCGGACAGGCCGACTTTTTCCAGGAGCTCCATGGCCTTTTGCCTGGCGGTTTCATGGGCTTCCTTTTTGACGACGAGGGGAGCCAGCATGATATTTTCCAGCAGCGTCTTGTTGGGGAAAAGGTTGAAGGATTGGAAGACCATGCCGACCTGTTGGCGCAGAGTGTGGGCCCGATCGAAAAAATGCGCGTCGAGGGCCGAGCTCCTGTCGGGTCGCGAGAGCGTGATGCCGTCGATGCGGATGCTGCCGGCATCGAGGATGTCGAGGCAGTTCAGACAGCGCAGCAGCGTCGATTTTCCACAGCCGGATGGCCCGATGATCGAGACGAGGTCGCCGGTCTCGATGACGAAGCTGACATCATCGAGGATGAGGCATTCGTCGTGGTACTTCTGAAGGTGCTGGACCGAGATCAGAGTTTCTGTCATGTCGGATGTCTAGGAAACCGAAGGGACATTTGGAGAAACTGCGGCACGGGAAGGAAGGAGCAGAAGGGCAGCGACGGCAATGCAGATGGCAGTGTCGGCAAGATTGAAGCTCGGCCAGCGATAGAAGGGCAGGTGGATGTCGATGAAATCCGTAACGCAGCCATAGCGCAGTCGGTCGAGAACATTTCCCAGGACTCCACCGCTCAGCAATCCGTAGATGAGGGGATGCGTCTTGATCGTCTTGGCATACTGCCAGAAAATCGCGGCGATGACCAGAAGGCCCAGAATGGCGAGTCCGCAGCTACAGCCCTGGCACAGTCCCCAGGCCGCACCGGTGTTTTGGGTATGGCCGATGGAGAACCAGTGTCCGAAAACCCGAAGGGGGTTCAGGTCCAATGCCTTGGAATGGGTCCTGATGTAGTGCTTGGTGATCCCATCAGCACTGAGCACACCTAGCAGGGTGAGGATGAAAGGAAAAAGGGGGCGCTTCAGAAGAAAGCTCACGTCCTAAACCTCGGCTTCCTCTTCCTCATCGAAGAGGGCAGATTCCTCCAGGTCACCTGAGGAAATACTCTCGGTCACGTGGACGCGCTGCAGCCGAGCGTCTTGCCGTTCTTTTTCGTCCTTACCCTCCAGCGAGTAGCGCGTGAACGGAATGGCGAGCAGGCGTTCCGCCGCAATCGGTTTACCGGTGATCTCGCAGCGGCCGTAAGTGCCTTCGAATATGCGCCCGATGGCCCTGTCGATTTCCTTCAGAACTTCCGTCTCGTCCTCCATCAGGCTGAGGGCAAAATCCATATCGAAGTCGTCGATGGGCTCGACGGGTTCCTGTCCCTGAAGCTTCTGCTTCAGAGCGAACAGGCGTTCGTAGTGCTTCCTGAATGCCTCCGGCACCTCTTTCTCCTTTCCAGAAGAAGAAAGCGCTGAGTTCATCTGTGGATTGAAGCCGAGGAGCTCGGCGATGCCCGCGGCGGCGACGACCTTCGCCCGCACGGCCGGAGGAGCAGGCGGTGGGACGTTTGCCGGCACCTTGGGCATAAAACGGCTCTCCTCGCCAGCTTCCGAATCGAGCTGTTGCGCTTCGGCGATGGCGGCGCGCACATCTTCCATCGTGAAGACCAATAAGTCCCGATGGCTGCGGTATTCCTGAACCTGTTTTCGTCGCCGCAGGATGCCGCTGACCGTGTCGCGATGAAGGTTTTTTTTCAGATGAGAGGTGATCATGTGCAGGGACATGGGACTGTACTTGGTTAAGAAAGACTGGCCTCTTCCAGCACTCGAAGACAGCGGCTGCAGATACTGGTGAATTTTCCAGCCGGGGCAAGATCTTCCCCACGGCGCCAACAGCGCGGGCAGCGCTCGCCAGGAGCTGGATAAATCTCAATTTCCGGTGCGTCGAGGCCCGGAGCTTCCTCGCAGTTGACCTTCGAGACGATGAAGTATTCCGACAAATCGGCTGCGTTTTCCTTTAAAAGGCGGAAGAGCTCCTCTTCGGCCGAACCGCGGATGAGCACCTGGGCATCGAGGGACTGGCCGATGATTTTCTCCTGCCGCATCCGCTCGAGCTTCTCGTGGATTTGGGAGCGGAAGTCCAAAATACGGTCGATGAGGCCTTCGATGGCCCTGTCTTCCGGGATGTCTTCCTCTTGCGGCCATTCGCTCAGGTGGATGGACTCCGTCTTGGGCCCGGTCTGGGCCTCGTGGGCCTCATCGCAGGTGAAACTGAGGATAGGGGCTAGCAGGCGAATCAGTATGTGGAAAATCTGCTGAATCGTGCTCTGGGAGGAGCGCCGCTTCGGCCATCGGCGGCCCAGGGTATAGAGCCGGTCTTTCAGGATGTCGTGGTACCGGGCCGATAGCTCGACGTGGCAGAAGTAACGGATATGTTGGTAGGCGCGGTGAAATTCGTAGTTCTCGAAGGCATCCGTCACCTGTCGGATGAGCCTCCTCGCCTTTTGGAGTATCCAGCGGTCGAGGGGCGTCCGATCGAGAAGGGCGACCGTATCTCTGGCCGCTTCGAAGTCGAAGAGATTGCCCAGTTGGAAGCGCAGCGTATTGCGAATCGTCCGATAGGTGGCGGTAACATGGCTGAAAATGTCATCGGAAAGCGGGATGTCGTCCCGAAAGTCCTCAGAGGCGATCCACAGGCGAACGACGTCGGCACCAAATCGCCGGACATAATCGTCGGCGGTCTGGGGCTTGCCATCGCTCTTGGAGATTTTCTTCCGGTCATCACCGACGACGAAGCCGTGGGTCAAAACGCTTCGATAGGGAGCTTGACCGTCGTTCGCGATGAGGCTTGTCCAGAGCGAGGATTGGAACCAGCCGCGGTGCTGGTCACTGCCTTCCAGGTAGAGGTCAGCCGGAAACTGCAGCGTCTCGTTCTTTTTCAGCACGGCATAGTGGCTGCTGCCGGAATCGATCCAGACGTCGAGGGTATCCTCCCCTTTGCGCAGATGCTCTCGGGACCAGGGCTTCGGGAGCTCGATGCCTTCCAGGATTTCCTCCGCGCTGGAGCGGAACCAGAAATCACTGCCGTACCGGCGGATCCTGTGGGCGACGGCGCGAATGACAGATGCATCCAGCAGTGCCTCGTCCTGCTCATTGAAAAAGACGGGGAGGGGAATCCCCCAGTTGCGCTGACGGCTGATGCACCAGTCCGGCCGCGAGCCTACGGCCCCGCGAATGCGGTTCTCTCCCCAGGGGGGAAGCCAGCGCACCTGCCCAATCGCCTCCAACGCCCGTTGCCGGAGATCCAGGTGATCGACGGAGAAAAACCATTGCTGCATGGCCCGAAAGATGAGCGGTGTTTTCGAGCGCCAACAGTGCGGATAGGAATGAGTGATCCTCTCGCAGGCCAGCAGATGAGCGTTGTCGCGCAATTTTTGGACAACCGCTTCGTTGGCCGGAGAGCTATTTCCGGTTTCCAGAACGGAGAGACCGACCCAATCCGCTGGGATTTGCCCATCAGCGACATAACACCCCTCGTCGTCGATAGGGCTGTAGATCTCCAGCTGATAGCGCAGGCCGGTCTGGTAGTCCTCCAAGCCATGCCCAGGTGCGGTGTGGACGCAGCCACTGCCGGCCTCGGTCGTGACGTAATCCGCCAGAACGACAGGACTCTCCCGCACTAGAAAAGGATGCCGTGTGCGCAGGCCCTCAGCATCTTTTCCGGAAAACTTTTGGCCGATGCGGTAGTTCGGAAGGGAACAGGCCTGGGCAAAGGAGGACGTGAGGGCCTCCGCGACGATGAATTTTCCCCTTTCGGAAACGATTTCGACGTAGTCGAGCGAGGGATGGAGGGCGATGGCCAGGTTGGCGGGGATCGTCCAGGGCGTAGTCGTCCAGATGACAAAGGCAGCCTCGTCAGAAATTCCGAGTTTCCGTGAGCGCTCGTCAGCGATGAGGGGGAAGGAGACCCAGAGGGCAAGGCTGTGGTGTGCCCTGTGCTCGACCTCCGCCTCCGCGAGGGCAGTCCTGCAGGGAATCGACCAGTAGACGGGCTTCTGGCGGCGGTAGATGTAGCCCTGCTCCACCGCCTGGGCAAAAATTTCGAGAACGGAGGCCTCGTAGGCAGGATCCATCGTGCGGTACTCATGTTCCCAGTCCGCCAGAATACCGAGCCGTGAAAACTGCTGTCGCTGTCTGTCCCGAAACTTTTGGGAGAAGTCGGCACAGGCCCACCGCAGCTCGACGGCGGAGAGCTCGCGCTTTTCCTCGCGGATTTGTCGGGTCACTTTGTGCTCAATCGGCAGGCCGTGGCAATCCCAGCCTGGGACATAAGGCGTCCGAAAGCCCCGCATGGACTTGTAACGCAGGAGGATGTCCTTGAGAATTTTGTTCAGCGCGGTGCCGATATGAACATCCCCATTCGTGAAGGGAGGCCCGTCGTGCAGGACGAAGAGCGGGCCCTGCCGGTTCTTCTCCTGAATCTTCTCGTAGAGTCCTATGGCCTCCCAGCGGGCGATGCGCCTGGGCTCCTGCTCGGTTAGACTGGCCCGCATCGCGAAATTCGTCTGCGGAAGATTAAGGCTCTCCTTATGGTCCACAAGTCCCCCAAAATGCAATCAGCGAGCGCAAGCTGTGCCTTTTGCTTTCCCTGTCAAGAAGAGAGACCTGTCCCTGCGCATTCTAACTAAATGGAGAAAATGAGCTTGTACTTTACTCGAACAAATCATTCAGAATAAGCTTTGCAATAGAAGATTCACGGTGGAGTTGTGCGAAAATATCCAGGCGCATTTAGGGAAACTTGCGATTGGAAAGAAGGGTGGCGCGCTCATAAAATGTACAATTTTCCCGGAGAACGGGTAGAATCGAGAAATGGCATTGTCTTGACGGAAGAACTTCCTTGTTTTTCTGGAAAATACAACGGAATAGCAAAACGGCGAGAGGAAGCGATGAAAACAGGAGCAGGGTCATATTTCCAAAATAAGGCCGAGGAAGAGGATGAGGAGGAAGAGAGGCCCGTGCCGGAGGCGGCGGCGGCCATGATCCAGAAATGTTTCCTTCAGGAGAGAAAGATCTTTCTCTGGGGCAGAATCGACGATGCATCGGCGAAGGATGTGACGGAAAAGATGCTCTATCTGGAGCTGAAGGAGCCGGGCAAACCCATCCAGTTCTTCATCGATACGCCCGGGGGCTCGGTCACCTCCGGCATGGCGATCTACGACACGATGCAGTTGATCCGCTCGCCCATTCAGGTCGTCGTCACGGGATTAGCGGCCAGCATGGGATCCATCCTCCTGTCGGGAGCGCCCAAGGGCCAGCGCCTGTTGTACCCGAGTGCTCGGGTTCTGATCCATCAACCTTTGATCGCGGGGCGCTTCCGGGCCCAGGCTGTCGACATCCACATCCAGGCGCAGGAGATGGAGAAGACCCGCGACGAGTGCAACCGCATCCTGGCTGCGGCTTCCGGTCAGCCACTGGAGAAAATCCAAAGAGATACGGATCGCGACTTCTACATGAACGCCAAAGAGGCCATTGCCTATGGTCTGGCCGACGCCATCGTCGAACGCCTGTGGTGATGTGGTAATTCGATGGCGAGAAGCTGAGACTTTGGGGAGTGAGACTTTGGGGAGCTTTTTCACGAAGCCCAGAGGCTCGTCCTAAATCTGAGGGAAAAGCATAGCCGCCACGAGAATAATCTGTCACGAGAATAATCTGTCGACACCCAGAAAATCCTTCTCGCCCAGTTGCGGAGAGGAGAAACACGACAGAGAGGAAAAATACGAAATAATCGCATCCACTCCACGCATCCATGCGCCCATACCAGACATAATATATATTATGCGAAATGGATTTAAGGGCCTCCACCGCAACAGCTTTGCGCCGAAGCCCACTCTGGGGACTCCGGGTACAGGACCCTGCTTCGGGACTGGCTGCTCAGCACCATGGGATTGATCTGAGGCGTCTCTCCCTACTCCGCTTCTCCTTCCAATTCTAGGCCTTGGGCATGGCGTCCGCGAGAGATGTAGACCCAGCGCAGAACTTCGGCCACCGGTTCCATAAGCTCCCGGGGGATATACTCCAGAACCGTGCCCATGTCCATCAGCGCATGGGCGAGCGGTACATGGCGCATGATGGGAATACCCTCTTCCCGAGCAATGGCGATCATGCGTTCCGCCACAAGACCTATGCCCTTGGCCAGGACAAGGGGGAAGGGACATACCTGCTTTTCCGGTTCGTAGAGCAGGGCGATGGCGATATGAGACGGATTGCTCACGAGCACACTTGCTCCCCTCGTCCGCTGGGGGGGATCCTGCTCGATCATCTCGCGGTGGATCTGCTTCCGCTTGCTCTTGATCTGGGGATCGCCCTCGGATTCCTTGTACTCCCGCTTCACCTCATCCTTGCTCATCTTGAGCTGGTTCATCCAGTTGCGCCGCTGGAAGACATAGTCCGCTACGGCGAAGAGGACATAGACGAAGATGACGCTATTGGAAAAGCGCTTCAGAACCGCAGGCAGCAGCTCCATGACGCCCTCGATGCCGCTCAGTGGCAGTACGAGCAGGTCGCGGATGACATCTTTGATGACGAGGAAGATGAGGATCGAGAGGCAGAGGATCTTGATGATCGATTTCCCGAGCTCGAAGAGATTTTTTTTGGAAAAAATCTGTTTCAGCTTCGAGGCAGGATTGATCCGGTTGAGATCAGGTTTCAGGGGTTGCGTCGTGAAGAGCACGCCCACCTGGGCGAAATTGGCCACCAGGGCTAGCAGGACGACCACCCCTCCCACCGCCAGGATGATGGAGAGCATCTGCCAGAGAATGTCCCAGAGGATCGCCTCATAGGTCTCGTCGAAATCTCTCGCGAAGAAATAGGATGGGATGAGGAGGAGTTGGCAGAGTTTTTGGAAGATCTCTTCCCAGTTCATACTGATGTAGCTGAAGAGACCGATGACGAGAACGGCTGAGTTGAGATCCGTACTCTTGGCGACATTGCCCTTAGCCCGCGCATCGCGGAGACGCTTGGGGGAAGGCGCTTCGGTCTTCTCGCTCATAGCTGAAAGAAATGGTTGATGAACTGAGCCATCTTGCCCTTGCCGTAGAAATAGTGCCGGAAGAGCTGACCCAGGAAGGAGAAGTAGAGCAGCAGGAAGAACATCGACAGCCAGCTCTTGATCGGCATCGCCAGGACGAAGACATTGAGCTGCGGCGCGAAGCGGCTCACCATGCCCAGGCCGAATTCCGCCAGAAATAGGACGATCAGCACCGGCGCGCAGAGACAGAAGCTCACCTCCATCAGCTCATCGGCGAAGAGCAGGAAGTAGCGTGAGAGATCCGATTCTATGGTGATTGTCAGCTGAAAGACCGGCCAGATCTCGTAGGTCTTGTAGATCAGCATCATGAAGAATAGAAATCCACCGGTGGAGAAGAAGAACACGGTCAGCATTTGGAGGAGAAAGCTGCCCAGGAGAGAGGTCTGGGTACCGGCAATCGCGTCGAAGGTGGTGGCCATGGAGGCCCCACGCTGGATGTCGATGATGAAACCGACGCTTTCCCCGACGAAGAAGATGAAGGTGCCCACAAAACCCAGCATCAGGCCGATCACGACCTCCTTGAAGAGGATCGCGAAGAGCATCAGCAGGGGCAGTTCCTCTTTAGGGAGGGCAGGATAGAGGAAGTAGAAGAGCGGCAGTGCCATGCCCAGGATGATCGCGTTGCGCCCCGTTCCGACGATGAACTGCTTGGAGAAGACGGGGATGATGCTCAGGGCAGCGGCCAGGCGGACGATGGAGATGAGGAGTAGGAAGCAGATACGGGTCAACTCACTCAGGGCCAAAGAATCCATCGCCGCTGTCGCTTATTTCTTGATCAGGATGGAAAAGGTCGAGAAGAGCTGGTCGGCGAAGCGCAGCAATTGTCCCCCGATCCAATAGGAAGATAGGGAGAGGATGATGACGATGCAGAAGAGCTTGATGGCGAAGCCTAAAGTCTGTTCCTGTATCTGCGTCAGAGCCTGGATGAGGCTCATGCCAAGACCTACAAAGGTCGCCACGAGGATCGGCGGCATGCTCAGCATGAGCACCAGGATCATCGCCTGCGCCGTCAAATTGATGATGTCGCTCTGATTCATCACATCCCCCAAATCCTCCGAGACCAGTGGTCAGTGTAGTGCCCTTGGGTAAATGTTCAAGCTTCCTTTCAGTCTTCAGCCTCCCTGGAGATTTTCAGCTCTTCGGAGATTCTCCGGCTCTTTCAAGTTTTCGCTTCAATTTTTTGGAAGTATTTTTTCTTGGCGCGATGGCCCCTTTGCGGAGCAAAGGAGCTTTGTTGCCCGCTCCGCGGAGCGGGCAACAAAGCGAGGTCGTCGGCTGCGCGGCTCCGCCGCGCGCCGGCGACCGGCCATCGCGCCCCACCCAATGTAACCCTCCTCTGTCCTCCACAGATCGCTCCTCCGCGAGCCCTGAAGACCACTCGCTGAAATTTCACAGCCATTCGCCCCAGCCGCGGGAAAACTAGCAGTGAAGGCCGAAAAATCCTTTGGAATTAACAGCCAGGCGATCGGACAGTTCGGGCAGGGGAAGAGCGAAGGTTTGGGCGATGGACTGGGCGATGAGCGGCAGGTAGGCGGGCTCGTTGGACCGGCCGCGGTGAGGATGTGGAGCCAGGTAAGGAGCATCGGTTTCGATCATGAGATGATCCAGGCCTTGGGCCTTCAGGGCTGCTCGCATCTTCTCGGCATTTTTAAAGGTGACGATGCCCGTGAAGGAAGCGCGCATGCCGCAGGCATTGAGGACCTTAACCTCCTCCGGACCCTCGGAGAAGCAGTGAAAGACCACTCGGGAGCCGTCGATCTGAGTTCGCTTTAAAATCTCCATGGCATCCGCAAAAGCCTGGCGCGCGTGTACGACGACTGGCAGGTCGTGTTGGACCGCCCAGCGCAACTGCTCCTCAAAAAAGATCTTCTGTTTCCGGATGAGGCTCTCTCTCTCCGCAGGAGATTCCGGCAGACGGGAGTAATCGAGACCGACCTCCCCTACTCCCACGAAGCCCGGGTGTGTGCGATAAAAGTCCCAGGAGGCGAGGGTTTTCTCCAAGTCTTTGGCCGAAAGATCGGCGAGGTTGAGCGGATGGAGGCCGACGGTGAAGGAGAGGAAGTCGTGGCTCTCGGCCGCCTGGGCATAGAGGGAAACATCGCTGATCTGCGTCCCGATGGCGATCCAGTGCTGGACGCCGGCCGCCCGTGAGCGCTGCCAGGCCGCATCGAGCTGAGCACTGGTGATGAGCACATCCGGATGGCAGTGGGTATCGATCCAGCTCAGGGAGGAAGCTTCAGAGGGAATGCCGTCCATCATTTCTCTGCCGATGCCCGGGAATCTCAGGACAGCAGTTCCCGCAATATCCGGTCGATGAGCTGGGGATCCGCCCGTCCTTTCGTCTCCTTCATCACAGGGCCCTTGAGGGCATTGAGCGCATTCACCTTCCCCCTGCGGTACTCCTCTACCGGCTTCGGCTGCTCGGCGATGATTTTCTGGCAGAGGGCGATCAGCTCCTCCCGAGGGAAACTTTGGCCCAAACCTTTCTTGTTGATGAGTGCCTCGGCGGGCTCGCCGCTACGGAAGATCTCGACGAAAAGGTCTTGAGCCAGCTGTTTGGAGATCTTTCCCTCTTCGGAAAGGCGCACCAACTCGGCCAGATTCTCCGGCCTCAGGGGCATGGTCTGGAGCGTGAGCGATTCCGATCCTCCCAGCTCACGCAGGAGATCATTGGCCACGAACTTGGCGATGGCCTGTGGGGCATGGTAGTGCCGAAGAGCCTCTTCGAAGAAAGCGGCCAGGGCTGCGTCGGGACAGAGGACGGAGGTGATCGTATAGGGTAGCCCGTAGTCCGCCTGGTAGCGCTCCTGCTTGCGAAAGGGCAGTTCCGGCAACTCCGCCCGCAATGAATTCAGGGTCTCCTCATCGATCCTAACCGGCATCAGGTCGGGATCCGGAAAGTAGCGGTAGTCATCGGCCATTTCCTTGTTCCGCATGCTCAGAGAAATATGCCGCTCCGCGTCCCAGCGACGTGTTTCCTGCTCGACCTGCCCGCCGTCCCGCAGGACTTTTCCCTGACGGGTGATCTCGTAGGCGAGACCATTCCTCACCCCCGAGATAGAGTTGAGGTTCTTCAGCTCGACTCGGGTGCCCAGAACTGAGCTTCCCGTCGGCCGTAGGCTGACATTGGCATCGCAGCGCAGCTGACCCTTTTCCATATCGCCATCGGAAATACCGGCATAGATCAGGTGCATCTGGAGCGAGTGGAGATAGGCAAAGGCCTCATCGGGGGAAAAGATGTCCGGTTCCGAGACGATCTCCAGCAGCGGCACTCCGGCACGGTTATAGTCCACCAAACTGTCCTCTTCGCCATGGCTCAGTTTGCCGACATCTTCCTCCAGATGGATGCGGTTGAGCGCCACCTGGCGGTGCTCGCCCATGAGATTGCGGGAGCGGCCCGGGAGCTCGATCTCCACGGAGCCTCCGCGGCAGAGCGGCTGGTCGTACTGGGAAATCTGGTAATTCTTCGGGCAATCCGGATAGAAATAATGCTTCCGGTCCCATTTGCAGAGCTCGGCGATACGGCAGCCGAAGATCAGACCAGCCTTGATGCCCTGCCGAATGGCCTCGTAGTTGAGTACCGGCAGAGCGCCTGGCAGGCCCAATACCACCGGATCCGTCAGCGTATTCGGCTCGGCACCATAATCGTAGGGACAGCCGGAAAAGAGCTTCGTACGCGTCCTGACCTGCACATGTACCTCTAGCCCGATAACCGCTTCATAGGACATATACCAAAACCTCTTCTCGCCCCTCTCCTCCGAGTGCTCTTCCGAAAAAATCCTCTCCCCAGAGAAAGGCTCTCCCCTCTCTTGCCAAGGGGAAAATTGCGAGATGGAGCGGACAAGCTATCCGCAAGCTTCAGGAAGCTGCCGTAGCCAATGGCTATCCTTAAAACTTCGCCCCGATAGAAGGCTTGCCGCCGGCGGAGGAATTTTTGCAAATCAGCTCACGATTGATCCTTTAGTCTTGGCAAGAAGGTTCTTCGAAATATATATTTACTGTATAGGGTCGAAGCGCTTCCGACGACTTAGCCATGTTTCTTCATTCTTCTTCACTTCTGCAATGGGGCTGCCTTGCGCTCATCGCCATCTGCAGCGGCGGTTTGACTCAGGGGCAAATCGATGTCGCCTGGAGAGGTCCTTACGAGGGCTCATCTGCTTCCTCTGTCAACAGTTTCTGGGACGAGGTGCGATGGAAGAATGAGTCAAAAGCGCAGAGGCTAGCTGTGAAACGCGGAGAAATCGAGGCCTGGATTCAGAATACAGGGATTAAGAAGGAAAATGTACTTTACTACCTCTGGGATATTTTCAGAGATGCGGAAGAGTGGATCCCCTTCGCCTTGCCGGAAGATGCTCTCCCATCCGCTACCAAAGCAGGAGAATACTTTGCGACAGTGGGGTGTATTGCCTCTACCGATACCAATTCTCAGGCCTGGAGGTGCGAATCAGCGATCAGATCCGTATCCAACAAATCCTTCACCATATACTATCCTCCGGCGGAGCCGGCTCTCAATGCGCGGGCCAAAATCGCTAACATCCCCAACGCCCAGGGGTTTACTTTCACTGTTGCCATCCATCCGGCCCCGAGCAACGGCTCTCTTCCGGACGGCTGCCGCCCGCTCAAGGTCCTCGTCATCCGCGCGCGCGTGTGGAC
>JAITRB010000009.1 GCA_031288595.1 Puniceicoccales bacterium
GGATTCCTCTTCTTCGATCAGGGCATGTCGACGGCGCGGCGGGCACTGCTGGCTACCTATAAGGCAAACCGGCCGGCGATGCCGGAGGCACTGCGGCAGCAGTTGCCGATTCTGCAGGAGCTCTCGCAACAGATGGGCTATGCGCTTCGGATTCAGGAGGGAACGGAGGCCGATGACCTCATCGCATCGACGCTGGCGCACCGGGCTTCACCCGAATGCGAGTGCTTCGTCGCGAGCGCGGACAAGGATTTGGCCCAGTGCGTCGCGGAGGGCATCATTCTCCTGCGGCCTTCGTCGCAGCCCCAGTCTCCCTGGTCGTACTTCGATGCGGAGGCGATACGGCGGCACTGGGGAATCGCGCCGGCCCAAATGCCCGATTATCTCGCACTGGTCGGCGATGCATCGGACAATATCCCAGGAGTCCCAGGGGTTGGGCCCAAAACAGCCCAGAGATGGCTCCAGGCATTCGCTTCCATCGAGGGAATCTATCAAAACTTGGAGAAGCTCATCCCGAGCCGTTTCGGTCACATTTTGCCCCAGCAGCGGGAACTCCTGGCCCTCAACCGTCAATTGATCTGTCTCGACCGTCGGCTGCCCGTTCCCGACGAATGTCCGCCGCTGGAGCCCCGTGTCGATGCGCTGATCGCCCTGCTGGACCGACTGGGTCTCCAAACCTTGGTCGCCCAGGCACGCCGGCGCTATGGATCCGAGGCCCAGCAGGGGCAATTATCGCTCGCCCTCTAGGCGATGTTCGGCTTGCTCAGGTCAAGCCTAGCCAGGGGAGTCTTTTCCCCTCCGGCACCACCGTGAGGGAAGAGGGAATTTCGAGGGCACTTGGGCGCTCGCTGTGGCCGCTGTCTTTGGCTCCCTTCAGGAGCGGCCCGCGGAGCGGGCCCCAGCAGCGCCGGAGGGGAAAGACTTCCCCTCCGGCGCTGCTGCAAAGACAGCGGCAAGCCCCAGCGCAGTTCCTAAGCCTAAGCTCCTTCTGGTCCCAGGCGACAAGAGCTGGTCTTGACAAACAATCCGAAGGCTTAGGCAGAGAAAAGCGGCATGAGAGAAAGTTCACGAGATAGAGAGCATCGGCTCAACCCAAGGGCCCGGGTGATCGGGCTCAGCCGGCGGCCAGCCATTGCTAAACTCATCACCTGCAGCTTTGTCCTCATCCTCTCCAGCGCCCAAGCCGAGTGGCCTAGCCCCGTGCTCCGATACGTGGAGCGGCAGTCTTCGGTGGAGACTGGATTCTGGAGAAGGGCAGGGCTTGCCTCGCCCAGCCAGGCCTGCTTCTCTCCAGCCCTTCAGCTCTCCTCAGCGGAAAAAGAGATGGAAGAGGCCCTCTGCGACCTCATCCCGCTGAAAGGCCCATGGCCTGCAGCAGCTGTGCAGAACGAGCTCCCGAGAATCCTGACATGGCTGGAGTCGCTCGTCTCTAGCCCAGAACAGCTCGATGCCCAGGAAAGGTTCCTCCGCGATTCGCTGCCACTCCTCCGAATCCTCACCCGCCTGTTCCATTTCGAGGAACGTTCTATTCTGAATGTCCGGCAAGTCGAAAGGGCGAGAATCCTGGCCTCGACCGAGCGCATTCCCAACGATCTCGGGGTTCTGGATGCCCTTCGGAATCTACTTCCGCTCTGGCTCGCGCACTACCGCGATCAAAGGACTCGATGGAAGGTCCAGATGCCAGTGCTCTCGGAGGCCTTCCAGCAAGCACTCTGGGCCTCTCATCCCTCCGCCGATGCCCGGGCCTTCATCCCACTAGAGGAGTGGTACATCCGCCTCCACAGCCTGCAGGAAGCCGTAATCGATCCGCTCGCCACCGCCCAGGGCCACCGCCGATCCCCTCTCCGCAAAACCCATCGCCGGCTAGCCCTGAAGCAAGAGGCAGGCAAGTACCACCAGGTATGCCTGGTTCAGGACGAAGGGGGGATGGACTGGGTGCTCAAGGTCTTCCATTTCCAGGAACACGCGGGTGGCTACGTCAGCAGCGGTGTTCTGCCGCAGCTGTCCCACCTCATCGGGCGCAACGTTTTCAGTTACCGGCTGGGCGAGTGGCTTTGCCCGGGCATGCCTGTCCCGACATGGCCCTGCCTCATACCGGCCAGCGGCGATGGCAGAACCCTTGCCTTGGGCATACGGATGGCCAGGGCCCGCGGTCTGCCCTTCAGCCACTACTGGAAGCCGAGGGACACAACCCATCCCCAGTTGGCCCGAATAGAAGTCCACCGCAGGCGGTGCCTGTTCCTTCTGAACCAGATCGCGGGAGAAGGAGCCGAGGGCAACATTTCCCGTGCTTCCTCATCCAGCAGAGAGCTGCAGGAGCTTTTCATCTCCGACGACGATGTGGTTCAAGAAGGTCTGCGAAAGCGCTGGCAGGGTCTCGGGGGCGATTTGAGGCGCTCGCTCTTGAAGGACTGGAAGAGCTACGTTACCGAGATGAAGGCCCTGCGGCAGCGGCTCCGGCCGGGAGCGCTCGTCCGCAACCTCATCCGCCTACAGTGGCTGGACGCACTGCTCTTCCAGGGCGACCGCCATTACTGTAATTTCTACATCGAGCCAGAGGCCTCCTACAGGCTCCAGCTGATCGACCAGGATCAGTGCCTCGGGCCCCTTGATCCCCGGGCCTCCTGCGACGTCTTTCCCCAAAAAGACTTCGAGCGGCAGATGAGCGTGCGGACTGAGAGCTACTTCGGCCATGGCGGCTCGAGCGTCGCCGAATGCTGGGCCCGCCATGGGGGAAAGTCCATCGCCCCCCTGCCCCCGTTCATCGACGCCTCGACGGCCTTCCATTTCAGATGTTGCCGCTCGGAGAGCCTGGAAGCCCTGGCCGATGGCTGGCTCCTTCCCCTGGAAATCGCCGCGCTCCGGCGGCGCCTGCGGGCCCTGCAGCGATTCCTCACGCAGTTGCGGCGGCACGGACGGGTATTGCCCGATGACCCAAATGTCTGGGAAAATCCCAAAATCCTCGCCCAACTGGAACGGCCCGATCCTGCTCTGCCCGACCCCATTTTTCCTAACCCCATGCGCAAGCGGGATATCGACCGAGCTGAGGATGCCTGTGAGGCCCGGATGCTCACCTGTTACCAGAAGCTCTGTCGAGAACGGGAGCGAGAGTGGAGGATATTCCTAAACCTCTCGGTCTGCTTTGACGTCCTGCGGAACCTGAAGGTCGGAGCCGGGGCCGATGCTGAGGGGAGGGATAGGGGGTTGTGGGGCGATGGCCCGGCTGCGGAGACGCGGGCAGGATGCCCGCGGCTCCGCAGACCCCGGCCTTTTTCTCGAAAAAGGCCGACTTTCTCCGAAAGGGGCCATCGCCCCAAAAATCAAAACCAATCCCCTAAACCCATGCTTGACGCCGCCCTTCAAAGCACTAGCCCTTCCGTACATCCATGCTCAAGACCAAAAAATCCATCGCCAAGCGCTTCAAGTTCACAGGCAGGGGCAAGGTGCTGCGCCGCAGCGCTGGGTACCGCCACTTCCTGCGCAACCGGAGCGTCAAGCAGTGCCGGGCCGCCCATCGGGACCATCCGGTCTCGGCGGGATTCCGGAAGCAGATTCTGCGGGCGGTGGCGGTCGGACTTTAGGATATTTTCTGATCCACCGCGGGGAAAAGCGACAGGTCGGATCTCACAGCAGGACGAAAGGAGAAGCACATGCCAAGAGCGACCCATGCAGGAGCAACCCATCGGCGCCGAAGAAGGATGCTGAAGGCGACCCGTGGCTATTTCGGAAACAAGTCCCGCCTCTTCCGCTATGCTCGAGAGGCCTGGCGGCGGGCCGGTCAGTTCGCCTACCGCGATCGGCGCAAGCGGAAGACAGAGATGCGCCAGCTATGGATCGTGCGCCTCAACGCGGCCTGCCGGCCCTTTGGCTTGCCCTATTGCCGCTTCATTGCCGGCCTGAAGGCCGCCCAGATCCAACTGGATCGCAAGTCCCTGAGCGAACTGGCCATCCACGACCCAGAGGCCTTCTCCCAGGTGATCACCCGGGTACGGGAGGTCCTGCCGGGAATCACTCCCGCGGCTGAGGCCCGGTGAGATGGGGACGGAGCCAGGCTCAGTCCCAGAGTTCCGCGAGCCATTAGGTTCAAGAGCGGACGGACCGGCAAGGGCAGGAAAAATCTCCTTCCGTCCGGAGCATATCTCAGTTCTTCTTTCCCGAATCCGAGCAACTCATTGTCATGTCCGATGAAGATGAGCGCCGGAAGGCCCTGATCGAGCACCTCTTCGCCCAGGCAGAGCGCAACCGGGTGGTCGGACAAGCAGAGGAAAGGGAGGGTCATCCTCGGACCCAGGCGCTCTCCTCCTTTTCGGAATCGCCGAGCGCATCGTCTTCCCCGGAAGACTTGGAGGAAGAGCTGAGAAGGCGACTTCAGCAGTTGGGCATAGATGAGGGTCTGCGCCAGTCGCTGGCGGAAGTCATGGCCTCGCTGACACCCGGCTCGCCGCTCCAGGGGATCATCGCCCAGTATTTGAAAGAATATCCCATGGATGAACTCATTTCCCAGGCCCAGCAGGAGCTAGCCAGCGTCCATAAGCGTTCGGATTGGGAGAGCTGCAAGGCGCGTTTCCTAGGCCCTCAGGGACCGCTACGCGCACTCGTCAAAAACATCCAGGCCCAGGCACCGGAGCAGCGGCCGGCCTTCGGCCAGAGGATCAATGCGATCAAGACTGCTCTCGAAGAGCTGTTCAGCCGCAAGCGGCAGGAACTGGAGCGGGAAGCCAGGCAGCGTCAGCTCCCGCCTCCCATCGATATCACGCTCCGCCCACGGTTGGCAGCTAATGGCACCCTCCATCCCCTGACACGCCTGCGCCGGCGCATCGACGCGATTTTCCAGCGCTTGGGCTATACCCTTACCGAGGGCAGTGAGATCGAAACCGAATGGTTCTGCTTCGACGCTCTGAACACGCCGCCCGAGCATCCGGCCCGGGATGAGCAGGATACCTTCTACCTTCCGCGGGATCTGGAGCTCGGCAACGTCCCTCGCCGGCGGGAGGGTGAGAGGGGTGAGCGCTACATCCTGCGTTCCCAAACCTCGACAGTGCAGATCCGCACGATGCTGGCGGAAAATCCGCCCCTCCGCATCGTCTCCCCAGGCCGTGTCTTCCGGCGAGATACGAACGACGCAACCCACAGCGCGAACTTCCATCAGTATGAGGGGCTCTACGTTGACCGAAAGCTCACGGTGGCTGACCTGAAGAACACGCTCTTCTTCTTCCTCCAGGAGCTTTTGGGAGCCCCTCTGCAGATGCGCCTGCGGCCGAGCTTTTTCCCCTTCACCGAGCCTAGTTTCGAGCTGGATATCTGCTCTCCCTCGCTGGGCAAGCTCAGCGGACAGTGGGTGGAGATCATCGGTTGCGGCTTGGTCGATCCGGATGTATTTCGGGCCGTGGACTACGATCCGGAGCAATGGACAGGCTTTGCCTTCGCCCTAGGCTTAGAGCGCGTCGCGATGTTCTTCTACGGCGTCGACGATATCCGGCACTTTTACCGCAACGACTGGCGATTCCTTCAACAGTTCGCCTGAAAACTTGCCCTATTTTTCCGCCGGTCGTGCAAAGCCAAAGGTCCGCATCGGACGGACATTGCCGAAGCCAGTTCTGTCAGATAGGGGCAGGGTATTTTGTGGGACATGGCGCTGTCTTTGCAACGCAGGAGGGGAAAGGGCCCGAAGGCTCCTTTCCCCTCCTGCGTTGCAGGCCCGCCCCACGGGCCGCTCCCGAAGGGAGCCAAAGACAGCGCCAACAAGCCTACAGGCCCCAAGCATTCACCCAGCTGCCAAGACCTAGAGCCGTCGCTCCTGATCACTCTCACTTCCACCTATCCGGAGCCGATGTTCTCGGAGGGGGTGGCCGTGCAGCGGAATCGCTGTTGACGCAGGGAGAATATTTTGCTCCCTGACAGGGCATGTATTGGCATCAGTATGGCTGCTGTGCTTTGGCCCTCCTCTGGTCATCGGGACTCGGAGCGGAACGCTTGTATCCGAAGTGGCGGACCCTAGTAATCCATGACTACCAGTCGCGCCTACCGATCAGCCCGACCCTCAGCGACGAATTGGTCGGGATACTCCGCCAGCTGAAGCCCCGGGGACGAAGTTCGCAGGACTACTGGCTCTTCGATGCTTACGGTCATCCGATGATCGCGCTGGATCTCAGCCGATTTCCACTACCCAGGGACGGACTCGGGAGCTTGCTCGGCCGGCGGGTGCGGCTTCGCGGCGAGCGGATGGAGTCCCTATCCATGTTGAGGGTCGCCTTCATCCAACGGGAAGAGGATGAAATTCCTTCCGTTCCGAACAAGAGCAGACCTTTGGGTGCATGCAAGCCTCCTTCTCCCACGTCGCCCTCCGGACATTGAGCCATGTCCTGCCGCCGGAGATCAAGACCTCGGCAGCACTGGAGGAGGAACTAGCCGAAACTTACCGGCGCTTCCATCTCTCGGCGGGGCGCCTGGAGCTGATGAGCGGTATCCGCGAGCGTCGCCTCTGGCCGCCCGGGATGCTCGCTTCGCAAGCGAGCGGCTGCGCCGCTCAGGCCCTTTTCAAGGGCCATCCCGGGCTGGCCCGGGACGAAATCGACCTCTTGATCCACGCCGCCGTCTGCCGTGACCGCCTGGAGCCCGCCACTGCCTCCTACGTCCATAAGCTCCTCTCGCTTTCTCCTCAGGCCCAAGCCTTCGATCTATCCAATGCCTGTCTGGGGGTGCTCAATGCCCTGTGGCTGGCGGCCAGCCAGATTGAAAGTGGGCAGATCCGATCAGCCCTCATCGTTTCCGGCGAGAACAGCCGACCGCTGCTGGAATCGACGCTGCGGGAATCGAGGAGCCTCTCCCTCGACCGGCAGCAGTTCAAGCGCCTTTTTGCCAACCTGAGCCTCGGCTCCGGGGCCGTCGCCCTGCTCCTGTCTCCCTGCTCCGCCGCACCGGAGGCCCCCCGTCTCGTCGCCGCCTCCGCCCTGGCGGACACCGAGGCCTGCCGGCTCTGCGAGGGTGGGGTAGCCGCAGATGCCTCCTGGCAGATGCTGACTGAATCCGAGGCCCTGCTGCAGGCTGGCATCGACCTGGCCCGACGCAACTGGCACAATTTTCTCCGGCTGACCCGCTGGGAACCCAGCACCATCCAGCACTTTCTCACCCACCAGGTAGGCCAACGCCACCGGACCTTGCTCTATGGAGCCCTCGGGCTGGAAATTTCAAAGGATTTCTCGACCTTTCCCTTCCTGGGCAATACCGGTTCCTCCGCGCTGCCCATGACTCTCTCCATCGCGTGGGAACAAGGGCGCTTCCATCCCGGAGATCGCGTAGCGCTTCTCGGCATTGGCAGCGGATTGCATTCCATAATCCTGGGTCTCGAGTTTCCGCAGCTCCCGTAAAAGCACCGAAAATTCGGTATTCCTCCCATCATTTTCACAAAAATTTCCTGGTCGGGATGACTGGATTCGAACCAGCGACATCTACGTCCCGAACGTAGCGCTCTGCCAGGCTGAGCTACATCCCGCGCATGGATATGAACGGCCTGGTGCCCAGGGCGGGACTCGAACCCGCACGTCCTTACGGACAAAGGATTTTAAGTCCTCAGCGTCTACCATTCCGCCACCAGGGCAAAGCCACTCGGCTCCGCATCCTGCGCTTTTCCCCATCCTGACAAGCCTTTTCGCGGCCATCGCCTGCAAGGGATATCCCATCGATTTTGCGAAACAGCGGCCGAGGAGATTTCCCTCAGCGGCCTTCAGCGGCTGAGTCCTTGCTCAGAAGCCGTCGATACGGTAAATGCTGGCACGCATGCCGTGATCCACGCATGAAAGTCCTCATCTTCCATCTATCCGGTGGGCCAAGCGCTCCTCTATCCGGGCATATCCATCGAAAAACAGGGGTTCATCATCAGGCCCCCCAGAGGCAGGTTCGCTGATCGCCGAATGTTCCGTGAATCCCGATAGGAGTGCTCTGCTGCCCATCCGGCTCTTTTTTCCTCTCAATCCCTTGCCGATGGGATTCCTCTTTTGCTACCCCGCAAGCGCAGGCATAGTCCCCATTATACCCCGGGCAGAGTCCAGGCATGAAACCATTTTTGAGAGAATTTGCATATAGGTGAGCTATAGCTGATGGCCTCCTCTATAGGCGCATCTTCCTCTTCCACAGGCACACTTCCCTTCACAGGCCTATCTCTCCCCAATTTTCTTGATACACTCGACTTCCAGCTGAACCACATCCAAGACGATGCACTTGTGCCTCATCCGCAGGCTTACAGAAGGCATCCGCCCTCATCAAATCCGCATCAGCTACCCGCTGTTGTTCCGCTACCATCAATGCTCTTCCCCGGTAGGCAACTGCCTCCGAATAAGGGCGAGACTCAGCTCCCAAACCCAGGGAATGGATGAGAGCGCAGAGGACGGCCTGGGGATAGTCCTCTCTCGGGCGATTTAAACTATCGGGAGATAGCCTAACCCATTCACAAGAGCCTTCGAATCCTTCTGCTGAGTCTCGGGCGGAAACGGCGAAAGGAAGGGCCCCTTTGCCGAACCGAGACGCCTCGTCATAGAGAGGGGCCAAGGCCTCGGGCTGCCGGAGGAGAATCGCCACCGGAATGGGATCCTTCAGCGGAGTGCAGGAAGAGTAGGGACAGGGTCATCCTATTCCAAAGGATAGAAGTGGAAGTCCAGCAGGACCAGGCGGGCTGAAAGGTCGGCATCGATCCCATTGCCGGTATTTTCGGCATTCAGGTCTTCCGGCAGCAGCCGACACCAGGCCGTTTTCGGAAATTCCACACGGCGCCGGTAGCGCTCCAGCATTCGGGCCGCCGCAGCTCTTGCGCCCAGCTCACGGTCCTTCTGTTCCGCCTCGTAGGGGAGGAGCGACAAAACATGCCTTTTAAACGAACGAACTCCCGGAAGGAAGCGCGCATCCCGGGTTATCTCGATATTCGGGGCTCCCTTGTTAGGAAATTAGTCCTCGCCATCTGTAAACCGAGTAGGTCTCCCCAATACAAGGATATACCAGCAGCTTACCTTCCCCAGTTCGAACTGATGGACTC
>JAITRB010000017.1 GCA_031288595.1 Puniceicoccales bacterium
CGGTGGACTTATTCACAGTTATTCACGGCTTATTCTTGGGTTATTCACAGGTGTCTGTGAATGGAGAGGGCGCATTTTCAGCGAGATCTGGCTTTGTGAATTGTTTTTCTCGCGTGCTATGGGGATCCCGCTCTGCATGCCATGCTGCCCCTGCCGGCGATCTTTGTACCTCTGGCAGGTTTTTCGCTTAAAATCCCCTAGGAAAACCGGGGCTTGTCTGGTAGCTGACTTAGCGGCGCGTCCGCCGAAAGATGTATTCCTGACAGAAGAAGTAGCCGGAGCCAGCGATGAGGCCGCCCAGGTGGGCAGAGTGCGCGATAAGGTCGCGTCCCGGAAGCTCGAGGAGAAGAAAAGCACCGATCTCGAAGGCGAAGAGAAGCCCGAGCAATGTTCTCAGCCGCAACCGGACAGGGATGACGAGAAAGAGCAGCAGCGACGCGCAGTGCTGGGGAAAGCAGAGGCAGGCATAGGCCAGGAGGCCGGCGATGCCGGCCGAAGCGCCGATGAGACTGCCCGTCGCTGTCGGCTGAAGGCAGAGCCAGAAGCAGGCACCGGCGAGGGTAGAACTGAGGAAGATTTTTAGAAAATGCCCAGGGCCTAGCCCTTGCTCGATAAAACGGCCGATGAAGTGCAGCGTGAGGCCGTTGACCAGCAGGTGGAGGCAGGAGCCGTGAAGCAAGGCATAGCTCAGGAGGGTCCAGACATGGCCATCCTGGAGGGAAGAAGCCGAGAGTACCATGTAGTTTCTAAAAAAAACCGAGCCGAACAAGACCTGTCCGATGTGCTGGAGGAGGAAGAATGCGACGAGGAGTCGGAGGAGGCAGCGATGGGCCGCCATCCGCCTGAAGGGGTTGCCGTAGCTGCGGAACATGGCCGGGATGAGAAGAATGCCCCGGAATTTTACCGGGAGCTGGGAATCCAGAAAACTTTCTTCAGTTTAGCAAGAATTTCCCTGCCGGCAAACCATTCAGGGGCATCTATCGGCCTTATCCTCCGTTCGCTCGGGTTTTATCCACCTTGGATTTTCCTCGTCAGGAGGGCGAAATTGGCTATATTATCAGCCGGATGAGGTTTATGGGTGATCCTGGTAGAGTAGGGGCTCCTTCGGCTGCTGTTCCAAGTGCCACAACGCAGTCCGTGCAGAGAAGCGTGGTCAGGCTGCTCGAGGACGTCGCCCGCGGCGCGAAGGTCTCGTCTCATGGCGGCATGCCCAGTGTCGTGTCGCTGTCCTCCCTGGCGTTGGCGAAGCCGGGATCGCGCACCGAAGCCCTTCAGGCTGTCAACTCCCTTCTGCGGGAGAATGGCGGTCCGAATCTCGGGCATTTGCTCGCCCAGCAAATCCCCAAGGATGGCCCCGATGCGCTGAAGCAGAGAGAACGGGCCGAGAGCGTCCTCCTGGGGACGTTGATCTCTTTGCCCCCTGCCGAGCGTGAGGCGGTGATGCAGGAGCAAAATCGCCTGCGGATTATCTGTAAAAACGCCATTTTCGGCTCGCTGGTCTCGAAGAACGACAGGATCTGCGCGATCTGCACCAGCAATGTGCAGAAATCTCCATCCTATCAGGGCATGTCGGCTCTTCCGCAAGAGATGCAAGCTGTGGCCAAGCAGGGTGCCCAACGGCTGGAGATGCTCATGGCCCGGGCGCCTGGCCTCAACGAGGCACAGAAGGAGGCCATTCGGAGCAAGGCGATGAATTTTTTCAAGGAGACAACCTGCAAGGATGCTGTGATGAGCTTCCCTTTGCCCTCCGCTTCCAGACCCACTGATCCGGCGAGGGCACGCCTCGGCGAGGAATGGACAGATATGCGCCATTTCGGCTATCTGCTAAAATTGCTCGGGAAGGAAATCTACGATCAGTTCGACATTCCGGATCAGCTCTACATGCAGCGTAGGGCCGATGGAATGGCTGATGGCGGCATGACGCTCAGGAGATGGTTGGAGCGGGGGCCAGGGGAAGGGGAGGCCTTCGGCATTCTCACGGATGTCGCCGGCGCGCCAGGGGAAGAGAACGCTTTGAATATTCCCGCAGATGCTGCCGGCGCGCCGCTCCCAGCTCCAGTAGGACCTCCACCGCCTCCACCGCCAGCTGCCGAACCGCCTCTGCCAGGAGGAGCAGCCGCCACGGCTCCTCCTACTGACACGCCAGCGCTGGCAGGAGACCTGGCAGCGGCACTGACTGCCGCGAAAGGGAGATTGAAGAGAGTTGATCTGCCTGTGGTGGGCGGGCAGCTCCATCAGCCCCAGTTGAACCCAGCTGCGGCGAAGGTGCGGGATGGAATAAATACTTTTTATAGGCAGCTGTCCCAGGGAGCCAACGCAGCGCCGGCAACAGACGCGGTCATCGCCCACCGAGAGACGCGGGATGCGCTCAGCCAACTCCTGCAATTCGCAGAAGGATTTTCGCTCGAGGGCTGCCCACCAGGCGAGGGGGGAGTGTTTACAGAAACACAGGGGGATCTGTTTCGCCTGCAGGCAGGGTGCTTGCAGGGACTTCTGGAAAACGTCCGGGGGCGCGTGCCGTATTGTGATGAGGGTAGCGGCGAGGCGCAGCTGATGCGGGAGGTTTTGCGGCATGTCCAGGGATCCCTGGCCCCGCTTCTGAAACAGGTGGCGGAATTGAAAGGATCCGACGGAGAAGGGAAGGTTGCCGCCAACGCAAGAGCTGTGCAGCAACAAGGGCAAGGTCTCGCGAAGGCGATGGACACGTGCACCGGCTCGATCGATACCTTCATTTCCAAGGAGGCTGCGGCCAAAGCTAGAGCTGAAAAAGCAGTCGGCTTATTGAACAGAGCACAGCATGACTTGGAAGGTGGTAACATAGAAGATGGAAAGAGGCGCATAATCGAGGATATAAAAAATGCGATTGAGGCGGATGAGGAACTGGCAGCGGTATTGGATCAGCTAGATTCGACCCTGAACCCATCGATACTCGAGCGATTGGGGGCATTGGATGAAGATTTTAAAAATTTTATGCAAGGACAGCTGGAGAGTCAGAGGAGATTTGCCGATGATCCGAATAGGGCCAGGAACAGAGATGCAGAGGAATTGAGAAGGCTAGAGGAAGAGGGGCATGCATTCCATTGATAGACCGTCTCGAACCGGAAAACATTCGCATCGCCGGAGCCGATGGGAATGGCCATCGCGGGAATGGCAATGGCCTTTCGAGGAAAGGGAAAAGGAGTTTGGGCAAACGAGTGGAGATGGGCTGTGGGGCTATTGCGAACACTTCCTCCTTTGCACTTGCCTTGGGTGCCGTAATGCTTAAACTAGAACCTATATGGGAGGTATGTATGGTAGGAGGATCCACATCGTGGGTTGATACTGCGGGGGTCAGTGCTGCCGGAGGGCTGACTAGATCGGTGGCGACAACTAACCTTCAAAATGTGAAGCAGAATCCTGGAATGCCCGGTGTCGCCTCCAGGGCGAGCGGGCAGCCGAGTATTCCCGACTCTCAAGTCCTCAAGAATTCCCGAGGTGCAGCCCAAGCGGCCGGCAGTAGCTCTAGATCTAGAATACTGGCCGAGGCCTACCGGACATTTGACAGGACCTGCTCCAGTAATCTCGGGAAGATATACAGAGCGATGAAAGCAGGCGGAGAGGAGGGCAAGGCGCAAGTCAAGGAAGCCATAGGGGACTTCATATCGGCTGCGTCGAAAAATCCGGCCTATGCCGAGGTGTTTGCGGGGGTAGACGCAGGGCTGAGTCGAGACAATCCGGCGCCCGGGCAAATGCTGGATTCAGCACGCATGTGTATTTTCCTGGCCCGAAATCCCGATGTCGCAGAGGCCCTCAAGAGGGGCAATCCTAAGCTGGGCGAGCCAGTCGATTCAGCTGTGCAGAGGGGTTGGGAGAAGCTAACCCAAAGACTAGAAAATCCCAGGAACGGAAACGTCGCAGGTAAAAAGACCCTCGCCGAAAAAAGCGCGGTCGCCCAGCAACATCTGCAAAAGGCGATCAGCTCAAAATTGCAGCGTTTCGGGGCCAATCATGCTGCCAAGACCGAAGTCCTAAAATTCGTGCGAGGAGCGGCCGGAGATCCCGTTAAGCTCCATGCCTTGAGTCAGCTTGCCCAAAGCAGTCCCAAGTACAGCTCGCTCATCGCCAGTGCTCTCGGTTCCGCCATGGGGGGAGCGAGCTGGATACGAGGTGCAGGCGATGCGATCGCGTTGTCCAAAAATGCGATGACGGCCTTTCTGTACCTCGGCAGGAGTGGCGCTTTATCCCCAAGCGACCAACAGGAGGTCGTGGCTAAACTCGGCGATGGCAAGCTCTCTAATGGTAAGAGTGTTTCCGCGACCCACGCGCTCACAAATCCGCAATCTCCTTTCTGGCAGGCAACCCAAGAACTGTCTCTGGCGCAGCGCACGGAATTAGCCGATGCCATTGAGAACTCTCCGGACTTTCAGGCGAAGAAAGATCGGTGTAATGATCTGGCTTCAGCACTGAATCGATCGGTCACAAGCCCGCCTCTGGCGAGCTTAAACGATGGCCTCAAGACGTTTGATGAGCATTGGGATCTTAGAGAAACCGGATTCGAAACGCCTTCGACCCCAGAGCATTTGAAAATGGATCCAGCCAAGTTTGCAAAACTGAAACAGGACTGGAAGGGAGATGAATCGGCAGCTCAAAAGACGGTCGATACGGCAAGAGGGTGGGTGAAGAGCGCTCTGGCAGATTCGGGTGCCAGGCGTGAATTGAATAAATGCAGAACTATGTCTGGTGAGCTGAAACAGCTGAAGGGGGAACTTTCTTCGCTCCGGGCAAGTATCATGACGGCTCACTGCGGTGCAACGAGCAGCGATGCTTTAGATGCTAGTATGGGTGCCAATCTAGCATTTAAGGCTGCAGGTATCTCCAGCTATGCGGGCTTTGTGGATGTATGCCGTGAGAAGGGAGAGAGGCAGCATTCTGTGTCAGATCATGTCAGCTCGGCCATGAATATGCCGAGGAATGCAGCCGATAAACTGTCGAGCCTGGCCCGGTGCGCTGAAGAAGTTGAAGGTATTTGCCAATGGGCAAAGCCCATAGAAATAGCGGAGCAGAAACTGAATGATATCCGACCCAGTTTGGGGATACAGGGTGCGGATATTCCTCCAGAAGAAAAATTTGCCCCAGGAGGTCCCATGGCGTTGCAGTTTGGCCAGAGCAACATCAAGACTTTGCTGCTGGAGGCTATTGAATGTTCACTTTTGTCCGTGCCAGAGGAAAATCGGGCACAGATCAGGGAGGAGATACAAAAAATGGGTATGATGCCTCCCATGGACTATGTGAAGCTTTTGGGACGAGTGCAGCAAAATCCCTCCCAGTACAACTTAGGTGCCGATTTCCAGTTGCCGGACAGCGTCCTTCAGATCATGGAAGGAGCTAAGAAGATCGACAGCTATGCCTAGAATTTTCCCGCCTGGTGGGGCAAAATTATCGAACAGCCCTACATTGAGTTAACGCCCCCCATCCGTTTTCCGCGAAAACCTTCCCCCTCCTTTTCCCCTTGCCAGTGGAGATTTAAAGCTTCCATGGGCATTCCATGAAGCAGATCTTCGTGACGGGAGGGGTAGTATCGTCATTGGGAAAGGGATTGACGGCGGGCGCGCTGGGGGCGCTGCTGGAGGGGCATGGCTTTCGGGTCGAGCTGAAGAAGTTCGATCCCTATTTGAACCTCGATCCGGGCACCATGAGCCCGCTGCAGCACGGCGAGGTCTATGTGCTGGAGGATGGGACCGAGACCGATCTCGACCTGGGCCACTACGAGCGCTTCACGCATGCGGTGCTCGGCCGGAAGCATTCGCTCACCTCAGGCAGGATCTACGAAAGCGTCCTGCAGAAGGAGCGGAGTGGGGAGTATCTGGGCCAGACCGTCCAGATCATCCCGCACGTGACCGATGCCATCAAGGAGCGGCTGCGGGCGGTGGATGAACAGGCCGATCTCTGCATCACCGAGATCGGGGGGACGATCGGCGACATCGAGAGCCTGCCCTTTCTGGAGGCGCTGCGGCAGTTCGCGCTGGAACAGGAGCGGGAAGATGTGATTTTCCTACACCTCACACTGCTGCCCTATCTGCGGGCGGCCGAGGAGCTCAAGACCAAGCCGACGCAGCAGAGCGTCGCAAAACTGCGGGAGATCGGCATCCAGCCGGACATCCTGGTCTGCCGCACGGAGCGGGAAATTTCGCCCGATGTGCGGAGGAAAATCAGCCTGTTCTGCAATGTCTCGCCGCGGGCGGTCGTCGAGGAGCGCGATCTGCAGGATTCGATCTATGAATTGCCCTCCGTGCTCCATCGGGAACAGCTCGACGCGCTGGTATTGGAACGGCTGGACCTGCGCCCGCGACGGGCCTACGAAGACATTTGGTCAGGCATCCTGCGGAGGATTCGGGAGCCCTGCTGCCACAGCCGCATCGGGCTGGTGGGGAAATACGTCAGCTGCAAGGATGCCTACAAATCGGTCTATGAGGCACTGGCCCACGCCGGTATCGCCCTCTCTTGTCGGGTGGAAATACGGGTCATTGACGCCGAGGCCTTGGAATCTCCCGGGGCCGCGGAGCTCTTGAAGGACCTCGACGGGATTCTCGTGCCCGGAGGCTTCGGTACCCGCGGAATCGAGGGCAAGATCTTCGCTGCGGATTGGGCTCGGGAACGGGGCATTCCTTACCTTGGCCTCTGCCTGGGCATGCAGCTGGCCGCCATCGCCTTTGCCCGTCGGGTGCTGGGCTGGCCTGATGCTCACAGCGTGGAGTTCGATCCCCAGAGCGCGCATCCGGTTATCCGCCGCCTGGATTCCCAACGGGAAACGGCATCGCTGGGAGCGACGATGCGCCTCGGATCCAGGACCTGCCTCCTAAAAACAGGCAGCTTGGCCCATCGCCTCTACGGGGAGGAGGAAATTTTCGAGCGCCATCGGCACCGCTACGAGTTCAATCGGGAGATGGAAGAGGCCTTTGAATCTCAGGGCATGCTCATTTCCGGCCGCTGTCCCGACGACGGCGCTGTGGAAATTCTAGAATTCCCACAGCACCTGTACTACCTAGCGGTCCAGTTTCATCCGGAGTTCCAATCCAAACCCTGGCAGGCTCATCCGCTCTTCCTCGGCTTCCTCCAGGCTGCACTGGATCGGGCACGGGATCATGCATGACTTACGGATACACTGGCAGAAAGATGCCCGTTGGTTCGAGTATGGCCAATGGGCCTCGCTTCTCTTGTGCGGCAAAGCCTTTTGAGGAAATTGCTGAAAACGCTGCCGAAATCATTGAGGACGTCGCCGATTTTTGAAAATCTTCGGACTTTTCAGATGGGGGCGAAACGCTAGCACCTGGGAGATGCGATCCGCCACCATCGGTGTCATTGGGGCCAGTGGCCTTGTGGGGCAGGAGATCCTCGGCTGGCTCCAGCGCTTCCGCTACCCATTGGAATCCGTTCGGGCATTGGCCTCGGAGCGCTCAGCCGGCCGGCGGCTATCCATAGGCTCTTGGGACTGGGAGGTCGAGGCGCTGACAGAGGAGCGGCTGGAGGGACTCGACCTGGCCCTCTTCGCGACGGAAGCCGAGGTCAGCCGGCACTGGATCCCTGTCGCCCATCGGCACGGCGTCCGCTGCATCGACAGCAGCTCCGCCTTCCGCCAAGATCCGTCGGTGCCGCTGCTCATCCCCGAGATCAATGGGGAACAGCTGGCCTCCCATCCGTCCCTCGTGGCCAGTCCCAATTGCTCGGCCACCCTCGCGCTGCTGGCCCTTGCCCCGTTGCACCGTGCTTTTGGCCTGAAAAGTTTCTCGGCCTGCACCTACCAGGCAGTGTCCGGTGTCGGGAGGGATGGCCTACGGGCGCTGGCTCAGGAGCGGGCAAATTCTGAAAAGTTTTCGGAAATCTTTTCCGACCGGATCGAGCAGAATATCCTCGCCACCATAGGGGAAATCCAGCCGAACGGTTTTGCGGCGGAAGAGGAGAAAATGGTCCATGAGAGCCGGAAAATTCTCGACCTTCCGGAACTTGGCGTCGTAGCCACCTGCGTGCGCGTACCGGTGGAACGGGCTCATTCGCTCGCGATTCAGGCACACTTTGCAGAGCCCGTCGACCTGGCAGCGGCCGAAGATGCGCTGCGCCATGCCAAGAGCCTGCGCTATACCCCTGAATGGCTCCCAACTCCTCTCCGCTGCGCCCGCAACGAGGACTGCTATGTCTCCCGCCTACGGCTCGTCCCGCCAAGGGCTGGCGATCACGACGAAACTCAGGTCATCGATAGCCATGATCTCCTCCTCTGGGTCGTCGGCGACCAGCTCTGGTCCGGCGCCGCCCTCAACGTCGTCCGCTTGGTAAATCTCCTCCTGCGGGACTGCTTCCCTCACAATCTCAATTCCAGTCCTCTGAAACTGCAAATTTGAGGGGTTAATCCTACTGATCTTGTTTTGGGGATATCTTTTCCGAGAAAAGCTTGCCCTTCTTCGCCCTAATAGACTTTCCTGCAGAGCCCCTCTCAGCTGAGAGGCTTTTATTTGGATGCTGCTCTGAATGCTTCCGTCCTGCTTCCCTTGGCTTTGAACTAGGCCTTAGTGCTTCCTAGGGGATGAGCTCTTGATTTAAAATGAAAATGATCGATCTCGGGTCTGTTTAGATTACCTGGACGCTGAAGTCATCGAAATCGAACCCAAAAACTGGGCTTGGATTCTCCTGATTCTGTCGGTGCTTGAGCTGGGTTTCCTCTGGGAAAGAGCTGTCCTCATTTCTGGAATGATGGATATTGGGAATCTTCCCCAAATCGAGGATGAGCGAGGAGGCCTGCTCGTGTTAAGAACCGGAATGCCTGGAGGCATTTGCCACGTATGTACGCCGTTGTCTGCTTCGTGAAGGGGGCGTTCTTGAAGGTACTGGTTCAGAGCGGATCTCAAGAGGGCAGCTCATGCTCTGTCTCTCCGGGAGCTAGGTGATTCTGTGAGATAAGACCGGAGGAACTATTCCTCCCGTGTTCTTGTGTTTCGTGTGGGGAATTGAGAGGGAGCGATCTGGCTTGATGGTGGGCGTCCGTGATTTCTCTTCTTGGTACAGAACTATCCTATCTAGACCACGCTGCTCTGCTTGTGGATTTCCTTGAAAGATTGGGTGGAAAAATAGAGCACCGGGATCCGGGGGAAGAAAATCGCCGGGATCGTAGCTCTCCGGTTCGAGATGAGGCCATCAAGGATCTCGTGAATGCGTCGGCGATGGCCAAAATGAGGGCATTCGGAGCTCCTGTTTCAGGAATGAAAAGAGGTGTATGGGTCGACGCGACGGAGTTTGCGCAAGACTATACCCCCCTTTTCTTTCGACGCAGAGATGGTTTTGTTCTCTGCAGCGGAACCTTTCCCTGCTAGAGCTTAGGCCGCTATTCCCACAGCTCTTTGGCTGAAAGCAGGGGCTGTTCCTGGAGTTCGGATAGAGAGCGCTCAGAAAATGTTGCCTGCCTCTTAGTGGCCCATGAGGGCATGGAGCTCCATGAAAGGGTTTTTCGGCTTTGGCCGTTCGTTGCCATGCCTGTTTTCCCAGGCGGCGTGCATGGCCGCGACAAGCTCGGGGAGCGTTATATTGGCTGCGCTGTGGGATTGGACACTATCCATATCGCCTATATCGAACTTGTTTTCCAAAAGGATGTGCAGCGTTACAATAGCCGTCACCTCCGAGTCCCATGGTCTTTGGTCGCTATATTGCTTGCAATACTGCATGCATTTGCCCATTACGACCGAGAAGAATGAACAGCTCACATCGTGATTGTCCGTTCCGGCGATGGGGCAGTTATTCGGTGAGGCGATCCAGATTCTGTCATCCGCGCCATTGCCAGTGTGCGTATGGACCTTCTTCAGACAAAATCCAGACGGTAGTGGGGCTGTGAAATGAGAAGTCCCCTGCTCGTTTGCGTTGTTCGCAAATTGCGCTCCATAGAGCCGCATCGCGAAAAGCCCGCACACAAGGTCTTTTGCGCCACGTTGACAGGGCATGTTGGCCACTGCATAATGGGGCCGGAGGCAGTGAATCTTCTGTTCCCCTGGCATGTAGGGTTGAATGTTAACCTGGAAGCGTAATCTGGCAAATGGGGCATTGGGGTTGAAGAGAAGGTCTTGAAGGGCCTGCGGCAGTGCTTGGGTATTGAAGCGCGATTGGCAATATTTTTTCAATTCATTTCCTTTGGCACGCTGGTCCCAAACTAGATTGGCCAAGAGCGGCAAGAGCGACGCGGACATTGCATGGAAACGAGTATAGGCGTGGGCGTAAACTGCCTCTTGAAACAAGAAGCTTCCGTATAGCTGGGAAGGCCTAAGCTCTAGATCTGAGAAAAATTTTTTATTCGAGGCCTTGGCTTGCAATGCTCTCCTCGGCTGTTCCTCTCTTGGGCTTGGCGAGGGTCGTTCCACCGTGGCCGGTGATAGGAGCGTCAGGAGGGAATCCGTAGCGCTTGCCAGGGCTGTGAAATGCTCCGATGACGTGGTCCCCTCTCTTCTGTCGAGGGCAGGGCGATTGCTCTTTTGGGCGCACTCTGCTTTCAGCGCCCGTAGCTTACCCGGGATCACCGTTTGCAGCAACGTCCTCTGTGCGTCGGATGCATTGAGTTTCTGGCCAGGCTTGGGGGCGTAGTAGAGACAGAGGATGGAGCCGTAACTTCCCGCGCCGATGTACGGACCCTGGACGCTGAGGGCAAAGACCCGAGAGTCGTTGGATTTGAGACGAATTTTCCTCAAATCTGCCGAACTGTTCCTGCGTCGCAAGATCCAGCCGTTTGGCAGGGAGCGATACCGGGTGCCCGGCATATCGTCCCAGGGACATTCCCATTCAGCAGCGCCGTAGAGCTTGACCGCGAACATTGCCTCCTGTCCCACACCTCCCAGGGAGGGGAAAGGAAAAATCAGCTCTGCCTGATCCGATTCGGTGATGAAAATCTGTAGGCCGTAGTGGGAATAGGGCAATTGGAAATCTCTCCCGGAGCACCGAAAATCGTTCAGAGGATTGCCTTGGGGAAAGGGAATGCGGGCAAAATCCTCTGTCCAGGCTTTGACGACGTCATTCCTTTCGGCCTTTTTATGCCGATAATGCACCTCTGTCCAGTGGGCCTCAAAAACAGGGAGATTGCTGTTTGAGCTCAGTCCAACGTGCCAGTCTTCCACGGTCTGGCGGCTCGGTGCTCGATGGATGTCCGTCACTTCCGGTTTGAAGTGGATCCATGTCTCACGCTCATTTGTCCGGAAGGCCCGGGACAGACCAAAGGTGTCGAAGTCAGCCAGGCAGAGACTCGTGGCCTGCCAGGCCATCGGGATTAGGAAGAGGTACGTTGAGCGCTTCATGGAAATAAGGGCGTTGAGGTTTCTACTTGGGCTAAAGTCTATTTCCCCTCACCTGCGGTGAATGGCAGAGCTCCGTGAGGGGTTTTCGGCTTTGGCCTTATCGTCAAGGCGCTTGATCTCTCAGGCGCCGTGGAGCATTGCGGCGGGATCAAGAGCGGCGTTCCGGCAGGAAGTACAGGTTTCATGCGTTTCTCTCTAGAATCTCTATAATATTCTAAAAGAGGCATGTGTCTATCCTAAAAGCTCCTGTAAAGCTTAACTTGTCGGCGGGAGCTTCCCACGTAGG
>JAITRB010000001.1 GCA_031288595.1 Puniceicoccales bacterium
TCAGAAAATCTCCTCTTCTAGCAGGAAAATTTTCTCGGTGATGCTGGAATTTCCCGATGGCGGATGATCCACTTGGCCAGTTTTTTAAAGAGAGGAAAGGCGAGGCGCATGCCCCAGGCGATACCGCTCTCCATCTGGGCATCGTCCACCACCACCGTGATGAGGATCTGCGGAGCCTCCATCGGGAAAAATCCGCTGAAGCTGGCAATGTGGTGCTCCTGGGAATAACGGCCCTCGATCAACTTCTGGCTCGTGCCGGATTTGCCGGCGCAGCGGACATGGGCGATGAGCATTTTTTCAGGATTGTGCAGCGCTTCACGCACGAGACGGACGGTGGCGGGCGAGAGGATTCGGCGCCGGATTTCCGGACTCGGGTGCAGGATCTCCTCACCGGAGTCCTCCATCACGGCGCTGAGAACCCGCGGGCGCAGGAGATAGCCCCCGCTGGCCAAGACGCCCATCGCCTGATGCACCTGCAGCGGGGTCGCTGCGAGGGCATGGCCCATCGGCAGGCGGGTGATGCTCAAAGAGTCCCAGCGAGACGGCGGATGCAGGATTCCACTCACCTCGCCGTCGAAAGCATAGCCCGTCCTCTCGCCGAAGCCGAAGAGCTGGGCCGCCGCGTGGAGCCGCTTTGGGCCGAGTTGCAGGGCGATCTGAGCGACTCCGCGATTGCTGGAACGGGAGAGGATCTCCATCACGCCCAGGCGGCCCATCGGGCGGTGATCCCGCGGGAGAGGATGTCGCCGTCCGCCGAAGTCGACGCTTTCGCGGGAACAGTCGAAAATCTGCTCTGGCCGCAGCACCTGCCATTCCAGGCCCAGCGAGATCGGAACGATTTTAAAGACCGACCCGGGTTCATAGGTGTCGGTGACAGCGCGGTTCCGCAGGTCATCCGGCGCGGCCTGGGCATAGGCACTGGGATCGAAGGACGGGCGATTGCCGAGGGCCAGCAGCTCTCCAGTCGTCGCGTCGCTGACCAGCACACTCATCCCCTGCGGATGATGGCGCTGTTCCCAGCGATCCAGCAGTGCCTCGACGGCGTTTTGAATGAAGATGTCCAGGCTCAGGAAGACATTCGCTCCATTCTGGGGAAGGATCTCGAAGTGGCGAAACTGGGCCAGTTCGCGGCGGCGGCCATCGCACTCGGAGTTCAGACAGCCCTCGTGTCCTTTGAGAAAAAAGTCCAGGGCGTGCTCGACACCTGAGATCGCCTGGCCCTCGCGGTTCACGAAGCCGATCACGTGGCTGGCAACGTGGCCAGAGGGATAGACCCGCTCCGATCGCCGCAGGCCATAGACGCCCCGGATGCGCAGCTTCTGCAGCGCCTCATGGGCCGATTCATCCCTCAGTGTGCCGAGCTGCTTCCAGCGCAGTTTTTTCCTCTTCCCATTTTTCAGAACATGCCGACGCGTCATGGCCGCCTGGATGTCTTCCAATCCGATGCCCAGCAATTCCGCCAGATGTGGCCAGAGGGGCTTGTCCTCTTCAGGACGGGCGGCAAAGGGATCGATCCCCACTTCGATGAGCGGCTGCGTCAGGGCCAGCACCACGCCATTGCGATCCAGAATCGCGCCACGCTGGGCCGCCAGTCCTCGGGATACCTGGCGCGTTCCGTCGACAAAGGGCCGGTAGTGCTTTTTCCGGAGAATGCTGTAGAAATAGAGCTTCCACGCAATCCATCCGTAGAGCACGAGGACCAGAAGGGAAAGGAGAAACGCCCGCCGGCTCGCGGTGTGGTGCCAGGAACGGAGCATGGGCCGATCGGCCCTTCTTAGCGAAAAATATTCCTGACGTCAAACCCATAGCCGATGGGGAAAATTTCCCCCACAACTTCTCTTCCTGGGACTGAGAGCTCCGCGCAGAATTGAGGGAGCTGGGGAAGTTTTTTCGAACAGGTATTTTCTAGGGCGTCGCCTTTGCGCGGAGGGTAAGGCAAAAGGCCTTGCCCTCCGCGCGGGCCCGCGCAGCGGGCGGAGCCCGAAGGGCTCCAAAGGCGGCGCCACGCTAAAAATTTTCGCTTTCCCCCATCAGGCCTTACACTGCCCCTTTCAGAGACTATCCTCCGAGTCGTAGGCCCCAGGGCTCCTCTTCGCATGGGACCTCTTGGTCTCGCCACGAGAGGAATGTCCACTGCTCTCATGGCGTTTGCCGGAGACCAGTTCGTCCCGCTGGCGGCGGAGACGCTCCTGCTCCAATTCCAATTTCTGCCGCTTAACCTCGTTCTTCAGTTCCTGCAGCTCCTCCTCTTCCCGCCGTTTCCGCTCCTTTTCTCGGCGGTGCAGCTCGGCCTCCTCCCGAAGCTTCTGCTGGCGGTAATAGTTTTCCTCTTCCCGCCGCTGTCGAGCAAGGGTATCTTGCTCATCTCCGACGTGATGACCCAGTGCTGCTCCACCGAGTCCTCCGATAACCCCTCCCAGCGCTGCCCCACCGGCCCCACCGTCGATGGCGTAGCCGATGCCTGCACCGGCCGCTGCTCCCAGCGCACTGCCACCCAGGGTCGAGCTCGTCTTGTCACAGCCGCTTAGGAGCAACGTTCCCAGGCACAGCAAGCCCGCCGTTTTCAAAAAATCAGCCTTCTCCATATTGGGGTGGTATGGAAAAATATTCCGCCCCTTCTTCAAGCTCGAAAATCCCCCATTGGGTTCAGGGGGCTCTCCGGAAACCTAGGCAACCTGCTGAGAATCTGGGGGGTGACCTGTCGTCCCCACGTGGATCCTGGGCGTGCTGTATACGCGTTATTTTCACCGCCTTTGGAGCCCCAAGGGGCTCGGGCCCGCGGCGAAGCCGCGGGCCCACCGGGGCTGGGGCGAGGAAATAAAATTTCCTCGCCCCAGCCCCGCAAAGGCGGCCAAACCAAGAGAAGATGAGAAGCGCAGCATGATCTGGAAAAATCTGAAATGATCTGGAGAAGGGAGGAAAGGGCGGGAAAAGGCTTGCCAGGAAAGGACGAAAGCTCTAAGACACAGAACCCATGTGCGGGATTGTGGCTTATATCGGTCAGCGCCGGGCGGCTCCCTTGATTTTGGATGGCCTTCAGCGGCTGGAGTATCGGGGTTACGATTCGGCGGGCATCGGGCTCATGGACTCTGCGGGCAGCTTTGAGCTCCATCGAAGCGTCGGGCGGGTGGCAGCCCTAGCCGAGAGCTTCGAGGCCGGGAAAATTTCGGCCACCCTGGGCATCGGCCATACCCGCTGGGCCACCCATGGAGGGGTCACGGTGTCGAATGCCCATCCCCAGTTGAGCTGCCACGGACAGTTCCTTCTCGTCCACAACGGCGTCATCGAGAACTTCCGCGAGCTTCGGCAGTTCCTGGTCGAGCGGGAATACTCCTTTGCCTCGGATACGGACACGGAAGTGCTGGTCAATTGGATCGAATTCTGCTACCGGCAGGAGAGCGGAGTGGGCATCGGAATCCTCCCACAGGCCTTGCGGAAGGCGCTGAAGGGAGTACAGGGCACCTACGGCCTCGCCCTGCTCTGTCGGGATTTTCCCGGAACTCTTCTGGCTGCCCGTAACGGCTCACCCCTGCTCATCGGGGTCGGGAAGGAGGAACACATCGTCGCCAGCGACGCAGCGGCCATCGTCACCCACACCTCACAGGTGATTTACCTGCGGGACCGCGAACTGGCCCTGATGTCCGGCGATGAACTGCAGGTCTCTACATTGCAGGCCGAAAAGGTATTGACCCAGGTCTGCGCCATCGACTGGGCGGCGGAAGAGGTGCAGAAGGGGCCTCACGAGCACTACATGCATAAGGAGATCCATGAACAGGCCCAGGCCATCACCGAAGCCCTGCGGGGGCATGTCGACGAGCGGCTCGCCTCCACCCGCTTCGGCGGGATCGAGCCCCTGGCGCAAGAGCTGCGCGGCCTTCATCGCCTCATCTTCTGCGCCTGCGGCAGTGCCTGGCATGCCTGCCTGGAGGCGGAGTACCTCATCGAGCACTACGCCCGCATCCCCGTCGAGGTGGAATACGCCTCTGAATTTCGCTACCGCCATCCGCCGTTGGCGAGACACACGCTCGTCATCGTCGTCAGCCAGTCCGGTGAAACCCTAGACACCCTGGCGGCCCTGGCCGAGGCCAAGCGAAGGGGGTGCTCTGTGATGGGCATTACCAATGTCATCGGCTCCAGCATCGCCCGGGAAACGGACTGCGGCATCTACCAGCACGCCGGCCCCGAGATGGGCGTCGCGTCCACCAAGGCCTTCACATCTCAGCTCTGTCTCCTCGCCATGTTGGCCATCCACCTGGGCCGTCTTCGCGACCTGGACTACGATGAGGGCCTTGCCTTCCTCCGGGCCCTGCGGGAGCTTCCCCAGAAGATCGAGGAAACCCTCCGGCTGGAGCAGGAAATCAGCGAACTAGCGCAGCGCTATGCCGCCCATGAGCAGATGCTCTTTCTCGGACGGCAGACCCTCTTTCCCATCGCCCTCGAAGGCGCGCTGAAGTTGAAGGAAATCGCCTATGTGCAGGCCCAGGGCTACCCCATCGCGGAGATGAAACACGGGCCCATTGCGCTGATCTCTGAAAAATGTCCCTCCTTCATCTTCGAAACCCAGGCCTCGCTCTTTCCCAAAACCCGTTCCAATATCCAGGAAATCCGGGCCCGCCGCGGGAAAGTCATTCTGGTGACCACGCCGGACATTCCCTGCGATGCCGGCGAGTGCGAGGAGCATGTCGTCGTCCCCAAAACTCACCCAGCTCTGCAGCCCATCCTGGCAATAATTCCAGCACAGTTCTTCGCCTACCACGTGGCCCTACTTCGAGGCTGCGACGTCGACCGCCCCCGAAATCTGGCCAAGTCGGTTACGGTAGAATAGGGCTCGATGAAAAATTTTCCCGGAAGGGAGAGGCCAGACGCCTGAAGCTCCCCCATTGTCCGGAGCAAAAATAGGCACTGCACCTGAGCCAAACTGCTTGAGCTTTCTCAATCCTTCGGGGACCAAAGCATCCTCCTCTTCCAGCAAGCAGCCCAATCCCCTCGCCGGGGAGAGGGAACTAGCTCATGGGCAATTCTGAAGCTTTGTCCCTTCTCCAATGGCAGGGGACTTTTTTAGATCCGGAAAAGTTCTCCCCATATCCTCATGCCTCTCGTCCCCGAAAGGTGTTTGAATGCGTAGTCGTTCTTCGGAGCCAGAAACTTCGGCCCGCTCATCCTATCCAGCCCAAGATATTGCGAAAAACGGATAGAAACCGAGTCCCAAAAAGATCTCTCGGGCGCGAGTTATGCGCGCAAAAAGCCTCTACGGGACACGACATTTCTCTCCTCTCTGTGAAAGGGGATAATTTTCATTCAATGCTCAGCCGCATTCAATGATCGTCGTAGTTCTTGCGACAGTGAAGCAGGGGGATGTTTTCATCGTCCCACGTCCTTGCTAAGTGGACGGCTTCCCGATAATGTCTGGCTGCCTTCTCGCCGCTCCTTTTCGCCACCACTTTCCGCGCAGGGTTTAGAACAATTCACGAGGAACGCGCTTCCATCGGGGCTCGGTGAGAAATATAAATCGCGCCATCAACCTTCCTAGGGCGACATCGATCGGAGGGGATCTGTTGTGGATTAAGGGTACAGCTTTCTAGGACCTAGTAAGGGAATTTAGCGGCTGAAGGCCTCCCCTGACTGACGGATACCCCGCGTCTGCTGAGCGCCCTGCTTGTGCCCCCCATTTTGGCGATGTGAAGAATTTCAAGGGGCAGAGTTGGATCGCCTGCACGATTCCCCGGGCACGAGCGCTCAATGTCGGGAAAATCGACTGTTCCCCCAAAGGGGGCGATCCGCCCAAATACCGGATGGGCGCAAGGCTGGCAGATCCGCTGCCGATGGGGAAACCTGAAAATCACGACGGGCTTGGGGCTGAAGAGGATGAGAATGTCCCTGTATAAAGGCTCAGGGAGACGCTTCGACTCATCGCATTTCCCTGGCCTAAGGGAAAGACCCAGCCAATGGGTTCATCGATGAATTGGCAATACATCATCGATGTCAGCGAGCGACCGACGCTTCTGACCTGCAGCCGCTGCTACCATGCAGAGCTAGCATTTTTGCCAATGCCAGCAAGAAGTCTTGCATTTCCCAGAACAAAGCTTACCCTTCTGTCTATGGAAAGGGAATATGGCTGATGATCCATCTAGGATTCCATCGGGGATAAATCCGCAGTTGTCAACACGCGCAGCCGACCGACCGCCGGTCGGTCTCCACCAGATAAACGTTAATCAGGCCATTGCCGGACAGGCGGGTGCAGGCTCTGTGGTCTCTGTGTCCTCACTTTCAGAATTATTGGCTCTCAAAATTGAGGCAAATCCATCAGGCGAGAGAATTGAGCCAAATCTTCCACTACAGGAGACAATCCTGCAAAACGGCGTCCAGCTGACAACAGGTGAGTATTTGCTGCGCTTAGGAGACCCGAATTCAGAAATTCATGCAGGTTTGATCCGGAAAGCTCAGGATCGCATGGATGGGATACGTACCAGGCAGACCATCTCAATTGAATCGGAAAATTTTCAAGCTGGTGGAACGGGTCCTCGCATGGACTATGGATTCGCCCGGGCCTGTTCAAAAGCCGCGGAACAAGGGGCCGTTTTTATCATGCGAGGGGTTAATCCCTTTTCTTTAGGAGAAGGGGGTGTTTTGGCAGACCCAGATAGATATGCTCCCAAACCTATGACCTGCCATTCCAAGAGCAGCGAATTCGGCTTTACTAAAGGTCTTGTGCCGGTAAATCCGCAATTCTCCCGTCCGGCTTATGTCGATACAAGTGGTTCAAAGTATCAGGGTGCCTTCCGAGACGTCAATGAGACGCTCGGAAGAAATAAGAATTGTAGAGCCATAATTACCGCTGGGACTGGAAGTGCGGAGGGCAAAGCACTGCACTTAAAGAGGAGGATTAATGACGAAGAGTGTCACGTTTATCAGGGCACATTCAACGGGACGGATGGTAAAATTTATCGCTACCAAGTCGCGATACCTGATAAGGATAGATTTTGTTTTCATGCAGCAACAACCCAAAAACTGGCAGAATATGTTCAACAAGCTCTAAAAGATGAAAATAAAGCGCAATATCTCTGTCTCTACCAAGATGGTCCATCGGGATCACAGTGGACGCCACTGCCAAAACTGGATAGTCATACAAAATCGCATGCTAAAAATGGAGATTTAATGGCACCTTCTGGATTTACCGCCGAACCGACCCTTGTCATCGGCCTTCCAGCAGGAACTGAAGGCAGTCAGCACGCAGCAAAGGAGCGCTACTACGTAGCGGACTATGACGTGTACGCCATCGCGCACACGGACCCCACTGATCCCAGTCAGGCGTCGGGAGTGATGCAGGCCCTACAGAGGGATTGGCCGAATTGCGGGGCATTTGCCGACAACCAAGATATAAGGGCCATCAACTTCGTGAATGCCCTACTGCTTTCCTCTCTCAAGGGCGCATCCACATCAGGAGAAATTCAAAGAGCGCTCGACGAATATCGAGAAAATTATGACTCCAATCACCGCGATCGACCGATCCAGCACGCCACCGCCGCTGCCGGTACAGTAAAGACGACGACCACGGGGCTAGAAGGGTTTGCCGTCCCCGATTTTCCTCTGTGGGCTGTGGAGGGTGGA
>JAITRB010000008.1 GCA_031288595.1 Puniceicoccales bacterium
CAAAACATCCAGAGATGGCTCTCTGGGATATTTCCCTCGGGAGTGACCCTTTCTCCGAGGAATGCTGGCCTAGCTTTTCCCGAATTCCCATAGTCCGACGGACAGCGGCGGCAGGTGCAGGATGGACCCGGATATCAGGTAGAAGGAGTGCGATAGACCCGCCGGATCGAGGCGCTCGGTGTCGGCGATGGGGCGGAAGGGGAGGGAGCCCAGTTCCCCCAGGTCGAAACGGCTCTCCTCCGGGTGAGGATTGATGGCGAAGAGGAGTTTTTCTGGGCCCAGCTCTCCGGAAGCGTTGAAGAGCAGGGCGGAGGCGGAATTATTTCCCAGCGCTGGATAGGAGCGGATGTAATGGCGGGAGGGACGCCGGGGAAGGCGCCAGAGCCGGCCGATGGGGGACTGCCGGTAGCGCGACCACTGGCAAAAATATTCCCTCGTGCCGGAAAAGAGTCGGGCGCGCTGGTAGTCCAGGGCATTGAGTTCGGGATTCTGGTAGGTGTTGCGGACCCCGCTCTTGGAGTGGAGAAAATCCTGTCCCGCGGCGAACATCGGGATGCCGATGCTGGCGAAGAGCAGGGCGATGGCGAGATGCGTGCGGCGGCGGTCATTCGGGGTCGGAATGCGGCCGTCGTGGTCGGCATTCTCCGTGATGCGATCGATCCAGCTGTGATCATCGTGGGAGGCGATGTAGTTGACGCTCTGGGCGGGAAATCGGGAGCGGTACTTCAGCGAGCCTCCCATGAAGTACTCCAGTCCCTCGCGATTGCCATTTCCCCAAACGTAGTTGGCGATGAAGTCCCTGTACTCATCGTTCCAGGACGCGAAGCCGGTCGTGCGCATCGCATGTCCGATGTGCCCCCGAAAGCTCCAGGGCTCGGCGATGAGGATGATGGAGGGCCGGATGGCCTTGAGCCGCTCCTCAATCGCCCGGAGGCAGTCCGTCCCCAGCAGCTCCGCCAGGTCGAAGCGGAAGCCGTCCACCCCATAGGCCCTGACCCAGTGCTCCAAGCTGTCGAGAATCGCCCGCTGGGCCATGGGGGATTCGCTGCGAAAATCGTTTCCGCAGCCGCTGAAATTCAGGAGACTGCCGTCGGCAGCACGGCGAAAGTAGTAGTCCTCATCGATGGGTCCATAGGGATTCGGTGAGCCGAGATGATTGTAGACGATATCCAGGATAACGGCCATGCCCAACGAGTGGAACTTCTCCACGAGTTTTTGAAACTCGTCCACCTGAGTGCCCTCCTCGGGACAGGAGGCGTAGGCGCTGCAGGGGGAGAAGAAGTTCCGTGGCATGTAGCCCCAGGCGTAATCCTGGGCTTCGCGGTACTCGTATTCCGCCACCGGCTGCAGCTCCACTGCATTGACGCCCAGTTCTCGCAGATAACTGTGGGGATCGTCGAGCCATTCGCAAAATCCGGCGAAGGAGCGGCGCCTTTCTGCCGGAAAATTCTCGGCATGGGCGAGAAGGTCGCGCAGATGGATCTCCACGATTTGCAGGTCTTCCCAGGGCGATGGGCGGAAGTGAGCGGATTGGGAGAGCTGGAATTTCTGCGGCGGAAGGATGATACCGGGGCCCTGCGGCCCGCCCAATGCCCGGGCATAGGGATCCGTTATCACCCTCTCTTCCCAAGCCTCACGGCCGTCGGCGGTGATCCGGCGCTGGCCGATGTGGTATTCGTAAAAAAATCCCTCCAGCGGGAGCGTCAGGGCGCCGAACCAAACCCCCGCCTCGTCCTGTTTCATCGGGCATGTGAGCCGGAGCTCAGAATGGGGATCTCGTAGCTGGAGCTCCACCTTCTGTAGCCGCGGGCCGAAGAGCCGGAACTGCGCCTCTTCCCCATCGAAGGAAAGGCCCATCGCCTGTTCGGACTGCATCCGGAGCAGGACCCGAGAGGAGTCGATGGGCAGCGAGCCCCTTTTGTGCCTCCAGCGGAGATTCATCGGCCGCTGCAGCGGGAAGGGTTCATCGATGTGGAAACGGAAGAGCTGGTAGCCCGTGCGCTGCGGATGGTAGATGAAGTTGGCGATGCCGGCTGCTTCGGCGGATTGCAGGCAATTTTCCGGCAGTCGCGACCAATGGCCCTGGGGAGAGACGTATTTGAAGGACTGGCCATCCTGGAACTGATTGGGACTGAACTTCAAGACCCAGCAGAGCTCGCCGCAGACGATTTCCGGATGCAGTTGCCAGCGACAGCCCTCGATTTCCGGTTTCCAGTTGTTGAAGTCTCCAGCCAGAAAGAAGCAGGAGGCCCCAGCCTCTTCCTGGGGAATCCATTCGGGTAGGAGGACGAAGGAGAGCAAGTGCCGATGGCGGTAGTAACCGGCACGCTTGGCCCATTCGAAGGGCGAGGGCCTTTCCAGATGAAAGGATACTTCTTCCTCTCCGAGGAAGAGTTCGAAGGGCGGTAAGCCGCTCTCCTGTACCTTCCAATCCTTCCGGAGAAGGATAAGTCCCTGCTGCCGTGTCTCCCAGAAAACAGACTGTATCTCCTCGCCGAGGCGGCTCTCATCCATGGGACTTCAGTCTGTAAAATTTTGTCCCAGCGTCGATGGCAAAGCAGATCTTCCGTCATCTGGAAGAGATGGTTTCCTGGAAAGAGATTTCCCGCTGGGTAGTCCTCTTCAGTGGCAGCACCGGAGGGGACCGGCGTGTTCTGTGTTTTCGCCGCCTTTGGAGCCCAGAAGGGGCTCCGGCCCGCTGCGCGGGCCGCGAGAGAGGAAAATGAAAAAAGGTTTTTTCATTTTCCTCCCTCGCAAAGGCGGCGAAGCGGAAGCCTAGGTATCGAACTTCAGCCGAAAGCGCTCGACGAGCTTCTGGCGCGTGGGGAGCGGGAGCTTGGCCAGCAGCTCAGAATCTAAGACCGGAGGGGAAATCCCCATTTCCGAATTCATTTTTCCCGATGGAAGGGGAATCTTTTCCATTTCTCGGGAGGGTCGTTCCGGCAATGGGTCTCTCTCGGCGGAACTAGCGGGATGCATTTCCGGGAATGAAGAGATGGCCTCTTCTACCGGATGAGACGCTGGGGAGACATTTTCTTGCGAGCCGGCTCCGGAGAATACCCGCAAGCGGCGAAGCAAGTCATCCAGTCCTCTCATCTGGCAGGCTTCGATGGCCCGGAATAGGGCCATTTCGAAATTCACCTTTTCTGAAAGTCCAGAGCGTAGCTCTTCGCAGGACGAGGAAAGGCATTCCAAGACCTTGGCCAAGAGAGGGATGGATGGTTTTGGGAGAGAGCTTTGGGCCGAAGTGCTCTCCAGGAGCTGGGACTGCACCTGCTCACGCAGATCCAGGAGCAGCTTGGGAAAATCACAACCCCGAGCCTCCATCAAATCCGTCCAGTGCAGGATTTTTCGGTAATCCTCAGAGTAGATGCCCTGCAGAATTTCCTCCAATTCCTCCGTCGTGGCCAGGCCGTAGATCTCCAGCACATCTTTCCTGGAAATCGTCCCATCGCCGAAGCTCATCATCTGCTCCAGATAGGTCTGGGCATCCCTCAGGCTGCCGGCGGCGAGACGCGTCAGGGCCTCCAGGGCCGATGTTTCGACCGTTACATTTTCCTCCTCGGCAATCCGTTGCAATTTTTGGGCGATGAGGGTCGATGGGAGCAGGTGGAACTCGAAGCGCTGGCAGCGCGAGGCGATGGTCACCGGAATTTTCGCCGCTTCCGTTGTCGCGAAGATGAACTTCACATGGGCCGGAGGCTCCTCCAGGGTTTTGAGCAGCGCGTTGAAGGCGGAGAGTGAAAGCATGTGAATCTCGTCCAGAATGTAGATTTTGTAACGACATTCGCCTGGTGTGTAGCGGCACTCCTCCCGCAGGGCGCGAATCTGCTCGACGGAATTGTTCGATGCCCCGTCGATTTCGATGACGTCGAGACAGTTACCCTCCAGAATGGCCCGTGTCAGGGGATCTTGCGGATCGGCCTGCAGCGAGGGCTCCGGCCGGGCATTGAGGGCCGCTGCCAGGAGGCGGGCCGTAGAGGTCTTGCCCGTCCCGCGTGGCCCGATAAAGAGAAAAGCATGGGCGATGCGCCGGCGCTCGATGGCCTGTGCCAGGGTTTTCACGATGTGCTCCTGGCCGACCAGTTCGGAGAAGCGCCTGGGTCTCCAGCGACGCGCGATGACCTGGTATTCGGATTCGGGCATGATGGACTCCTCCATGGAAATCCACGGTGCCTTCGCTTCAAGATTTTTCCGAATCCTCGATGGCATCGGCCATTGCCATCCACTGTGCCTCGAGCTTTGCCAAAAGCTCCTCCTGCTTATCCCATTCGGCCTGGGCCTGTGCTTCCCAGTTTTCCGCCAGTTGTCCCGAGAGCTCCAATTGCTTGGCCCGAAGCGATTCCATCTGCCGCTCCAGGTCTCCCAGTTCCTCGGCCGTATGGTGGCGGGACGGGCTTGTCGGCTTCGGGGAAGCGGAGGGAGATTTTTTCTGGAACAGGCTTTGGCGGTAGTCCTCCAAGTCCCCATCGTAGCGCCGGCACTGCCCGTGCTCGATGAGCCAGAGCTGCTCGCAGACCGCCTCCAATGTGAAGAAATCGTGGGCGACAAGGACGACCGCGCCGCTGTAGTCCTGCAAGGCCCGTATAAGCGCCTCCTTGGAATCGATGTCCAGGTGGTTCGTCGGCTCGTCCAGGAGTAGCAGATGCGGGGCATCCCGGGTGATGAGGGCCAGGAGCAGTCGCGTCTTCTCGCCACCCGAGAGCAATTCGATGCGGGTTTCCGCTCGCTCCTGAGTGAGGCCGAAGCGGGCGAGCTGGGCACGAATCTGCGCTTCGGAACAAGCGCTCAACACGGTGCCCATGGCTTCGACGGGAGTCTGTCGTAAAGGGAGGATTTCCGCGAGCTGCTGGGAGAAATAGGCCACCTTCAGTCCCTTCGCTCGTTCCCAGTGCCCCTCCTGCGGCTCCAGCTTGCCGGCCAGCAGTCGGGTCAAGGTGGACTTGCCCTGGCCATTCGCACCCAGCACGCCGATGCGGTCGCCCTGGTCGATGCGCAGCTCGAGATTTTCCAGGACAATCTCCGAGCCGTAGCCGACGCTGCCGCCCCGAAGTTTGAGCAGGACGCGGTCGATGGCGTTGGGCGAGGGGAAGGAAAATACCGTCGCCACATCGGCTGCCGGTGGCGGGATGGCTTCCAGCCGCGCGAGCATTTTCAAGCGGCTCTGGGCCTGTTTGGCTTTAGAAGCCTTGTAGCGGAAGCGGTCGACGAAGGACTGGAGATGCTCGCGGCGCTTCTCCTGCTTCTCCCGCACCTTGCCCTGGGCAGCTCCCTGTGTTCGGCGAGTGAGCTCGAAGGTGTCGTAATTCCCGCTGTAAAATTTCATCTCTCCGCGATGGATGTGGAGGATGTGCGTGCAGAGGCGGTTGAGGAAATGGCGGTCATGACTGATGAGCAGGAGCGTCTGGCTCGCCTTGGCGAGATGATGCTCCAGCCATAGGGTAGTCTCGAGGTCCAGGTGATTGGTCGGCTCATCCAATAAGAGGAGTTCCGAGGGAGCGAAGAGGGTCGCGGCCAGGGCGACCCGCATCTGCCAACCACCGGAGAAGTTGGATAGGGGCTTGATGATCTCCTCCTGCGAGAAGCCGAGGCCATGCAGGATTTCGGAGGCCCGGCTCTCGGCCCGATAACCGTCGATCATCTGGAGGCGGTCGCAGATTTCGGCAATTTTATCCGCATCTTCCTCCTCGTCCAGCGCCTTGGAAAGGGCTTTCCACTCCCCATCGGCCGAGAGGACGAAGTCGAGCAAGGCCTGGCTCTGGTCGCCGATTTCCTGCTCCACGCTCTGGACGCGCAGCTGCTTGGGACGGTCGATCCGGCCGGCGTCGAGCGGTAGCTCCCCCTTCAGCAGGCGAAAAAAAGTCGTCTTGCCGCAGCCGTTGTGGCCCACAACCCCAACTCTGGCCCCCTGTGGGATCGTGAACGTGGCATTCTCCCAGAGCGTCCGCTTCCCGATGGAATAGGCGATTTCCCGACAATTGATCATGGCGTCCCTCGACGACAGCTCGAGAGCGTGAAATTAGGTCGCCAAGGCAAGAAAAATTTAAGAGGAGCTGCTTCATTCCTCAGGAAGCTGAGGAGCTGCTTCGTCATGAGCAGCTCCTGCTTTGGGTGGACTTAGTTCTTCTCATGAAAGTGCTGGTAGGCCCTCAAGAGCCGTTTCTGATCTTGGTATACTCTATAATAATATAATATATATTATATACGGATCTTCAATTCTAAGTGTTTACGCCTGAAGTTTTTGCTGACGTGGGCAAAATTATCCATCGAGCTGCTGTGTATCGGCTGTATTTTGAACCTGGGCAATGCATCTCCCTGATTCAGATTGTGCTTAAAATGCTCACAGAAACACGCGTTTTAAAACTTTCATGCACAGGGGCTCGCCGCTCAAGTTGAGCTGCTAGGGATTCTTGGCGAGTAAGGAAGTTCCTTATTTCTTCACTGGCTCCGCCTTCCCCAAAGTCGCTTTCGAGAAAGGTTAACCAATCTATTTGAGGATTATAGGCAAGAACGCTGGCTTTGGGGAAATATTCCGCCTTTTGAGAGCCCTGAATTTGCCCATCGAAGAACCTACGAAGAGTAGCCGTTCTTCATTTTAATTGAGCGTCTCTTGCGCGAGCAAGTTCTAGGAGAAAAGGATAAAAAACACAAGACCAGTGGTGACCAGTGCCTGCACAGCGATAAAAGCTCTATATGAATTGTATCCATACCCTACATCCTTTCTTTAAGACCCTATTATTAACTTTCCCAAAGTCCAAAAAATGATCGCGCAGGAAACCCGCGAGATCATCAATGTTCTCAGAATTTCAGCTCATTTACATATCTCTTTTCCCTATCAGTCTTTCCAATTTTCATCAAAGTCATTTCGCTAAGATTAGGTATGCCTATCTTCTGAGACAAATCGGTTGCGGCGGCAAGAGCTGCTGCTAACAGACTATCTAGTCAACTTAATTTTTAAACTTCTCCCTTTGCGAAGTCCTCTGCAAGGTAACGCCGGGCCCGTTCCAAGTCCTCCAGTGTGTCGATGCCCCTAGTGGGCTGAGTGGCCTCGAGGACATGGATACGATGGCCAGCCTCCAGGAACTGGAGCTGCTCCAGCTTCTCGGCCTCGGCGAGAACACCTCGGGGAAGATCGGGGAGCTTCCGCAGGAAGTTCTTGGTATAGCCGTAGAGACCGATGTGGGCCCAGAAAGTGTGCTGTGTTAGCCAGCACTTTTTCTCGACTCCGCGGAGGAAGGGAATCGGGCTGCGGGAGAAGTAGAGGGCCTGACGCTCCTGTCCCAGAACCACCTTGACGCGATTGGGATTCTCCAGATCCGCCTCGGTGGAAATCCGATAGGCGGCCGTGAGGATGTCTCCACCGAAATCCTGGGCATGAGTTCTCATATCCGCCAGCAGTTTCGCGTCTATGAAGGGCTCGTCTCCCTGGACATTGAGGATGAAGTCGCCCCGAAAGCGCTCGGCGACAGAAGCGATGCGCGCCGTTCCGGAACAGCATCGGACATCGGTCATCCAGACCGTCGCGCCGAACTTTTTCGCCGTGTCCAGAATTTCCTCATGGTCGGCCAAGATGACGACTTCCTCAACACCCGGGAGGGCAGACGCGCGCTTCCAGGTGTGCTGGAGTAGCGGATGACCAGCCAAATCCAGCAGAAGCTTGCGCGGTAGTCGCGTGGAGGCGAAATGGGCCGGAATGGCGATGGAGATTTTCATGCGCTGCCGCTGCGCCTAGGGCGATTCTCCCCAAGGGACCCCAGACCACTCGGCCAGAGACCTTATGTAAAGTCCGGGAGCCATTTGGAGCTAGAAAACAAGCCTATGCCTCGATGATTCTCCAGAAGACGGCGGCGCCCAGCTTCCTGCCCTCCTGCAGCATCGTCTAGAGCCGAGAATCGGTGGAAATGGGCCTAGAGGATCCCTAATTCCCCCACTCGCGCTTCTTGTGGCGATTCGCGCGCAGGCGCTTGCTGCGCTTGTGCTTGTTCATCTTCAGGCGGCGCTTCTTCTTGAGATTCCCCATGATTTCTGTGGCTCGGGTCACTGGAGCAGCATCGACCCGATGGGCGGGATTACAAGGGCTTCGGTGTTGGAAGTAAAGCTTTTTCCCATCGCTGAAAAAGATGCTCCGGCCCTAGAACTCATCCGCACCGCTGACCCGAGCGACCTGAACCCTGTAGCGCCAGCGCAGAATAAGGATCCGGATAAACTGATTCAGAAGGCCGAACTTCAGGATGATGACGGCGTGGGGGTGTGCCTTGTGCAGGAGAAAGTAGGAGGGAATGATCAGAAAGAAGAAATGGCTGCCGACGTTGACGCTCGTCAGGAAGGGCGTGTCCTTAAAAGCCGTCAAACTGTAGTGCAGTTGGTACCAAATCCCTTCCAGAAACGCGAGCAGGGAGGCCCAGGGCAGCATCTGTCGGAAGAAGGAGAAGATTTCCGTCTGCCCGTTCCCCATGAAGAAGCCGACGAATTCGCGGCAGAAGACCCAAATCAGAATGAGGAGAGACCCGTGCAGGAGGAAGCACAGCCGTACGGCCGCGGAGAGCGTGGCCCGAAGGGTTGCCGTTTCCTGTTTTTCTCCTAGAAAGTTGGCGATGAGAACGCAATTCCCCTTGCCCAGGCTATCGCTGAGTGAGGACAGGATGCGTTGGAGGGAGAAGATGATGCCCATGGCGGAGAATTCGCTGAATGGGATACGGTCCGCAATGACCTGAATGATCCAGCACCAAGCGATCCCATTGATCAGAGTATTCAAGGAGGACGGCAGGCCGAAACGGGCATATCTCCAGCAGATTTTTGGAGAAAAGGCCGTGCAATCCGTGTGGAAGTTCTCGCGATTGTACCTGGAAAGAAAGATCGGGAGTACGAGCAATAAGCTGCAGACCTGGGCGACCAACGTCGCCAGCGCACAGCCCATCAATCCGCATTCGGGAAAACCGGCCTTCCCGAAGACGAGGGCAAGGGTCAGGAGGAGGTTGAGGCTGTGGCTGAAGATGAAGAGCAGTGGCATCGCATAGCTTATTTTCCTCCCCGTGAAGAAGGACCCGATGGCACCGAAGGTCGCGCAGTGGAAGGGCATCGAGAGAAAATATATCCGGAGATAGGGAACCCCTTCGGTCAGAAGGTTTGCCGCGAGCAGATAGGGGACCGCTTGCCACAGGAGGGGGATGACCAGAAGGCCGATGCCCAGGGAGAGCCAGAGCATCTGCCAGACCGCTGGCCCGATTTGAGCGAACTGTTTCCTCCCGTTGTGGTGCCCGACGAAGACGCTTATGATGAAGATGAGGTTCAGGAGAGTGGATTGCAATACCTCGTGCCACACGATGGTTCCGATGTGCGTATTGAACGCCATTGGTGAGTAGTGGGCCAGAACACAGCGCCCCGTCAGACTCAAGAGGCAGGTACTAGAAGAGGCCAGAATCAGTGGCCAGCTCAACGACCAGAGCTGTCGGGATACCTTTCTGTCAGAGGCCATAGGGAATCAACAAAAAGGGCACAACTCTTTTGACATGACTCTCTGCTGCAGGAAGAAGAGATAAAGTCAACACATCTTCTCCGCAAATGCCTCGTCTAGCAGAAATTAGGAAGTATAATGGAAGCTTAAAGAATGCCTTCAATGTTCTCCGAGGCTATCGCCTAAATGGGAGTTTTCTTAATATCACGGCCAGGAGGTGATATGAAACAGAAATTCGCAGTTATCACATTGCTCTGCAGTCTTTACGGCGCCGATCTCGCGGTCGCACAGAAAGAGGGACCTCAGGAACCTGGATCGCCTGAACGTTCCAGGAAAGTCCCCATTCCAGCTACCGCTACGAGAGCAAGGCCCGTCATACGGAGTCAAGGAACACGCGCACGCCCTACGGCTGCGACTCCTCAGCCACAAACGCAGGAACAGCCGCATCGCAAGCGGCGGCACACAGAGAACTCCAAGCCCCAACAACAGGTCCCTGTTTTGCCGATGCCTTCGCCACGCCAGCAGGGAGCTGAATCGGCAGAAAGGGACCATCCAGCTCTAGCGCCACAGCCGAAACATCGCCAGTGCAAACACCGGCATTTTGTCTCTGGAGATCCTCCACAGCAAGGACAGAATTGTCTGGATGGAGGGGATTTACGGCGGGATGCTTCCGCGAGAAAAGCACCGGTGGCCCTATCTGCTGCGGCCAGCGCGTCGGTGGCCTTGGATGCTCAAGAGGAATCTCGTTTGCCAAGATTGGATCCACCGCAGAGTTCGCGGAGAAGGACCGAGGATCCAGGGCACAAGAATCGAAACAGAAATGTATTGGTGTCGGATCAAGAGGGATCAGAGGAGGAGCAATCGCTCAGCGAAACATTTCCAAGGTCCCGACGAGGAAGAGCAGGATATTCAGAGGACTCGCAATTGGATTATCCCCCGGAGGGAGCTTTGCGCGCGGGTGCGTGTACACCTCTTGCCTTAAAAAAAGCAGAGGAGCAGCGACTAGCGCTTGATCCTTCCCTCTCTTCTGAGCCACTGAGATATAGGCCCGAGGCTCAAGATGATCTGGGGCAGGAAGAAGCTCTCATGGCAGAAGTAGCGCGAAGATCACGAAGACGGGTACGCGATGCGCAGCAAATAGCCTTCGGCTCTGAATCACAGCCGAAAAAATTGCCGCATCCCGGCAGGATAGGGGGCAGAAGACTGAGCCGGAAAAGCCTATATACCAAGACCTTTTGTGATCGATTGAAACCTAACCTCATCCGGATCACGCAGCAGTGTATGCTGAACGGCTTCTCTGGGTTAATCGATGTCATCGTCAATAAAATCGAAAACGAGGGAGGATTAAAGGAGTTATCCCGGGGGGAATTTTTACTCGCCCATCTCAAACATGAAGAGACATTCGCTTACGTCCGCCGCATGGATCGCCCCGAAAATGAACAAATGGCACTCTATACCTACGCCGACGCCGTGTTGGCTTCAGATGATGGTTGGTTTAATAAAATCAAGCGCGACGTGCTGGATGCCATGATGCCTTACGTAGAGATTTACAACGCTCTTGTGCAATTGTGCTCGCCAACAGACAGGATAGAGGAAACGCATTTTCTCGCCTATTTGGAAGCCTATCTCGATCCTATTTTCGATACACTACTGCCGAAAATCACCAATGCTGTATTTTCACTTGTGTCGGATACCCTTCATCCGCAGGGCTGTACCCTGTTCGGCAAATCGAAGCTCAGCTACAGTGAACGGGTACAGCTCGCCTCCGGTGCAGTAGATGTCTTAAAAGGGATATTTAAGAAAATCCTCAATGAGGATATCGTCGAGGGCATTAGCGGAATAGTCGGTGTGCTAATACCTCGTATGATGAATGAGCCAGTGCGGAGAGCCGCAGAACCTTCCGATACTGGACACATTCCCGTCCCAAGCTTTAGGGAAGATTGAGCACGGAAGACGGATGATGCCCGCTAGGCCTCCGGCTGAAAAGAGGAGAGAGGAGGAAAGGGATAAATTTAGAGGTATTCCCAGTTTAGTGGTGAGAGAAAATCTGGACTTTAAGGCGTGAAGTGCCAACCTGGCGGCCAGTCGTATGACCAAGGCCGCTTTTATCTTTCCTGGACAGGGGACGCAGGTACCCGGGATGGGACGAGTCCTGTACGAAAATGTCCGGTCGGTCCGGAAGTACTTCGACGAGGCGAAGGAGCTTCTCGGCTATGACCTGATCCAAATCATGCGGGAGGGACCGGAGGAGCTTCTGAACGAAGGCCGGTACTGCCAGCCAGCGCTCTATGTCCATCAGTTCGCATTGGCGGTGCTCCAGAAGGAAATGCTGGCGATTACCTCTATAGAACTGGGGTTGGCTTTCGGTCTGAGCCTCGGCGAACTGACGGCGTTGGCGATAGCCGGGGTCTATGATTTTGCAACGGGTTTACAGGTGGCCCACCGGCGGGGAATCCTCATGCAGGAGGCTTCGGAACAGAATCCAGGCGGGATGCTGGCGCTCTTGGGCGCTTCCCTGGAGGAAGTGCGCAAGGTCTGCGAGCAAACCGGAGCCGAAATGGCCAATTTCAACACGCCGTCCCAGATTGTCCTGGCGGGTACGGTGGAAAATATCCGCGAAGCGGAAAAATTAGCCCATTCCCTTTCCTTTTCCCGCGTCGTCCCGCTCAAAGTAGCTGGAGCTTCACACTGCTCCCTGCTGAAAGAGGCCCGTCGGAAATTCCGCGATTATCTCGGGGAACTTAGGTTTAAAGCGCCTGAATTCCCTGTCATTCAAAACGTCGAAGCCGAGCAGACGATGGATCCGGAGAAAATTAAGGGAAATCTAGAGGCGCAGCTGACCTTGCCGGTGCTCTGGTGCCAGAGCATGCAGAGGGCCGCTGCGCTCGGATTTACGGATTTTTACGAATGCGGGGTCGGGAAAACACTCAGGGGTATGGTTCGGCAGATCGATCCACAACTGAGGGTGTTCTCGGTGCAGGAAGCCGATTTCGTCCCCAAGATGGCTGAATCGACCCGATGAAAACCCCGTCTCGCCGGACCCTGTGGACGCGCCGAATGGCCAAAAATCCCGGGAGACAGACGAGGTGTTCCGTCGGAATACCTCCGTCGCCCCTCCATGGGGCTGCTCTGTCGTCGCCTATCCGCAGCGTCTCTCCGATGGGGAGCGTTCTGGGCATCGATCCTTCGCTGCGGGGGACGGGATTGGCGCTCGTGGAGCGCGATGCAGCGGGGGATTTTTCCCTGAAAAGCTTCGAGGTCATCGACCTGCGCTCCTCAGAAAGGGTTGTAGCGGACTGCCTATGCGCGATTTTCCAGAGGATGGGGGCCGTGATAGAACAGCACAAACCGGCGGCCGTGGCCCTCGAGCAGCCGATCCACGTTCAGAATGTGAAGACAGCTCAGTCCCTGGGAGCCGTGAGGGGGGTCATCTTGGTAGCCGCGAGGCTCAAAAATTTCACGATAGACGAATACCCACCCCTGCGGGTAAAACAGTCCATTTCCGGCTACGGCCGCGCGAGCAAGGAGCAGGTCGCCCGCATGGTGAAAGCCCTGCTCCATCTGCCGGAGAACTTGCCCCACGACGCGGCTGATGCCGCCGCCGTCGCGCTCTGCCATTTCTTTACCAGGGCCAGAGGTCTCCCTCTGACGGCCTAATGCATCGCCTTCAGCCATTTCCTCGGATGAAAAGCACCTCATCGACCTCTTACAGAAGGATCCAAGATCCGCAGACTTCATTCCTGGGCATCGGCACTGACCTCGTGGAGGTGGAGCGCATCGAATCTCTGCTCAAACGCTTCGGAGAATATTTTTTGAAAAAAATCTTCTCCCAGGAGGAAGTTATGGACAGCTTCCGGCATCGGAATCCCCATCCCTCACTTGCGGCCCGTTTTGCCGCCAAAGAGGCCATGGCCAAGGCCCTGGGCATCGGCATCGGGGCCGAATTTTCCTGGTCATCGGCTGTTGTGGGGTTGAACGAAGGGGGGAAGCCCGAGATCTTCTTGGATGCTCTGGGGCAAGAAAAGACCCGGAGCCTCGGTGTGCGGCACATCGAATTGTCCCTGACCCACACCAGGGCTCTGGCGCAAGCAGTGGTCATCCTCGGCCGTTGAAACCGGAATGGACGGGATTGTCCTTCAGGAATGTCCGTCGGTCTTCGCTGTCTTTGCCCCATGAAAATGTCGATTTTCATGGGGCAGCTCGCGGCGCGAGCGGATTCCTCCGGAATCCAAAGACAGCAAAGGAGCCCTTGGGAAAGGAAGCCCTCCTCATCCGCACAGAATTTTAGAATTTTCCGATGATTTCATTTTCCAAAATCCTGCCGAATTGCCGTTCCGTGCTCTGTCTAGATGGGACTCTGCCCTATGGACATATCCGGCAGATGGGCCTGCCGATCCTGGCGGCTGATGGGGCAGCTAGCAAACTTATCCGACGGGGACTGGAGCCCTGGATGATTCTGGGGGACCTAGATAGCGTCGATCCTAAACTCCTCTCGGGACGAAATTCCTTGAAAATCTTCGACCAGAACCGGAGCGATTTCGAAAAGGCCCTTCATTTCGCCCAGGAGGCATCGCTGGTCCCAACAGCAGTGACCGGCATCGACGGCGGCTTCCTCGACCACGTCTTTGGGAATTTCAGCATTTTGATTCAAACCCATTCGTGCTTCTTCAGCCGAGATATCCTGGGACTGCTGCTGGAGGGGGAGTTCCAGACCGACGCTCTGCCGCTCCATACGAAAATTTCCCTTTTCGGTGCACCCCAGTGTACGATTCGCTCCAGGGGTCTTCGCTGGGAGCTGCAGAGCCAGGAGCTCTCTTTTGGCAGGATGATGTCCCTCGGGAATCGGACCTGCTCTTCTCCGGTCGAGCTGCAGGTATTATCCGGTAAAGCCCTGGTCTTCATCCATACGGAAGAGGTGCGTGATGCCGGCCATCCGTCGGATAGCTAATGGTAGAGGAATAGAGGGATGGCCGATAAGGAGATGCTCTGGGGCCGCCTTTGCACCGGAGAGGGAAGGGAAAATTTTCCCTTCCCCCTCCGGTGACGCCCGCGTAGCGGGCGGGAGCCCGAAGGGCTCCAAAGGCGGCCCCAAGCCCAGCAAGAAATGAGCCCATGGCCATGGTGGGAGTATCGCAGCGACAGTGGAAGGGCTGTGGCTTCCCGACTTCATCCACGGTATTGACAAAAATCGAGGCGACTCTCATATGGAGACCATGGAAGAGGGCGAAGCCATGGCGCTCCTCAGCCGCGGCACCGAGAGGATCATCGGGGAGGAAGCGCTGGCGGAGTATTTGGCGTCTACTCATCCCTTGACGATCAAATTCGGCGTTGATCCGACCCGACCCGACCTGACCTTTGGACACCTGGTCATCTTCCATAAGCTCCGGCAGTTCCAGGATTTGGGCCACCGGCCCATCCTCCTGATCGGTGATTACACGGCGACCATCGGCGACCCCTCCGGCCGTTCGGTGACCCGTCCCGTGCTGAGTCTCCAGGAGGTCGAGCGCAATGCCGAGACCTATCTCCAGCAGGCCTTTCGTGTCCTCGATCCCAAAAAGACCATCATCCGGCGCAACAGCGAATGGTTTGCCAAGATGTCCTTTGACCAAGCGCTGGGCCTGGCCAGAAAGATGACGGTGGCGCGCATGCTCGAGCGCGACGATTTCCAAAAGCGCCATCGGGCAGGCAGTCCCATTTCCATCGTCGAGTTCCTCTACCCACTCATCCAGGGCTACGATTCCGTGGCGCTGGATTCGGATATCGAGATCGGCGGCAGTGACCAGCTCTTCAATATGTTGGTGGGGCGCGACTTGCAGCGAGAGGCCGGCATGCGGGAACAGGTGGTCATCGGAATGCCGCTGCTGGTCGGCTTGGACGGAGTAAAAAAAATGTCCAAGAGCAGCGGCAACTACATCGCCTTCAACGATAGCGCCCGCGACATGTTCGGCAAGCTCATGTCCATTCCCGATACGGCGATGGAGAGCTATTACCGCCTGCTGTTGGGGACGAGTGAGGCGGAACTGCTTGCGCTTCGGGCCCTGCATCCCATGGAGGCGAAGAAGCAGCTGGCTAGCCGCCTGGTGAGCGAATTCTTCGACGAAGCTCAGGGAAGCAGGGAGCGGGCCGAGTTCGAGGCGGTTTTTTCCCAAAAGGCGCTGCCGAAGGACGTGCCCTGTTTTCGCTGGGAACAGTTGACGCGGGGCCAAGAGGCAGATATCGTCAGCCTCGTCCACTCCACGGGACTGTTCCTCAGCAAGAGGGAAGTTCGCCGGCTCCACGAACAACGGGCGATACGGGTGAACGGCGGCCCGTGGACCGAGAGGAGCCTGGACCATCCGCCAGAAGGAGAATCCTGGGTCATCCAGGTCGGCCGACACCAGTTCTTCAAGGTCGAAGCCTAAAATCATGCGCCCCTGCGATGTGAAACGCCTGCGGCGCTTTTTTCAGGATTATTTCAATGATTCTGGGCCTGGGTCCGAAGGAGGATCCCGGGGTCTTTTCAGGCAAATCCTCGTTCCGGACCCCGCTGTCGCCGCAGCCCTCAAAAAATTCCTCTGCCTTCTCCTCCTCTTTTCCCTCACCCGCCTCCTCTTTTTCTGTGTCCAGCACGATTACTTCGCCTCGCTGAGTTTGAGAGAAACGGTTTGCAGTTTCCTCTGGGGCGTCCGTTTTGACCTCTCCGTCGTCTCTTGGGTATCCCTTTTACTCTGGGGGCTTTGGGCATCCCCTCTGCCACTCAAGACCCATCCGCTCATCCGGCGCCTAGCCGACCTGGGTCTCTGGTTCGCGGGTTCCCTGGCCCTATTGCCCAATATCGCCGATGCGAAGTACTTCTCCTTCAGCTCCCAGCGGATGACAGCGGACATCTTCCGGCAGCTGAAAACCCTGGCCGGAGAAGATGTCGGGAGTTATGGGGCGATACTTCGGGACTCCTGCGGCCTGTGGCTCCTATGGATTGTCCTCAGCATTTTTCTGGGAAATTTCATCAAGTGCCGGCACTTCGAAGAGGATTTGGCCTGGGCCCGTATACGGAGGGAAAGAACACTGCCCCGAATGGGCATTCGCTGTCTGAGCTTTGCGTTCTGGATCTGTATGTTGATTATCGGCTGCCGCGGCGGCCTGTGTGGACGGGTTCTGGATCCTCCCTGCGTCGTGCGCCTGTCCCAGCAGCCCTCAGGCGGGGTTTTGATGGGCAACTCGAGCTTCAGCATCCTCAAGTCTCTCGGCCGGAGACCCATCCGAAGCTTTCACTTCTTCGACAGCGCCGAGGAACTAAATGGGATCTACAGTCCCTTTCACGTGGCGAAACCCCAGAGTCCGTATTTCGGTCGCTACAAGGGCAAGAATATCCTCATCCTCATCCTGGAGAGCTTTTCTGCCGAACATGTCGGGTTTCTGGACCGAGAATTCAAGGAGAAGCAGAGCGATTGCACCCCTTTTCTGGACGCACTCGCCCAGCGCTCCCTCTGTTTCGATGGATTCGCCAACGGCAGCATTTCTCCCGATGGGCTGGTCTCCATCTTCTCCTCCATCCCCGCTCTACAGGGAATCCCTTACATACGCAGTTCTCGAGGGATTGCGAACCATATCGAGGGGCTCAGCTCTCTGCTGGCCAGGAGTGGTTACCACGACTCCTTCTTCTATGGGGGTAAGCGCTACTCCTGCGACTTCGACTGTTATTGGCGAAAGGTCGGGCTGAAGCGCTACTTCTGCGAGGAGAATTTTCCTCAAAAGATAACGAAGAACATCTACTCCGGTTGGGGCATTCACGACCTGGCCTGGCTGTCCTACGCGGCCGATGTGCTGTCTCGGGAACCGGAACCCTTCATCTCGGGGATCTTCACGCTCTCCTCACACCATCCCTTCGGAATTCCCAAGGGATTTGAGAATACTTTTCCCAGGGGTCGGCATCCCATCCAGGAGCTCGTGGCCTATGCGGACTATGCCCTGAAGTGCTTCTTCGAAAAGATCTCCTCCGAGCCCTGGTACAAAAACACGCTCTTTGTACTCGTTGCCGATCATACCTCTGGAGCGGTGGAGCCCTATTACCATGGCCCCATCGGAAGCTTTTCGATTCCCATCCTCCTCTTCGATCCGGAGGGCCACCTTCCCCTGGAATGTGCCGGACAGCTGGCCCAGCAAATCGACCTTTTCCCGACGCTCCTGCACCTTCTGGGTCATGCCGAAGCCCATGTGGCCTTCGGTCATGATCTCTTGGATGAAAAACATCCGCATTTCGCCGTGAATTTTCGCCACGAAATCTACCAGTTGCTCGGCGATGACTACCTCCTGCAATTCGATGGAGAGAAGAGCATTGGTTTTTTCGACAGGAAAAAAGACCCACTGGCCCAGAGAAATCTCCTGTCAGAACCGCAATACGACGCGCTTCGGCGTTCGTATGAACGATGCCTTCAGGCCTTTCTGCAGCACTACAGCCAGGTATTGACACAGGACACGCTGACGCTTGAGAACTGGATGAGGGCGAAGAATTCCAAAGCTTCGGGATTTACAATCTGAAAGAATTCTGCTAGAATAGGAGGATGGATTTGCATGAAAGGGAAGGGGATCGGAAATATCTATGCGGAAAGGAAAAGGCCGGGTTTTCTCTGATCGAAATTCTGATCGCGCTAGCCATACTGGCGGCCGTTTCGGGCATCGTCATCAGCAATCTGGACAAGATCTTTGGCAGTAGCCAGGAAAAGGTCGCCGAGCTCTTCGTCCGAGAGACTGTGCGGACTCCGCTGATGTCCTACCGCATGAATGTCGGGCATTACCCCACGACGGACCAGGGATTGAAGGCCCTGATCAAAGCGCCGGAGGGCGTGGGACGCCGCTGGAAGGGGCCCTATGTCGACGAGCTGCCGCTGGACCCCTGGGGACGTGCCTACGAGTACCGTTGCCCAGGGGAACATAACCGCGATAAGTACGATGTCTGGTCATTGGGAGCTAAGGGCAATGGTGGCGGGGAGGCCATTGGTAACTGGTGAGGTCTTCTCCTCGAATGGCCGAGAGGAAGCAGTCCCGCCAGGCATTTTCCGTCGCCGAAATCCTGATCGTCCTTGCCATTTTTTCCGCGGTGGTAGGGGTTCTTATCACGGGCTTAGGCTCCCTGCAGAAGGGCTTTTCGCGCACGCTGGCGCTCCACGGAGAAGTGCAGCGGGCGATTCGCCTCGCCCGTTACCAATCGGGCAAGACGCAGGGCTCGGTTTTTATCTGGTACCCGTCGGACCACTCCTACCTCGGGATTACGGACGACACGGGAAAGGAGTTGGAGAAAATCGAACTGCCGGATAAGCTAGCTTTTCAGTTCCTGGAGGTCGAGGCCAGTCGGGAATTGCCCTCGCTGCGCGTCGACCCCAGCGGTGTCCTGACACCTTTCCGCCTCGCCTATCGGGCCGAGAATCGGGAATTTCAGAACTATAAGGCAGATATCTTCAGCGGCCGCCTGGCTCTGCTGAAGTAGGTAGGGGCGGAGTGGTTCCTGTCGTCTTCTCCCAATAGCTCAGATTGGCGATTTTCCAAATTTCGGAGAGCTTTTCTCAAATCCTGCAATCCAGGGGGCGGGAAGCTTTCGCCCTGCTGGGGCTGTCTTTGGCTCCCTTCGGGAGCGTCCGCGCAGCGGACAACGGCGCAGGACATGAAAACAGCGTTTTCATGTCCTGCGCCGCAAAGACAGCCCCACGCTCATGTCTTTTTCGATAGATTTTCTGAAGCAGCCACCTTTGACCTTATGAGGTCACCGACTGGGCCAATTTTTGGTAGAGCGCGTATTTGTCCCGAACATAGGCCTCTTCCTGCTGAAGAAGCTGCTCTGCACGTTCAGGATCCTGGCGCATCAGGAGATCAAAGCGCGTCTCGGCCGACCGGTATTCCCGAAGAGGAAGGCTGGGCTCTTTAGAATCTAGAACCAGGGGTGGCAGCTGCTGAGCCTTTCGCCGCGGGTCGTAGCGGTAGAGTGGCCAGTAGCCCGATTCCACCGCCCGTTTCTGTTGCTGCAGACTGAGCGAAAGCGGATAGCCGTGGGCGATACAGGGACAGTAGGCGATGATGAGCGAGGGGCCGTCGTAGGATTCCGCTTCCCGAAAGGCGGTGAAGGTCTGGCTGTCCTTCGCCCCCAGCGCGACCTGAGCCACGTAGCAGTACCCATAGCCCATGGCGAGGAGGCCGAGGTCTTTCTTGGGCAGCGCCTTACCGGCGGAGGCGAACTTGGCCACTGCTCCCGTCGGGGTCGCCTTCGACTGCTGTCCTCCGGTGTTGGAGTAGACCTCCGTGTCGAGCACGAGAACATGGACATTCCTCCCAGAGGCCAGGACATGGTCCAAACCGCCGTAGCCAATGTCGTAGGCCCAGCCGTCCCCCCCGACGATCCAGACACTCCTCTGGATCAAATTATCGGCCAGGCTCAACAGATAAACACTTTCGGGATCAGTTTTCCCCATCAGGCGCCGGCGGAGTTCCTGGATCTGGAGACGCTGTTCCTGGATTTCCGGCTCCGTTTTCTGGGGATTATTCAAGATTTTTCCGACGAAATCCTCGCCGAGGAGGGAGGCCTGTCGCCGGAGGAGCTCCGCTGCCATGGCTCGGTTTTGCTCGTACGCGGCGCGCAGGCCATAGCCGTATTCCGCATTGTCCTCGAAGAGGGAATTGCTCCAGGCCGGCCCACGCCCCATGGCATCGCTCGTGTAGGGCGTGGTCGGAAGATTGCCACCGTAGATGGAGGAACAACCGGTCGCATTGGCGAGGAGCAGGCGGTCTCCGAGGATTTGGGTCAGCAGCTTGAGATAAGGCGTTTCGCCGCAGCCGGCACAGGCCCCGGAAAACTCAAAGAGTGGCTGACAGAACTGCGAGGATTTGATATCCGTGGCTGACACGGGTGTCTGGGGCAGGTCTTGAAAATATCCGTAATGCTCCAGTTCTCGCTCGAAAACCTCTGCCTTTGGCATCATCACCAGTGCTTTTTCCCCCCTCTCTGTCTTAGCCCTGACCGGACAGGCTTCGGCGCAGAGATTGCAGCCCGTACAGTCCTCCGGCGAGACCTGGATGCTGTAGGCATGGTGGGGATGCTCCCGGGAGCGAAAATCCACCGAGCGAAAGCCGGAGGGGGGGGCTTTCTCCAGCCTTTCCTTTGGAAAAAATTTCACCCGTAGGGCAGCGTGAGGGCAGACCGAGATGCATTTATTGCACTGGATGCAGATGGCCGGATTCCAGATGGGGATTTCCTCTGCGATGTTGTGCTTTTCCCAGTGGGACGTTCCCGTTGGCCAGGTACCGTCGACGGGTATCGCGCTGACGGGCAGCTCATCGCCGCGGCCAGCCAGCAGGATTTTCGTGACGTTTTTGATGAACTCTGGCGCATCATCCGGAATCTTGTCCTGCAGGGGCATTCCATCGATGGGCTGTTCCGCCACCTTCACTTCTTCCAGCTGCTCCAGGACCAAATCCACCGCCTCGCCGTTTTTTTTCACCACCGCCTCTCCCTTTTTGCCATAGGTCTTGCGTATCGCTTCTTTGATCCGGGCCACGGCTTCCGCCGGTGGCAGGATTCGGGAAAGCGCGAAGTAGCCGACCTGCATGATCGTATTGATGCGGCCGCCGATGCCGACCTCCCGCGCGAGGTGATAGGCGTCGATGACGAAGAGCTTCATCTGCAGCGCCTGGAGCTTTTCTTGAAATTCCCTCGGCAGATGCGGCCATACCTTTCCTGCACCGTAGGGACTATTTAGGAGAAAAATCGTCCCCATCTTAGCTGTTGCGAGCACATCGTGGGTATGGACGAAGGAGAACTGATGGCAGCCGATGAAGTCTGCTTCCTGGATGAGATAGGGTGCCTCGATGGGCCTGGGACCAAAACGCAGGTGCGAAGTGGTCATGGCACCGGACTTCTTGGAGTCGTAGACAAAATAGGCCTGAGCGAAGTGCTCTGTCGCCTGCCCGATGATCTTGATAGTGTTCTTATTGGCACCAACAGTCCCATCCGAGCCGAGACCGTAGAAAATGCTCTCGTACACGGAGGGATCCTTGGGCCGAAACTGAGGGGAGTAGGATAAGGAGAGGTGGCTGACGTCGTCTTCGATGCCGACCGTGAAATGCGCCCTGGGAGACCCTCTTTTCAGCTCATCGAAGACCGCCTTCGCCATCGCCGGCGAGAACTCCTTGGATCCCAAGCCGTAGCGACCGGCGATGATTTTGGGACGGAAGTCATCCGATAAATGGCCCTCCTGCCGCCCCTCCTGCAGGGCCGTGACGACATCCAGATAGAGCGGTTCACCTAGAGTACCCGCTTCCTTGCTGCGGTCCAGAACCGCGATGGAACGGATACTCGGCACCAGGGCCCGAAGAAAATCTTCCAGGGCAAAGGGCCGGTACATGTGTATCTGCAGGACGCCGACCTTCTCCCCTTCCTGCCGAAGGAATTTGGCTGTCTCCTCAAGGGTCTTGCAGCCGGAACCCATGCAGATGACCACGCGCTCAGCCTCGGGATCGCCGCTGTAGCGGAAGAGCCGATACGTCCGCCCCGTCAGCTTGGCGAAGGAATCCATGAGGGATTGCAACTGGGCAGGCAATGCCTGGTAGTGGGGATTCACCGCCTCGCGGCCCTGAAAGAAGACGTCGGGATTCTGGGCCGTTCCGCGGATGAAGGGATGCTCGGGACTTAGCGCACGCGAGCGGAAGGCGATGAGGTCTGCCGGATCGATCATCGCCTGCAGAACGCTATCCCCGAGTGGGCAGAAACTGTTGATCTCATGCGAGGTGCGGAAGCCATCGAAAAAGTGAAGAAAGGGGACGCGGCTGCGCAAGGTGGCGGCATGGGCGATGCAGGCCAAGTCCTGGGCCTCCTGCACCGAAGCGGAGGAGAGGAGAGCGAAGCCCGTCTGCCGGCAGGCCATGACATCCGAATGGTCGCCGAAAATCGACAGCGCATGCGTGGCCAGGCTCCGGGCCGCCACGTGTAGGCAAAAGGCCTGCAGTTCCCCCGCAATCTTGTACAGCTCGGGGATCATCAGCAGCAGACCCTGAGAGGAGGTGAAGGTCGTCACCAGCGAGCCACCCTGCAGTGCCCCGTGCATGGCTCCTGCCACACCGCCCTCGGATTGCATCTGGAAGACTTCCGGCACCTGTCCCCAGAGGTTCGGCCTACGGCCCATGGCCCATTCATCGCAGTGTTCGGCCATCGGCGATGAGGGGGTGATGGGGTAGATGGCCACCAACTCGCTGAGCCGATAGGCCACATCGGCTACCGCTTCATTGGCATCGGCAATCCTATACGGACGATCGTTCTTTTCCATGATTTTTCAGCCTTCCAGAGGGAGCCGATACCCGCCATGAAGCGATTTTGTCCCCATCGGTCAAGGGAATGAAATCGGGTCCTTCTTTTGTCCCTTTTAAGTGGGGAGCTTCCCGATAACTTGAAGCGGCTGAGCGAGCCGTTGCGATTCGAAGTTGGGAGATGGGAGTTACCCGGCCTATGGGCGGCTCTGATGGAGCTCATGGAGCTGCCCAGCGTGTGCGCAGTACCTGCCGGAGAGCAAAGGGGGAGCTGGCGCCATCCGTAGCTTTCTATTGGCAGGACCTGGGTGTGTCCGGTCATCGCCTTTGCGTTCCCTGCAAGAAAAGGGGACTTTTGCTTGCAGGGAACGCCGCCTGCATCGCAGGCACGAGCCCGAAGGGCTCAAAAGGCGATGCCCCACCGCTCAAACGAACGATAGAATCCCCAAACAAGCCCGCTTTCTATCTTCCATAAGTCCTGACGCTGCTCCTGCCCTAAAAGCCGTTCAGCGATGGGCCTTTGGAATCTCAAAGGCCGTGGCATTCCTCGGCACAGTTAGCAAGGCCCTTAATAATCCTTCGAATGATCCGGATGCCTCATTTTGGGAAGCGAAAGCTGCGAGAGCACTATTCACCTAATTGGTAGCGGACAAAGCGGCCGATGCGGATGTTTTCGCCGATGCGGGCCACGACGGAGGCTAGGTGCTCCTCAAGGCGAATGTCCTGATTGCGCGCGAAGGGCTGTTCGAGGAGGCAAACCTGGCTAAGCCACTTGTCTATCTTGCCCTCCACGATTTTTTCGACGACGGCTTGCGGCTTGCCGGCCACCTGGGCGTTGGCGATTTCCCTCTCCTGATCGATGACGGGCTGAGGAACGGAGTCACGGGAAAGGTAAAGCGGATTCGAGGCCGCGATGTGCAGGCAGATGTCCGCTGCCAGCTCCCGGAAATCCTCATTCCTCGCGACGAAGTCCGTCTCGCAGTTCAGCTCCAGGAGAACACCGATCCGTCCGCCGTTATGGACGTAGGACTCGATGATGCCGGCATGTGTTTCCCGACCGGCCTTTTTTGCAGCCGTTGCGGAGCCCTTTTTCCGGAGCAGGATGATGGCCTCTTCGATGCTGCCCTCGGCTTCGCCCAGCGCCTTTTTGCAGTCGACGAACCCAGCTCCACTGCGCCGTCTCAATTCATTCACCTTCGCTGCTGTGATCTCTGACATCTCAATGCTCCTCCTCGATTTAAATGTCCGCCTCTCCCTCGATTTTCACCGCATCCGCTGCGTCGGAAACGATGGCTTCTCTGCTTGGAATTGTCTTCAACTGTCGGGATTCCCTCTTTTTTGCCTCGAAGAGCGCCTGCCCTCGTTCGATGGCCTCGACCAAGCAGGACAGGAGCAGCTGGATCGAGCGGGCCAAATCGTCGTTGGCGGGGATAGGATAGGTCACGAGCTCTGGATTCGAATTCGTGTCGACCAGCGCCACGACGGGAATGCCCAGGCGCCTTGCCTCGGCGACGGCGATGCTCTCCTTGTAGATGTCGACGACCAATAGGGTGGATGGCAATTGGGTCACCTCGACGAGGCCCTCGAAGCTGCGGAAGAGGCGGGCCATTTGGCGGCGGATAACTGAGGCTTCCTTTTTCAACATGGCGTCGAGGGAGCCGTCCTCCTGCATCCGGAGATAGTGGCGGTACTTGTTGAGGCTGCGATGAACGGTTTCGAAATTTGTCAGGCAACCGCCGAGCCAACGGTTGGGCACGAAGGGCATGTGAACCGAGCGGGCGGACTCGCGAACCGCCTCCTGGGCCTGTGCCTTGGTGCCGACAAACCAGATGCTCTGACCGCTGGAGGCGGTTTTTTCGAGAAAATCGCATGCCTTTTGCAATTGCCCCAAGGTCTTTTCCAGGTCGATGATGGAAAGGCCGCCGAGGCAGCCGTAGACGAATTTCTGGGACTTCGGGTTCCAGCGACGCCGCTGATGGCCGAGGTGTACTCCTGCCTCGAAGAGGTCCTGTATTGTCACGTTCATAGATACTCCGTACCCTCGCGGGCCTTGGATGGAAACATGGGTTGAAGGTTGAGGCTCTCTTCATGAGGGGAGAAGTTCCCTTGGCAAGTTCTTTCTTGACAGAGGATTGTTCGAGGAGGGGTTGGGTAGAAAGGTGGCTGGGAGGTCAGTCGGCTGTCTTTGCAGAGCAGGGTATGAAAACAGCGTTTTCATGCCCTGCTCTGTCGTCCGCTGCGCGGACGCTCCCGAAGGGAGCCAAAGACGGCCCTGCAAAGATCCCCCTCATAGACATTCTCACCGCTCTTCAGTCAAGCACCAGGTTGAGAAGTTTCTGCGGGACCCAGATGATGCGGCGAATCGTCTTCTCGTCGAGGTAGGGGCGCAATTTTTCCCTGGCCAGAGCCGCCCGTAGGGCTTCTTCCCGACTGCAGTTCAGGGGGAGATCCAATTCATCCCTCGGCTTGCCATTGACCATGAGGACGATGCGGCCGCGCTCGGCGACGAGGAGTTGCGGGTCGAATCGCGGCCATGGGGCCTTGCTGATGCTAAAAGTCTCCCCTAAACGACTCCAGAGCTCCTCGGCGATGTGGGGGGCGAAGGGGGCCAGGAGCTGGAGGAAGACCTTGGCCGAATGCCGGCTGAGGGAGGAGGAAGTGGCCCCATTGACGAAGATCATCATCTGGGAAATAGCCGTGTTGAAACGCAGCTGCTCGATATCCTCCGTCACCTTGCGAATCGTCTCGTGTAGTCGGGGAAGCAGAGCCTCGTCGTCTTCTTCGGCCCAATCCTGTCCCATTCCATCGTCCTGAATGAAGAGCCGCCATACCTTTTTTAGAAAGCGGGAGCAGCCCTCGATGCCCTGGGTATTCCAGGGCTTCATCGCGTCCAGAGGACCGAGAAACATCTCGTAGAGCCGCAGCGTATCGGCCCCATGGCTTCGGATGACTTCGTCCGGATTAACCACATTACCACGGCTCTTGGACATTTTACTGCCGTCCTCGCCGAGGATAATGCCCTGATGGAAGAGATGTGGATAGGGTTCGGGCCTGTCGATGGCGGCGATGTCGAAGAGGAAGCGCTGCCAGAACCGAGCGTAGAGGAGGTGTAACACGGCATGTTCCGCTCCGCCGATGTAGAAATCCGGACTGCCCCAGTAGTGCAGGCTTCCGGGGTCGACCGGCGCCTGTAGATCGTGCGGACTGAGGTAGCGCAGGTGGTACCAGCAAGAACCGGCCCACTGGGGCATCGTGTGGGTCTCCCGTCTGGCGAAAACCCAGTCCTCACCCGAGGGGATGTCTTGGCTCTGTGGCCGAATCTCCCCTGTCCGGAGATGGACCAGGATTTCGCAGAAATCTTCAGCCCTCCTCAGCGGACTTTCGCCCTGATCCGAAGGCTGGTAGGATACCACCGGCGGCAACTGAAGCGGCAGCTCCTTCGAGCTCAGGGGGATGGCGATCCAGGTGATGTCTCCCTCCTGGTAGGAGATGGCCTTGGAAGGAAGGAATTCCCTGAAGTATAAATCGGGCAGGCTTAGAGCTCGCTCGTAATCCCCTTGCTGGATCCAGAAAATGGGAATCGGTTCCCCCCAGTAGCGCTGTCGAGAGAAGAGCCAGTCGCGCAATTTGTACTGCACGCAGGCCTTGCCGCGGCCCAGGGCTTCCAGCTGTGCCGTGATCTTCTGCCGCGCCTGCGCCGAATCCAGGCCATTGAAGGCTTCGGAATGAAAGAGGATCCCGTCGTCGCAGAAGGGGAGCTTGCAAGCCGTCTCGTCTCCCTTTGGGACTGGCTGGATGACGGGAAGGATGGCCAGTCCGAATTTCTGGGCGAAGGCGAAATCCCGCTCGTCATGGGCCGGAACCGCCATGACGGCGCCGCTGCCATAGCTCCCGAGAACGTAGTCCGCGACCCAGATGGGAATGTTTTTCCCCGTCAGGGGATGGATGGCCTGGGCCCCGCTGAACACACCGGTTTTTTCCCGAGCCAGGCCACCGCGCTCCAAATCGCTCTTCCGCCGGGCCCGCTCGATATAATCCTCCACCTCTCCGCGCTGGGCCGCACTCGCGAGGATCGGCAGCAGCGGATGTTCCGGTGCCAGAACCAGGTAGGTCACCCCGTAAATCGTGTCGCAGCGGGTCGTGTAGACGGCCAGCGAATCCACCCGTCCCTCGATGTCGAAGCGGATCTCCGTCCCCTCCGAGCGACCGATCCAGGCCCGCTGCTGCTGCTTCGTCGACTCCGGCCAATCCAGGGCATCGAGGTTCTCCAAAAGCCTGTCGGCGTAGGCGGTGATGCGCAATATCCACTGGCGCAGATTGCGCCGTTCTACCGGATGATTCCCGCGCTCGGAACGGCCGTCGATGACCTCCTCATTGGCCAGCACGGACTTCAGCTCAGGGCACCACCAGACTGGCCGCTCATCCACATAGGCAAGACCTTGCTTGAAGAGTTGTAGGAAAATCCACTGCGTCCAGCGGTAGTAGTCCGGATCAGTCGTATTGATCTCGCGCTCCCAGTCGATGGCAAAACCCAGGCGGCGAATCTGTTCCCGAAAATGCCCGATGTTCTGGGCGGTATTGATGGCCGGGGCCTGGCCGGTGAGAAGGGCATGCTGCTCGGCCGGAAGACCGAAGGCATCCCAACCCATTGGGTGCAGGACGTTATACCCGCAACTCCACTTATAACGGGCCAGGATATCGGAGGCGGTATAGCCTTCCGGATGTCCGATATGCAGCCCGGCACCCGAAGGGTAGGGGAACATATCGAGAACGTAGTACTTTTTCTTCCCGCAATCGATGGGTTCCGTCGCGAAGGTCTTCTCCTCTAACCACCGCGCCTGCCAAAAGGCCTCAATTTTTTGGAAATCGTAAAATCCGCCATCGCCGTGCGCTTTCATGGTGCAGATCTCTCTGATGTCATCCGATGGATGAGGCGAGGAGCTATTCCAATCCTTTCGCCCTAGGATGAGGGATGCTTAACGGGGATCTGCTTCAGGTAATTGGCGAAGGGCAAGCCCTCCTCATCCCTCAGCTCGGGATTACCCTGGATGAGAGGCAGGGCATACCTTGAAAAAATAGGCTGGACGTGGCAGGCATCTTCCTCCAACCAGTTGAGGGGAAATGCTTTTTCCGACTGGATGACATTCGACAGGTCCGTGAGGTCGTACTTCACGCCGTAGGAATTCCCCTCTTCCCGCAGGAGTGTCAGCATCTGTCCCGAATGCCCCTCGATGGCCCACCGTACCGCCTGGCGACCTCCGCCAAAGGCCTCTGTCAGGTCCGTCTGGGAGGCCCAGTGGGCCGCTGCTCCCTGGGTCGCGCCCAACGAGATGACGCGGACGGGCACATTGAGCTCGGCGTTGATCATGGCCTTCAGGAGGCTGCCTGCGCCGGCCATCGCCGCAGGAAAATCCGCCTTTGAAATGATGGAATTTCCCTCGGCATCGACGATGCCCTCGGCGACGACGAGGAGGCAGTGATTCAAGGACTGCAGGACGGTCTGGACGTCATTGAGCAGCTGCTCCTTGGAAAAGGCCACCTCCGGCAGATAGAGGATGTGAGGAGCATCCTCCGGATGATTCGCTCTCTTGGCCAAAGAGGCGCCGGCGGCCAACCAACCCGTGTGCCGTCCCGCGACCTCGACCACCGACACGAGGTGGGGAAGTCCAGAGGAGAGTCCGTCCATGGCCACTTCCCGCACCGTCGTGGCGATGTACTTCAATGCACTTCCGTAGCCCGGGCAATGATCGGTCACGGCGAGATCGTTGTCAATGCTCTGGGGAAGCCCCATCGTCTGCAGCGGCCAGGCCTGTTCCTGGGCATAGCTGTGGAGGCGGAAGAGTTCTTCCTGCGCCGAGCGGTCACCGATGCTGAAGAAATAGCGGATGTGATGATTTTTTAAAACTTCTAAAATGCGCGGAAAATCCTCCGCCTTCGAGGGACTGCGCGGCCCGAGGCCGAGGGCCGCACCGGCCCTCGTCTTCAGGGCCCGAATATTCTGCTGCGATTCGGCGGCCAGGTCGATGAAATGCCCCCCCAAAATTCCAGAAAATCCCCGCAATCCACCGTAAATTTCCCCGATGCATTCGTGGTCTAGGGCCTCGGCGATGATACCGCTGAGACTCGCATTGCTCGCACAGGAAGCACTGCCGGACTGTATCACCAATAAATTGCCGCTCGCCATCGTTTCCATACGCTTCTCTCTTTGTAGATTTTCTGTAAGGGGAAAGCTGCTCTTTTTGGGAGGTGAAAGCAATCTAAAAACGGTCAGAGGGCCTTCGGGGTCTGTGAAAATTTCTCAGCGATTTCTGTTTGAAAATTTTTTACGGACTGCTAGATAAAAATTCCATGAGAGGAGAGGAATCTGGAGACCAAAGCCCGAAGGGCGTATCGGGGATGGACGCTGACTTCCGGGATGCATCGCGGAAATCCGCAGCTCCTACGGCGGAGGAGCTGGGCGCTGCGGCCGAGGGGATGGGCTCCCAAGGAATGCCTGTTTCTCCGGAGGAGAGGAAGTACCTGGCCGCCTATGTCCAGCTACAGGCTGATTTCGAGAATTTCAAAAAGCGGGCCGCACGGGAGCGGGAGGAATGGCTCAAGCTTTCCAATCGCCGGCTCATCGAGGAACTGCTGACCATCGTCGACCATCTCGACCTCGCCCTGCAGTCGGCCAAACCCGAAGATGAGAAGGGACAGCAGATCACCCAGGGCTTCGCGATGATCGTCGGGCAGTTTAAAAAGCTACTGGCCGAGCAGGGTTTGGTCGAAGTGGGGAAGGTCGGAGAGCCCTTCAACCCCAGAGATCACGAAGCGGTGGGTCAGAGCACCCATCCGACGGTCCCCATCGACCATATCTGCCAGCTCGTCCGGCCGGGCTATCGACTCCACGACTTCACCTTACGCCCCGCCTCGGTCATCGTATCCCATGGCCCAGAAAGGGAAAACAAGCCGAAGGAGGAAGTCCTCTCATGAGTGCAGCCGAGGATTATTACGGGCTCCTGGGGGTATCCAAAACGGCGACGGAGGACGAGATCAAGAAGGCCTATCGGAAGATGGCCGTCAAATACCATCCGGATAAGAACCCGGGCGACAAGAATGCCGAGGAGAAGTTCAAGAAGATCTCAGCGGCCTATGAGGTACTCCATGACCCATCCAAACGCGCGGCCTATGACCGTTACGGAGCGGCGGCCTTCGATCCCCAGTCAGGTGGCATGGGCGGAGCGACCCGAGGAGGATTTCAGGGAAGCTTTCACCAGGAATTCGGAGGATTCTCCAATCCTTTTGATATTTTCCGCGAGGTCTTCGGCGGGGGCATCGGCGAGTTCTTCGGCGGCGGCCGTTCCCACCGCAGTGGCTCCCGCTCCTCATCCGGAGCTGACCTGCGCTACGACCTGGAAATCACGCTCCTGGAGGCCTTTCGTGGGGTCGAGAAGACCCTAAGTTACCACCGCCATGTGGCTTGTACCCATTGCCATGGCAGTGGGGCGGAGAAGGGCTCTTCGCGTACTACCTGCGCGACCTGTCGAGGTTCGGGCTGTGTCACGACCTCCCAGGGCTACATGACGATTCAGCAGAGCTGCCCGCGCTGCCAGGGTCAGGGAGTGGTGATCGAAAAGCCCTGTCCGCACTGCTACGGCGAGGGAAGGGTCGTGGAGTCGACGACGACGAAGGTTCGGGTACCGGCCGGGATCGATTCCGGCATGCAGCTGCGCCTAGCAGGCTTCGGCGAGGTTGGGGAGCAGGGTGGGACTGCGGGCCATCTCTATGTGCGGGTAGAGCTAAAGGAGGACAAGCATTTCGAACGCCATGGAAATGACCTGCACTGCCGCGTGTCTCTGCCCTTTTCTTTACTGGTTCTCGGCGGCGAGACGAATATCGATACCATCGACGGCCAGGCGATTTTGAAAATTCCGGCCGGCACGCAGGCCGAGAGCGTCCTGCGCGTCCGTGGGCAGGGAATGCCCATTCTCGAGCAGGGCGGTGCTCGGGGAGACCAGCTCGTCCACGTCGCCGTCGAGGTGCCGAAGAAATTGACCCATGAGCAGCGGGAAAAGCTAGAGGCCTTCGCCCAGGCCTGCAGCTCCTCTTCTAAAAGTAGCTTCTTCGACCGCCTCCGCGGCAGCTTCGGCCTCTGAGACCGGGTTAGGGGAGAGATCCTGCTCCATGGGAGATCTTGCTTCTTTCAAGGGGGCGCTGTCTTTGGATTCCGGAGGAATCAGCCCGCTGCGCGGGCTCCAAGGGGAGAAAAAGGAAAAACTTTCCTTTTTCTCCCCTTGCAAAGACAGCAAAAAAATAGCCCTAGAGATACTTTTCCCCCGAGAAAGACTCAGGCCATCGCCGGCAGGACGAGTTGCTTCTGAACGGCTGCCGCGAGTTCGCGAATTTCCCCTAGGGTTTCACCCATAGATTCCGTTTCTTTTCCGAGATCGAGGTAGCTCTGTTCCGCTTCATTCAGAAGAGACAGCGCGCGCTCGAAGTGCTGCGCATCCCTGTGACATTCGGCCGCAGATAGCAACAAAATTGGATTTTTGGGAAAGAGATTGATGAGGAAGTCGTAGATTTTTGCAGCGGCCCCGATATCCTCGTTAGCCAGATCCTCCGCCAACATCACGTAGGCATAGAGATTGGGCTGTCCGTCGTTGGAAAAAAGGGACAGCCATTGGAACAGCTTTCCCGATAGCTCCGCCTTTCCCTGCTGCAGCAGGGCCTCTGCTTCCTGCTCCAGAGCGGACACCTCTTCCTCGGAAAGGGACTGAAGCGCGGCCTCTATTCCTTCCCTTTCGAGAACCTGGAAAATCTTAAGGCCGATGCTTTGGAATTCCTCCTGCCGCAGAAGGTGCTGCCAGGCATCCCGATAGGCGCGTTGCGACTGTTCCAGGGCCCTTTGCAGAGCCGGCTCTTCCTTTTCCGGAAGGGGGATTCTCCGCAGCATAGCCTCGATCCCAACCCCAAAGGCCTCCATTAGCTCCTCCCAGTTCGCCTCCCCATCGTGCCCAGGTTCCCCTTTTTCCCTATCCATAACGGAGATGGATTCTAGAAAAAATGTTCGTTCTTGGCAAAGTAAAAATGGAGAGATGCGTCGGGGTCGATGGGACAGGAGAAATAGAGAGGGATAAGGGAAGCTTTCCCGCTGTCTTGGAATCCCTTTGGGATTCGCCCGCTTCGCGGGCCGCAGGGAGGCCGCTCCGCGGCCTCCCTGCCAAGACAGCGGGAACACAGCAAGCCCGGAGGATCCGTGGGGCTGGGGGATACCAACCCTCAGGCATTTGGGTGCTCGGAGAACCAGTCCATCTGCTCCACTTCACCGGAGACTGGAGCTCTGCTGTGGGACCGGCTGCGTTTCTGGGAGAGCAGGTGCTGCAGGAGAGTCCCTCCGTTCTCCAGTTCATGGAGGATCTCTTGGGCCCGGGCGATAACCGGTGCGGGCAGGCCAGCCAGACGGGCCACCTGGATGCCGTAGGAGCGGTCGGCGAAACCCGGAATGACCTGGCGCAGGAAGATAATCTCCTCCTGCCACTCCTTCACCGTAACCCGGTAATTCTTGAGCCTCGGTAGGGAATGTTCCAGTATGGTCAATTCGTGGTAATGCGTCGCGAAAAGCGTTTTGGGACCGGCCTCAGCAGCGCCGTGCAGGTACTCTGCCACCGACCAGGCAAGGCTCAGACCGTCGTAGGTGCTCGTTCCTCGGCCGATTTCGTCGAGGATCACGAGGCTTCTGGGCGAGGCGTAGTGCAGGATATTGGCGGTTTCCAGCATTTCCACCATGAAGGTCGAATGGCCATGGATGAGATCATCGCTGGCTCCCACGCGGGAAAAGATGCGGTCCAGCAGGCCGATGCGGCAGCGGCTGGCGGGGACCCAGGAGCCGAGATGGGCCATGAAGGCGATGAGGGCCACCTGGCGGATATAGGTCGATTTCCCGGCCATGTTGGGTCCCGTGATCAGCGCCACCTGTGCCGATGAAGACGAGAGGTGGGTGTCGTTGGGGATGAAGGCCGAGGATTGGGTCTGATCTTCCGAGAGAATCTGCTCCACGACCGGATGCCGGCCTTCGACGATCTCCAGCCAGTCGGATGAGTCGATCTCCGGGCAGCTATAGCGCCTCTCCCGGGCCAGGACTGCCCAGGCGCAGAGGAGGTCGATCTCCGCGGTGACGTGGGCGACCCCATGCAAGGTCCTTGCATAGGGTTCCAGTGCTTCCAATAGCTCGGCGAAGTGCCGCTGCTCCAGCCGAAGCATTTCGTCCCGGGCATGGAAGATCTCCCGCTCCTTCTCCCGCAGGTCTTCCGTGGTATAGCGCTCTGCCCCCACCATCGTCTGGCGCCGGATATAGTGTGGAGGGACGAGGGCCAGATTGGCCTTAGTGATCTCGATGAAGTAGCCGAAATGATGATTGTAGCGGATGCGCAGGCTGCGGATCCCCGTCTTTCGCTGCTCCTCCATCTCCAGCGCCTGCAGCCAAGTCTGCTGGTGCTCGGTGATCTCGCGCAGATGGTCCAGAGAAGCGTCGTAGCCCTCGCGGATGAAACCGCCCTCCGAAGTATTCGGGGGCAGCTCATCCCTCAAGGCCCGGGACAGGAGGGACTCCAGGGCCTCGAAGCCGGAAAAACTTCCCGCTAGGTTCTGGATTTTCTCGGAGCTGAAAGCCGAGAGCTGTTCTGCGATTTCCGGGAAGAGCCGGAGGCTCCGGAGCATCGCTCCCAGCTCCCGAGGGTTCGTCGTCCGGTGCTGGAGGCGCGTGAGTGTCCGCGGAATATCGCAGAGCGTCCGCAGGGATTCCTGCAGGGAACGCGTCTTTCTCTCCTCTTCGAGAAAGGCGGATACCAGGTCCTGTCGGCGCCGGATTTCCTCCAGGTGCAGCGGCGGGGTCATGAAATAGGACTCCAGCAGACGAGCCCCCATGCTGGTTTTTGTTCGATCCATCGCCTTTAGCAGCGAGCCTTCGCGCTTGCCGGCATAGCTGTGGAAGATTTCCAGATGCGACTGGGTGATCTTGTCCAGTACCAGAAAGTCCTGGATCCGGTACTCCTTGAGCGTGTACAGATTGTGAGGCGACTGGCGCAGGTTTTCGCGGGCGTAGCGGATAAGGGCTGCCGCGGTGCCGAGGGCCGGATGTTCCGAGGAAATGCCGAAACCCAAGAGATTGGCAACCCCAAGAATTTCCTTCAGGAGCCCGTAGCCGGTCGCGCTGTCGAAGGCATAGGGAGAGATTTCCGAGCGCAGGATGGGACGGATGGCCTCCCGGAGCAGGGCCAGATTCTTCTCGTCGAGGAACTGTTCCCAGTCCTCCTCGGCCCGCTCGCTGAGAACGACTTCCGTCGCTCGCACGGTCTGAAATACGGCCAGGAAGGATTGAAAATCCTGAGCCGTAAAGAGGGAAAAATTTCCCGTAGATATCTCGAGCCAGGCGAGCTGAAAGCCATTTTTTTCGATGGAAAAAGCGCCCAGGAATCGGTTGTGCCCGGCCTCCAGATGTTGGTCCTCGATGGTCGTCCCCGGGGAGAGGATGCGCGTGATCTCCCGCCGGACGAGCTTGCCCGACTGCGGATTTTCCAACTGGTCGCAGATGGCGATCTTATAACCGCCGTTGAGCACCTTGGCGATATAGGTCTCGGCCGCGTGGAAGGGAATACCGGCCATGGGGGTTGTCTGGCGCTGGGTCAGAGTGATCCCCAGGAGCCGCGAGCCGATCTCGGCATCCTCGCCGAACATCTCGTAAAAATCGCCCAGGCGGAAGAAGAGCAGGGTTCGTGGCGGCAGAGAGCGGCGGATTTCCCAGTATTGCCGCATCATGGGTGTCAGAGGGTCGGGATCAGCGGACTGCATCTTGAATGTCCTCGACGGGAGATTTTTAGGGAGACTTCGTCCCTTCCTCCTCTAAACAGGCGATCTGTAGCCGTCCAAAGCCGCTGCGTTTGGCCATGGCGCTTACCTGACACAGGATACCGACAGACAGGTCTTTGTCCGGACGCAGAAGCAGAGTGGCGGGGCGAAGGGTGTGCTGTGAGAGGAAATAACGCAGGGCTCCTTCCAGAGTCTTCAGGGTGAGAATCTGGCCGTCGAAAAAAAAGAGCTGATCATTCGACAAGGTCAGAACGCCCAGAGTCGGCGCGGCTGACAGCGGGCCCGGGAGCTGGGGCAAGGCCACATTCATTCCCGGAGAGAGGATGAAGCGGGAGCTCAAGAGAGAAAAGGCGAAGATGAAGAATCCCACATTAGCTATGGCCCAGAAGTCCAGCCAATGCTCCGGCGGCGGCAGATGGCTGTGCCGGATAAAGGTGGATATTTTCATGGCATGAGCTCTTTCACGCTTCATCACGCTTCACGGGGATCCACCGCGGCCTTCGACTCTTCTTGGCCCGAGTAGCGATTCGTGATCTGGAGGATGTGGTGATAGGCCCATTCCATCTCCTGAATCAGGGCCCGGGAACGGCCGTGGAGGAAGTGGTAGAAGAGATTGGAAAAAACCGCGATGATGAGCCCCACTGCGCTCAGCAGGATGCAGGAAAGGATGGGTTCGGCAAAGGCGTGGACTCCCGCATAGGCCCCGACCTGTTCCAGATACCGGAAAATATCCAGAAAGCCGAGCATCGTTCCCAGCAGGCCGACCAGAGGGGCGATTTTGGCGATGGCGCTCAGGGCGCCGATGCGGCGCTCATAGAGCGGCAGTTCCAGCAGTGCGCTGGCCTGGGTGTGTTGCTGGCGTTCCTCCGAAGAGTGGTGAAGGTGAACCAGTGCGGTTTTGGCGATATGAGCAATCGGATGGGCCGTTTCCTCGCAGAGCGTCAGCGCCTCGGCGAGCCGATTCTTCTGCAGCATATTTCTCAAGCCCTCGATGAAGCTCGTCGTCTGCAAGCAGCCCTGATGGAGAAAGAGAAAGCGTTCGAGGAAAAATACCAGCGAGAGCAGGCCCAGTAGCAGCATGAAGAACATGAGCCCGTGACCGATCCACAGGAACTGGACAAGCGTCATAGGCATCCTAGCAAAATTGCCCCTTGGGGCTTGTCGAAACATTTTCGCTCCCATCCTTTCGTCTGTGAAAATTTTACTTGTCCGGAGTTGATTTCAAGTTTCCCTGGAGGGAAACTATGTTGGCGTCGATGGCTGTTCTGCCGATTTGCCTGCTGGGGAATCCTGTCCTTCGGAGCAAAGCCAGCGAGGTGAGCATCTTCGATGAGTCGAGGAAGACGCTTTATCGGCAGATGTTGGAGACGATGCGTCGGGCGGATGGCATCGGCATCGCCGCACAACAGGTGGCTTGGACGGAGCGGGTCTTCCTCATCGATCTGGGCGCCGCGAGCACGCGGAGCGACCTCGTCGCTTCCTGCCGCTTCGATGGGCAATTGGTTTCGCCCAAAAGCCTCATGCCCCTGGTTTTTATCAATCCCGTCATCACCGAATTTTCGGAAAAAAGGGCGGCCATGCTCGATGGCTGCCTCTCCATCTCCAAACTCTTCGGCTCCGTAGAGCGGGCATTGGCCGTGAGTATCCGCTTCTGGGATCCGGAAGGCAAGGAACATACCCTGAGCTGCGAAAGGCTCTTCGCCGAGTGTGTCCAACACGAGTTCGAACACCTGGATGGCATCCTTTGGATCGACCATCTCGATGCCGCAGCGCGGGCGCGGCTCCGGCCACGGCTCGAGGCGATAGAGCGCCGAGGAAGGCAGCAGAAAATTTCCTCGCCCTTAGCTTTGCCGTAATCCCTCCGAGAGACCCGGCGCGGAGCAGGTCCCGCGATGCTTTCGCTGTCTTTGCAAGGAGGAGAGGAGGGATTCTTCCCTCCTCTCCTCCTTGTGGCCCGCTCTGCGGGCCGATTCCTTTGGAATCCAAAGACAGCGAAAAGCCGCTGGCCGATTGCTCGAGTTCCCCGACCAGGTCGTCTGGCAAAAACGGAATGACTTTTAAACTGGCCTTCCGAGAGAAATACCCACATTGGCCACCGTCGCACGGACCTCACTCCCATGACCAAGTTCTTCTCGCTGCTTGTGTTCGGCCTGACGGTCGTCTTCCTGGGCTGTTTCTTCCTATGGCCCATCTGGCAAATGCTGCAGGGCGGTTTCATCAACACCGACGGGCGCTTCACACTGGGCTTCTTTCGCCTCGCCTTTGAAAACCCCATCTACGTCCGCGGTCTCTTGAATGCCATCACCTTCGCCGGCGCTTCGACCGCCGTGGCCCTGCTCATCGCCCTGCCGCTGGCCTATTTCGCCGACCGCTACGAATTTCTCGGCAAACGCTTCTTCACAGGGATCATTCTACTGCCGCTGATCCTACCGCCCTTCGTCGGGGCCATCGGCGTGCAGCAGATTCTCGGAACCCATGGAACGCTCAATGCTGCTCTCATCCATCTCGGCTGGATGGATGCCGCACATCCCTACGACTGGCTCGGGCATTACAAATTCCTCGGCATGGTCATCCTAAACGCCCTCGGTCTATTCCCAGTACTCTACCTCAACCTGGTGGCAGCGCTGGCCAATCTCGACCCGTCCCTGGAAGAGGCAGCCGGCAGCCTCGGCTGCCGCGGCCTGCGGCGATTCTTCAAAATCACCTTCCCGCTGATGAGCCCGGGGATCTTTGCCGGTTGTACACTGGCCTTCATCTGGTCCTTCACTGAACTAGGCATTCCGCTCATCTTCGACTATAACCGCATCCTGCCGGTGCAGATTTATTTCGGCCTGAAGGATATCGGCAACAACCCTTTGCCCTATGCCCTCACCTCCATCATGCTGGTTTTTTCCGTCGCGTTCTACGCCGTCGGGAAGATCCTCTTCGGCCGCCACCACTTCGCCATGATGGCCCGAGCTACCCAGGTTTCCGGCCCGCGGAGAATTCCGTGGTGGAAACAGGGAGGCTGTGCGCTGCTCTTCGCCGGAGTTACCTTCGCTGCTCTCCTGCCCCACGCCGCCGTCGTCATCAAATCTTTTGCGGCGGATTGGTACAGCACGCTCCTACCCCAGTTCTGGACGGGACACAATTTTCAAATCGCCCTCGGGCACCCGCTGACCATTCCCGCCATTCGGAACAGCCTGCTCTATGCCAGTTGCGCCACCGGTGTCGCCCTCCTACTGGGCATTGCCGTCGCCTTCGTCGTCGTCCGGACAAAGCTACCGGGCCGACACATCTTGGACACCCTGACCATGTTGCCACTGGCAGTGCCGGGCCTCGTCATGGCCTTCGGTTATCTCTCCATGAGCCAAAGAGGACAGGCCTTTGCCTTCCTCAATCCCGTCGAAAACCCGACTGTGTTGCTGATCATCGCCTATGCGGTGCGCAAGCTGCCCTTTATGGTCCGCTCCGCCGTTGCCGGCCTACAGCAGACGAGCATCAGTTACGAGGAGGCAGCCCAGAGCCTCGGCTGTCCGCCGCTGAGGGCGAGTTTGAAGATCACGCTGCCGCTCGTCATGGCCAACCTCACCGCCGGAGGGCTCCTGGTCTTTTCCCAGACCATGTTGGAAGTATCCGATTCGATCATCCTAGCCCAGAAGCAACAGTTCTATCCCATCACCAAGGCCATCTACGAGCTGCTGCACACCCTCGCCGATGGGCCCTATCTGGCCTGTGCCCTTGGGGTCTGGGCAATGCTCTTCCTGGGCATCACCATCCTCGGCCTCTCTTCTCTCCTTGGCAAGAACCTCGGCAGCATCTTTCGGGTATAGGGGAAGTACCCCTTCACGAGCCTTCTGATCAGTCCATAAAGGCTGAGTCTCTAGGCTGCCTAAGGAATGGCGATGGGGGCTCCCCACAGCTTCCGGCTATCTCGTTCGCCGTCTTTGCAGCGCGCCCACGGAGTGGGCGCGCTGGGGCCCGCTCCGCGGGCGATTCCTTTTGGAATCCAAAGACGGCGAAGGAATACCCGCCGTGAGAATTTTTCATTTTTAGGTTTAAAGACCCCATGGCCCTGTCCCTAGGGCATTGACCTTTGAAGAATGGCTGGTCTTGTAGACTGTAAAGCATCCATCAGCACTTGCCTTTGCCAGAACATCCGCTGGGTTCTGGTAAAGAGATGGTTGTTAAAAATTTTCCCTTTTACCGCTTTGGGAAGGGCTGGAGGCCTATGGCTGTATCCTGCAGATGAGACTGGTTCGTAGAGAAGTATTAAAATGGATTTTTCGGGCACAAGTCCTCTAGGCGGATATAGGGACGGGTAAACCTCCCTCTTAGTGCAGAATCTTTCTCCTGCGGAACGAAGGGCGATCCTTATCTTTACTCGGTGGGAGGCCATTTCTCGGCTCATCACCGGTGCGCCGCCTTGAAGCCCTATGGGCTTCTGTCCGCTACGCGGACAGCGTGGACAGCCGTGGCCCCCCACGGCTGTCCACGCAGGCGGCGCACAAAAGAGACGAACACCTCCCTATCTCCATCTTCAGGAGTCTATCAAGGGAGATAAGGAGGAAGATAGCGAGACCCTTAAGGCCTTCTTCGGCGCTGGAACTTACTCTGGAATTTCTCGACACGACCAGCGGTGTCGACGAGGCGCTTCTCGCCGGTGTAAGCGGGATGAGAATCGGAGCTCACGTCGCGGTGGATGAGTTCATACTCCACTCCATCGATCAGCTCCTTGTTCCTGGAACGCAGGGTCGAAATCGTCAGAAAGCGCCGGCCGGTGGAGATGTCGCAAAAACATACCGGTCTGGCATCAGGGTGGATCTCCTTTTTCATGGCGATGACAATTTTTCTTAACCCTGGCGAGCCTTGAAGCGCGGATGGCTCTTGCAGATCACGTAAATCCGCCCCTTGCGCCGCACGACCTGGCAGTCCGCATGGCGACTCTTCAAGGACTTTAAAGATGACACGACCTTCATAATATCTCCACCATTGGTAGGGAAAAAAATCTTCGCAGGGCCTCCCGCCAATCAATGTGGAATCTAGGTGTTCAACGAAGGGCTTCTGCCTCCGGCGTCAAGTTTTTTTCTCTCTCCATGCCGCTACAATTTTACCCGATATATCTTCAGGGCAATAGCTCGGAGCCTCGAATTTCGAAATGCATTTCGTTCCATTCGGGGATTGAAAAGTGAAGCTCCGAGGTGCATAATGCTGGAAACAGACTATGGAATCCGCTGAAATCCGCCGCAGTTTTCTAGATTTTTTCGCCGCGAAAGAGCACAAAATCATCCCCTCGGCGTCGCTCTGGCCGGCCGTTCCCGACCTGCTCTTCACCAATGCCGGCATGAATCCCTTCGTGCCTTACTTTCTCGGCCAGCAGCCGAGTCCCTATCTCCGCATCGCCGATACCCAGAAATGCATCCGCGCGGGCGGGAAGCACAATGACCTGGAGGACGTGGGCTTTGACGGCCATCACCATACCTTTTTCGAAATGCTGGGCAACTGGTCATTCGGCAACTATTTTAAGGAAGAGGCCATTCGTTGGGCCTGGGAACTGCTCGTGAGACATTGGCGCTTCCCCAAGGAACGTCTCTACGCGACGGTCTACGGGCCCAAAGAGGGAGAACCTGCGGATTTCGACGCTGAATCCCACAGCATCTGGACGAAGCTCTTTCGGGAAGAGGGTCTCGACGCCGACGAACACATCCTGTGCTTCGGGGCGAAGGAGAATTTCTGGAGCATGGGCGAGACGGGACCCTGCGGGCCGTGCTCTGAAATCCACATCGACCTCACACAGGAAGGACTCACGAAGGGTCGGCTTGTCAACCGAGGCGACCCGCGCTGCATCGAGATTTGGAATCTGGTCTTCATGCAGTTCAATCGCTCGAAGGACGGGAGCCTGGGTGCATTGCCCCAAAAATGCGTCGATACGGGCATAGGGCTGGAACGTGTCGCGGGAATTTTTGCCTCCACCGAGAACTTCACGCGCTTCGACCGAATACCTTCCAATTACGACAGCGACCTATTTCAGGACATTTTCCAGAAGCTCTACGAACTTTCGGGCCGGACCTACGGCGGGCGTTTCGCCCCCAGTCGTCAAACCCAGCTCAGCCAGGAAGAACTCCACGATTTCGCCTTTCGTGTGCTGGCCGACCACCTTCGTGCCCTGTGCTTCGCCATCGCCGATGGCATTTTCCCGAGCAACGAGGGAAGGGGCTATGTCCTGCGCCGCATCCTGAGACGGGCGGTTTTTTTCGGCAAAAAGCTTCAGTTGCCGGGAAATTTTCTCGTGACTCTCATCCCTTGTCTGAGCCAAAAGATGGGAACTGTTTTCCTGGAATTGAGAGAGCGAACAGGCGTTATTTCCAGCTTCATAGGGGCTGAGGAGGCCCGTTTCGAAGAGACGCTCGAGCGCGGCCTGGCGCTTTTCGAGGACTGCTGCCGGCGGGCAAGCGAGGGCATTTTGTCCGGCGAAGAGGCGTTCAAGCTCTACGACACCTATGGATTTCCCCTCGACCTCACCCTGCTCTGGGCTGAAGGCAAGGGTTTAAGGGTCGACATAGCCGGCTTTGAGGAGAGGATGGAGGAGCAGCGCGCGCGCGCACGACAAGGGCAGTCCCCTCTTCTCTCTCCAGAGCTATCCCGTGATTCGTCTAAACAGGGTTACGCTCCAAAATCCCCCAAAGCGACTGTTTTTTGCGGCTATGAGCACAATCCGATAGAGCTCAGTACAGAAGCGCAGATTGTCGGTGTATTTTCAGAAGATGGAGCCATAAAATTCCTCATTTTCGACCAGACTCCCTTTTATGCCGAGACGGGAGGACAGGTAGGCGATACAGGTTTTCTGTCTTTCATCGAAGAAGGAACAGGTAGGTTTCAAGGCAAGAAATGGAGAATTGTCAAGACAGTGCGCGGCGAACGGGGATGGATTGAACACCATTTCGACGAAGCAGAGAGGATTCCCCTCGAAGAGAAGGAATCTTTGCCGACAAAAGTCAGATTAGAAGTCGACCTGCCGAGGCGTCTGGCCATCGAACGGCATCACACGGCGACCCATCTCCTGCAGGCGGCATTGAGGAAGATTTTAGGAAAGCACGTTCAGCAGGCGGGCTGTTTTGTGGGAGATCAGAAATTGCGCTTCGATTTCACCCACTTCGGGGCCATTCCTCCAGAAACTCTTGAAGCCATCGAGGAACAGGTTCAGAACTGGATCTTTTCCAATCAAAAGGTTCATAGCTACGAAACGTATTTCGACAGGATACCCGAAGGCTGTATTGCCTTTTTTCGCGATAGCTATGGTGAAAAGGTGCGCGTCGTCGACATCGCAGGCCTCTCGACCGAGCTCTGCGCTGGTTGCCATGTGCGGGCGTTGGGCGAAATCGGCATGTTCAAAATTTTGAGTGAATCCGCCATTTCCTCCGGTGTGCGGCGCATCGAAGCCATTGCCGGGAACATCGCCTGGCAGCGGGCCAAAAATCGGGACAGGGTATTGGAGGAGCTAAGGCGAAGGCTGTCCGTCGACAGAGAGGAGAGCATTTCGGAAAAGGTCGATCAGCTAAGCGAAGAGAAACACCTCCTGGAAGCGGAATATGCAACCTATCGCCTCAACAGCACCGTGCAAATGCTGTATTCGAGGAGAAAGTCCTACTCGCAAGGAGAACTCATCTGCGCAGCGCTTGATACCCCTATGGGGCAAAGTGCCAATGAGTGCACGGCGGCCCTGTTGAACCCCTCCTTGTCCGGATTGCCTCTATTGAAAAATGGCCTCATCTTCCTGCTGTATCCCGTTTCTGAGCAGCGCGATGCCCCTTGGAACCTGACCCTGCATCTCGCTCCCACTTGGGTCTCGAAGGATTTTGCGCCCAAGCTCTGTCTGGAGAAAGTCGAGAAATCCATCGTAGCCCATCTGAGAGAGAGGGAAGCCCTAGGAGTGGATTTTAAGGAATGGTGCACGGCTAAGGGAAAGGATTGCGCCTCCGGAGGCACGCTGCCGATCCCAGAAAAGTGGATAGAGCAGGTCGAAGAGCACTGCAAGCAGCAGATTATCGAACTCTTCGGCCTTAAAGAGGCTTAACGCATTCATTCCAGCAGCGCCAGGATCTCGGCCCCGATGGCGTCGCAGCGCAGGAGACCTTCGAGGGTGAGGGAATAGTGGGATGATGACGAGGGGAACATGTAGCCAGCATCGATTAGCTTTTGAAAAAAAGATTCCAGTGTGGCCAGAACAGCAGTCCCGATGAGCGGGTAGCGCCTTTGCAGGAGACCGAGGTCGATCCCCTCTTTCATGCGCAGGCCGAAGATGCAGCTGTCGGTAAAGAGGATTCGCTCGTCGAGGATTTTCTCCAACGTGAAGGAGGGGATTCCATCCTGCAGGGCCTGGGCCCAGCGCTGGAGGGAAGGGTACTGTGTGTAGCGCTTACGGCCGTACTGCGAGCTTGCAGAGGGACCGAGCCCGATCCATTCCGCCATCAGCCAGGTGTGGAGATTGTGCCGCGATTCGTGGCCCGAGAGGCAGAAGTTGGAAACCTCGTACTGCCGGTAACCGGCGGATTCCAAGAATTCCACCGTCAACCGATAGAAGTCCCGTTCCCACTCGAGCGCAGCTTCCGTCAGAGGGACGATGGAATGGTTCATCTTCGCGTCGCCTTCCAGGCTTAAGTTGTAGGTGGAAATATGCTCTGGACGGAGCTGAATGGCTGCTTTCAGGTCCTCTTCCCATTCCGCCAGCAGCTGGTCCGGAATCGCGAAAATGAGGTCCAATCCCAAGTTATCAAAGCCGCAGTGGCGCATTGTATCGTAGGCCGTGAAGACCTGTTCTGGATTCTGCCGCCGGCCGAGCCGCTGCAGGGTTTTGGGAGAAAAACTCTGCACGCCCATCGAGAGCCGGTTCACGCCCAGGTTCTGCAGGGCGAGCAATTTCTCCACTCTAACCGTATTCGGGGCCAATTCGACCGTCCATTCCACCGGGGGACTATAGAGAGGCAGGCTCTGAATCGCATTCCCGATGAGAAGGATGTCATTTGAAGTGAGAACTCCTGGCGTGCCACCTCCCCAGTAAATCGTGTCCGGCGAACGCGTCATGGCCAGGCTTTCCAGCGAACGGCGGATTCCCCAGAGGTAGAGCTCGATGACCGAACGGCGGGGTTCCTCCTGATAGAAGGCACAGTAATCGCAGCGGTGGGCGCAGAATGGGACATGCAGATACAGTCCCAGCGGTGTTCTTCCGACAGCTTGTGCTTGCATGATACGCTGAAAGCCTTTAGCCTGAAGCCGGATTTGACATTTTTATGAAGAATCGCTTCCTCAAGCTCTCCTGTCTGTCGACACTATTGCTACTGTCGGCTTGCCGGACGACAATCGATAACCTGACACCTGCTCGTCTGCCGCAGAATTCCTCTCACGTCTACACCATGACGATGGCAGTTCACGTGCCAAGTCGCAAAATCATTCCCCAGAGTCTGCGCCCCTTCATCGTCATCGATGGGAAGCGACAACCTATGAAACGGAGCGAACTTGGGAAGAACATCTTCGTCTGCGACTACCGCTTCCCGGCCTGGCGTGACCGAGCCCATTATTACTATGAGCTGGAATACGATATTCCCTCTGTTTGGGAGCTGCTGACCAGGACGAAACGTTCCCGGCTCTACGAGTTTCAGATTTCGAACCGCTGCCTCTTGTCCCTCGATGCCTATCGTGGTATTTCGGGGAACAAGGTCGCGGTCCTGGGCCGTGGTTTTCGCAGTGATGACCGCGTCGTCTTCGATGACAGGCTGGCGACAACACGGGTTCCCAATGACCACATGATGGAGTTTATCGTCCCGCCGGTAGAGGCCGACAGAAATTACCGTTTGACGCTGCAGGGAAGCGGAGGCTCTCTAAACCTGGGCGATTTCTTCGTCGACCCCGCGCCGATCTACGCCTCGCCGGAGACCCTGCAGCTGTCCGGTTCCGAACGGCAGGATATTGCTTTCAGAGTGGATCATCCGGTGCCTTCCAGCGGCCTATACCTGAACGTAACGACGGATATCCCAGAGGACATCGTGATGCCAGAGGTCGCGATTCCCGGGGGACAATGCTCAGTGAACACCCAAATCTCAGGCATGGGCTACCAGGCCAAAGGCTCTCTCTTCATTGCGGCTCCTGGGTATCAGCTGCTCGTCATTCCGGTAAACGTAGAAGGTAGGGCAAAGGAAACACCGGCCATCCCCGCAGCCAGCGCCTTTGCGCCTTTTCCAGAAGAAGCGACCCCACAAGCCTCTTCCATCGATATCGACCACCGCAGCGATGAAGATGTGATTGTCATCGAGTGAAAAATTCCTAAGCTTCGGTGAAGTCCGCTCCCTCGCGGACGTTTTGGGAGGGATATTGGGGAGAGATATGCGGAAAGGGAGATTTTTCTCCGATTCGTCAAAGGCGCGCTCTGCGATTTCGGGAATGACGTTGATCGAGATGCTGACGGTCATCTCCATCATGCTGCTCTTGCTGATGATCATCGTACCTTCCGTGGACTCGGCTCGTATCTCGGTGTTACAGAAGCAGGGACAGATGCAGTTCCAGCGATTCATCCATGCCCTGCGCGACTATTACGCGGAATACCAAGCCTACCCGCCCTTCATCAACACGGATGAAAGAGATTCCAGTCCATTCGGCTTATGTAGTCTCCATGGAGACAATAGCCAGAACTTCATCCGCGCCCTGACGGGAAAGGAACCTGGAGGGGCAGATCTCTCTGCCGCCAATTTGCACCTCAATCCCAAGCGCCTCGCATTTCTAGAAATTGTCCCCGAGGACTTGTTCAGAAAAACGACAGGGGATAGGGATGAGAACCAAATTGCAGATGTCTTCAATAATACGCAGATCTTCATCCTCGCGGAAAACCCTTCCGACCAGGACAGGCGCATCCCACAAGCTCTTTTCACCGGTACTCATGCCCCGATTCAGGCCTATGTGCCGGCAACGGGGCTGCTGAGTGACTTGGCAATTTGGTCTATCGACCCCAACGACTCGCGGAAAAACCTGAGGTCCTGGAAATAGAAGGATCTTAGCTTCATTTTCGCCGGAATGATTTTCCCCAAGATAGTGCTGGGACCTGCGTGGGAAAATGTCGTCAAGGGGAAGGCCTCACGGGGCCTTTTCTCTTCCGTAGATGTGAGCGAGCTCTTGAAGGTAGCGGGAAGAGCGGGTTTGAAGCCCCTGCAAGGTTTCGCTTGTGCAGCGCCACGTCCAATTACCCCCACAGGTCGAAGGAGTGTTGAAGCGCGCGTTCGAACCGAGTGCCAGTAGGTCGGGAAGACTCAGAATCAAGAGTCGGCAGGGCGAGGCATAGGCCCAACGAATCATATCCCAGGCAATCGAACTGCCGTCACTGCGGAAATAGCGCCGTACGGAATCCTGCATTTCCGGAGAGAGGGAGGCGTACCAAGCGCTTGTGGTGTCGTTGTCGTGTGTCCCCAGATAGAGCACGGAATTCTTCTCATGCATGTGGGGCAGGTAGGGATTTTTCGGATCGCCGCTGAAGGCGAATTGCAGGACATCCATGCCCGGAAACCGGGAAGCCCTGAGGAGTTCATGGACCCCCGATGAGGGAAGGCCGAGGTCTTCGGCGATGCACTTCAAGTCGGGAATTTTTTTTAAAATTTCTCTGAAGAACGCAATTCCCGGTCCTGGGCGCCATCGGCCACACCGAGCTTCCTCTGCAGCGGCAGGAATGGCCCAGTAGTCGTAAAATCCGCGAAAATGGTCGAGACGGGTGATGTCGAAAGAGCGCTGGGCCTGCCGCAGTCGCTCCACCCACCAGTCGTAGTGCGTTTTTTCGAGCTCATCCCAGTCGAAGAGGGGATTGCCCCAGAGCTGACCTTCGGCGGAATAGGCGTCCGGAGGAACCCCGGCCACACATCGCGCACGCCCATTTTTATCGCTTTGAAAGATGCAGCGATGGCCCCAAAAATCGGCACTGTCCATCCCGGGGAAAATCGGAAGGTCGCCGATGAGAGAAACTCCCCTGCTGTGCGCATACTCCAACAAATGCTGCCATTGCCGATGGAAGGTGAATTGAATGAAATCGTGCTTCTTCTGCCGTAATGGGAGCTCTCTGTAGAGTTCACAGGCATTTCCTTTCAGGAATTTCGCGGTACTTTCCCCACTCCGAAATGCCTTTGGCCACCGCCCAAGGGGCTGTCCCTGGAAGATTTCCTTGAGCGCCATGAAGAGGCTATAATTGGGCAACCAGAACGACTGCTCTTCGCAGAAGCGGATGAATGGCGGGTCATCGTCCTGTCCCAAGGAGAGAAAACGTTCGAATGCCCGCTGACATAGGGATGGGACTTGGAGATAGAGCTGGCCGTAATCGACGCGTTCCTGAGGCAGGTGCCGCAACGAGTCCAAGTCGGCACCTGACAGATAGTCCCTGCGCACGAGCTCATCGAGGTCGATGAAGTAGGGATTACCGGCAAAAACGGAAAAGCTTTGGTAGGGCGAATCGCCAAAGCCGGTCGGGCCGATGGGGCAGAGCTGCCAGTAGCGAAATCCGCATTCTGCCAAAAAGTCGACCCAGCGCTCCGCCGCTTCTCCTAGACAGCCGATACCCTGTCGACTGGGGAGGGAAGAGAGGTGCAAGAAGATTCCGGCCGCCCTTTCCCGCAACCAGAATTTTTTACCTTCCTCCTTCTCGAGCCCCATATCCCTTTCCTAAGCTCCTCTTCCCTGAGGAGATTAGAGGATCAGGAGTATAGCATATCACCTGGAATTTGCAAAATTTCTCGTTCGAGAAAGAGCTGGAAACGCTCGAAAACCTGACAGCGGATATGCTCGATGAGGCGGCGAACATCTTCGGAGGAGGCGTGACCGCGATTGACGATGAAATTGGCATGCTGCTCGGAAATTTCCGCACCACCTAGGCGAAAGCCGCGGAGGCCGCAGCGATCAACGAGTTCCCAGGCCTTCGGACTTCCGGTGCCCGGATTGCGAAAGATACTGCCGGCATTCGGCCATCGCGGCTGCTGCTCCAGGCGTTGCCGCAAGAATTTTTTCTGTAAAGCCCAGGAGGTTTCCGGTGCCACCGGGGGGAATTCAAAAAGCGCCGAGAGAATGCACTCGCCGTTCCGGCGAAAGCCGCGGCGATATTGCCAGTTGATCTCGTTTTTGGGGATCCAGCTCTTCCGTCCATCGCGGTCAATGCGGTGAATCGCCAATAGGTAGTCGGACAGGACTACACCGTTGGCCCCGGCATTCATGGCCAGCGCTCCGCCCACCGTTGCCGGAATGGCACCGAGGGCCTCGATGCCACCGAGGGAATGGGAGCTCAGGTGATGACAGAGCGCCCGCAGGGACATGCCGGCCCCGACCTGGACCCGGTTCTTCTCTTTCAGGCAAAAGCCTCTAAAGACCGCCTGATTCAAGGAGAGGACGAGACCGGGAACGCCCCTGTCCTCGCAGAGGATGTTGGAACCATTGCCCAGAACGAATACGGGGAGACTGTAATCTCGGGCAAGGAGGAGGATTTCCCGAAGCTGCTCCTCGTTCTGCGGCTCGGCCCAAAACCGTGCAGGGCCGCCGATTCTGAAGCTCGTCCGGTGGGCCATAGGCTCATTTTCCCTCACCGACATTGTCTGAAGCTTAGTATTGGCCTTCGATTTTTTCTCCAATGCCCTGGCCTGAATTTCCGGCAGCGAGTCCAGAAAGGTGGAGGGACCCACGCTTAGGTAAACACAGCAGAATGCCCCGTCCGCTGGCCAAAGCCATGGTTCGATCGCATCCGGTATAGCCGGGATCGCCGAGACGGTTTCGCGGGCGAGGCTTGGGGGAAGGTGCTCGGCGATGCGCTCGCAAGTCCCTTCCGGATTAAAGGACTCATCGGAAGGGTCGGTGGGAACGAAGCAAATGCGTTCTGCCAATCGGAGCGCTTCGGCGAACTCGCGGGCATACTGCTGGACACGGGAAAAGCGATGCGGGCGGAAGATGACGCCCAGGCGATGGGCCGGATAGCGGTGGCGAAAATGCTCAAGCGAGGCGCGAATTTCGTTCGGATGATGCGCGTGGTCGCAGAAGAAGAGATGCTTCTCTATCGTGGCCAGAAAATTATTGCGCTGGAAAATTCCTGGGAAATGGGAAAAGGCTTCGAGTGCGGGGAAGTCGCCCGTCATGTGCCGAAAGGCTTCGGCGATGAGGTTGTAGTCGATGCGCCGAAAGCCCTGAAACAGGGCCTGGAATTCTCGGGAGTAGGGCAGGTGTTCGCACTCGCAGGGGCAGTGCTCACGGCCGGACTCTTCCGCCAGACGCCGGAGCAGTGCGTCCTCTTTGGGGAAGAAAACGCACCGTCGGGTGCGTCGAAACAGTTCCTGAAAGCTGTGCTGGATGGCCTCGACGCTGCCGTAGTTGACGATATGATCGGAGCCGATGTTGAGGACAAGGGTCATCTCGGGAGAGAAATGATCCATGGTCCGGTCGCTCTCGTCGATTTCGGAGACCACCCATTCACTGGAGGCATCGTGGTGGGCCGGTGCCACCTGAGAATCGCAGAAAAGTCCGCCCAGCAGATAGCTGCAGGGGATTCCCTGTTCCCGCAGGATATGGATGAAGGTACCAGTCGTGGTCGTCTTGCCATTCGAGCCGATAATGGCGATGAGTTTTTTCTCCTCCACCATCCGGGCCCAGAAAACCCCGCGGCGGGTCAGGGGAAGCTGCCGCTCTAGGGCTTTTTGGTAGAGCGGATGTTCCTCGTGGATGGCAGTGGAAAAGATGACCTCGTCGATATTTTGGGGAAATTCCGGAAGGACCAGCAGGACTACCTTGGCCGTCTCGAGGTGATGCCGCACCCGCTCGGCCAGACCATCATCCCAGCCATAGACCTCATGTCCCTGCTCCGCGAGGTAGATGGCCAGCGGTGCCATCCCCATGCCCCCTACACCCAACAGTAGATAGGATTTTTGTTCCATAAATGCGGGATAAAATTGCCATAAAAAGGAGGAAGGTTTGCCTCTGCAACAAGATTAATTCGGCACAATGAGCCCTATGGCAGAGATCATTGATGGTAAAAAACTAGCGGAGACCCTGTATCAGGGACTTCGCCGGAGAATGCGGGGCCTTGAGAAAAATCCACCGGCCCTGGCTTTGGTGTGTGTCGGCGAGCATCCAGAGTCCCAGATCTACCTGCGGCAGAAGCGGAGAGTGGCTGAAGAGCTCGGCATCCGCGTGCAGCCGGAATTTCTCCCGGCCGAAGCCAGCCGTGAGGAGATCTTCGCCACCATCGACCGGCTCAACGCAGACACTTCTGTCCACGGGATTCTCGTCCAATCGCCGCTACCCCATCGCGCCCTGGAGCTTGAGGTCTTCAACCGCGTCGCGGCGGAGAAGGATGTCGATGGCTTCGGAGCCCTCAACCTCGGCAGGCTCTGCCAAGGAGATCCTTCCGGTTTCTGGCCCTGCACACCGGCGGGCGTGCATCGGATTCTCCGCTCGATCGGCATTCCCATCGCGGGGAAGCACGCGGTTATCTTGGGCCGCAGCCTCATTGTCGGGAAGCCCATGGGTCTGATTTTACTGCAGCGCGGTCCCTGGGCCGATGCGACGGTGAGCTTGGGGCATTCCATGACCCGAGATCTAGATGAACTCACCCGTCAGGCCGATATTCTGGTCAGCGCCATGGGACAGCCGGCCCGGGTTAAGGCCTCCATGGTAAAGCCCGGGGCTATCGTCATCGACGTGGGCCTCACGCGTGTTCCCGACCCGAGCCAGGCATCGGGCCATCGGCTTCAGGGCGATGTCGCCTTCGAAGAGGTTTCCCAAGTGGCCTCTTTCCTCACGCCCATCCCGGGTGGTGTGGGGCCGATGACCGTCGCTGAGCTGATGGCCAATACTCTGAAGGCCTATGAACGGCAGAGCGGTCGGATTGCCCCCTCCGAGGAAGCTTGAAAATCGCCTCGGGCACGCCCATCCCGGATGGAATTTTTATTCTCAGTAGAGCTGGTGAGCGATTGCCCAAAATCTCTGATTGTTCTCCGGTGGCTGTCTTTGCCGCATGAAAATGTCCATTTTCATGCGGGGGCTCGCTCTGCGAGCGATCCCTTTGGGATCCAAAGACAGCCGCCCCCCGGCGTCCCAGACAGAAGCTATCCTTCCTCATCCCATGCCTAGGCTTCTGGCTGAAGTTTTTGTCCTGAGGGCCTCGCCGAACCCGCTCATCTACGATTTGCCGGAGGAACTGTGCTCCCGAGTACAGGCAGGATCCCTCGTCCAGGTACCCCTACGCCGTCAGAGACTTCCGGGCTTGGTGTGGCGCCTCTTCTCTCTCGAAAAAAAGCCCTCCTTCGCGGTTCGGCCCATCGCCGAGGTCTGGGACGAGCGCTGGGCCCTGCCGCCGACCCTACTCCGGCTGCTCGACTGGCTCTCGAAGTACTACGGCGCTTCTCTGGGCAGCTGCGTCGACCTCGCCCTGCCGAAGTCCCTCCTCAGGACGACGAAACGCGTGCGTGCAGAGGAAAACGCTGAAAAAGACAGACAAACTCAGGCCAGTTCGATCCCGATTCCCACGCTCTCGCCGGAACAGGAGGCGGCGGTGGAGGATATGTGGGATTCCTACCGGCAGCGGCGCTTCGTCGCCCATCTGCTCCACGGTGTCACCGGCTCCGGCAAAACCGAGGTCTACCTGCGGGTCATGGAAAGGGTTCTGGCCGATGGACGCGAAGTGCTCTACCTGGTACCGGAGCTCTCGCTGACTCCCCAGACCCTCCGGCGTATTCGGGAGCGCTTTGCCGGCCATCATGAAGTGGCCGTCTGGCACAGCGGCCTGGGCGAGCGCGAGAAGCGCGAGGCCTGGGAAGCCATTGCATCGGGAAAAGTAAAAATCGTCGTCGGTGCCCGTTCCGCCCTCTTCCTGCCGCAGCGGAATCTGCGCCTGATCATCGTCGATGAGGAGCACGACAACTCCTATAAGCAGAACGAGAACCCGCGCTACCACGGGCGCGACGTGGCGATCTATCGGGCATTCCTGCAGGGCGCGCTCTGCATCCTCGGCTCGGCGACCCCGTCGCTGGAAACATTTTTCAACACGCGCCAACGGGGATTCCGCTTCAACTCACTGCCGAGGCGCGTCGACCGGCGCACCCTGCCGACCATTTACGTGGCGGACATGCGTCACGAGATGAACGGTCGCCTACCGGCTCTTTTCTCCCGCCAGCTGCTGGACAGGCTCCGGGATCGGCTGGAGAGGAAGGAACAGAGCATTCTCTTCCTCAACCGCCGCGGCTATGCTTCGACCTACCTCTGCACGAGCTGCGACTACATCGCCACCTGTCCCCGCTGCAGCGTTTCGCTGACCTACCACCGCGTCCCGGAACACTTGAGTTGCCACCTCTGTGCTCACCGTGAACCCCTGGCAACTCGCTGTCCTCGTTGTGCTTCGCCGGACCTCAAGCTGCTCGGTGCCGGAACCCAGAAGGCGGAAGCCGTGCTGCAAAAGATCTTTCCTCAGGCGAACTGCGTCCGGGTCGACTCCGACACGGTCTCGCAGCGCAAGGCCCTTCCGGCACTATTGGAAAAATTTCGACGCGGAGAAGCGGAGATTCTCATCGGAACCCAGATGATCTCCAAGGGACTGGACTTTCCGAACGTGACCCTGGTCGGCCTGCTGCAGGGCGACCTCTCGCTCCACGTGCCGGACTTCCGCTCGAGCGAGCGCACTTTCCAGCTCATCTCCCAAGTAGCCGGACGGGCGGGTAGAGGAGAGAAACCTGGTGAGGTCATTCTCCAGACCTTTCTGCCCCAGAGCGAGCTCCTGCGCTGGGCACAGCGCGCGCAGTTCGAGGAATTTGCCGAAGAAGAGCTGCAGCTGCGTCAGCAACTCGGCTATCCTCCCTATCGCCACATCATCCGCCATCTCCTGCGCGGGAAAAATGCCGAAGCGACGGCCCATCAGGCCTTGGCCTGGGGAGACTATCTCCGCCAACGGCTCGATCCCTCCCTCATCGAACTGCGCGGGCCGGCAAGCTCGAGCATCGAAAAGATCCACAACTACTACCGCCACACGCTTTTCTTCTTCGTGGCCAATGTGTCCCAAACTCTCCCCATTCTCCTTCAGCTTCGCAAGGACTTCCCCTGGCCGCGCTCCACCCTCGACTTCTGGGACGTCGATCCCCTCGACATGACTTAGGTTGTAAGTTCGCATCGAGTCATGCCTCGATCGATGCCCTTCAAGACTGCTGTACGTTCTAGAGCTGATCCGGACTCTTAAATCGGCTTATCGGTCAATTGATGGCTCGAAGAGCTT
>JAITRB010000019.1 GCA_031288595.1 Puniceicoccales bacterium
GTCTTCTGAGCCAGTAGCACGCCGGAAGGGGCTTGCCTTGAAATCTTCTAGGGCAGTGGAGCGTCGGAAGAGGGCTTTTTTGAAATCTCCCGAATCGGTGAGTCATCAAAAAGTCAATAAAGCTCCTGAGTCAGTGAAGCCCCGAGAAACGCCCGTCTTGCGATCTTCTGAGCCAGTAGCACGCCGGAAGGGGCTTGCCTTGAAATCTTCTAGGGCAGTGGAGCGCCGAAAGAGGGCTTTCTTGAAATCTCCCGAATCGGTGAATCATCAAAAAGTCAATAGAGTTCCTGGGCGAAAACGCCGGAGTTTATCAGCTCGAAAAGCAGTGGCTCCGGTGCTTGATGAGAAGAGGGGGCAATCCCAGGGCTTCAGCAGGTTTTCTGGAAAAAATTCCCCCAAAAGGGAGAAAAGCTTGCGCCGACGAATTTCTCTCCGATGAGAGGGTGAGCGTTTGAAAAAGGAGTCCTATGAAAGAGTTTTTCCGTTTTCTAGGTGTGGGGATCCTGAGTTCTGTCTTTTGTCTAGGTTTGCAGGCGGAGCCAAAAAAATCCCTGGCAGAACGTTCGCCTTTTGGGAACAAGCCGAAGCCGGTGGCTCCGCCGCCCAAGGCTATAGCGCCTCCGAGGCCAGTGCCGAAAACCCTTGAATTTCGCGGTGTTGCGGTGAGTGGAGGCAGAGTCTACTGTGTTCTTTTTGACAAGATAAGGAATCGAGGGACTTCTGTTGCCCTGCGGGATTCCTCTGCGGAGTATTTCGTCGAGCGGTACGACGATAAGACTCAGACCATAGTCGTGAGAACTCCTAACGGCTCTCAAACTCTAGGATTGCAGAATTTTGCAGGAGCCTTGGGGGGCAATAGCAGCCGTGCTTATGCCTCCAATGGAAGGACTTGTGGGGGACGCGATGTCTCTAGTCCCTTCAATTCCTTCTCTTGGTCTGCTCCTGATCTTGCTTCTTCCCCTTTCGGGATTTCGGATGATGAATCCGATGAATCCGACTGGTCGTTCGATGAAGAGGACTAATGCTTAGACTTTTGAGGGGATGGTGTAAAGGTGAACGATTGGTTGCAGCGCATCGCCGAGCTGGGGGAAGAGGCTAAGGCAGGAATTCTGGGGGCGCCGCTGGAAAAGCGCCTCTTGATGCTGGCCAAGCAGCTCGATGTCAGTTTAGAGGAGGCCAAGCGCTGGCTGGCCGAGGTGTCTAGCTTGGAGTTGTTGGAGGCCTTCGATCTCTGCGATAAGCCGGAGGAATGCCTGCCAATGCCCATCATCCACGAGTATCACTGCCTGCCGATCAAGAGCACAGAGGCCTCCTTCGACCTCATATCGGCCTGGCCTCTGGATGAATCAACGCTCTCCTGGATACGGGTGACTTGCGGCTTTGTCCCGAAATGCTTCCTGGGCGATTCGGAGCTAATCTATCGAGTCATCCGTGATAAGTTCGGCCTGGGCGCCGAGAGCTTTCTCTCGGGAGGAGAGGAGGATATCAAGTCCGCGGAAGAGGCGATCGAGGAAGATGAGGATGCTGTCATCATCAAATTCGTCAACGAGGTGCTGCGCCAGGCCTTGGAGGATCGGGCGACGGATGTTCACTTCGAACCTCAGAAGAAGTTGCTTCAAGTCCGTTACCGCATCGACGGGGTTCTGGTTCCGGTCAAGCTTCCTCAAAATTTGCATTTCTACCAGGCGGCGATCATATCGCGCCTGAAGATCATGGCGCGCCTGAACATTTCCGAAAAGCGCCGGCCTCAGGACGGGCGTATCACCTTCCAGCTCGGCACTGAATCCGTCGATATCCGCGTGTCGACGCTGCCCACAGCCTATGGGGAGAGCGTCAGCCTGCGCCTCTTGGATCAGGGCAGTGCCCCCCTGACACTGGAGGATCTCTACCTGAGTCCGAAGGAATACCAGCGCATCGAATACGCCATCCGAAAGCCCCATGGTATCCTCTTAGTGACCGGTCCGACCGGTTCCGGAAAATCGACGACTCTGGGTGCCTGCGTGCGCAAGATCCGCTGCCCCGAGCTGCGCATCATCACCGTCGAGGATCCGATCGAATACGAGATCGCCGGTATCAATCAGGTACAGGTGCAATCCGACATCGGCATGACTTTTGCCAATGCCCTGCGCTCGATTCTGCGACAGGATCCAGATGTGATCATGGTCGGCGAAATCCGTGACCAGGAAACGGCCGACATAGCGATTCGGGCCTCGATCACGGGCCATTTGGTTCTGAGCACGCTCCACACCAACGACGCCGCCGGGGCCGTGACTCGCTTACTCGACATGGGATTGGAACCCTTTTTGCTGGCTTCGTCACTGGAAGTGGTCATCGCCCAACGCCTGGTGCGCAAGCTCTGCCCGCACTGCGCGCGGCCAACCAGCTCCTCGCTGGAGGAGATCGAAAAATTTCTCGGGGCCCTGGACATCGACCCTAGCGAGTTGCGGTACCGCGAGCAGATTTTGGAGCCGGTGGGGTGTGATCTTTGCCGTCGGCTGGGCTATCGCGGCCGCATTGGAGTCTACGAAATTTTAAAGATGAGCGATGCCGTCCACGATGCCATCATTCACAACCAACCGGCCAGGGAGATTCGCAAAGTGGCCATGCAGGAGGGCATGTTGACCCTTCAGCAGTCCGCCTGGAATCAGGTTAAGCAAGGCCGGACTTCCCTGCCGGTCATCATGGAGCTCGCCAGCGACGCCGAGCTCTAGGCGTCCTCTGTGTTTATTTCCCTTTCCCTCTCTAAACCCTGAGGGGGGGGAAGGGTTTCGGGATGGGCTCTTTTATCGTTGATCTTTAATCGGCCCCAAGCGGCATTCGACCGAGCTCCACTTGGTCGAAGGCAGGATTTTTCTCCTGATGTGAGAGCTCCCAATTAAGGCGTGATCGCTTAAAAGCGGATGAGAATTAATTCTCCCAGCATTCTGGCCTTAAGGGTTATACAAAAGACTTGCGAAGTTATGAGAAAAGAGCAATCTTTCCCTGAAAAATTGTAGGAATTTTCTTACATATTTTTTTTGGACTGAAATTCTGCTCGTTCGTTTATGAACCTCCGTTTATCCGCCCCACTTCTGTGCATCGGTCTGTTGGCGGCATGCGCTCCTGTGGGATCACCGCGCAAACCATCCCAGAAAGCCGAGCTAAAAACCGAGCTTGTGCCTCCAGATAACAGGGTTCGTAATGAGTCCCTCGATCGGCTTACGCCGGAGCTTGTGAGCCCTCTTCCTACGCAAAAGGGAGAAGCTCAGCTCAGGAATATTCCAGGACCGGAGGTGAGGAGTGCTGCAAAGACGGAACTGAGAGATGTTTTAGAGCCGAAAGTAGAGGCGGAAGTGAAGAGTGCTCCAAGCCCGGAGCAGGAGAGGAATCCAGAGGCGAAAATGGATGCAGATCGCCATAAAGGTTTCGTTTATCAAACGAATGTGCGCGATGTTATATTCAGTGGGTCGCGTGAGGGAGATTTCTCGTCTTTAGATGCAGATCATGGTGGGGAGAATACTGTTCTGCAGGAGAGGGAAGTAGATTCTGCTCAAGAGGGATCCTTAGAGGCAGATGATTCCGATTGGAAGCAGTCTTTTGATGTGGGTAGTGCGGGTCGCGATCGGTCTTTTGATGTAGATGATTGGGATCAAAATCGAAGTTTCTTTGTGGATGGAGGGGGAGCTTCCAGGCTGGAGGAGCTTCTGAATTTGGAATCTGCGAGAGCAAAGGGGGCACTTGCTTCTCGGGTGAAGAGCTCGGAACCTGTTTATGTCGGCAACTCTTCGGGTGGAACGGTTATTTTGCGGGAATCGGATGTCGGGAGTATTGTGAGAAAAGAGGGTCAGGCAGTGAGTGCGGAGTCTCAGCAGGCGGGAGCGGTGGCTACTCCCTCGTCTGTGTCCGCGACGCCCGCTTCCCCATCAGCGATAGCAACTGAGCCTGTTTCCTCGGCAGCGGAGAATTCAGTTTCCACAGAGCAAGTAGAAGAAGAGCCCGTTCTCGCGGAGGTGATAGACCGGGAAGCCGCTATAATAGAAGAGCCAGAAGGGCCGGCAACAGGAGGGCCAGAGCCAGAAAGGCCAGCAGCGCCCGCTGCCTTGCCAGGAGTGCCAGCGATACCCGCAGCGGTGGTGCCTCCTTCTTCATCTCCATCGGCAGTGCCCG
>JAITRB010000002.1 GCA_031288595.1 Puniceicoccales bacterium
TCCTATGGCAAGTACCCTCCTATGGCAAGTACCCTCCTATGGCAAGTACCCTCCTATGGCAAGTACCCTCCTATGGCAAGTACCCTCCTATGGCAAGTACCCTCCTCTGGCAAGTACCCTCCTATGGCAAGTACCCTCCGATGGCAAGTACCCTCCTATGGCAAGTACCCTCCTATGGCACGTACCCTCCTATGGCAACTACACTCCTCAGGCAAGTACACTCCTTTAACATATAATGTCCTTTGGCATGTACCCTCCTATGTCAAATACCCACCTACGTCATTTTCACTCCTATGGCAAGTACCCTCCTATGGCAAGTACTTTCTAAGGAGTTCCCCTGTTCTGGCAAATTCTTATTCTCTGGCCTTGACAAAAAAACAAGATGGGAAGGAAGGGGGAAAATGACGGCCAGCGGCGCGAAGGGCATGAGAGGATTCCCCTGGGGAATTGAGTGCGAGGCGCCTTGTGGGGGACTCGGGGTTGAGCTGGAGCCGGGAATGAGATTCGAACTCACGACCCACGCATTACGAATGCGTTGCTCTACCAGCTGAGCTATCCCGGCAAAATCTCCCTTCGCCGCTCCGGTACTTCCCCTTTCTGGAGCCGACTGTCAGAATCGAACTGACGACCGTCCGCTTACAAGGCGGGTGCTCTACCAGCTGAGCTAAGTCGGCCCTCTCGCCTGGTGAGTCGACTGGGACTCGAACCCAGAACCAATGGCTTAAAAGGCCACTGCTCTACCATTGAGCTACCGACCCCGAACGCAGGCCTTAACTTGGATGCCTACTCTGGCCTGTCAACGCCGAAAGGGAATGGGATCGGGAGGAGCCGTTTTTGGGAAGTGGCTAATTCCGGAACCACCGGGAACGCATAGGTCACTCGTTTCAGGGGAGAAAATTTTAAGAAATACCTGAGGATAAGAACAAAATACCCGGAGATAAGAACGATATGTGAACCCTCGGGGATTTTTCGAACAGTTTGCAGGGCTCAGAAGCCCAAACATCCTGAGAAGTGAGCTCGAGATGATTGCTCCGGAAGCTGATGGGGAAAGGGCATCGCCATGCCACTCAGGATCGCTGGCGCATGTAGTAATCCCTCAGGCCATCTCCCAAAAAATTGAGCGCGATGAGCGTCGTGACGAAGAAAAGACTGGGAATGAGGAGCATCCAGGGATAGATACCGATGAACTGGACACCGTCGGAGATCAGCACACCCCAGGAGCTCTGAGGTGCCTGCACACCGAGCCCGAGAAAGCTCAAAAAGGATTCCAGGATCATGATATTGGGCAAGGTCAGGGTGCCGTAGACCAGGAGCGTATCCAGCAGGTTGGGGTAGATGTGCAGGCGCAGGATCTTCCAGCTGCGCTGGCCCAATAAACGGGAGCTCTGCACGAATCCCTGGTCGCGCAATAGACTTACCTCCGCCCGGACAATTCTGGCCGGAGTCAACCACTCGATGGCCCCAATGGCCAGGAATAACGCCATGATATTGCGCCCGACGATCATCATCAAGAGGATCACGAAGAGCGTCAAGGGGAGGGGATAGAGGATGTCGACCAGGCGCATCATCAGCGTATCGACATTGCCTCCGATATAGCCGGAAACCGAGCCGTAGAGCGTTCCGATCAGCAGTGCTGTTAGCGTCGCCACCGCTCCGACAGAGAGCGAGATACGCCCCCCATAGAGCACCCGAGCACAGAGATCGCGGCCCAGCAGGTCCGTTCCGAAGAAATGTGTCCAGCTGGGCGCTACCGCCCCCAGCGCGATATTCTGCTCGTCATAACGGTAGGGCAGGAATAGGGGTAATACGAAGCAGATGAGGCTCAGCAGGGCCAGAAATCCAGCCGAGAGCCATAGGCGCTTATGGCAAAATCTTTTCAGAATTGGTGCAGCTCCCACGTGTTTGCAAGACAAAAAAATCGAGGCGGAATCGCCTTCTCCGATAGATTACATGCTCATGCCACCGTCCACTGTCAAGACTTGTCCTGTGATGTAGGCCGCTGCATCGGAGCAGAGAAAGCCCACTAGGGCCGCGATATCCTGGACTGAGCCCGCCCGCTTCATGGGGATTCTCTTGAGCATTTCGTCCCAAACGGGCTCGGCCAGAGTTCGAGTCATATCGGTGCTGATCAGCCCCGGGGCAATCGCATTGACGCAGATTCCCCGTGAAGCGACTTCCCGCGCGACGGACTTCGTCAACCCGATCAGGCCGGCCTTGGCCGCAGCGTAGTTGGCCTGGCCGAAATTCCCCATCTTCCCGACGACGGAGGACATGTTGAGGATGCGTCCCCAACGCCCCTGAACCATGCCTGGCAGCAGGTATCTCGTCCACAGAAAGGCACTTGTCAGGCTCGTTTGGATCACTGCATCCCAGTCTTCATCGGATGTTCTCACCACCAGCGCATTGCGCAGAATTCCCGCATTATTGACGAGAATTTCGACGCTGCCCAGGCGGTCCAAAATCTCCCCACAGGCCTCTTTTATGCCGGCGCGGTCGGTCACGTCGACCGCCAAGGCCTCCGCCTCACCGCCCTGTTCGCGGATCAACTGGGCTACGCGCTCGCAATTTTCCGCCGTCCGGCTGACGCAGATCACATGGCATCCCTGTTCCGCCAATGTACGGGCGATGGCCTCTCCGATCCCACGCCCCGCACCGGTCACCAGGGCTTTTTTTCTCCTCAGCGATGACGCATCCATGGAGACTTCAATATCGAAAATCGCTCCCACCTCGTCAAGCGGAGTTTTCAAGCTTTTCGCCCCTCTGCGGATTTGATGGCCTTCGAACACCGAGCTTCCCCGAAAAAATCTCCATTGCTTCCAGTTTGGATTCTAAAAAATCCCCTCCTCTTCAGCTCGGGAAGAGGGTAGCGAATATTCGCCTCAAGGCCTTCAAAGACCCTGGGCCCCAAGCTCCTAGCCCAATCGAAATTCAGCACGGGAACCCCGACATCCTGAGCTCCGCTGGCCACCTTCGGTCAAGGCGCTCATAAACCTTCACCCTGCCGTATTCTCATTTTCGGCCAGTTTCCTCAGTTGCGATCCTCAGAATATCGCCCTAGTCGAAAGTGGTGGCCTCTTGGGCAGGCTCTCTGTTTCCCGCCGATTTTCCATCCCTTTTTTCCTCACCCTCTGCGTTTCCGGGAACCGATAAATCCGATGTCGAAGGGTCCGGGGTCGATAAATCCGAGTCTGGAGCGTTCGGCGACGCTTGCTTCAGAACGGATAGATCCGGAGCGACGGATGGATTGGAACTCCATGAAGCCTGAGTTGACGAATCCAAAGTAGACGAATGCACACTCGGCAGGTCTGGGGTCGATGAGCTGGAGGCTGGCGAAGCCGAGGCCGATGGAGACGCGGACTTCCTATTCTGGCCGGAGCGGCGGGGCTTCTTATAGCCTTTATCCTCAGCAGCGATCAACTCGATCAGCGCCATCTTGGCTGCATCGCCCCGACGAGGCACAAGCTTGTAAATGCGCGTGTAACCGCCTGGGCGTTTCATGAATTCCCCTGCCCGTTCCACAAAAAGCTGCTTGACCGCGGCTTCATCCTGAACCCGAGCGACGGCCAAGCGGCGAAAATGGATGCGTTCGGCCGGGACTTCGGCGGCCTGGGCCTTTTTGGCCATGGTGATGATCTTTTCCGCGAACGGACGGAGCGCCTTGGCCTTGGCCAGGGTCGTTTCGATGCGGCCGCTGCGGAACAGCGCCGCGGCCAGATGCGACATCAAGGCAGCCCGATGCTCCTTCTTCCTGCTCAGCGAATATCTGTGTAAACCGTGACGCATTTTAAAAAAAACTCAATGACCCATCGGCCGTCTGTCCACCAGACGCTCATCGATCTTGCTGCCCAGGGAAAGGCCCAGTTCCTCCAGCTTCAGGCGGATCTCGTTGAGCGATTTCTTCCCGAAGTTCCGGTACTTCAGCATCTCGGATTCCGACTTCATGGCCAGCTCGCCGACGGTCGTGATATTGGCATTGTTCAGGCAATTGGCCGCGCGGACGGACAACTCGATCTCGTTGACGCTCATGTTCAGCAGGATTTTCAGGCGATTCTGTTCTTCGTTCACCTCCTGCACCTCGTCATCGAATTCCAGTTCCGCGGCACTGATACCTTCGAAAACGCGCAGGTGGCGCTGCAGCACGACGACGCTCTCCTTCAGGGCCTCATCCGGCGAAATGCAACCATCGGTTTCGATTTCCAGGATGAGGCGATCGAAATTCGTCATCTGCCCGACGCGCGTATCCTCCACGGTGTAGCGCACGAGAAGAACAGGGCTGAAGAGAGCATCGACAGGGATCAGGCCGATGTCTTCCGGAGATTTTTTGTAGGCACTGGCCAGGGCATAGCTGCGCCCCACACTGACCTCGATGTCCATCTGCAGGCGGCGCTTGGCATTGATGCGGCAGATGATGTGCTGCGGATTCATCACCTCAAAGCCCTCTTCACATCGGATATCGCCGGCCGTCACAGCACCCTCGCGATCGACGTCCAGTTTCAGCCATACGGATGAACGGGAACTGTAGCGAAAACGCAGCTTCTTCAAATTCAGAACGATGTCCGTCACGTCCTCCACCACTCCATCGATGCTCTGAAATTCGTGATTCACGCCCTGGATCCGGATGCAGGTGATGGCCGCTCCCTCGATGGCCCCCAGCAGGACGCGCCGCAAGGTATTGCCCAAACTGTAACCGAAACCCGACTCGAAGGGTTCCGCGGTGAATTTGGCATAGGTGGTGGATGCCGAGGAATCCTCCTTTACCAGTGTCTGTGGTAACTTTAACTCTCCCAAACGCTTTACCATAGATTTTGACCGACGCCGAGGCGATTTTTGAAAATTAGCGGCTGTAGAACTCGACGATCAGCTGTTCATCGATCTCCTGTGTCATCTCCTCCCGCGAGGGCACGCGGTCGATTTGCCCCTTCATCAAATCGGCATTGAAGGCAATCCAAGCCGGCGGGTTGCGGTAGCGGGTATCCTCCACATTCTGGGCCAAGAGACGTTTTGAGGCGCTGCGATTGGCCACTTCGATGCACTGGCCCGGGCTACAGATGAAGCTCGGGATATTGACCCGCACACGGTTCACCATCACATGGCCATGGGTTACGAATTGGCGAGCGGCGCGCCGCGTGCGTGCCAGACCCATAAGGTAAAGGACACTGTCCAGGCGCATTTCCAGCGAGCGCAGGAAAATCTCTCCGACGACCCCGCGTTCCTTCTTCGCCCGCTCGAAGATCAGGCGAAATTGCTTTTCGCTCAGGCCATAGAGAAAGCGCAACTTCTGTTTCTCATTGAGGCCAAGCGCGTAGTCAGAAGTCCGGCGCCTCAGGCGTGGGCCATGCTGCCCCGGGCAATAGGGCTTGCGTTCCGTCGCTTTGCAGGGAGGGAAAATGTCCTGAGCGAAGCGGCGATTGATTCTGGCCTTGGGTCCGGTGTAACGCGACATATAAAACTCCCAAATATCAGGGGCGGCGGCGCTTGCGCGGTCGGCAGCCATTGTGGGGGACGGGTGTCGTATCCACGATGCTCTGTACGGCCAGGCCCAAGCTTTGCAGGGTACGGATCGCCGCATCCCGACCCATGCCCGGGCCGCTGACGTGCACCTCTACCTCCTTCATCCCGTGCGACATCGCCGTCCGGCCAGCATCCTGGGTCACCACCTGGGCGGCATAGGCCGTCGCCTTGCGGGAGCCGCGGAAGTTGCACTTGCCGGAGCTCGACCAGGAAATCACATTGCCGCGCGGATCCGTGAAGGCGACCTTGGTGTTGTTGAAAGTGGCCAGAATGGAGCAAATCCCGTGCGACACGTTTTTGCTCTTCTTCGCACGGCGGATCTTCACCCCACTGTGCAGTGCCTCATCCAAAATATCCGAAGCCGAGGGGGATTCCGGCTTTTCCTGCCCTTTCTTCTCCGATTCGGTCTCCGAGTTTGCCTCTGACTTCGCACTGGGAACGGAAAGCAGCTTCGATCCCGATCGCGCTCTGGGGCCGGCAGAGGATTTCCTCCTCGGCCTTTCCTCCGATTTCCCCGGACCCCTCGGCTCCGATTCAAAGTTCTCCGAGGTCTTTTGCCCCGTCCCTTCCTCCGCTTTTTCTAAAGATTTCGGCTTCACACCCTCCGCCGATTCATCCGAGGACACCGGCTTCAGCTCTTTCGGAAAGCCCACCTCCGGCGCTTGGTCCCGCCCCGATTCCTTCACGGATTTCATCCACTCGGACGCCGTTTTTTCGGGAAGTTCCAGCGACTCCGGAAGCGCGTCCTCCGCCTGCACGCCAGGCCCCTGCGCCTCCTGCTCCTCCTCTTTTCGCTCCGATGCCGCCATTTTAAAAGCTTTTCCCAATGTCCCTCTGCGAGCCTCTGCGTTACTTCGCCGATGCCTTTCGCACCACTCCCACCGTCTTGCGCGCGCCCTTACGGGTACGGGCATTGGTCGAGGTACGCTGACCGCGAACCGGTAGGCCGCGCTGGTGACGGATGCCGCGATAGCAGCGAATCGCCTGAAGTCGCTTCAAATTACCGATAAGCTCGCGGCGCAGGTCACCCTCCACCTTCCAGCCCATCTCACTCACCACAGACATTATGCGGCTGATCTGTTCCTCATTGAGCTGACGCGAGCGCATCATCGGATCCAGACCCAGGCGATCAACGATGAGCTCGGCGCGCTTGGGACCAATGCCATAGATATAGCGCAGCGCATAGGCCACATGTTTATTCTCCGGAACATCGACACCCAAGAGACGCGGCATAACTTATTTTCTCATTTCACGGTATCCAAATCCCGCTCGGGGCCAGATACGGATGGGTTTGGAAATTATTTTCATGGTAAAGTCAAGATTTCCGGACGATTTTCCGTCACTAAAATCGTGTGTTCCACATGGACTGCCAGGGAATGATCGCGCGTCCGCACCGTCCAGCCATCCGGATCATTCTGGATATCGGCACTGCCTAGGGTGAACATCGGTTCGATGGCCAGGCTCATCCCCGGGCGCAATTTCACGCCCTTCTGAGATAGAGTATAGTTGGGAATCTGAGGCCCCTCATGCATCTCATGACCGATCCCATGGCCCACGAACTCGCGCACGATGCTGTAGCCCCCGCGAAGGGCCACCGCTTCAATCGCCGCTGAAATATCGTTCACGTAGTGACCGGCCAAGGCCTGTTGGATGCCGGCCATCAGCGCCTCTTCGGCCACCTGTATCAGGTGGTCGGCCGATGGCGAGACCTGGCCTACCCGAAAGGTCCTGGTATTGTCGCCGCAGAAATTTTTGTAGAATACGGCGAGGTCAATGCTGAGAATATCGCCTTCCCGAAGGATGATGTCCCTGGAAGGGATCCCATGGACGATGACATCGTTGAGCGAAAAACAGGCATAGCCCGGGTAGGGATTTTTTTTCGAGCCGTAGTGATAGGCGGCGCTGATGGCTCCCGCCTGCCCCATAAGCTCGCGGGTCACCTCATTCAGCTCAGCCGTTGAAATACCGGGGCGAATCCTTTCGCCTACACTCCGCAGAAGCTTGGCTGCCACCCGACCCGCCTCCCGCATGCCCTGGCGCTCGCGATTGTTTCTGCAGATCATCGCTCAGCGGCCAGCCCAGCGACAAATCGCCCAGGCCAGAGAGCCTGCGGCCGCAAGTATGGCCAGAAATATCCACAGCGATTTTACCGCTTTCAGCGAAGCGAGCAGTTCACTCCATCGTTTGGGCGAGGCCTTGCCCCGTGCCTTGCCCTTTTGCAGGAACCCGTCGTACTGCTTCTCCAGTAAATGCGTTTCCATCTGCTTCATCGTTTCCAGAATAACGCCCACAGCGATCAGGGTTCCGGTACCTCCAAAGAACATCGCCACGGTGTAAGGAATTCTGAACGAGAAGTAGAGAAAATCGGGGAAAAGGGCGATGACGGTCAGAAAGATCGCACCGGCCAGGGTCAAGCGGGTCATGATGAAATCCAGAAACTCAGCGGTGGCGGAGCCCGGACGCACCCCCGGGATATACCCCCCGTTCTTCTTCAGATCATCCGCAATTTGGGTCGGGCGAAACATGATGGAGACCCAGAAGTAGCTGAATCCCAGGATCATGCTGCCATAGCTCAGATAATAGAACCAGGAGCCGTGCATCAGGATATAGGAGAGGCGCTGGAAGAGCGTCACGCCTGTCGCAGCCCCTAGATAGGCGAATATCTGCTGCGGGAAGAGCAGAATCGCGCTGGCAAAAATCACTGGCATAACGCCGGCGTAATTCACCTTCAAGGGCAAAAACGAGACCTGCCCGCCGTAGACCTTATGCCCTATGATGCGCTTGGCATACTGAATGGGGATCTTCCGCGTGGCCTGGGTCATGGCGATCATGGCCGCCATCACCGCCAGCAGCAGTGCGAGCATAAGCACCGCCTGAAACAGTCCATATTGCGGGCCTTCCACTCCGATCGGCTGATGGAACATCGCCCAGGTCTGAGAAATGGCTCGCGGCAGAGAGGAGAGGATACCGACCGTGATCAAAAGCGAGATGCCATTCCCCACCCCATTCTGGGTAATGCGATCCCCCAACCAGGTCAAGATCATCGTACCAGCTGTCAGAAAAATGGTCGAATTGATCAGGAACCAGCTATGGCTCATGACGACGATTTCGCCATACAGCTCCTTATTGAAGCCGGTGAATAATTTTTCCGGATAATTCATCAGGGCCAACACCAGCAAAATTCCCTGGATGAGGCAGATAAGAACGGTTAGGTAGCGGGTATACTGGGCGATGCGCTGACGCCCATTCTGCTCCTTCTGCACCCGCGCCAAGGTCGGCATTACCGCCGACATCAATTGCAGGATGATCGAGGCGCTGATATAGGGCATGACCCCAAGGCCAAAGATGGCGCCTTTCAGAAAAGCCCCACCGGTGAACATGTTATAGAGACCGATCAGACTGGAGGTATTACCCGCCTGGGTCGCGAAGAAATCGTGCAGCGGTTTGGGATCGAGGCCGGGTAGGGGGATGCTCGCGCCGACACGGGCTACGAAGAGCAGCGACAGCGTGAACAAAATTTTACGCCGCAGGTCGGGCACTCGAATACAATCCACAAAGGCCGACAACATCCCCTGCTATTCCTCCGGTTGTTCCTGAGCTTTGGGGGCCAGTGCCTGCTCGGCTGGTGCCTTTTTCTTCGGAGTCCCTTCCTGCGAGGCAGCTTCCGAGAGCGATTCCTCTGGCTTCGGACTCCCAGAAACCCTCTTCCTCGCCGCAGACCTCTTCTGCTCGGCCACTCCCCCTTCCGGTGCAATATCTTTCACCTCCGGTTTGGGGCTCAACTCCTGAACTTCCCCGCCGGCGGCCAAAATTTTCGCCTTTGCGGCGCGCGAAAAGCGGTCCGCCACCACTTTACAGGGGCGATCCCAATCCCCTTCACCGAGAATCTTGACGAAGCGTGCGCTGGTCGACAGAATGCCCTTTTCGACCAGTACTTGGCGGTCGATGAGCTCCACTTCACCACAGCGAGCCAAGTCCTTTAGATTTGCATAACCCTCGCCCAGAGCTGAGCGAGGATGTTTAAAGCCACGCTTTGGCAGGCGGCGATAGAAGGGGATACCGGAGGCGATAGGGGAGGGGGTATAACCTGCCCGCGCCTTGCCGCCCTTGTGACCGCGGCCACTCGTCTGTCCCAGACCGGAACCGCCTCCGCGGCCGACGCGTTTGCGCGCTTTGCCGGAATTCTTTCCGCGAATCAAGGTGTGCAATTTCATCGTCTGCAGTATTAATGAACCCCATCCGGCACAGCACAGCGCAGGGCCTGCACCTGCTCCAGCGTCCTCAACTGAGAAAGGGCGTTCAGGGTCGCATGGACCACCGAAGCTGGATTACTGGAGCCCAGGGATTTGGAAAGAATATTTTTCACGCCGAGCACCTCCAGTACATGGCGTACGCTGCCCCCCGCGATGACGCCGGTTCCCGGGGAAGCGGGCCTCAAAATAACCCGTCCGCCATCAGCCCGACCCTCCACACTGTGCGGGATCGTGGCCTCCCGAAGCGCATAGGCGCGCAGATTCTGCTTCGCCCGCTCCGTCGCTTTGCGCACCGCATCGCTCACCTCCTTGGACTTACCTTTACCTAGGCCTGCCCGACCGGCCCGGTCGCCCACCACTACCAGGGCCGAGAAATTAAAACGCCGGCCACCCTTCACCACTTTGGCACAGCGATTGATATGAATCAGCTTATCTACCAGTTTACCGGCTTCCCGTTCCCGAGGGACTCGACGATCGACCCTTTCCCGTCGCCGCCGTTCCCGTCCTCCACTACCCTGTTCATTCATCATAGAAGCTCAGTCATTTCGGGTATTAAAAATCGAGACCCGCCTCGCGGGCCGCATCGGCAAATGCGCACAGTACGCCGTGATACCGACGTTCCCCACGGTCAAAGATCACCTTTGAAATGCCACAGGCAATGGCCCTTTTACCGAATGCCTCTCCCAGGATCTTGGCCCCCGCCTGGTTGGCCTTCAAAGCCTGCTCCCGCAGTACCTTATCCAAAGTCGACAGAGCTACCAGCGTACGCCCCTGAATATCATCGATGCACTGGGCGTAGCCATGCCTATGGCTGAAATGCAGCGATAAGCGCGGCCGCTCAGCGCTCCCCTCGATCCGGCGTCTCACCCGCCAACGGCGCCGTTGTGCGATACACTGCTTATCTTCCAATTTCATGAAAAAGTTTCCCGATATTAATCATTTTCGCAAGCATTCTAGGCCGTCTTCTTGCCCTCCTTGTGCCGAACGAATTCACCCACAATCCTCACACCCTTGCCCTTGTAGGGCTCCACCGGATAGAAATGCTTGATGTCCGCAGCCACCTGCCCCACCAGGAATTTACTCGGGCTTTCGACGCGAATCTTCGTCGACTCCGACACATTCACCGTCACGTTAGACGGAATCTCGTAGCGAATGGGATGGGAGTAGCCGAGGTTCAGGTCGAGCATGTGGGCATTCACCGTGGCCTTGAAGCCGACACCCACGATTTCCAGTTCTTTGAAAAAGGGCTCCTGCACCCCCCGAATCATGGAGCGAATGATGGAGGCCGCCGTGCCATGCATCGCCCGAGCAAGACGGCTGTGTCCCCTAGGCCTTACCCAAATCTGCTTTCCGTCAGCCTCGATACTCACGGCCTCGGCGAATGCCTGTTCCAGCCTGCCCTTTGGCCCCTCAACCACCACCTTCGTTTCCTCGATACCGACCTTCACGGAAGGAGGGATTTCCAGAGGGGACTTTCCAATTCTGCTCATGTTTCAACTCCAGATCACCAGACCTTGCAGAGCAGCTCTCCCCCAACGTTCTGCTTCCGCGCCTCCGCTCCTTTCAACACCCCATGTGAAGTGCTCAGAATCGCCGTTCCCAAGCCGCCCAGTATCCGAGGGATGCGCTCGCGGCTGCAGTAGAGACGACAACCTGGCCGGCTACAGCGCTCGATGCCCACCAGGGCGGAATTGCCCTGAACGTATTTCAAGAAAATTGAAAAGTGGCGGTGATGGCGCTCATCCTCATCCACTTTGAAGTCGGCTATGTAGCCCTCGTCCCTCAAAATTCTCAGAATTCCCTCCCGCAACTTGGAGGCCGGCGCACAGCAGGCCAATTTTTTGGCCCGACTTGCGTTGCGCAAAATACTCAAAAAATCTCCGACACTGTCCATATCACCTGCTCACCAGGATGCCTTTATTACCCCGGGCAATTTCCCAAAGGCGACCATTTCCCGTAACTGGATGCGAGAAACTCCAAAGCGACCGAAGTAGGCCCGACCGCGGCCGGTGATGGCACAGCGATGGCGCACCCGCACCGGCGATGCGTCACGGGGCAGCTCGGACAGGCCCCGTCTAGCGGCAAAAAATGCCTCGTCCGTCGTCTCCGGATTCCGCAGGGTATCCTTTAATTCCTTACGGCGCTCCGCATAACGGGTGACCATCGCCTCCCGCTTCAAATTCCGCACTATCACCGATTTCTTTGCCATGTTCTCCAAAAAAATTCGTCCGCCCTCTCACTTCATCCGGAACGGTGCCCCCATGAGCCTCAAGAACTCCAGCGCCTCTGCATCCGTCTTGGCCGAAGTGACCACCGTGACATCCATACCGACATTCTTTTTTCGCTCGTGATCAATACTTATTTCCGGGAAAATCGTATGGTCGACGACCCCAAGGGTGTAATTGCCCCGTCCGTCGAACTTAGCCGACAGTCCCCGGAAGTCCCGAGAAACTGGCAGCGCGATATTCACCAACCGCGACCAGAACTCGTACATCTGGCGGCCGCGCAGCGTGACTTTCACCCCATTCGGCATGCCTTTCCGCAGTTTGAAATTGGAAATACTCTGGCGGGCCCGCACGATGATGGGTTTCTGGGCCGCGATGAGACCGACATCCTTCTCCACCTCCGCTATCCAAGACTTCTCACTGTCAGCACTCAGGGCAGAATTGATGACGATTTTTTCCAGCCAGGGTACCTGGTGACGGTTCTTGTAGCCGAATTTTTCCCGCAGCGCTGGCACGACCTTCTGCTCGTAGTGCTCCTTCATCGCCGACTTCACCGCTTCCATGTTCGCTTTCTCCTCGATTCACCGCTTCACAACCCCTCTTCACCAGGCGACAGCTCCGACCTCTGCCCTCGAGCGGCCGTTCTCGCCTCGAAATGGGACAACAGCATCACATTGGAGTAATGCACACTGCCTTCTTTTTCGATAATGGCACCCTCCGGATATTCCCGTGACTTCTTTATGTGGCGCTTATGCATCGCCACGCCTTCCACGACGACCCGACAACGCTCCCTCAGCACGCTCAGAACTTTCCCCCGCTTGCCCCTATGAGCACCGGAAATCACTACCACCTCATCGTCCCGCTTAATCCTGTACTTCATAAGACCTCCGGCGCCAAGGACAGGATTTTCGTAAAGTTCTTCCGGCGCAATTCCCGAGCTACGGGTCCGAAAATACGCGTTCCCTTCGGATTGCCCTTGTCATCGATGATGACGCAGGCATTGGAGTCAAAGCGCAGCACACTACCATCCGCTCGCCGAATGGGGGCCCTCGTACGTACCACCACGGCCCGAGCCACACTGCCCTTCTTTACCGCTGCATCCGGTGTGCTCCTCTTGACCGCCACCACGATCACATCGCCCACCGAAGCCGTATCTGTTATCTGCCCCAGACGGCGAATCATCATCGCCTTCCGGGCGCCGGTATTGTCGGCCACTTCGAGCAAGCTCTGCTGTTGCAACATGCCTAAATCTCCTCCGCTTTCTCCGCTCTCGGCGTTCTCGCCAGTATTCGCACCACTCGCCAGCGCTTGAGATGGCTCAATGGACGGGTTTCCATCAATTCCACTTTATCCCCACACTGGCATTCGTTATTCGCGTCATGGGCGTGCAGCACTGTCCGGCGTCGCATCTCCTTCTTATAGAGCGGATGAGGGGCCTTGTAGGCATAGGACAACTTCACCGTTTTATCCCCGCTGCGCCCGATGACCACCGCCACCAGCGCCTTCCGCCGACTCCTCGGTTTTTCCTCAGTTCTCACTCCTGTCTCTTCACTCATCACTCATTCCTACTTGTCGATCCTGTCCCCCATCTTCCCCATTTCCTTTTCCCTCATCCTGGAAAAGGTTTCCAGGCGGGCGATTTCCTTTCGCAGGGCCCGCAGCAGGTGCGGTTTACCGGACGTGCCCAGGCGCCTCTTCAGACGTAAGTCCAAAAGCTCGTCCCGGGCCTGCTTCAGGCGCTCGCCCAACTCTCGCAAATCCAAATTCTTAAGTTCTGTCGTCACTGCAGGATTCCTCATTCTCCTTGGCTGATGAATCGGCAGCGAAAAGGAAGTTTCCTATCCGCTAGACGCATCGCCTCTCGGGCCACCGTCGCCGACACACCGGAGAGCTCGAACAACACGCGGCCTGGTTTGATTACCGAGACCCAGTACTCGACGGGACCCTTGCCCTTGCCCATGCGGGTTTCGGCTGGCTTTTTCGTGACCGGTTTATGGGGAAAAATGCGCACCCACATCTTGCCCTTGCGCTTGAGATGGCGGTTAATCGCAACGCGGGCCGCCTCGATCTGAGACGAGCTCATTTGCCCTCGCGCTAGAGCCTGGATGCCAAAATCACCGAAGGACAACGCATCACCGCCCTTGGCATGGCCGCGATTTCGGCCTTTGAAAACCTTGCGGAACTTCGTTTTGGCGGGTGACAGCTTGGCCATACCGATGCATTATTAAAGTCTCAAGAGACAGACTTCCCCTCCCGTGGATGGCAAATCCAGCACTTCACGCCGATGACCCCATAGACGGTCTTCGCCTCTATAAAGCCGTAATCGATATTCTCCTTCAAAGTGTGCAGAGGGACCCGACCGGCCCGCTGAGATTCCGTCCGTGCGATTTCCGCACCGCCCAAGCGACCGGAACATTGGACCCGAATACCCTCAGCGCCCAGGGCCATGGAGGTCTGAATCGCCTTCTTCAGCACGCGGCGGAAGGACATTCGGCGTTCCAACTGGGCTGCGATATTACTGGCTACCAGTGAAGCCTCTAAATCCGGCTGTCGCACCTCCTCCACATCCACCAAAACCTCGTGCCCGACCGCTTTCCGAAGCCCCTCCGTCAGTTTTTCCAAATCCTGCCCCCGACGGCCGATGATCAGGCCGGGACGGGCTGAATGCACCTTCACCCGCACGCGGCCCCCTGCTCGCTCGATGAATGTCTTTGAGCAGGAGGCGGATTTAAGCTTTTGGTTCAAAAAATGGCGAATGATATGATCTTCCTTCAGGAAGGAGGCATAACTCTTCTTGTCCGCAAACCAACGGGATTCCCAGTCCCGACGAACCGAGAGGCGTAGCGCGATCGGATTGGCCTTCTGTCCCATTTTCAATCCTCCAACTTCTCCGCAAGCACGAAGCGAATCCGACTCGATCTCCTGCGAATCGGGTGGGCAGAACCCCGTGCCGCCGGTATGAAGCGCTTCATCACCAAGCCCTGTTCGACGACCGCCTCCTTGATCCACAGATCGCGGCCGCTGAGCCCTCGGACATCGGCATTGGCCATCGCACTGCGCAAGGTCTTTGCCGCATAAAAAGCCGACTTTCTCGGAATAAGGCACAGGTAATCCAGGGCTTCACCGGCCAAGCGTCCCGGAAGACAGCGCACCACCTCCCGAACCTTTTTCGGCGACATGCGCACCTGTCGCGCCAATGCCCGTGCCGCGATGATACCTGTATCCTCTTTAGCCGTCCTCATGATGCCTTTTGCGTATGCGGGTTATGTGCCTTGAAGCTGCGGGTCAATGAAAATTCACCCAACTTATGCCCCACCATGTTCTCCGTTACGAAGACATCGTGAAAAATCTTCCCATTGTGTACCTGGAAGGTCAGGCCGACGAATTCCGGAGTAATGGTCGAGCGGCGCGACCAGGTCTTAATCGGCTTGCGGGAATTCGTCTTCTGGGCCCGATCGACCTTGTCCATCAGGCTGACATCGACAAAAAATCCCTTTTTCGCAGAACGAGCCATAATTTAAATCTTCTACTTCACATGTCTCCCGTTACGCCGAACGAGAATCCTGCTGTTGGAAGGCTTGCTCTTGCGACGAGTTGGATAACCCTTGGCCAATTGCCCCCAAGGAGAAACCGGATGTCCGCCGCCGGAGGAACGTCCCTCGCCCCCTCCCTGGGGATGGTCGACTGGATTCATGGCCACCCCCCTCACACGGGGCCGCCGGTTCAGCCAGCGATTGCGACCGGCTTTACCCAAAGAGCGCTTATTATGGTCCTCATTGCCCACCTGTCCCAACGTCGCTCGACAGCGTGCATCCAGGAGACGGATCTCTCCGCTCGGCAGCTTGACACTCGCCTTCGTCCCCTCCAGCGAGACCAGATGGCAGGCCGTTCCGGCACTGCGCACGAGCTTCGCACCCCCATTCGGCTCCATTTCGACGCAGTGGATCGGAACCCCCAGGGGAATCCGGTGCAGCGGCAATGAAGTGCCAAAATGAAAATCTTCCGGAGTTTCCGAAAGATTCACGACCTTATCGCCCGACTTCAAATCCCGCGGAGCCAGCATATAGCACTTCTCACCATCGATAAAGTGGAGCAAGGCGATGCGGGCCGAGCGATTAGGGTCATACTCAATGCGGGCCACCTTGGCCTCGATGCCGAGTTTCCGGCGGATGAAATCGATTCTCCGATAGGAGCGCCGATGGCCGCCTCCGCGGCGACGGGAAGTGATGCGGCCATAGCAGTTGCGCCCACAGGACCTCCGGTCTCCTTCGAGCAGAGTACTCTCGGCCTTACCCTTCCACAAAGCCTGCACATTCTTAAGATGAAAGCGCTCAGAAGGAGTCTTGGGCTTGACTTGGACGATGGCCATTTTCGAAAATTCTCCCTATACCAGGTCAATCGTCTCGCCTTCCCGCAGGGACACATAGGCTAGTCGTCGAGACACACTGCGGCCATAACGGCCGCGTTTGGAACGATCGCGCTTCCATTTCCCGGAGCGATTGAGCACATTCACCCGCCGTACGTGAACCTGAAATTTCTCCGCCACGGCTTTGGATATCTCAAAGGAAGAGGTATGCGGATAGACCTCGAAAGTGTACTGTCCCTTGGCCGTTAGCGCCGTTGCCTTTTCGGTCATCCAGAGACCCTTCAAAACTCTTTCCGGAAAACTCATGCGACCGCCTTCCATGCCATGCGTCCGGACAAAACCGTCACCGCACGCTCTGTCAAGATGCAAAAATCATTGTAGACCAAGTCCAGGGCATTCACCGCCACGGCATCTACCAAGGACAAGCGGGCCAGATTGCGTCCAGCCCGAATGACATCTCCCTCGAATTCCGTATCTACTAGCAGACATTTTCCCTGCGGACTCATACGGGACAAAATCGGGAGCAATGCCCGGGTCTTCGCTTGAGGTAGTTCCAGGCGCTCCACCACGCAGGCCGCCCTTTCCGATGCGCGTTCAAAAAACGCACGGGCTAGGGCTAAGCGCCTCACCTGACGATTGACTTTACCGCCATAGACCCGCGGCTTGGGGCCGAAACTCACCCCACCACCGCTCCAAATCGGACTGCGGCGAGAGCCCTGGCGAGCCATGCCCGTCCCCTTCTGCCGCCAGGGCTTCTTGCCTCCGCCGCTGACCTCACCCCTCGTCTTGGTACAAGCATTGCCCTGCCGCATTGATGCCCGTAAGATCTGGATTACGAAGCCCAAGGCCTCTCGTCCCTTAGCGCCCTCCAGCTCGGGAAAATCGGCGAACTCCCTCTCCTCGCACTGGGTCGCATCCGGACTATAAAATTTCAACTTCATGGACTATTCCCTCCACGACTCAACGCTTATCCGTCCCTTTCTTAGCCTTGCGGACGAAGACCGTCGCGCCTTTGATACCCGGGAAGCTGCCGCGAATCAGCAGGAGCTCCTCTTCTCGGATAATCCTCACGATTTTCAAATTCTGCACCGTGCGCCGCACGGCACCGTAATGTCCCGGCATCTTCTTGCCCTTGATGACATGACCCGGCCACTGGCGCTGGCCATAGGAACCACCCCGCCGGTGGAACATCGCCCCATGGGAAGCCGGACCGCCAGCGAAACCGTAGCGCTTCACCACCCCCTGGAAGCCGTGGCCCTTCGTGATGCCCACTACGTCGACCTTCTCCCCTTCTTCAAAGAGGGAAATACCGACCTCATCGCCCAGCTGGTAATGGGAAAAACATCCCCGTGTCTCGCGACAGGCGATGAGCCGCTTGCGTGGGTCGCAGCCCGCCTTTTCCAATCGGCCGACCGTGGGTCTATCATTGACTGTCCCGCTCTTCTTGCCCTGCAGGGCCAGTTGAACGGCTTCATAGCCATCCGTCTCCCGAGTCCGCTTCTGCAGTACCCGACAGGGCTGCATCTGGACGACCGTTACGGGAACTAGCTCACCTTCGGCATCGAAGATCTGCGTCATGCCGATTTTTCTCCCCAGTGTTCCGAGTTCTTCTCTCATGATTCCAGGAGGCAGGACGAGCCTGCATTGGAAGGTTTTTACTGATTTCTGAAACGCTCGGGTCCCTTGTCAAGCGTTTTCCGGTATATTCCCGTATTTCGAAAAACTGCAGTAAGGGATAACCTGGGAAGTTCCAGGGAACAGGGAGAGAAGGAGTCGAGAAAAGCAAGGGCGATGGAGTGGAGATATTGGGCTGGCTTTGCCCGAGGGGGGAAAGAGGCCCCCCTTTTCCCCATCGGGCGGCCCGCGCAGCGGGCCCGATGCCTTCGGCATCGAAAGCCGGCCCCAAATCAACGATTCCCCAACGAATACCTATCCTTCCGGCTTCGACCTTTCAGAAACCAGTTCCCCTAGATGCTGAACTAGGCACTGATGCTGACTTCGACGCCAGAGGGTAGGTTGAGTCGTTTCAGGGCCTCGATGGTGTCCGCCGTCGGCTCGTGGATCTCGGCCAGACGCACATGCGTCTTCAGCTCGAACTGATCCATCGATTTCTTATCTTTGTGCGGCGAGCGGTTGACCGAAAAGCGCTCCGTATGCGTCGGCAGGGGCACCGGCCCCACCACCCGCGCACCGGAGCGTTTCGACGCATCGACGATTTCCGCAGCGGACTGATCCACTAGCCGGTGATCAAATCCCTTTAGCTTGATCCGAATTTTCTGTGCCATTTTTTCAAGAACGGGCAACTGTTCGCGTCGACGCTTCGATGATGCGCTGTAGAATACTAGCCGGCACCTGTTCGAAATGTGACGGTTCCATCGAATAGTTCGCCCGCCCCTTTGTCAAGGATCGCACGTCGGTAGCGTAGCCAAACATCATCTCAAGCGGCACCAGCACATCGATGTTGGCGAGAGTACCCTTCATCTCCATCTTCTGGATCTGTCCGCGACGGCGATTCAGATCCCCCATGATATCGCCTTGATACTCCTCCGGTGCCGCGACCTCCACATTCATGATCGGCTCCAGTAGGATGGGAATCGCCTTTTTCATCGCGTCCTTGAAGGCGAAAATCCCCGCCATTTTAAAGGCCAACTCGGAAGAATCTACCTCGTGAAAACTACCATCGATGATACGCACCTTCAGGTCGATGACTGGATAGCCGGCCACAACTCCGTTGCGGGCGCCCTCCAGAATACCCTCCTGAGAGGGTTTGATGTATTCCTTCGGGATGACCCCGCCGACGATCTCATTGATCACCTCGAGGCCACTGCCCTTCTCCGCCGGCTCGATCCTGACGACCACGTGTCCGTACTGGCCACGCCCGCCCGACTGGCGGATGAACTTGCCCTCGCCGTCGGCTGGAGTCGTGATGGTCTCGCGGTAGGCGATTTGGGGACGCCCCGCATTGGCATCGACCTTAAATTCCCGGAACAGCCGGTCGCGAATGATGTCCAGGTGCAACTCCCCCATGCCGGCAATGATGGTTTGGCCAGTCTCCTGGTTGGAGGAAACCTGGAAGGTCGGATCCTCCTCCGCCAGCCGCTGCAGCGCCAGGGACAGTTTTTCCTGGTCCGCCTTCGACTTCGGCTCGATGGACATGCTGATGACCGGATTCGGGAAAGTGGGTGGCTCCAGCGCCTCGTCCGAGGAACGCTCGCAGAGGGTATCGCCGGTAATCACCCCCTTCGCGCCGATGATGGCGCAGATGTCCCCCGCATAGGCCACATCGATGTCCTCCCGCATGTCCGCCTTCATGACCATCAGGCGGCTGATGCGCTCCGTATGACGGGTGCGCGGGTTATAAAAGCTCTCGCCCTTGCGCAGCTGTCCGCGGTAGACGCGGCAGAAGACCAGCTTTCCCACGTAAGGGTCGGTCATCAGCTTGAAGCCCAAGGCGGACAGCGGACCTTTGTCATCCGGCCGGACCTCGACGGTGGAACCATCGTCCCGAAACGCCTTCATCGGGGGCAGATCCAGGGGTGAAGGCAGGTAGTGCACTACCGCATCCAGCAGCATCTGGACCCCTTTATTCTTGAACGCACTCCCCGGGATGACCCCGATGAACTTCAGGGCGATGGTGGCCGAGCGAATCGCGCGGCGCATCTCGTCGGGCGACACCGCCGCCCCCTCTAAAAATTTCATCGCCAGCTCGTCATCGAAGTCTGCCAGCGCCTCCAGCAGGGATTCTCGCCACTGCTTCGCCGTTTCCAGCCAATGCTCCGGAATTTCTGCCTCCTGATAGGCAACCCCTAAAGGATCCGACTCGTCGTAGATATAGGCCCGCATCTTGACCAAGTCGATCAGCCCCCGGAACTCCTCCGCGGAACCGATGTTGAGAAAGAGCGGATGGGCATTGCCGCCCAGTTTTTTCCGAATATCCTCCACCGCACCGAGAAAATCCGCTCCGGTACGGTCCATCTTGTTGATGAATGCGAGGCGCGGCACCTGGTACTTATCCATCTGGCGCCACACCGTTTCGGACTGGGGTTGCACGCCGGCGACGGAACAGAAGACCGCCACCGCTCCGTCCAGCACCCGCAGCGAGCGTTCCACTTCAGCTGTGAAATCCACGTGGCCTGGGGTGTCGATCAGATTGATCTGCTGGGGAATTTTGGCGAAAAGTCCCTCCTTCGTCGTCCAGCCGCAGCTGATGGCCGCCGAGGTGATGGTGATGCCGCGCTCCCGCTCCTGCTCCATCCAATCCGTTACCGTCGTCCCCTCGTGTACCTCTCCGATCTTGTGAACGACTCCGGTGTAGTACAAAATCCGCTCCGTCGTCGTGGTCTTACCGGCATCGATGTGGGCCGCAATGCCGATGTTACGGGTGAACTCCAGCGGCACCTTGCGCTTCGGCGAGTTGACGGGGGAAATGTTCTTGGGATCCATAGGGCGCAGGCGCTTCGGCGTCTTCGATTTTTCTTACCAGCGCAGGTGGACGAAGGCGCGGTTGGCTTGAGCCATGCGGTGCACCTCCGACTTCCTCTTCACCACATTGCCGGTGTTGTTGTAGGCGTCGATGATCTCCTGACCCAAGGCCTCTGCCATGCGCTTGCCCTTACGACCGCGGGCAGACTGAATCATCCAGCGGAAGACCAGTGCCTGCTGGCGAGTAGGGGGGATTTCGACCGGAATCTGGTAGGTAGCTCCGCCCACGCGGCGACTCCGCAGCTCCAGCTTCGGCCGAGCATTTTCCAGCGCTCCCAATAGGAGGGCGACAGGATCACCCTTGCCGATCTCCTCACTGGCCCGTTCGATGGCCCCATAGACGATGCTGCAGGCCACGGAGCGTTTCCCCCGTTCCATGACCCGGTTGACCAACTGGCCCACCAGGGGACTTCCGAAGCGCGGGTCCTCTGCGATGGGGCGTTTCTCGGCTCGGCGACGACGTGACATGATAAATTACTTCCTTGCCGCCTTGGGCCGCTTCACACCGTACTTCGAGCGGCTCCGGCGGCGCTTGTCGACTCCGGAGCAATCTAGGGTGCCTCGGACGATGTGGTAACGCACGCCCGGAAGGTCCTTCACACGCCCCCCGCGCACCAGCACCACGCTGTGCTCCTGCAACTTGTGCCCCTCATCCGGAATGTAGGCGATGACCTCATCGCCGCCATGGGTCAGGCGCACCTTGGCCACCTTGCGGATGGCCGAATTTGGCTTTTTCGGCGTGCGCGTCATCACCTGGATGCAGACGCCGCGGCGGAAGGGATTCGAGTCCAATGCCGGTGATTTCGATTTGATCGCCTCCCGTAGACGGGGATGGCGAAGTAACTGGTTGATAGTGGGCATGGGCCGCAGAGATAAAATTTCCTTATTCGAAATCGGCACGCTAGAACTCCCTCCTGGAGAAGCAAGCCTTTATTCGATAAAAATCACCCCAGACCCCCTGAAAATTCGAACTGCAGGCCCCGCCCTCCTAGGCTTCCTTTCCCTACACCCTTCCCCATAGGCCCATCGCGGTGGTCCTTTTCAGGCTCTCCGGGGCGATTAGTTCCCCAAATGGGATTGCTCATAAGCGGAGATCGCGCTGTGGCGCCGCCTTGGGGCCCCATAGGGGCCCTAGGCCCGCTTCGCGGGCCGTGCGGCCTAGGGCTGGAGAGGCCCTCCGGCCCTAGGCCGCAAAGGCGGCGCCTGGAAAATAAACACCGAAGTCTCCCGTTCCCTTCTCAGCCCTGTTCCGGAGCTTCTATCAGGCACCCTCAGCACCCCTAGGCATTCTCGATGGTATAGGCTCGACCGAAATTCTCCGAACTGCCCAACGGCTTGACCTTCAGCTGCCGATAGATGGGATAGCCAGTGCCGGCCGGGATCAGGTGGCCCATGATGACATTTTCCTTAAAACCGCGCAGGTGATCGACCTTGCCCAGCGTCGCTGCGTCCGTCAGGACCCGGGTTGTCTCCTGGAAGGAGGCTGCCGAGATGAAGCTTTCAGTCTCCAGTGAAGCCTTGGTGATGCCCTGAAGGATGGGCTCCGCCTCTCCGGCTTTGCCACCGGCAGCGATCACCTTTTCGTTCTCCGCCAGAAAGCGCTCCCGATCCACCTGTTCGCCCCAGAAGAAATCCGTATCGCCGGCATCGGTCACCCTCACCTTCCGCAGCATGCGGGATACGATGATCTCGATGTGCTTGTCGTTGATCACTACCCCCTGCGAGCGGTAGACTTTTTGGATTTCCGCAATGATATACTCCTGCACCTGCGAGGCGCCTAAAATCTGTAGGATCTCGTGGGGATCCGCCGCGCCTTCGGTCAACGGCTGGCCCCGACTGACGAAATCCCCCTCGTGCACCAGGGTGTGCAGCTCCCGGGCGATCAGGTGTTCCTCTCGCTGACCAGACGTACTGTCCGTCACCCAGAGACGCTTTTTATTCCGCACCGGCGCTCCGAACGAGACCACGCCGTCGATCTTGGCCATTTCCGCCACCTCTCTCGGTTTGCGCGCTTCGAAGAGTTCCACGATGCGGGGCAGGCCGCCGGTGATGTCCTGGGTACGGGAGCTCAGGCGCTGCATCTTGGCCAGGAGCGTTCCGGCGACAATGCGATCCCCATCCCGCACCACGATCTGGGCGCCGATCGGGAGAGTGTAGAAACCCAGCACCGTTTCCGCCTCGCCCTTCGAAGCCCCTTTGACGATCTCGATCAGCGGATTCAGATCCTCCTTGTGCTCCATCACCAGCATCGCTGAGCTTCCCGAAGTCCCCTCAACCTCCTGCCGCACCGTCACGCCCAGGATGACGTCATGGAAGCGTACCGAACCGCTGTGCTCCGAAAGGATGGGGATGTGGTGCGGATCCCACATGGCGATGACCGCTCCTCTCTCCACCTCCGCGCCGTCGGGCAGCATCAGCACCATGCCGACCCCCATGGGATAGCGCTCCAGCTCCTCGCCCGCCGCATCCTCCAGCAGCAAGGCCCCTGTCTTGCTGAGGACGATGCCTAGGCCATTTTCACCCGTCACGAGGCGCAGGTCCCGATAGCGGAGCCTTCCCGCGTGATGGGCGCGATACTCCGGATTCTTCAGGGCCTGGCTCACCGCCCCGCCGATGTGGAAGGTGCGCAGGGTCAACTGGGTGCCGGGTTCGCCGATGGATTGGGCCGCCACGATGCCCACCGATGATCCCTTCTGCACCATGCCATTGGTCGCCGGATCGATGCCATAGGATTGGGCCGAAATCTCGTTGCGCCGGATGCTCGTCAGGGGCGATAGAATCTTCACCCGTTCCAGACCGCTCTGATGGATGCGATGGGCTATGTCGAGCGTGATGAGCTGTCCCCTTTCGAGGATCAATTCCGCCGTCACGGGATGCACGATCCTCTCCGCCGCACAGCGGCCGACGATGCGGTCGCTCAGGCTGACGATCTCCTCGTCCCCATCGACGATAGCCTGCTTCCAGATCCCCTGGCCGCTGAGGTCGGTTTCGTCTGCCACCACAATATCCATCGCCACATCGCAGAGCTTGCGGGTCAGATAGCCCGCGTCCGCGGTTTTCAAAGCCGTGTCCGCCAGGCCCTTGCGGGCGCCGTGGGTCGCGATGAAATACTCCGGCACCGACAGGCCCTCGCGGAAGGAGGCCGTGATCGGCCGTTCGATGATCTCGCCGGACGGGGTCGCCATCAGCCCACGCATACCGCAGAGCTGGCGCACCTGCTGCCGGTTGCCCCTGGCGCCAGAATCCATCATCAGATAGATCGAATTGACCTCACCGAGAGCTGAGCCCTTGGACAAGCTTCGGAAGGTCGCATTGGCCACTTCATCCGTCGTGCTCGTCCAGATATCGATGACCTTGCCACGTCGCTCACCCTTGGTCAAGACACCCTTTTTGTACTGGGATTCGACCTGAGCCACCTTCCGGCGCGCCGTCGCGAGCAGCGCCTCTTTCGACTCCGGCACCACCATGTCCTCGACGCCGATGGACAGTCCGGCATGGGTCGATTCCGAAAACCCGAGCTGTTTCAGCGCATCTAAGACATTGACGGCCTTCGCCTTGCCGACCACTTTGTAGATATCCATGATCAGCTCCCCCAGGGCAGTTTTGGCGATCGGCCGATTGACGAAGCCTAGGTCCCGGGGCAGGATACTGTTGAAGATCACCCGACCCACCGTCGTCCGCAGGACCCGTTTGGACGCCTCGCCGTGGCGGGTCATCCGCCCGTAATCCGGATTGCTCAAGTCGATCCAGTCGCAGCGGCGCACCTGGTCGTTCGCCTCGGCCAACAGTACCTCGTCGATGCTGCCCATCAGCGGGAAACTGGTCTGCTGCTCCATCGGTTTTGAGGCATAGGTCAGGTAATAGACGCCCAGGACGATGTCCTGAGATGGAGTTAAGATGGACTGCCCGCTCGACGGGGAGAAGAAATTGTGCGATGCCAGCATCAGGGTCTTGCACTCGGCCACCGCCTCCAGCGACAGCGGTACGTGCACCGCCATCTGGTCGCCATCGAAATCCGCGTTGAAGGCGCCACATACCAGCGGATGGAGGCGAATCGCGTCCCCTTCGATGAGCACCGGTTCAAAGGCCTGAATCGACAGGCGATGCAGAGTCGGCGCACGGTTGAGCAGGATGGGGTGCCCTCGCGTGACCTCTTCCAGGATATCCCAGACCTCCGGCGCCTGCTTCTCGATCATCTTGCGGGCACTGCGGACGGTGTGGACGAAGCCCAGCTCCCTCAGACGGCGGATGATGAAGGGCTCGAAGAGCACCAGGGCCATCTTCTTCGGCAGGCCGCACTGATGGAGCTTAAGCCTCGGCCCGATGACGATGACGGAACGGCCACTGTAGTCGACCCGCTTGCCCAAAAGGTTCTGGCGGAAACGACCCTGCTTCCCCTTCAACATCTCGCTGAGGGACTTGAGGGGGCGATTGCCGGAACCCAGCACGGCGCGGCCGTGGCGGCCATTGTCGAAGAGCGCATCCACCGACTCTTGCAACATGCGCATCTCGTTGTGCACGATGACATTCGGGGTCTTGAGCTGCAACAGGCTCTTGAGCCGATTATTGCGACTGATGACGCGGCGGTAAAGGTCGTTGAAATCGCTCGTGGCGAAACGGCCGCCCTCCAAGGGGATCAACGGCCGCAGGTCCGGCGGTAGAATCGGCAGGGCTTCCAGGATCATCCACTCCGGCCGTGCCCCTGATTTCAAAAACCCAGAGATCAGCTTCAGGCGCTGGGACAGGTGCTGCTTCGTCTGCTTGGAACGGGTGTGGTAGAGTTCCTCCTGAACCTCGGCTGCCATCTCCTCCAAGTCCTTTTCGCAGAGGAGGTCCCGAAGCGCCATCGCCCCCATCTTGGCCGTAAAACCCTCTTCGCCGTACTCGGCCTGAAGGCGTAGATATTCCTGTTCCTGCAGGAGTTGTCCCTTCTTCAGCGGTGTCGACCCCACATCGGTCACCATGTAGCTCTCGAAGTAGATGACGCGCTCCAGATCGCGGGCAGTCATGCCCATGAAAAGTCCGAGGCGGCTCGGCATACTTTTGAGGAACCAGATATGCGAGACGGGGACGGCCAGTTCGATGTGCCCCATGCGTTCCCGCCGAACCCGGGACAGGGTGACCTCGACGCCGCAACGCTCACAGACGATGTCCTTGTACTTGATGCGCTTGTACTTGCCGCAGGCGCACTCGTAATCGCGCACAGGCCCGAAGATGCGCTGGCAAAACAGGCCACCCATTTCCGGACGGAAGGTGCGGTAGTTGATCGTCTCTGGATTTTTGATCTCCCCGCTCGACCAGGAACGAACCGCATCGGGTGACGCGACGGAAATGTCGACGCGGTCGAAGTCCTCCGTCTGGCTAAAGCCCAAAAATTTCTTGATCTCCTCGTTGCTCATAGAAAACGCGAGTTCTCAGGATACGGGAAAGTGCTCCTCGTTGCCCAGGCGGATGTCCAGGCCCAGGCTCTGGATTTCCTTCATCAGCACGTTGAAGGACTGCGGCATGCCGGCCTGCAGCGTATTGTCCCCCTTGACGATGGATTCGTAGATCTTCGTCCGTCCCTGGATGTCATCCGACTTGACGGTCAGCATCTCCTGAAGCGTATAGGCGGCACCGTAGGCCTCCAGTGCCCAGACCTCCATCTCGCCGAAGCGCTGGCCGCCGAATTGGGCCTTGCCGCCCAGCGGCTGCTGCGTGACCAGGCTGTAGGGCCCGACCGCCCGAGCGTGGATTTTATCCGCCACCAAATGGTTCAACTTCATCATGTAGAGCACGCCCACTGCCACCTCCTGCTCGAAGGGCTCTCCCGTTCTGCCGTCGTACAAAACGCTCTTGCCCGAGGTCGGCAGACCGGCTTTTTGCAGATACGAGCGGATGTCCTCTTCCGAAGCTCCGTCGAAAACCGGCGTGCTCACGCGGATACCCAGCTTCCGGCAAGCCCAACCCAGGTGCGTCTCGAAGACCTGGCCGACATTCATGCGACTCGGCACACCGAGGGGATTCAAAATGACATCCACCGGAGTCCCGTCAGGGAGAAAGGGCATATCCTCCTCTCGGACGATGCAGGAAACCACCCCTTTATTGCCGTGACGACCGGCCATCTTATCCCCCACCTGAATCTTGCGTTTCGTGGCGACCAGCACCTTGACGCTCTTGATAACCCCGCTCTCGCCGAGCTGTCCCGCCTCCACCAGGGCGATTTTACGCGAGCGTTCCTGGTCCAGCTCCCGAAAGCGGTAGCGATAGGTATCGATGATCTCCATGATGCGGTTGCGCACTGGCGAGGGCTCTGTCTCGATCGATTCCGAACAGGTAGCCAGGCGGCGCAGCAAGGTCTTGGTGATCTTGCGGTTAGCGGGAATGATCACCTCCTGAGTCTCGCCATTGCGGATGTCCAGGGGGATCTTCTCGCCCAGAAGAATGCTCGAAAGGGCCTCGGTCAAATCATTGCGCAGGCGCTCTTCCTGTTCCCGGAAGTCCTCGTTGACCCGCTTGGTGTGGCGCTGCACGCCCGAGGTCGAAATCTCCTTCCGCTCCTCGTTGACATAGCCCGACATCTGCACATCCATGACGACCCCGTAGCAACCAGGGGGCACGACGAGGGAGGAATCCTTCACATCCGAAGCCTTCTCTCCGAAAATCGCACGCAGCAACTTTTCCTCAGGTGCCAATTCCGTCTCGCCCTTTGGGGTAATCTTGCCGACGAGCACATCCCCCGGTTTGACCTCCGAACCGATACGGATGACTCCATCGCGGTCGAGGCGCCGCAGGGTCTCTTCACTCAGATTGGGAATATCGCGCGTGATTTCCTCCTCCCCCAGCTTGGTATCTCGGGCGATGCATTCGAATTCCTCGATGTGGATGGAGCTGAAGCCATCCTCATTCACGAGGCGCTCGTTCAGGATAATCGCATCCTGGAAATTATAGCCATCCCAGAGCATGAAGGCCACGACCACGTTGCGGCCCAGAGCCAGTTCACCCCCCTCCATGGCTGCCCCGTCGGCCAGTACCGTTCCGACCTCCACCGCCTGACCCTTGAGCACCAGAGGGTGCTGGTTGAAACAGGTGGCGGCGTTGGATCGGACGAATTTGCGCAGAGGGTAGACGTAAATGCCCGAGCGTGCTGCCACGTTTTTCGCCGAATCGAAATGCTTGGGGAGCTTGCCGTCCGGCGAGACAATGATCTTTCGGGCATCCGCTGATGCGACAATGCCCTGGCTCATAGATAGGACCATCTGGCCGGAATCCCGGGCCACCTGGATCTCGAGTCCCGTGGCCACCAGCGGTGCCTGGGGCGACAGAAGCGGCACACCCTGGCGCTGCATGTTAGACCCCATCAGGGCTCGAGCCGGATCATCGTGTTCCAGAAAAGGGATGAGCCCCGCGGCCACCGACACCACCTGCTTGGGCGATATGTCCATGTACTGGACCTCTTCCGGTTCGACCTCTAAAATCTGATCCTCCTGGCGGACGACCACCTTCCCACTCAGCTGACCCTTCTCATCCACCTGGGACTGGGCCTGGGCAATCATCAGGTGCTCGTCGGCCGAGGCGTCGAAGTAGGACACCTCGTCGCCCACGACCCCATCCCGAACGTTGCGGTAAGGGGTTTCGATGAGGCCGAATTCGCTGAGACGAGCGTAGATGCTCAGGGAATTGATCAGGCCGATATTGGCCCCTTCAGGCGTCTCGATGGGGCACATTCTCCCGTAGTGCGATGGCTGAACATCCCGGGCCTCGAAACTGGCCCGCTCGCGATTCAGTCCCCCGGGCCCCAGGGCGGACAGACGGCGCTTATGCGCGATTTCCGACAGGGGATTGATCTGATCCAGGAGTTGGGAAAGCTGGCTACGGGCGAAAAAATCCCGCAAGAGGCCTATGAAAATTCTCGGATTGACGAGGCGTTGGGGGGACAGCGCATCGACGGTCTGCTCGTAGAGCGACAGCCGCTCCTTGATGATGCGCTCCATGCGGCTAAGGCCCATGCGGCACTGATTTACCAGGAGCTCACCGATGGAGCGCACGCGGCGATTCCCGAGATGGTCGATGATATCCAGAAAACCCACACCCTGACGCAGTCCACAGAGGTACTTCGTTGCGGCAACCACATCGACGCTATCGATGCTGCGGTTCTCCAGAGGCTTCGTTAGCCCGAGGCGTTGATTGATCTTGTGACGCCCTACGCGGCCCAGGTCGTAGCGCTTGAGATCTCCGAAGAGGTAGTGAAACATCGACGTGGCACTCGCCGTCGTCACCGGTTCGCCCGGGCGCAGGCGCTTGTGGATTTCCCGCAGAGCCTCATCCTGATTGTGGGCAGTGTCCCGTTCTAGACTGCGCACGACCATTCCCCCATCCACCGAGGCATCGAAGACCTCGACTTTCTCGACAGCCGCCGCCTCAAAGGCCTTCAGGGCGGTTTTGGAGAGGGTTTCGTAGGCCCGAGCCAGAACGACGCCCTCTCGGGCGTCGACGACATCTTCCACCAGCAGCAGATCGGCAATGTCGGACTTCTTCATCAGGGTCGCGACCTTTTTATCCTCTATCTTATAGAACAGCCCGAGAATTTCTCGGTCGGAACCGAAGCCCATAGCCCGCAACAGGGTTGTGACTAAAAATTTTCGCCGGCGATGGCGGCGATCCAGATAGACATAGAGGAGGTCATTGGCATCGAACTGGACCTCCAACCAGGTCCCATGGTCCGGAATGAGGCGAAAGGAGTACAGCAATTTGCCGCTGCTGTGCAGCTCCGACTCGAAGGAAATACCCGGCGAACGGTGCAGCTGACTGACCACGACGCGCTCGGCCCCATTGACGACGAAGGAGGCCCGACTGCCCATGATCGGCAGCTCGCCGAAAAGAACCTCCTCCTGGCGAATCTCCTCGCCCTCGCGAATTCTCAGCGTGACATATAGAGGAACAGAATAGGTCAGGCCCTCGCGGATGCAATCGTCCTGCGCATGGCGCGCTTCGCCGAGGCGATAGGAGACGTATTCCAGGCGACAGTTCCCCTCGTAGTCCTCTATGGGAAAGGCCTCCTGAAATGCCGCCTGCAGCCCGATGGGCCTTCGCTTCTCCGGTGCCGTATCCTTCTGCAGAAAATCGGCAAAGGACTGGAGCTGAATCTCGATGAAATTCGGCGGAGCGATAATTTCCTTTAGCTTCCCAAACGAGATGCGATGCGACATAGCGACGAAAAAATAACAGTACTCATCCCGAATGGACCCTTCGAGATGATTTTCCTAAAAAAGTAAAAGCAGACCCTTCCGCAGAATCGCCTTTAGACTGAACGGCGAAAGATACGAACGCACCCGATGCCAGAAACACGATAAATGAACCGAGCAATCGCGCCCCTACTTCAACTCAACTTTAGCTCCAGCGGCCTCCAACTTCTGTTTGATCTCCTCTGCTTCCGCTTTAGAAACACCCTCTTTGATCGGCTTAGGGGCGGACTCCACCAAGTCTTTAGCCTCCTTCAGGCCGAGACCGGTGACCGCCCGGACTTCCTTGATGGCATTGATCTTATTATCTCCGGCCGCCGTGAGGATGACGCTGAACTCCGTCTGCTCCTCCGCTGCTTCCGCCGGAGCGGCTGCCGCCACCGCCGCAACGGCCACCGGAGCGGCCGCACTGACGCCCCATTTTTCCTCCAATTCCTTCACCAGAGTCGCCATTTCCAATACGGATTGACGGCCCAACCATTCGATAACCTCTTCCTTCGTGATGTCTGTCATGATTTCCTCCCTGGGGTATTTTAGCGATTTTCAAACCATCATTTAAGAGCAAGGCTCCTAAAACACACCCGATTCAGATGAATAAAGTTCATCGGCTCCCCTTGGCCTTCAAAACGCGCAGCAGGCCCTGCGGAACGCCCTGGAAAACCGCCAGTATCCGACGAGCCGGTTCCTGCAGCAGAGCCAGAAAACGCGCCCGTAACTCCTCCAGTGGTGGTAATTCCGAGAGCAGCTTGACTTCCTCCGGACTCAGGAAGCGATTTGCCAGCGCACCGCATTTGAGCACCAGCTTATCCTCGTGCTGTTTGCGGAACTGCAGCAGAATCTTGGCCACTCCCGAAGGATTAGATCCACGGGTAACGATGGCCGTCGGCCCCGAGAGCTGCGGCTTCAAATCTAGGGAAACGATTCCCTGAAGCGCCAATTGCAAGATGCTATTCTTGACCACGTGAAAAACCGCCCCTTCCGCCCGCAAGGCCCGGCGTAGCTCCGCTACTTCCTCAACGCGCACGCGGGCAAAGTTGAGCAGATAGAGGTAATCCGACCCATGCAGATAAGTCACTGCCTCCTGAACGAGCCAATTCTTTTCCAGTCTCATGATGCACTGCGGTTCGATTCCATTCCCAAATACTCCTGGGCGTCTAGGCGAATCCCGGGCGACATGGTGGCGCTCAGGGTAGCGCTGCGGATGAAGCGCCCGCGAAAGGCATTTGGCCTCGCATGGCCCACCGCTTCGACAGCTGCTTGGACGTTGGCTGAAAGACACTCATCGTTCAGCGAGCGCTTGCCGACCACTACCGCGATGTTGGCGGTCTTGTCCATCTTAAATTCCACCCGACCTGCCTTGAGTTCTTGAATGATTGGCGCCAGATCGTCGGCCACCGTACCGGATCTGGGATTCGGCATCAGGCCACGCGGGCCCAAGACCCGAGCCAACGTCCGTACCTGTTTCATGGCGGAAGGGGTTGCCACCGCGACGTCGAAGTCCATCCAGCCTTCCTGCACGCGCTGGATGAGCTCTTCCAGACCAGCCACTTCGGCACCGGCCTCCAACGCTTCCTTCGGTGATTCCGTAAAGGCGATCACGCGTATTTTCCGGCCGCTGCCGTGGGGCAGAGACACTGTTCCGCGCACCATCTGCTCGCTCAGCTTGGGATCGACGCCCAGGTGCAGCGAGAGCTCGACGGTCTCATCGAAACGGACCATCGGCATCTCCCTCAACAGCGCTACCGCCTGCTCCAACGAAAAGGACGACTGCGAGGCGAGCATTTCCCGAGCTTTGCGCTGACGTCTACTTCCCCGTTTCATAACTTCTCCTCCTTGACCACAACTTCGATGCCCATACTGCGGGCCGTTCCCTCGATCATGCGGGCCGCCGCCACTCTATCCTCCGCGTTGAGGTCGGCCTTCTTCAGCTCCACGATGCTCGCGATTTGCTGGGCCGTCACCTTAGCGACCTTGTTCCGATTGGGCACACCGGAGCCCTTAAGCAGGCCGGCTGCCTTTTTAAGCAATACGGAGGCCGGCGGAGACTTCAGTTCGAAGGAAAAAGAACGGTCGGCATAGACCGAGATAAGGGCCGGGATGATCATGCCCGCCTGATCCTTGGTACGGGCATTGAACTCCTTGCAGAAGGCCATGATGTTGACCCCAGCAGCCCCCAGAGCCGGACCCACCGGCGGTGCCGGATTCGCCGCACCGGCTGGCAACTGCAATTTAATCTTGTGGATGACTTTTTTCGCCATGGTTTCTCGCCCGAGAAAATCACTCGTCGACGGGCCCGACTTGTCCGAACTCTGCTTCTACTGGCGTCGAGCGACCAAATAGCAAGACTGAAATGATCAACTTCCCCTCTTCGGCGTCGATGGCCTCGACCTGACCCACGGAATTCACGAACGGTCCTGCCTGAATCTTCACCTTATCGCCCACAGTGAAGGAGGTCTTGGGCAGCGGATGCTCTTCGGAAGCCCGGATCTGCCCCTGAATGCGCTCGATTTCGGAGACCTTCAGCGGTACTGGGTTTTCGCCCCCCACGAAGCCCATGACACCCTGGGCGCGGCGGATCAACTGCCACGGCCCCTGTAAAATCTGTCCAGCCTCGTCATAGAGACGCGCGCGGATGAAGGCGTAACCCGGGTAGAGCTTTTTATAGCGCAGGATTTTCTTTCCTTCCTTGACCTCCACGGTCTTCTCCATCGGGACGAGTACCTCCTGGATACACCCCTGGCCCTCGGTCCTGAGCATGCGCTCTAGATAGAGCTTCACCTTAGCCTCCTGATTGGAGAGGATCTGCAGGGCATACCACTGCCAGTCGCTCGTCGAAAGAGAGGCCATATCTCCCATTTACTAGCTCCCCAGCTTCCCTCGTACCCAGGTGCCCAGGAGATCCACTACTCCGTAGAGCGCGAAATCCGAAAGGCTGACGAAGCACCCCAAGAGCAGCATTCCCATCAATACCACGACGATGGACTGCCTCATCTCTTTCCGGTCGGGCCAGGTCACCTTCCGCAACTCCGTTACGGTCTCAGCGCTAAACCCCTGCACTTTTGTCCACCATTTCATAGACTGATGATTGCCAATAAAAATTTAGGCCAGAAAGCCCTCATCCTCCAAACAAAACTGGCAGGAGAAGAGGGACTCGAACCCCCAACTTACGGTTTTGGAGACCGTTGTTCTGCCAATTGAACTATTCTCCTACACCCAATATGCAAGGCGACCTAAGTCTCCCCTTCGCCTCCATTAAGCAGCTTTCAGGTCACTACCTCGACGATGCGTCCCGCACCGATGGTATGCCCTCCCTCGCGAATAGCAAAGCGCTGCCCCTTCTCCATCGCTATCCTCTTCTGCAGCTCGATCTCGATTCCCAGATTATCCCCGGGCATCACCATCTTCGTTTCGGGCGGCAGATGGACGACGCCGGTCACGTCGGCGGTGCCGAAGAAGAATTGCGGGCGATAACCGCTGAAAAAGTGCGTATGGCGCCCTCCTTCCTCCTTGGTCAGGACGTAGATCTCGGCCTTGGCCTTGCAATGTGGGGTAATCGTCCCGGGTTTGGCCAACACATGGCCGCGTTCCACTTCACTCTTCTCGACACCCCGTAGCAGAATACCGACATTATCCCCCGCCTGCCCTTCATCCAGGAGCTTGCGAAACATCTCAATTCCGGTGCAGGTGGTCTTGCGCGTCTCGCTGAGACCGACGATCTCCACCTCTTCACCGACCTTGATCTTGCCGCGCTCGATACGGCCGGTGGCCACCGTTCCACGACCGGTGATGGAGAAAACATCCTCCACCGCCATCAGAAAGGGTTTATCCACATCCCGCTTCGGCTCCTCAATCTCCCGATCCAAAGCATCCAACAACTGTCCGATCGCACTCACCCCCTCCGGTTTGCCCTCAAGAGCCGCCAGCGCCGAACCTCGGACGATGCTGATCTTGTCGCCCTTGTAGTCATACTTATTCAGGAGTTCCCGAATCTCCATCTCCACCAGTTCGAGCAGTTCGGGATCATCCAGGAGATCGACCTTGTTGAGGAAGACGACTAGGTTGGGAATGCCCACCTGACGGGCCAATAGGATATGCTCCCGGGTCTGGGGCATCGGTCCATCAGCGGCGCTAACCACCAGAATACCGCCATCCATCTGAGCCGCACCGGTGATCATGTTCTTGACAAAGTCCGCGTGACCCGGGCAGTCGATGTGGGCATAGTGACGCCGGTCGCTCTCATATTCCACATGGGACACTGCAATCGTCACTGTTTTGGAGGCGTCGCGAATCGTCCCGCCCTTCGTCACATCCGCATAGGATTTAAATTTCGCCAGACCCTTGTCCGACTGGACCTTGAGGATGGCGGTCGTTAGCGTCGATTTCCCATGGTCGACGTGACCAATTGTGCCGACATTGACATGCGGCTTCGTTCTCGCGAAGGTTTCCTTAGCCATGTATCTTCCTGTTCTGATTAAGAGACATCCTGGAGCCCTCGAGCGGATTTGAACCGCCGACCTCATCCTTACCAAGGATGCGCTCTGCCAACTGAGCTACAAGGGCAACGAATACGATCCGCCTTTCGCCGAACTCCAGCGACGACCATCTGGCAGAGAATCTGTTGAGCGATAAAACGCTGGTCAATCTTAAAATGATGCCTTTAGGAAGACACTCCAGTTTCAAGCCTCTCCCAGATCCCCCTCTGGCGCTTCTCGGTGCCTTTCTACAGAAGGTTCGGAAGATCGCGCTGTCTTTGGCTCCCTCCGGGAGCCGCCCGCTGCGCGGGCTCCAGCCTGAAAGAGGAAGGATCCCTTCCTCTTTCAGGCTCTAAAGACAGCGCCGAGCCTCCCTTCCCCCTCATCTCTCCGCTCTCTTTCGCAATGTCCGGCCTTCGGACCGTTTCGCCATTTTCTCCTTGTCAAGGAAAGGCAGCCCCTCAGGATGGCGTCGATGGCGATGCGCCTCTAGCTCAATTGGATAGAGCATCTGACTACGGATCAGAAGGTTGCAGGTTCAAGTCCTGCGAGGCGTGCCATGGGGATTGATCCTTTTCAATCCCTGCTGCGCGGGTCCTAGCCAGGACTTCGCAGGAGACCAGGGGCCGTAGCTCAATTGGGAGAGCGCCACAATGGCATTGTGGAGGTCGTCGGTTCGATCCCGATCGGCTCCACCAGGGAAGAGGGTTGAAGTTTAAACCAAGCATCGGAGGAGACGAAGATCTTGAAGAACTGACGCGTTGGGAGCCGAGTGCCGTTAAGCGGGGACTCGGGGATGGGGTTTCGCAAAAGGCCCTTAGGGCCGTGAAAGGTATTTTTGGCGGGAATCAGTGCAAATCACAGGGAATTTCAGCGTTTATTTCCGGAAGAAATTCTCAAGGCGATACTTTATTTTTGAAGGGGCATTCAAGTAGTACTTCAAATGCAGAACTGAAAAAAACTACTGCTTAGGAAAGGGATGGTCAGGCGTTTTTTGCCGACGTCGCCTCATGCCCCGGTGCCATGCATTTGCCCCTCATTACGCATTTGCCTTCCCTCTAAAATTTTCTAAACTAGCCCGCTAGGATGGTGCTTATGGACATCAGGGAGTCGTTGGGACTGAAGGAAGATGGGGGACGGGTGGCAGTATCGCAGGACAGGGCGCTCATCGAATACATCCAGCTGCGGCTCCTGGCGATGGGGCAGCCTGTCGAGAAGGATGGGGACGATCCGCATTCCGTGAGCCGCATCGCGGCTCCGCTCTTCGCCAATGCCGGAGAGATACGGAGGCATCTGGCCCACTACCGCTCTCCGGTCGACCGGAGAATCACGGACTTCCTCGACCGATTTCTCGCCGAAATCCCACCGGAGGACAAGCACGAGTGGATCCCGCTCCAGAGCTTTGAGACCGACCGCTACGGCATCGCCCGTGTCCTGGCTCTGCCCTTTAACGGCGACGAATTCCATTCGGATTACATCGATTCCTATCGCGTCGCCCAGGGGATTCTGCATAATCCTAGGGAGGACAAGCGGACGACGAAGGACGTCTTCCACATCGTCGAAGGCGGGCCCGTCGTGCCGGATGACAAGATAGCGGTGCCGAAAATCGCCTTCGCGCGGCTCCTGCGAGCAGCCTGCCATCCGCCCCAGACGCTTTTGGAATTTCCCTTTACCGCCCATCAGAAGCGCAAAGCCCATGGTTTCGTCTCCAGCTACCTGCGGCCCGTCGTCTGTCCCGAAGTTCCGGGATTCTGCCGAGGGAAGCGGATGGAGATCCGCTTCTTCGCCCCCGCTTCGCTCGTCCATTTCATCGACTGCGTCGAGAGCATCTTCGGAACGGCCGGCTCGCCCTCGCTGCCCGAGAACAATGCCGCGCTGGAGCCCGAGACCTGGACGGGGCACAGCGGTTGTATCCTCATCGCTCCACACCTGACCCAGCTCCGGAAGAAGGAGCTCGGCCTGCCGCACATCTCGGAGGCCAGCGAGCGCCAGAAGCGCGATGGCATGTGTTGGGCGGACGAGCAGGAGCGCTACCACGACGGTCGGCCCTTCAAGCTCATGGCCCGTACGCTGGAAGGCGTCATTGTCTCCCTCATCGCCGACAGCTACAACGGCTATGGCAAAAAGGAGATCAAGACCCAGCTCAGCTATTCCGCCAACCTCTACGGCCAATGTGAGGAGGAGCATTCCGGCGGTACCTTGGCCTTCGCTGCCTACGATCTCGGCGACGAGTTCTGTTTGAAGAAAATAGAAGAGACTTCGCATACCCTGGCCGATGTTCTGAAGACCCAGGCCGACAGCGTCATGCCCCAGGCCGAGGGCTACGCCATTGACCGCCGCTATCCGGACATCTTCTATGTGCCGGAGGACGCGAATTTCACGCTGCAGCCGCTGGAAGTCTGCTGGAAGCAGGGCGGGCAGGAACAATCCCTTCCGCTGGAACCGGACAAGAGCTACCTGTTGCCCTCGGGCTATCGGGTCGAGTTGCTGGCCCCGACAGCGGGGAGCGACGAGTGCTGGCGCCTGATCGGTACCCGGGGGGATTGCGTCTTCTGCCACAAGCCCTCTACCGTTTCCGGCGGCGGGAAGTCAGAGATGGCAAGCCCCCTCACGGGCAATATCTCCCGCGGTACGGTGCTGAGCGAAGACCTGGAGGAAGATTTTCGGCAACTGCAGGGCATTCTGCGCCACGATCTCTCCCATCGCTACCGCCGACCGGAGAAAGAAGAACGGCCGATTCTGGACTCTCGCCGCTCGCTGGGCTCGGTGATCAAGATATTCCACCCACAGCCGGATTATACAGAGGAGCACAAGCGCTGGGTCGCGTCGATCCCTCCCCACATCAAAGATCTCCTCTTCGTCCTGAAGGCCTATTACAAGCCTGCCTGGGGAGAGGATTGGCCGCGGCACTTCTCGGTCGACTGGATCAACGGCCATTCGGGCCATGCCCTCAAATACCTGGGGAACCGGCTCGTCGCCCGCTACCTGCGGGTCGGGTTCACGGACCAGCATACCGGTCGGCTCTTCACCCTACGGCAGGACTTTTATCCGGCCTGCAAGTGGCAGATGGAAGACGACATCACCGCCTCCATCCTCGTGCCGGCAGGGAGATTGGCTGGCTTCAACGCCGAGGGGCACCCATCCCTCAAGTGTGTCAGCAATGGGGAATACCGTCTCTACCAACGGCCGGACGAGGCCATCATTCCGGGCAATGACCCCAAGGCGGAACTCCTCATGACCCTGCCTGAGACCTTTTGCTGCAACCTGCACCCCATCACGAAGACAGAGGCCAGGGGTATGCTGGCCGACCGCATCGCCTTTTCCCGCTACAGCGAAGCGATGCAGCGCTTCCTGAAGAACTTCGCCGAGCGGAGCGACGGCCCCCGTTTCGCCGCATGTCCTTCCGTCCGGCGCCACATGCCCAATGGCTCCCTCAGCACGAATCCGCGCTACCTGGAGGATCGGGAAGACCTGACCCAGCCGCGCAAGGCCTATCTCCTGGAGCAGGCGACCCGCCTCGCCAGACGATTACCGGAAGACAGGCCAGTGTCCTACGCCGTCCAGGCCATCATCTCCGGCCGCCGCAACAACCCACCGGAGGAGAACATCCCCCCGCTGTCCGTCCACAACCCGCTCCACTACCTGGAACTGCCGGAGCTCTTCATGGAGTATGCCTCCAACGCGACCGGCAAATCGCCCTCCACCACCGGCAGCGGACTGGAAGGGGCCATGACCAAGCGGCCCTTCAACGGCCTGAGCACGGTCACTGACCTCAATAATGCCCTGACCAGTTTCCTTCTGAGCGGCTACCAGGGCTTCATCTCCTCGGCCAGTTACCTCGGACCACGGTATGCCATCGGTCACGACATCAGCTACCTCATCCCCGAGCTCTGGTGCCGCCTGTCCGCCCAGGAACGCGACGCGAACTTCCTCATCGCCCATGGCTACCTGGAGCCCTGCCGCGACTTCCAGCACCGGGGGCAGTGCGTCGAGGCCAGTCGTCTGGGCTATCGCATCACCGATAGCTTCGTCAAGACCTTCCTGGGCCGCATCGTGTCGAGCCCAGAAACGCTCTTCTGCGATGAGATGCTTCGGCCAGAGCTTCAGGACTTGGATCTCTTCGCCAGGAGCATGGCGAATATCGTCGACGCCCAGCGCCGCGCGGCCGAGATCTTTTTTCACGACGGCTCCATCGAGGGCGCCTGTCCGCCGCTCCGAGCACTTCTGGAAATCATGGCCTACGGCGAAGCCAATGGCCTGCGGCGCTCTGCTCCGGAATTCCGCCAGATGTTTGAACCCCAGGCCCTGCGCTCCCAAGACTGGTACCAGCAGCGCCTTGAGGCCTTTCGCCATCAGCAGATTCAGCACTGGGAGCGCTGTCGCAGGGAGATGCAGGCCCTTCGCGCCTCTACGGGGGCGGCACCGGACGGCCATGGCTTTTCCATTCCGAGTCCCGGCGCAAACAGAACTGCTGAACCTTCCAGTTTCCCCCTTCAGATATCGGCATCTCCCGCAGCGTCCGGCTCTTCGGCAAGACACTCCGGAGCAGGGACTTCCGGAATAGCGGCTTCCGCCGTTCCCCATTCCCCTGGAGATCAAAGCTCAAGATCGGCTTTCCCAAGCTCCGCTTCCCAAGGGAAAGATTCCCTGCCGAGGAATCCTGTCCCGAACTTCTCCTCCCCATTTCCGGTCGATCCACTGCGTCTGGACGAGCGCATAGCCCACGCCGAGCAGCAGCTCGCTACCCTGCATTCTCAGGCCTTCTTTTCCTCTCTCCAGGGTTGCCTAGGCCTAGATCCCTATGTCGCCGCATGACTATTTTTTCTCTCTTCATGATTTTTCTCTTGCCAGCATTGCTCTCATCGTCTTTTTTTATAGCCTGCGTCATGAGGAATTTCATGGTTCGGAATTACACCGCGTTGGCCTCTTGCCAGAAAAAGAGAGGCTCCTGATTTTACCCCGACATCCCTTGACATTTTCGATGAGCTTCGCAGAATGAGCATTCTCTATTGACAGCCGCTCCTATAATGCGATGAAAGGCAAAAAAAACTTTGAAAATAATGACTAAATAGATGAGACTTATGAACAAAATCAAAAATAGGCTGAAAGCGCTAATAATGGGGGCGATATTAGTCGCAGCAAGTGAAGGCGCTTGGGGAGTGGAAGTGGTAGGACCGGAGCTATTTCCAAGGGGAACGCTTTCCTGGG
>JAITRB010000007.1 GCA_031288595.1 Puniceicoccales bacterium
AAGACTTTGAGGACTTCCCTGTCCTTTGAGGAGCTGCAGCAGTAATCTACGGCTGCGGAGATCCGAGACCCCCGATGGCGATCCGAAGATTTTCTGACTTCCCCGGAGATCCGCAGCGGCGACCTAAGACCCCTGAGGATTCCCCGGTCTTTCCGGAATCCGCACCGCTGGCAACTTCCAGATCTCATCGGCGTACTCGCGAATCGTGCGATCGCTGGAGAAGCGTCCTAGGCGGGCCGTGTTCAGGAGGGCCTTCTGGGCCCAGTGTTTGGGATTGAGAAAGGACTGATCGACCCAGGACTGGGCACGGAGGTAGTCCGTATAATCGGCTAACACGAAGAAGGGATCGCCGTCGTAGAGCAGCTGCTCCGCGAGGAGCTTGAGGGGATTCCGTCCATCTGGGAGGGCGAAGTAGTCGGAGCGCATCCAATCCAGCAGCTCTCGAAGTTCCTCGTGCTGGCGATAGGGCTCCCAGGGGTCGTAGCCCTGCTTCCGCAGCGCCTCGATCTCCTCCTCCGTCTTGCCGAAGATGAAGAGGTTGTTGCGTCCCACCTCTTCCAAGATCTCGATGTTGGCCCCATCCAAGGTGCCGATGGTGCAGGCCCCGTTCAGGGCAAGTTTCATGTTGCCTGTACCCGAGGCCTCCTTTCCCGCCGTCGAGATCTGTTCCGACAGATCGGCCGCCGGAATGATCTTCTCCGCCAGCGAGACATTATAATTGGGCAGAAAGACGAGTTTTAGCCAATCCTTGGCCTGCGGACAGGCGTTGATCTTCCTCGCCGCGGCATTGATGGCATGGATGATCATTTTGGCGGTGGCGTAGCCCGGGGCGGCCTTGGCGGCGAAGATCACGACCCGCGGAGGGATCTGGGTTGGCGAGGGGCCGTGGAGGATGCGGCGGTAGAGGCTCAGCACGTGCAACAGGTTCAGATGCTGGCGCTTGTATTCGTGGAGGCGCTTGATCTGAACATCGAAGAGCGCTGAGGGATCGACCACCAGTCCCGTCCGATCGCGGAGCACCTGGGCTAGGTCTTCCTTGTTCCGGTACTTGACCCGCATGAAGAGTTCCAAGAATTCCCGATGTTGGCCGAAAGGCTCCAGGTCCCGCAGATGTTCCAGATGGGTCTTCCAGTTCTCGCCGATACTCTGGGTAATCAGCGCCGATAGGCGCGGGTTGCACTGCTGGAGCCAGCGACGGGGCGTAATGCCATTTGTCTTGTTGTTGAAGCGCTTCGGGTAGAGAGCGTGAAATTCCGGGAAGAGCCGCTCACCGATCAATCGGCTGTGCAGCGCCGCGACACCGTTGATGGACTGGCTGGCCACCACCGCCAGCGAGGCCATGCGCACGACTCCGTCGCCGATGAGGGATAGCGTGCGTTTTTTCTCCGAATCCCCGGGCCACTGCTTCTCCACATCGCTCTCCAGGAAGCGCCGATTGATCTCAGCGATGATCTGGTAGTGCCGCGGCAAGACCCGCTGGAACAGCCCGATGCTCCAGCACTCCAGGGCCTCCGGCATCAGGGTATGGTTCGTGTAGGCAAAGACATTCTGGACGATTTCCCAGGCCTCTTCCCAGCAGAAGTGCTCCTCGTCTATCAGGATGCGCATCAGTTCCGGAATCGCAAGGGTCGGATGTGTGTCGTTGATGTGAAGAATCGCCTTTTTCGGCAGCCCATGGAGGTCGGAATGGGCATTTTTATAGCGCCGTAAAATGTCCCGCAACGAGCAGGCGACGAAGAAGTACTGCTGGATGAGCCGCAGTTCTTTGCCATTTTCGGTCGTGTCGTTGGGATAGAGAACCTTGGAAATATTCTCGCCGCGGATCTTCTCCAGCACCGCATCGGTGTAGTCCCCGCGGTTGAAGTCCTCCAAGTTTAAGTCATGGGTTGCCCGGGATTCCCAGAGGCGGAGAAAGTTGACCGTTGCCCCACCGTAGCCGACGATGGGGATATCCCAGGGAACGCCGAGAATTTCCTGGGTATCGATCCACAAGGGACACCAGTCTCCCCGTTCGTCGAAATGGTCGACGATCCGCCCATAGAGCGGAATCTTTTGGGCATTTTCCGGCCGCAGGATCTGCCAAGGATTGCCGAATAGCAACCAGTTGTCCGGCTTCTCGACCTGCTGGCCGTTGCAGATTTCCTGCCGAAACAGACCGAATTCGTAGTGGATACCGTAGCCGATGGCCGGGTACTGGAGCGTGGCCAGGGAGTCGAGAAAACAGGCAGCCAGTCGCCCGAGACCGCCATTGCCCAAGCCCATGTCGCACTCCTCATCCAGCAGCATATCCAGGTTCTGGCCGAGGGCCTGAAGGGCGCTTCGGGCGGCTTCCAGCAGGCCTGTGTTGAGCAAATTGCTGTACAGGAGGCGACCGGGCAGATACTCCATGGAGAGGTAGTAGAGCCGGCGGACATCCTGCGCATGGTGCTGGTCCTGCGTGCGGACGAAACGCTCCAGCACATGGTCCCGGATCGCGAAACAGGTCGAGAGCCACCACTCGTGCGGTGTGGCCGATATCGGACAGCGGGCCAGCGATGCCGTCAGGTGATGGCGAATGGCGATCGCCAGCTCGTCAGCCGAGAGCGGGGGCAGAATGATTTTGTCCGCATCGCCATTGACAGGCCCGCCGCTGACGGGCCCTTGTACGCTAGCATCTGTGGATCTTCTTTGGGGTTTCGTTTCGACCCCAACGTGGCTCACCTCCTGGAATGGCCCATCGCCGGCAAGGCTCTCCGCCGCTTCGGACGAGCTCATTCCAGATGAGTTGGGGATGTGGGATTTTCTCAAACTCCCTCGAGCTCCAGCTTGAGCCCGCAAGCCTCTGATTTCCTCTGCCCCCTTCTCCTTTTCCTGCCGGCGAGCAGCGGCGTCCTTGTTTTCTTGGCCTGTCCTCCGTGGCTCAGCGTGCCGGAGAACAGACCGTTTATCCTCTCTCTTTCCTGCATCCATATCCTTTTCCCATTGTGGGCAAAATAGTGTGAAAGAAAATTTCCGATTGACAACAAAATTTCTCCTGGCCCTGCAGGAAAGCATATGACGGACGACTCCCCGATGAAAGAAAACCCAAAAAGTGATGGGCCGACGAGAACAGAAGCTCAGCGGGGGCGATTGGCACAGGAAAAACTCGATCCCCTGGCCCTTTCAGGCTTGCCCTTAGGGGGGATAAATTTGAGCAGGAGAGTCGAGGAACAGATTATGCCGTTTCTCGCTTGCGGCAATTAATCCATACATCTCCTAGCAGCCAAGGAAGAGGACTCGGGGGATGTCGGAAGTTTCCATGGTATCTATGCCTCGTTTAAAGTTTGCTCTATGGAGCGATCTGAGGGAAATATTCGCTTTATTGCCCATGCTGATCCTTGGAGCTCCTGCATTTGCCTCCTATGAGGAAGTGGCGGATTGGCTCATGGGCATTACTTTGGAGTCATGTTTTGCCAATGCGTTTTCCAGGGGCCTAGTGTGAGAGAGCTTCCTAACGGAGGACGCCGACAAAGCACCCCTATTCGGATGACATTTCGCCGTGCATTAGGAGGATGATAGGAGATGATGGATGGAGTGGATGAACCTTTAGTTTGGGTGGCCTTTGAAGATAGGCTGGAGATCAGGGGAGCCCTACGCATGCGCATTTTCCTATGTTTCCCGTGGATTCTACTCTATTGCAGAAAAACTGTCCCAAACTCATACGCCTCGTCGTGGCACCGGGAAGGTTGTGGGAACTTTCACCTAAAATCGGCTGAGTCACGCCGCTGCCCAAAACTTCCCCCGTGAAAAATACCGGCTTCCGGATGCTCAAATTTCCGCTCTTCTTCGCGGTCCTGGCACGATGCACAGGTCATCGCCGATAAGCTACAGGAATGCGCTTACCTCCTAATGTCTGGTGGAATAGTCCCGAGATGCCTGACCGCGTTGAGGCAGACCTGCTCCACGAGTAGCTTTCGGAAAAAGTATAAGGGAAATCTTGTGCTGGGAAGGGTTTAGGGATGGTCATTTCGGATTTTCCCAATCGGCGTTCTTTGGTTCTAGGTGAACAAAATGGCGAGAGCTTGTCCGTATTGTCGAGGGGAGAGGAGCATGGGAGAATGTCCTGGGTGTTGGGAAAGAATTTTCTCTCTTGCGGGTGTTTCTTCCGCGCGATGGCCCTTTGCGGAGCAAAGCTAGCGCCGGCGCGGAGCGCCGGTGCTCAGGTCGCAGCCCTTTTCTGGAAGAAGGGGGCTGCGACCGGCCATCGCGCGGACCTAGAAACTCTCTGCCGATTGGAGGGGGCCCCGAAAAGCTCTCTTTTTTCGAATGATGGAAGAGAAGACTGCAACGTGTCTGGAGATCAGGGCTTATCGGCTTTGCTTGGCCTGGAGAATTTTGGGAAGCAAAGGGATGGATGCACATAAATCCCCTTCGTCCGCTTCTCCATTTCCCCTGAGGTATCGTCGCGGATACGGCCCTTTGGCATTCTCCTCTGGTCTCGATTAAGGGGACTCCGTCTGAGGAGACGGCGCACTTTCGCTGTAGTGGCGTATGAGGAGCTCGGCGCGATCGAGCTCGGCCTGGCAGGTGATGAGAAGGGCCTGGCCTTCGCGGTACTTTTTTAAAAGCATTTCGAGCGTGAGCTCGCCGGCCTCCATCTCGCCCACGACCTGCTCCAGGCGCTGCAAGTTCTGCTCGTAGCTCGACCCGGAAGAGGAGTTTTTTTCCGTGGATTCGTCGAAATCGGCAAGAACTTCTCCTGCCCGTGTCTTGCTCGGCCTATCTGGAGGATTTTTGAGCATATTCCTATCGAGCTGCATCCATTACATCGGGTTGCCCATTATTCCCCGTAGGGAAATTCGCGAACTGGCCGAGAGAGGAAACCCGAAGAAGCAGGTCGCAAGATCGGACAAGGGGAAACTGTCAGCATGGACGATGGATTTGGGGGCTTTCCCTGGCGGAAAGGCTCCTACCTTGGGTGGGAGGAGCGCCGGTGGATTTCGGGGTGCTTCGATGGCTCATGCGGCGGCCAGGGAGGGCAAGATCAACGACTGTTTCCAGGCTTTTACGGCGCTGTGGAGCTGCTCTTCCAGGGCGGCGTCGAAACCAGAGGCCTGTCCCAGGGCGTCGAGCAGACTCTGATGATGGGTGCCGAAAAAGGCCGGTAGAGAGACCCGCATCTCCCCAATGGCCCGCAGAGGAAGGTCGTCGCCATAGCCCTGCTGGAGGCTCCAGAGCAGAAGAATCTGCTGCTCGACCGAGAGGGGCTGGCCCATCGGCTGCTTGAATAACTGCACGATGCGAGCGCCGCGGTCGAGCCGCTGCTGGGTTGGGGCATCCAGCTCGGAACCGAACTGCGCGAAGGCGGCCAGTTCATAGTATTGCCCAAGCTCCAGCTTCAGCTTGCCCGCCACCTGTTTGACTCCCTTCGTCTGGGCGGCCGAGCCCACGCGGGAAACGGAAATCCCCACCGAAATGGCAGGTCTCACCCCGCGGTTGAACAGTTCGGTATCGAGAAAAATTTGGCCATCGGTGATGGAAATGATGTTGGTCGGGATGTAGGCGGATATGTCGCCCGCCTGGGTCTCGACGAGGGGCAGGGCGGTCAGGGAGCCTCCACCAGCCTCCGCTGTGAGCCGAGCCGCCCGTTCCAGCAGGCGCGAGTGTAAATAGAAGATGTCTCCCGGATAGGCCTCACGCCCTGACGGGCGCTTGAGGATGAGCGATATCTGCCGGTAGGCGATGGCGTGCTTCGATAGGTCATCGTAGATTACCAGCGCATCCTGACCGTGCTCCATGAACCATTCCCCCATGGCACAGCCGGTGTAGGGTGCGAGGTATTGGTTCGCCGGATTGTCCGCCGCCGCCGCGGCGATGACGATGGTGAAGCCCATAGCGCCGGCTTCTTCCAGCACCTGAATCGTACGGGCGATGGATGAGTTCTTCTGCCCGATGGCGACGTAGATGGAATAGACCGGCCGGAATTTCGGATCGCCACTCTCAAGCCCCTGGGCATTGAGCCTGGCCTGGTTCAGAATGCTGTCGAGGGCCAGGCTCGTCTTGCCGGTTGCGCGGTCGCCGATGATGAGCTCCCGCTGGCCGCGGCCGATTGGGATCATTGCGTCGATGGCCAGGATACCGGTCTGAAGCGGCTGGGAGATAGATTGGCGGGCGATGATGCCGGGGGCCTGGCGCTCGATGGGATAGCGCTCTGTGGCCTCGATTGGCCCCTTGGCGTCGAGGGGCTCGCCCAGGGCATCCATGACGCGCCCCAGCAGCTTTGGGCCGACCGGTACCGAGAGCAGCTGAGCGGTGGTCTCGGCCCCGTCACCGGCCCGCAAACTGGAGGTATCGCCCAGGAGCACGACCCCGACCCGGTCTTCTTCCAGGTTCAGCGCGAAGCCCTTGACCCCATTCGAAAAGCGGACGAGCTCGTGGCAGCGCACCTCTGATAGGCCATCGACGAAGGCAACCCCATCCGCCAAGTGGAGGATCCGGCCAACGTTCTTCCTCAGGGTCTGAGGCTGGAATCGGCGGATTTCGGCCCGGATTTCCTCGACGATGTTGCGGTTCATGGCAGCTGCAGGTTTAAGAACTTCTTCCATCTAAGGCCTGGGGGCCAAAAGGCAAGTGCGCAGCTTGGGGATCTGGGGCTTGCCTTGGGATTCCCAAGGAATCCGCCTGCGAAGCAGGCTTGCCGGAGGGGAAGGCCGGGTCCCGGCCTTCCCCTCCGGCCAAGGCAAGCCCCGGATCCCCACATCCTCCCCAGAGTTGTGCGGAAGCTATTCCCAGATAAACCGCGTAGGTGGGTTCCTCTTTCGATCCCCTGTTTTTTTCAAAAATCCCCTGACGAAAAGCGCCGAGATAGGAAGGTTTTTAAAACTTCCGCATCGTCGAAGGGAAGACGCTTCCGGCCGATTTCCTGATAATTCTCATGGCCCTTGCCGGCGACCAGAAGGGTATCGCCGGCCTGAGCTGCCTCAACAGCCCAGGCGATGGCCAGGCGCCTATCGGCGAGCCAGTGGACCTTTCCCGGCGAGCCGCAGAGCCCCCGGCGCATGTCATCGAAGATCTGCTCCTGGGGCTCGGTGCGCGGATTGTCACTGGTCACCCAGATCTCGTCGGCCCACTCCTGGGCGATCCTCATCATCGGCGGGCGCTTGGACCGGTCACGATCTCCCCCGCAACCGAAGACCAGGAGCAGCTTCCGTCGGCAGAGCGGTTTCAACATTGCCAGCACCTGGGCCAGGGCATCGGCGGTATGGGCATAGTCCACGAGGGCGGAAATCCCGCCCCGTTGGGAGAGGAGCTGCGTCCGTCCTGGAACACCGCCAAAGATCCGGAGGCGATCTAGGATTTTTTCCGAAAACTGGTCCGTTGCCAACAGGGCCGTAAGGGCGGCTAGAACATTCAGGACGTTGTAATGGCCCGGCAAGGGGCTTTCCACCGGCCATTTTTTTCCGTGGAACGAGAGCTCGAAGGAGGCCTTGGTCTCCCGCAGGACAAGATTTTCCGCCCGCACATCGCTGTTTTTGCCAAGACCATAGCTGTAGGCTTCTACCCTTAGTCCAGACACGGTTTCCCGCAAGCACTGCCCGTGAGGATCGTCGCCGTTGAGGATGAGCTTTTGGGGAATGTATCCATTCCGGCCGTCGAAGAGCCGGCTCTTGGCATCGAAATAGGCCTCGCGACTCCCGTGGTACTCCAGATGATCCTCCGTCAGGTTCGTGAAAATCGCCGCTTCCACGGCCAAACCATAGGCCCGCTTCTGGTCCAGCGCATGAGAGCTCAGTTCCAGGGCAGCCGCCCGGCCGCCCCAGTCGACGGTTTCCCGCAGCAACTGCTGCAGACGAATTGCATCCGGAGTGGTTGTGGGAGCGGGGAATTTCCGCTGGCCCGTGTCGTAGAAGAGCGTTCCGAAGTAGGCAGCCCTTTTTTCTCCCGAGAGCAGGTATTGCAGCAGGTGGGCCGTCGTCGTCTTGCCATTGGTGCCGGTCACGGCGTAAATTTTCAATTTCTCGTCAGGGAATCCGTAGAAGGCCCGAGCTGCTTCGGCCAGCGCTTGTCGTACGTCGGGCACAACCCACTGCGGAACATTTTGGGGCACTTTCGGATTTTTCCTCTCCGCCACGATACCGGCGCAGCCCCGAGCCACGGCCTCTGGGATAAAGGCCTCTCCGTCCTGCGTTTTTCCGGGAATCGCGAAGAAGAGCTCATCCGTCCGAATCGTCCGGCTGTCGCAGCTCAGGCCGGTGATCCGCTCCCCATCGATGCCTTCGAGGAGGCTCATACTCTCCTCTTGACCCTGAGATGGCCCGAGTGGAGTCTTGCGTTGCTTTGGAACAGGAACATGTTCTCGGTGCTAGGAGTGAGATGCTCAGAATCCCTCTCAAAAATAAGGGAGGAACGCCGGGCGTCAAGAGGGCATAATTTCCCTAGAAGCCTGCGGAGCCGTTCCCAGGGCCCTTCAAAAGCTCGACTCTGGGGAGGAAGAGATAGCGCAGAGAGAAAAAATACCGCCCCCACTGCCCACCAGCATATCTCTCAGCTCCCAGGCGGGAGATCCGAGATGATGGCTCCCATTCGCTGTGGCTACACTGTCTGGGCTTGTAATTTTACAATGTCCGCATTTGCCTGGGCACATAGGGAATTAAGACCGACAAGAGCATCCCAGAAATCTTTTCCGCTTGGAGGGTTTGCGCTGTCAAGACCCTCTTTCAGCACCGTGAGACCTTGATATATTGGGTTCCCCGTTTTTCCCTTTAAGGGCCCCGTGAGTATCGCATCGATTTGTGATGAGAAATTGTGTATTTCTCCTCGAGATAGTGGTTCGTCTGAAAGTGCTTTGCCCGTGGCACTTCTCAGTAGCTGGCCGATGAGGACTGAAACGTTTGCCGAGTCCTGCAGCGTCAGTAAACGCGCCACTTCCCGGCTGCTGGCCATGGCCTGGTCCAAGGTACTGCTTATCTCCGAGAGATTCGAGGAGCCTTCTTTCAATTGGTTCAACGCGTCCCCGCTTGGCAGCCCATCCATTTTTCGAAGAGCTTCCTCTACTTTGGCTTTGGCCTTCTGCAGAACTGCCCGGTTGATGGAGGATGTGTCTGGGCCGAGTTGCGCTAATTTTCGATCTAGCGTTGCTTGCGTTTCGCGTAAATTTTGCTCGATACGATCCACTTTCTGCCGGCGTGTCATGCCGGCTAGTTCCGGATTTCTGGCGCGTGCGGCCGCTGCCATTGCCTCCAAGCTGCTCTGGCCTATACTTGGTGGCTGTGCACTTGTTGTGTCCATGGCTGCCCGAGTACTGGAAAACCCTAAGCGCTGTTTAACACTTGCCCAAAAGGCACTCAGCCTCTCTCGAAAGGTCAACGGCACTGCGCTGCTTCCGGATGCTGTACCAATATTTCCCGGATCCTCTATATTCATATCCCAATTCCCGCAAAGGGAAGAGCTCGGAGACTAAACTATTTAGCGGCGATGCCAAGTCTATAAATCTGCACTCAAGGAGTGCGTGGAGGAAGATGGCCGCTAGGACCCGCTTAAAAATCCCGATCTTTCTCCTGAAGAGCCGAAGCCATCCTCGAGCTTTCCATCACCTAGACCCATTCTCCCGAAAATCCTCATGGATCTTCGCTCCTGCTTTCGATGAGAATGCTCTTGCCTGAGAGCTTCCTGGGTGCAGGGCCCGGATTTGAACCGGGGACCTTCAGGTTATGAGCCTGACGAGCTACCAGACTGCTCCACCCTGCGATACGGAAGAGGATTCCTCAAAAAAAAATACTTGCGTCAAGAGAAAATGACTCCTGCCCCATAAATGCGTTCTCTTATCAGGTATCAGGCATTCTTGGTTTTGAGGTGAGGGAGAAAGATGGCGAAAGGCAGGTCCTTCATTTTGCTTAGTCCTGTTTAGCTCTACTGGATCGTACTAGGCCCCAATTGGCTCAAGTCAAAAAACAGCTGAATGATCCTGATTTCTCCCACTATGAACGTGATATTTTGCTTACATGAAAAGTTCCCCGAAGCCTTTTGGACGAGGGTTCGGGGGGCCGAAGATACTTCTTATCTGCTCCATGGAAGGTCTTGTTTGAGGCAAAATAAAAGGTCCCGATTTGAATTGGAAAGAGGCCTGTGAGCGACGGGAAGCAATGGCGAGCAGTTCGGCCGTATTATCGATGGAGCAAGGGATAGGGAAAGCGTCTTGGGTGCTGGGAAAGAATTTCTTGGGGGTCTTTCTTCCATGCGCGATGGCCCTTTGCGAGGCAAAGCTGGCGCCGGCGCGGAGCGCCGGCGCCCAGGTCGCAGCACCCCTTCTGAAAAAGGGGGCTGCGACTGGCCATCGCGCAGGAGGAAGCTAGAAGATCTCTCTCAGCTAGAGGGATTGGGGATTGCTGAAGAGAGCTCTTTTTTCGGGCGATGGGGGTGGAGGGGAACCCGAGATGTGTCCAAGATCAGGCCCCATCGCTTTTATGAGATCTGGGGAATTTGGAGGACTAAAGGGGCGGATGCACGCGGGTCTACCGTGCTCGACTACTCCACTTCCTCTTGGGGGGCGTTGCGGACGAGGCCCTTTTCGCGCAGGAGTTCCATGATACGGGCGGCGCGGTTGTAGCCGATCTTGAGCTTGCGCTGGAGGAAGGAGGTCGAGGCGTGCTGGTGGGAGCGGATGATCCCCAAAGCCTGGGGGATGAGCTCGTCCTCCCATTCCTCACCGGTGCTCGGGTCGCTGTCCCCGCCGAGGTCGATCTGCTCCTGGACCTCCTGGGCGTAGTGGGGTTCGCCGTTCCGCTCCCGGAGAAAGGTGACGATTTGCCCGATCTCGTCGTCCGAGACCAATGCTCCCTGGGCCCGCAGAATTCCCAGTGGCCCGGGTGTCGAGACCAGCATGTCGCCATAGCCCAGCAAGGTTTCGGCCCCACCTGTATCCAGAATCGTCCGGCTGTCGACCTTGGAGGCGACTTTAAAGGCGATGCGGCAGGGCAGGTTCGCCTTGATGATGCCGGTGATGACGTTGACCGAGGGCCGTTGGGTTGCGAGAATCAAGTGGATACCAGCGGCCCGGGCGAGCTGGGCCAGGCGCGCGATGCCAGTCTCGATGTCGCTCGGCGCGACCATCATCAGGTCGGCGATTTCGTCGATGATACAGACGATATAGGGGAGTTTCTTCTCGGGAAGAACGGTGCTGGCCACGGCTTCTTCCGCCACCTGCTGGAGTGCCTGCCGCTCTTCGGCCGACAGTTCCTGTTCCGCAGCCGCTGCGGCGAGCTGGGCCTCGCGATCCTTGAGGATCTTGGCATTGAATCCCGCGAGGTTACGCACGCCAACCCTGGCGAATATCTGGTAGCGCTGCTCCATCTCCCCGATCAGCCATTTGAGCGCATTGGGAACCTTTTTCGGGTCCGTAACTACCGGGATCAGCATGTGCGGCAGGCGGTTGTAGCCCTGCATCTCCACTATTTTGGGGTCGACCATGAGGAAACGCAGGTCGTCCGGTGTGGCGTGGTAGAGCAGGGAAGCGATGATGGCGTTGAGGCAGACCGTTTTACCGGCACCGGTCGCGCCGGCGATGAGCAGGTGCGGCATGCGGGCGAGGTCCTGGATCAGCGGTTCACCGGTGACCGTCCGTCCCAGGACGATGGGGATCTCCGCCTGATTCTGCGCCCATTCCTCCGATCCGAGGATTTCCCGTAGGCGGACGGTGAGGGCCTGACGGTTGGGGATTTCGATGCCGACGCAAGCCCTGCCCGGTACTGGAGCTAGGATCCGGACGGAGCGAGCAGCCAGGTTCAGGGCGATATTCTTGTCCAAACTGAGAATTTTTTCGACCCGTACCCCGACTTCTGGTGTCAGATCGTAGCGGGTGATCACTGGCCCGCAGTGGATCTCGCCCGCGTGGACACTCACGCCGAACTGGGCGAGGGTTTGGATAAGCCTCTCCGCCACTTCGGCACAGTTCTCCGGCGGCAATTTTTTCGTATCCCCCCGTTCGAGCAAGTCCAGCGGAGGGAAGAGGTAATCCCCGCAGCGTTGCATGGGACCCGGGGAATAACTGATGGCCGTAGTTACCGCTCTCTCGGCCGTGTCCGCCGTTTCGGATCGGCAAGCGGGAACTTCCCTTGCAGGCATAGCTGGTGCCGCCGGCAGGATTGAAGCCGGGAGAACACTCACCGTTCTGGAAGTAAGAACCGGCGGTCTGGGAATGGCTCGCGGTTTGGCCTTCTCCTGCGGCCCCTGCGAGTCATGGACGGGCGCTCTCCGTGCCTGTCGTCGAAAAAGGGCTCTGCTCATGCGGCCGACGAGGCGCAGGGCGAATCGGAAACAGTGTCCTGTCCAGCGGAGGCCCTGGACCAGAGCGCGCCAGATCTGGAGGCCACAGCGAGCCAGCTGCAGCCCGCGTCGGTAGAAGAGGTGTCCCATCGAGGCCTCACGGGTGAAGATGAGGCAGGCGGAGGCCAGGCCCAGGCAGAGCAGGAAGGCCCAGCTTCCGACGAGGCCGAGGGCGCAGAAACAGTAATTTTCCCCTAAATGTCCCCAGAGGCCTCCCAGGCCGGCGCTGAGGTGAGTGGCTGGCCAGGAATCGGCCGGCAGAGCATGGGTTCGTTCGTAGAGGCGGCCGAGGATGGCGGCGCAGGAGAGGAAGGCGAGCGTCGCGAGCCGACGGAGCCAGCCCCAAGCCTGTCCTCTGGTCAGAAGAGGGCGCAGTCCATACCACAGACCGACGAGAAGGGCCAGGGGCCAGGCCAGGCCCAGCAGGCGCAGGCCCCAGAAAGAGAGGAAAATTCCCCAGTTGCCTACAAGATTTTCCTCCACATGCTGGGCTGCTGCGGTGCTCACGAAGGCACTTTGCTGAGGCTGGAAATCCACGAGCGCGACGCCCGCCAGAGCGGCGATGAAGGCAAGGCCGAGGCTCCAGCAAAAGCACCCTAGGCCCTGAGGAGGAGCTCTAGATTTGGGAGATGGAGTGTTTTTGGGGGATCTCATTCACTAGCTAGGGAGATGGGGGATTTCCCGAAACTGTCGATGGCCAAATCGTTCAGTGGAGTGGGGCCCCGACCGGCTTTCGATTCCTGCGGAATCGGCGGCCCGCTTTGCGGGCCGCACAGGAGAGCGAGAAAAATGAATTTTTCTCACTCTCCTGGAAAGCCGGTCGAGTGAGCCAAAGAGCAGCCAATCGGCCAGCGATCCAGCGAGAATAATCCCTTCTCAGGACGAAGAGAATCCCCATGGGCTTGGAGAAGGGAAAGCGGCCGGCGACGACCGACTCGAGGCCACTCCAGGCTTCCTACAGTATTCCCATTTTTCGCTCTTGAAGCTCGAGGAGAAATCTCTTCCGTCCCTCTATCCGAGCCTTGGGGGATTAGCTCAGCTGGTTAGAGCGTTTGCATGACACGCAAGAGGTCACTGGTTCGAATCCAGTATCTCCCACCAGAAAAATGGAGAGAGGGAATGCCGGTAACTGGGAAATGAGAGGGGATGCCGATTGGCAAGTAATGGAGGCCGATTGGCAAGGGACAAAAGGGAAGCTGATGCCTTAGAATTAATCGGTGGCTTGGGAGGCTGTCATGCCTCTTGGCAGATGAATCCAAACCTTGGGATGGATCTAGGCAGCGGAGATTTTTGGAGAAAGAGCACCGGTTTCCCTCGGCTTTCCCTCGGTTGAAGGATGCTCGCGCAGCGAGGGCAGAAAGCGGAAGAGGACATCCTCGAGGGTCTGAGAATTGGGAAGGATGGCGATCTCAATACGGAGGTAGTGGAGGGGCGCGCAGAAGGGGAAGTCGCGGCGGATGCGCACCGAGTCCTTTTCGGTCGTGAGGATGGCATCGATGGCCTGCAGCTGAACGCAGCGGTCGAAGCGCGCCAGGTCGTCCTCGCTGAACAGGTGATGGTCGGAAAAGCGCTGGTGATGGAGAATCCGGGCACCCAGCTCCTTTAGGAACTGCTCGAAGCTCTCCGGACGGGCGATGCCGCTCAGGATGGCGATGCGCTTGCCCTCGACCCACTGGAGCAATTCCCGATGGTCGTCCGCGTGGCGGATGAAAAATTTCGGTCGATGGCAACACTCGAGCATCGGCGCCTGGGCATTGTACGCCCTTAGACGTCGGTTCAGGACTTCGTCGCAATGGCCATCGGACTTGCTCAGGAGGAGGCAGGAGGCACGCCGGAGCTGCTCCAAGGGTTCCCGCAAAATTCCCCGCGGTAGGAGGTGCTGCTCCAGGGCCTGGGTCTTGTCCCAAAGCGTGCAGTAGAAATGTCCCTTTAGGGGCAGATACTGCAGGCCGTCGTCCAGCAGGAGCACATCGGCCCCCAGGTGGCGGATGGCGTATTGGCCCGCCTTGACCCGGTTCCGGTCGACCAGAACGCAGACACCCGGGAGGTTCTGGGCCAGCATGCGGGGCTCATCGCCGGCTTCGGCAGCCGAGAGGAGGAGATGCCGTCCATCGCTGACGATTTTGGGCCCCCTGGGAGACTGATGGCTCAACCAGTGCCAGGCGCGGGCAAAGAGGGATTCCTGCCGGCTCTTGTACCCACGGCTGAGAATGGCTACCCGTCGCCCGTGGGCCTGAAGAAATCGGGCGAGGTATTCCGTGACGGGGGTCTTGCCGGTGCCGCCCACCGTGAGATTGCCGACGACGATGACTGGACAGCCCAGGGTGGCCGAGGAGAGGCAGTGTCGCTGGTAAAGCCAGAGGCGGCAGCGTACGATTTGGCCGAAGAGCAGGGATAGCGGGTGAAGAAAGAGGACCAGGAGGCGGGCCTTACGGTCGTGCCGCCGGTCGTAGAACACATCGGAGAGAAAGAGCTCCAGGCGATCGAGGTGATGCCCCCAGCTCCTCCGCTTCCGCTGCAGGCTGTAGCGCAGGCGTCTCAGCAGTCGCCACATGGTTTAGGAGGCCAGGGCCAGGCAGCGGCGAAACAAGCTCCTCATCAGCTCCTCCGCGTGCTCGTGAAAGCGGATCAGCTGGGAAAAGGTTTCGATGAACTCCTGCTGGAAGGATAGAAGTGCGGCGAGGGAGAAGGGGGCCAGATCCCCGGCCAAGCGCGAGAGGTACCAGAAATTGGCCTGGAAAACCTGGAAGCCGTTTTTTTCCTTCGGCGGGAAGAGGGATTGGTAATGGGCAGCCATCGCTTCCCACTCCGCCTGGGAAAGGCGCTGTGGACGCAACGTCAGGGCCTCCGTATCGACGCCATAGCGCAGGACCAGCATCAGGCGGTTGCGCTGTTGCAGGGCGGCGAGCAAGGGACGGGCTTCGCGGTGGTGGATGAAGTAGCGCTCCAGCCCACGCAGGGCCTGGGCGAGGTCGGCGGCGTAGAAGAGCTCTACCGCCTCGAAGAACTCATCCGGCTGCAGCTCTGGAACCAGTTCCCGTACGAGCGCGGGCGTGAGATGTCCCCCAGGGCCGACGTAAAGGCTCAGTTTTTCGATTTCCTGGGCCAGTGCCTGATGGGAAAGCCCTACCCGCTCGATCAGCAGCTCGGCCGTACCGTCTTCCAGCGTGACGCTTTCCCTCTGAACCATCTTGCGCAAGCGGGGCAGGACTTCGGCCAGGGTCTTGGCTTCGGGAAAGAACTCGGCCTGGCCGAGTGCGCAGAGCTGCTTGAAGATCCTCGTCCGCCGGTCTACCGGGCAGGCGGAGCAGATGCAGGGGCCTTCCCCCAGTGCCTTCCAAGTAGCGATGAATTCCTCCAGAGCCCTGCCCATGGCTTCGGAATGCCCGATGGGCGAATCGGCAAGGAAGTCGATCTGTTTCAGCCAGAAGACGCGTTGAGAGGCAAATAGGTCGCGGCTGCGAAGGGAATCCTGTAAGTTCCTCAAACACTGCTCCGCATCCGTTACCGTCGTCCCCTGGGCCTGAAAGATCTCGAGCGATTGCCCCCCTTGGGTCAGCTCTTGGCTCAGCTCCTCCGCCCGACGCCGAAGTCCGTAGGCGTCATTGCCATAAAGGAAATAAAAGCGCGGAGATTCTCCCATGGACGGCGACTTTATTCCCCGGAGTCCTATCTAGGACAATAGCAGCAGGGGCTTCCTTTCCCTCTCCCCAGCGCGGCAGCGCAATGGGCTCCCGCCGAAGCTCTTCGTCAGCTGTTGAGGGGAGAGGATGGGACGCAGAGGCATTCTGTCCCTTTCAGGGTTGTGGGTCCACCTGGATCGGAAGGACTGAATCCTTCTCCGGCCTGGGCGGATTGATGACCCCTCCTGAGACGATCATCTTGATCCCGTCGGAGACGCTCATGTCGAGCTCGATGATAGCATTTTTCGGCACTAGGAGTAGGAAGCCCGTCGTCGGATTAGGTGATGTCGGCAGGAAGACGTTTACGACGTCCTCGCTGGTCCTGTTCTGAATCTCTCCCTTCGTCTCGCTGGTCAGGAAACCGATGCCATAGGAGCCTCGGTAGGGAAATTCCACCAAAACGGTCTTGTGGAAGACGGAGGCGCTGTTCTGGCGAAAGGTGTCGATGATCTGCTTGACGGTCTTGTAGACTACGTTGACGAGGGGAAGCTTCTCCATCAGTTGGTCGAAACAACGGAGTGCCCAGCGCCCGAACATATAGGTCGAGAAGTAGCCGATCTCTGCGATCAGCAGCGCGAAGACCAGGAAAGAGGCGAGGTAAATGCCCATGGCCAGAATGCTGTTCTCCGGCACGGAAACGTGGAAGACTCTCAACAGGAGCCGGCAAATGGGCAGACCGATGTTCTTCAGCAGGAAGTCGATGATGAAGAGAGTGATGACCACCGGCAACAAGGCGAAAATACCCGTGAAAAACGCATTGCGCAAGGACTTGAACATAAGGCGGTCACTATGGGAGGAGTCCTGTTTTAGCAACACTCAATCCGGAGCGCTTCGGAAGAAAAGTTTTGACAAGGGGCGAGAAATCCCGAGCCTAGCTTTCGTAATCCAGCACAAGTATGCCACGGGAGCACATCATTTTGGAATGTACGGAGGCGCGTGCCGAGGGCAAGCCGGTCTCCCGTTACATGTCCTCGCGCAACAAGAAGCTCCAGACCGAACGGGTCGAGAAGAGGAAGTACAATAAATTCCTCCGCAGGCACACGCTCCACCGCGAGATCAAGAAGTAGGCCCGTAGACGAACTGGGAATGCCGGAGTTCGGGCGGAGAAGGGTCGAGATCCGCAATGGGTGCCGCGCGCTGAGCTTCGAAGAGCTTTCCGTTTGGCAGGTCTTTCACATCCTCGACGCCGAGGGGGCATTCTACCTACCGGCCGGCGATCTATCTCTGGCATTTGTCTCCCTCGCCAAACTGCGCGCCCTACATCATCGCCATCTGGCCGAGGATGTCGCAACGGATGTCCTGAGCTTTCCGGGAAATCCAAACTGGTCCTTCGCGGGGGAGATCGTCGTCGCTCCGGCTGTCGCCCATCGCCGGTGCCGGCATTACGGCACTTCCTTCCCCGAAGAGCTGAGCCTCTACCTCGTCCACGGCTACCTTCACCTCTGCGGCCTGGACGACCTCAGGCCGGGCGATGCTGAAAAGATGCGGCGGGCGGAGGAGGACTGCCTGCAACGGCTGCGGAAACGCGGGGCCCTACCGGAATTCCTCTGGCGAGGGAAATGAGCGGAGACGGTGGGCCAAAGTGGTGCAGGAGAGGTGTTGGATTTGGAACAGGTGCTGGATTGAGGTTCGGGAGAAGCCCGCTGCCTTTGGAGCCCCCTGGGCTCCGGCCCGCGCAGCGGGCCTCAAGGGGTCCCGGGGAAATTCTTTCCCCGGGGCCCCTTGTAAAGGCAGCGGGAAGGGTTTGCTGGGGCGTTTGGGGTTAGCGCAGCGCTCGACGGAATGGCTGCTGCATCCGGCAGGAGGACTGTCGCATTGGGTGGATTGCCCCGGGGAAGGGTTTTATTCGAGGGCCGACAGAAGGGGTGTAGTGGCATCGAGCTCACCCGATTGTTGCCGCTCTTCGATCTGGCCGTTTTTCAGGGCGATGGAGATGGAGGTACTCAGGATATGGGGGTGAAAAGCGGCCTCTTGGTCATCCTGGGCACCTGAATGGAGAATGGCGATGAGGGAGAGTTCGGCCCCGAGAAGAGGGTAGAGCCTCTCCTCGAGCGCCGAGGCATCGATCCCGACGAAGGCGAGAAATTCCGGATCATGGGGGAAGGTGCCGATCTTCGGGTCGCGGGCGTTGAGCCGGCGGTGGGTCGCGAGACAGTCGCGGAAAGCATCGGCGGTTTTTAGGAAATTTCGGCCCGAAGCGGTTCTGAAAACGCTCCGCTCCAGCTCATCGGCAATCGCTGCGATGCTCCGGGCCCGTTCCGGATCGATGGGGATTTCTTCCGGTCGTAGGTCACCCTTGGCGAGCCGCAGGGCTTCTTCCCAGTCGAAGGACGGATCCATCCAGTTCTGCAGATCCTCGGTCGTAATACGCCTAGGCTCCGAAGCGATCTGGGAGGATATTTGGGTATAGATCAGTATGGGCGATGGGCGTCTTCGGGATGAATGTCTATACCTGCGAGGAGGATTTAGGCATTCCTCCGGAACGGAGCGCTTGGCCGGCGACAGATCGAGGCCCTCTAGGGCTTCAAAGCTGGTGCTCATGGCCAGGCGATGCGCATGGTTGCAGATACCGGCAAAGCCCTGGGGCGTGATCATCTCATAGCGGAAGAAGGGAGAAATAAGGAGGAATTTGATGTAGTGCCAGTAGAGGCTCTTGTGCGGCTCGTCTTTGGACACCTGGAGGATCTCGTCCTGGGCGTCATTCGACGGCAGGCGTGCCCGTTCCGCCACTCTGTCGAAGCGCTTCGGATCGAATTGTGCCCGGAGCTTTTTGTAGAACAGCATCCGATAGTGATGGGATACATCCGCCTGGATGGCCCGATGGATGGCATCGGAGATGGAGACGATGGCTGGGGTTCCCACGTGGACGTAGCCCTGAAAGGCGGCGAGGGTGACGAGGTCGCGGTGGACGAAGAGGCGTAGGAGATTGCGCTGTCCGACGTAGCGCTCGAAGGCCTTTCGGGACTTGCAGCCGGCCAGGACCATGGGTGAGGAGAGGGCGAAACAGAAGAAGCGCGGCGTGCGTTGGTTGTCGAAGTCGTCCCCGAAGAGCCGCTGTCCGTAGGTATGGATTAGCAGCGGCGTCAATAGGGTCGCGAGACCGGCTCCTTGGCTATGGCCCATACAGACAAAGCGGATACGATCGCGTTCCTCCCGTGGGATATGGAGGATCACGTCCCGAAGATCCCTCTGGAGGTTCCAGAAAAAGTTCTGGATCTTTTGGGCATAGCCCGCGTGCACGAAGCCATCGATGCCCATGCTGTCGGCGGTGATGCGCCGTTTGGCAGCGAAAAAATTGTCCATCCAAGTGGGGCCGAAGATGCCGTGGGCGGATTGGAAGAGTTCGCCCTGAGAGCCGCGGAGAACGATGGCGATCACGTGCAGGCCCTGATTTTGGGTATAGGCGACGAAACCGGGGAAATCGATTTCGGCGGCTGTGACATCGCCACCCGCGCAGCAGCAGGAGCAACAGTTCAGGAGGCAGTGCAGACAGGATTGATAGCAGCCTTCGGCCCGTATCGCTCCCTGTGTTCCGGCAAAATTCTGTCGGCACTGCCAGACGTGTTCCCCGATCTCCACCTGGGCCTGCATCATCTCTGCCGGCAGGCGGTAGGTCGTGCGATCGCTGCGCTTCGTCGCATTGTAGCTGCGCTTGACGAGGTACAGGAAATCGGGAACGAGCTCCTGGAACCACGGGGCGATGCCGAGCGTCGGCTCTTGTGTCATCGGGTCGAGACTCTCATCGATGACGTGGATCAGGGGCGACGTGTCATCCCACACATAATCCGCCTGAGCCAGTGCTGTCCCTTCTAGGCATAAACAGGCGATGCCTCCGATAAATCGCAAATTGCCCATACATCCCTCCTTGAAGCTAGAATAGCTCCGTACTTGCACCTGGCAAATGCGCTAGATGTGTATTCCTTTTCATTATCGTTGGGTATAAGGAAAATTGCTAACTATTCCGCTGCCTGTTTCTGTAAGCTGTAATTCCCTTTATTTCTAGCTCTTCCATCACTTCTTGGGTTACTAGGAATGCCCTTGGTAAAAGGTCACTGGGAGGCTGTCCTTTCTGAGGAGTAGCGGCGATACGCCCTTGACCCATCGAGAGCACTTCTCTTTGATAGCCTCCAGTAGCTCAGGTGGTGAAATTGGCAGACACGCTGTCTTCAGGCGGCAGTGCCGTGAGGCATAGGGGTTCGAGTCCCCTCCTGAGCACCAGAGAATCCCCAGTCCTAGCGTTGGGGCAGCGTTTCCTTCTTCCTAGCTTCGCCGCCTTGGCGATGGGAGGGAAAGGAAGGTTTTCTTTCCCTCCCATCGCGGCCCGCAAAGCGGGCCTAGGCCCTACGGGCCCCCAAGGCGGCGAAGCAGGCATGCATTGCGAGGACTGAGAGGCAGCGGCCAGAAAGCTCAGCTTTACTCTCCTTCACGGACAAAATCTTTCCCCCGTCTTGCTGGTGGAGCTATAGCTTAGAAGCAAGCTGCGGATACGTGTTCACTGTCTGGTTTATTTTTCTCCGGTGCGGCGCGATCAGGACGGCGAGGGATAGAGGACCTAGGGCTTTGCTCTTTTCTCGCCGTGTCCTGACGAGGGCAGGGCGCCGCTAGGACCCGATGGATAGATTTGCATCCTCGCGAAGGAGAAAATTGGGCGGGGCCCAGGCTGAATGTAGTCTTCCGGAGAAAAAAGCCCTTATATCACTAGGATTGAAAGGACTGAAGATGTTTTTTTTTGACTTATCGAAGGGATTTCGTTACTCCTCGGGGCTATTGGTTGGCAACTAAGAGGATTTTCATGATCCTGAAAGTTTTAGCGTCGAGGTATTTGGGGATAGCTGCGCTGGTCACAGGGGTGCTGCTCGTGCTGAAATCGCCCTGGCCAGAAGAAGATGGCTATGAGCTGAGGGCCCTGGAGCAATCGCCGTCGGCGGTGACCGCAGCTACCACATCTAATCTGAGGGAAGAAGCGTCGGTATCCAGAGAGGCCGAAGAGGGAAACTTATCTCTGAAAAGTTCAGCCCTGAGCCCAGAGGGCTTTTTGACGGATACCGTGCTCATGGGCTGGCTCGTCTCTTGGGGACTGATCTGGCTCATGCGCAAACTATTTCGGGAACCGACGCTCCTCCCGTCGCGGCGGCAGGTGGCGGTGGAATTCATCATCGATGGCCTGAAGGGTCTTCTGGAACCGATTGTCGGCAAAGCGGCCCTGAGCTATGCTTTTCCGGCCCTGCTGGCCTATTTTTTCTTCATCTTGTTCCACAACTGGAGCGGTTTTTTTCCTGGAGTTTCCTCCATCGGCCTTCAGGAAGGAGGGCGCTTTCTTCCATTCCTGCGACCGATGAACTCCGATCTGAATGCAACCCTGGGAATCGCCCTGGTCTCGATGGTCGTTTGGGGCTACTGCGTCGCGAAATGTGCTGGATTACAGGGCTTTTGCGAAGAGACTTTTGGCAACAAGGCAGAGCGAGCAGGCATCCCTTTCTTCATCTACCACGCGCTGACCTTCATCTTTCTCGCCGTAGGCTGCATTGAGTGCATCTCCATTCTCTTTCGGCCGGTCTCCCTCTCGTTCCGGCTCTTCGGCAATGTCTTCGGCGGAGAAACCCTGCTGCATCACATGTACGGTTTCGGGGAATTCCTGAGCTCGGGAGGCTTTGGCCAGACATCTCTCTACGCTTTGCTGGCTAAAATTTCCTCTGGCATGGCCGATGGGATAAATCTTTTTCTCTCCTGGGCAGGTTACTTTCTCCCGCTGCCGTTTTATTTCCTGGAGGGCTTGATCGGCCTGATCCAGGCCTTTGTCTTTACTTTGCTAGTCGCCGTTTACATCGGCCTCATCTGCCATCACGAGGAGGAGGTGCCGACGAATAGTGCGATGGGCGTTCAATCCTGAAAAGAAGCAATTATGGTATTATACACATTACACAGTATGGCCGCCATCACAGGCGATTTGGCTAAAGGCCTGACCGGTTCCCTGGGCTGTCTGGCTTCAGCCTTCAGCATCGCGATGATCGGGACAAAGGCGGTCGAGTCGGTCGGTCGCAATCCCGGGGCGGCCGGTAGAATTCTCGTCCAATCCATTCTGGGCATGGCTTTGGCCGAAGCGATTGCCTTTTACGCGCTCTTTTTATCCTGAATGCGTCTGGCTTCAGGAATAGAAGGGGACATTTGAAAAGATGGAACTGAGGTCGCTTCGGAGACTTTAGGAACAGGAGCTCTATCTCAATGCTGCTTTTCCCAAGCACTCCCGTCTTTTTCGCCGTCGGACTCCAAAGTCTGATCGACGTGGTGCAGCGCTTTGGTATCCGCTGGGACTTGCTCCTGCTGCAGAGTGTCAATTTCATTGCCATGGCGATCGCGCTCTACGCCTTTGCCTTCCGCCCCATCATGAGGATCATGGATGCTCGGCGGGCAAAAATCGCGGAGGGCTTGGCCCAAGCGGAGGCGGCGACGGGCAAGTGGCAGGAGGCAGAACGGATGAGCCAGCAGATGATCAGGAATGCTGAGGGCAAGGCGCAGCAGATCATGACAGATGCCCGGAGACAGGCGCAGAACTACGCATCGGAACAGCAAAAGCTGGCTCAGACGCGGGTCGCAGATCTGCTCCAGGAAGCCAGAACGGTCATCGCTCAGGAGCGGGAACGGATGCTGGCAGAGATCCGCCATGGGATGAGCGAAATGGTCGCTGATCTGGCGGAACGAGTCTTGGAAAATCAGCTCGGAAGTGCTGAGCGCGAGCAGTACATGGGCTTGATCAAAGCTCAGCTGGAGAGGAGATCAGTTCCATGAGGACGAAGCGGTCACGGCGGAAAATCGCCGATCTTCTGGCCGAACATTCCTGGGATCCGCTCCAAGCGGAAAAGCTGTCAGCGGAGCGGGTGGAAGCTGTCCTGAGCGTCATCGGCGAATACCCTCTGGTCGAAGCCTCGCGACTGCGGCACCTCTATGGGCATGCCTTAGAAGCGTTCTTCCGCCGCCGCTGCGTGGAGATCGAGTACTGCGGGCCGTACACGGCCCCGTTTTTCGAACGGCTGCGGGATAGATTTCAGGAGAGAGTGGGTCTGCCGTTGAGCTATGTGGCACGGGAAAATCCCCAGCTGCTCTCCGGTCTCCGCGTGCGCTATGGCGACCACATCTGGTCGAGAAACGTGAGGGATAATCTCGATGCCTTTCGACGAGCCATTCCGCTAAGGGGGAGCGAATTTCATCCGGAAATGCAGTAATTCCGATTTGAGAATGTCCTTCCGAGAAAGCATGACCGTTGCGGGGAGACGAGCCTAGAAAGCTTCTGCCCGTGCCGAGGAGAGGCGCGAGGTCGTTTCTGATGGGGAGAGAGGAGAAGTTATCTCGCCGAGTTGGGGAGATGAAGTTGGGCCAGAACCATGCCGCCTGGGATGTGATTCAGCCCCTGTGCATGATCGGCTTATTGGCTGTAGGGATCACGACGATCTATTCGGCCCAGCTCTGCTTCGATGGCGAGCAGTGGAAAGCGCAGCTCGTCTGGGCGGCCCTCGGCTTTGGCCTCTACCTCGTGGTGGCCCGCATCGGCTACGAGTTCTACCTGCGTCAGGCCCATTGGCTCTACCTCATAAGCATCGGAGGATTGCTCCTGCTCTGGACACCGCTGGGAGTACATCGCTTCGGTGCCTTGCGTTGGCTAAAGCTGGGTGCCCTTCGTTTCCAGCCCTCGGAATTGGCCAAGGCGGCGACGCTCTTCCTGGTGGCGAGCATCCTGGCTCGTTCGGATATCGGAAAGCTGAGGCATTCATGGCCGACGTTGCTGCGGATAGCGGGCCTGTCCTTCCTACCGGCGCTGCTGATCTTTCTCCAGCCCGACCTGGGTTCCGCACTGGCCTTGCCCCCCATGGTCTTCGCCCTACTCTTCCTCTCGCCCCTCTCGGGGAAATTCTTTCTCAGCGTCCTGGGCATTGCCCTCCTCCTGCTCTCCGTCGTCACCTGGGATATCTATGCCTATCGCCTCTACCTGGATGCACACCATCTGAATCCTCTGGAGCATAGGGGCCAGTACGAAGCCCGTTCCTGCTTCCCTCTGAAGGATTATCAGCGGAACCGCATCCTCGCCTTTGTGTCGCCGAAGGTGGTGGATCCGCAGGGCACGGGGATCAGTTGGAACCTGCGCCAGTCGCTGATGGCGATCGGCTGTGGAGCTTGGAAGGGACGGGGATTCTGCCGGGGAAAGCAGTCGAAGTTGGGCTACCTGCCGCCATCGGTGGCGACGAACGATTTCATCTTCTCCGTCCTGGCAGAAGAATGGGGCCTCTTGGGAGGACTGGTTCTGCTCCTGCTCTACGGTTTTCTAGTCGCCGATACCCTGCACGTCGCCACGCTGGCTCGGGACAGTTTCGGGGCCTTCGTCGCCGTCGGGACCGCCGTCCTGTGGATGATGCACATCGGCATCAACATCGGTATGACCCTAGGCCTGATGCCCATCACGGGCATACCGCTCCCGTTTGTGAGTTATGGAGGTTCCTTCCTGCTGCTCAGTTGTTTCTTGCAGGGGATAGTCCAGAGTATTTACCATTATCGCTTCTACTAAACCGTGATGGGATTTTTTGAAAGGGTTTAATTTATGATGAAAGAGGAGTACATGGGTACGGAAAAAAATGAGGGCGAAAGACTCGTCGATGCGAAGATTTTGGAGGCACTGAAGGGAAAACCGGAGGAAAATCAGCCGAGAAATGTGAACAAGCAGGAACTGCGTCGGGAATCTGGCCAGCGGGCGAAGCAACAGCCCCTGCTGCAGCGCATTCTGAAGACGCTCACGCGCAAGGACAAGAGCTTTCGGGAGATCATTTTCAACAGCGAGCCGCTGGAGTACCGCGTGGCCCTGTTGGTGGATGGGGTACTGGAGAACTTCGAGGTCGAGGCGAAGGACAAATGCCGGCGAGTCCACGCGATTTTCAAGGGGCAGATCCAGAACCTGGAGCCAGGTCTCAAGGCGGCCTTTGTGGACATCGGGCAGGAGAAAAATGCCTTTCTGCACTACTGGGATGCCCTACCGGCCGCCGATGCCGGAGTGGAGGTGGTACGGGTCAACGCTTCCCAGAACTCGAAGGAGCGGCAGCGTTACACGACCAAGGACATTCCCAAGCTCTACCCCATAGGCACCGAGATCATGGTGCAGATTATCAAGGACCAGATCGGTACGAAGGGCCCGCGGGTGACCACAAATGTCGCCTTGCCCGGGCGATTTCTCGTCCTCATGCCCTTTTCCGATGAATGCGGAGTCTCGCGCAAGATCGAAAATACCAGGGAACGGGAGCGGCTCAAGGAAATCCTGCAGAAGCTGACGATTCCGGAGGGCATGGGAGTTGTCATCCGCACCGCCGGCGAGGGCAAGAAGCTCCGCTACTTCATCCGTGATCTCCATCTGCTGCTGCAGAAGTGGCAGGAAATCCAAGAGGGGATGGAGGCGAAGAGCGAGCCCTGCATTCTTTACCAGGAACCCGACATCGTCGAGCGCACGGTACGGGACTTCCTGACTGAGGACATCGACCGCGTGATAGTCGACTGTGAGGAGGATTACCGGAGAATCGTCGACTGGGTCGGACGGATTTCCTCACGGGGCAAGTCCAAGGTCGCGTTTTTTCAGGACGACATCCCTATCTTCGAGCGCTTCAACGTCGAGCGCCAGATCGAGCAGACCTTCATGCGCCGCGTCGCCCTACCCTCGGGTGGCGAAATCGTCATCGACGAGACGGAGGCACTGACGGCCATCGATGTCAACACCGGCGGCCATCGGAACCAGAGCCAGGAGGCGGATGGAGAGAACCGGAGCTTCGTCTACCAGGTCAATGCAGAGGCCTGCAAAGAAGTGGCGCGCCAGCTGCGCCTGCGTAACATCGGCGGGCTGATCGCCGTCGACCTGATCGACATGAAATCCCGCGGCGACCGCAACCGGCTCTATGAGCTCATGTCGCAGTTGATGGCGGAGGATAAGTCCCGCGCGCAGGTGGCACCCATTTCTTCCCTGGGTCTCCTGCAGATCACGCGCCAGCGGCACTCCCAGAGTACAGCCGGTGACATGCGAGCTCCCTGTCCCTACTGTCAGGGCCGAGCCTTTCTCAAATCCCCGCGCACCATGAGTGCCGAAATTCAGAGAAAAATCATCAGTTCGGTCAAATACCTGCGCCAGCGGGAGAAGACGCAGGATTGCATCGCTGTCCGCGTGCTCCTGCACCCGCAGGTGCTGGAACGCCTGCGGAGCGAGGATGAGGCGCTGTTGCTGGCGATGGAGGAGCGTTATAACATCCGCCTGAACTTCTGTGCCGATGGGAGCTTTCACATGGAGAATTTCCGCATTTTGGATGCCAGGACCAACAACGACCTGCGCTGATATGACCTATCCCTTCCGGCTCGTCGTCCTTTCCGGCGGCTCATCGGGGGAGAGGGAGGTCTCTCGGCGCAGCGGAGCGGCGGTCGCCCGTGCGCTGTCACCCTACTTCCCAACGGAATCCCTCGTCCTCGAGTGCGACGAACTACCCAGGGGGTTGAAGCCCGAACGGGACATCATCTGCCCGATGATTCACGGGAGCTTTGGGGAAGATGGGGGCCTTCAGGCCTTGCTGGAACGGGAGGGATTCGCCTATGCCGGCAGCGGCATCGTCTCCAGCGAGCGCTGCATGCACAAGCTTCAGACCAAGGAAAAATTGCTGGGGTGCTCCGTATGCCTTCCGAAGTGCGTTTCCTTTCGGAATCCGAATGTGCCGAGCTATGAGGAGATGAGCAGAAATCTAGGCCAGGCATCCTTCGTGCTGAAACCGGAGAACCAGGGTAGCAGTCTCGGTGTCCACAGGATTTTCTCCGAAGGGGACTGGCGGCAATTCTGCCGAGAGGCGGAGGGAGGGCTGTGGCTGGCGGAGGGGCACATCCCCGGTCGCGAGATCACGGTGGGCTGGCTCCAGGAACGGGCCTTAGCCTGTGTCGAGATTCGGCCGAAGGCTGGATTTTACGACTACGCGCACAAGTACACGGCTGGCCTGAGCGATTACCTCTGTCCGGCCCCACTGGAGGACTCCGTGACGCAACGCCTGCTTGCCGATACCGAAAAGGCCTGCACCTACTGCGGCTGCCGCGATTTCGCTCGGGTCGACTTCATCCTCTCGGAACAAAATATTCCCTACTTTCTCGAGATCAACACGATTCCCGGAATGACCGAGACCAGCCTCTTGCCTAGGAGTGCCCGCAGCGCGGGACTGGACTTCGGGCCGCTCTGCTACGAAATGGTCTATCCGGCCATCCGCCGCTTCGGCTTTCGGGAACTGCCTCCCCATGCGATGGCCTAGGCGAAGAAAGACAAGGGCTTCCGCCTGGCTCCGGCGCCGACCATTGGTCGCCGAAAAATCCCTGGGGCGCCGCATTGGCGAGGGCTGTGTGCGGGGCATGCTGGTGTTGATGCTTGCGCTGATAGCCATCCTGAGCGCTTACCGCTGCTTAGCCCGAGCCTTCCAGCGATATGCCTTTAGGATCTACCCGCAGCCCCTGGGAAAAATAGAACTGCGGACAGATGGGGTGCTGTCCGCTGAGCTCTTGGCCCCCCATCTGGTCCTGCCGCCGAACATCGACCTGATGGAAATCGACCTCAACGCCCTGCGCCAACGACTCAGCCTCCTGGAACAGGTGCAGGAGGTGGAAGTCGCACGCCAGTTCCAGGATAGAAGCCTGCAGATCACGCTTCGGGAAGAAATACCCTTCGCGCAGGTGCGGCTGCAGGGGAACGGCGAGCAGGAAGTACTCTGCGTCTCCGTGAGCGGAAAGGCATTCCGCAGCATCGGCTACGACGAGAAATGGCTGCGCTCGCTCCCCTATCTGAGTGGTCGTCCGTTGCAGAAGAGGGATACTGCTACTTACCACTTCGGCTGCGCACTGGGCCCCATCGACGATTTTCTGGGATGGTGTCGGGAGAAGTATCCGGAAATTTATGCCCAGATCCAACACCTCTCGCTGGAGTACTGGGATCCGGACGGCGAGGCCCGCTGGTCACGCCTGGAACTCGTCGCCCGCTGCGCGAAGAAAATCATCTTCTTCCCCGATCACTGGGATGAGCAGCTGCAGCGCCTGCGCTACCTGCTGAAGGAGGATTATTTGAGAAAATGCTTTCCACTGGAACGCATCGACTTACGCTCTGGACCTGATGTCCGCGTCCGTCTACCACGCCGCAGAAATGAATAGGCGTTAATTCTAGAGAAAATCCACCATGTCATTCCCCGCCTCCACTCTCTTCGACTGGCCGAGGTCGCTGGAAAATTTTGCCGAATATTTTCCCCTGGACGAGGAACCCTGGCTCTGGCTGCCCAAGATCGAACGGGCACTGGAGGGGATTGTGCCGACGCTGCGGGATGGCCAGCGCGATTTCCCGCCAGGACTCCAGGTCGGGCAAAATGTCTACATCCACTCCAGCGTGAAGCTGCCGCACCTGGGCACGCTTGAGGACAATATCTATATCGGCGAGGGAGTGCACTTAAACCCAGGGATCTATATCCGCAGAAATGTCATCATCGCCGCCAACTGTGTCGTCGGAACCGCCTGTGAGCTGAAGAATTCTATCCTGATGGAGGGGACAAAAGTGCCGCATTTCAATTACGTCGGTGATTCGGTACTGGGAAACCGTGTGCAGCTAGGAGCCATGGTCGTCACGGCTAATCTACGCCTGGATCATCGGGATGTGCTCATCAAAACTCCGGCAAAGTCCTATGCGACTCATCGGCGAAAAGTAGGGGCCTTCGTTGGCGACGAGGTCAGGGTGGCCTGCAATACGGCTCTGCAGCCGGGGACGGTACTGGGCCGCAGGTGCACGCTCCTGCCGAGGTTCGTCTTCTCCGGCTTCCTGGAAGCGGAACATACAGGCCTGCCGAAGGATCGCAATGTGGGAGTGATGCCTGGAGGGACTGAGGCCTAGTAGCCTCCAGCACTGGCTTCCTCTGCTCATTTTTCCATTGCCAGACAGGAGGATTTCCTTATGCTCCCCAATGGACTAAAGATGGCGATGGATTGGGAAAGTGGAGTGGCAAAGCTGAATGGTATGCTCAGCGCCATGGGGAGGGAATTAGATTTGTCGGACCTGAAGCTGGACGAGAAGGGCAACTGCCCGCTGTCCTTCGGCGATGCCTTTATGTTGCGCTGTTCCCTGGATTCGACAGGGGAGCATGTGACGTTCTACGCCTGTGTCGGCTCGCTTCCGGCTGAGGCTGAGGCCTTTTGGGAGCGCCTCCTGGTGGCGAATTACTTCTGGAAGGAAAGTGCCGGTTCTCGGGTGGGACTGGATCCAGAAGCAGGCAACAGCGTGACGCTCACCCAATCTATACCGATGGAATTTCTCGACGACGAGCTCTTCTACAAGCATGTGGAGCGCTTCGTCAATGCGATGGATTACTGGGAAAAACGCCTGGCGGCTTTGCAGGAGACGAAGGACAGGGCAGCCTTTTTAAAACTACCCTAGCTCCAGGAGAGCAGCTATGTTCCTCACGGGGCTCGAGAAAGCATTGCCGGTGGAGACGGAGCGCCTGCGCCTGCGGCCGCTAGTGGAGGATGATGAGGTAGAAATAGCCCGTTACCTCAATGATCTCGAAGTGGCGAAGGGGCTGACCTATTCGCCTTATCCCTATACCCTGGAGATGGCTGCCCAATGGCTTCAGGAGGTGGCCTTTGCGTCGCAGCGGGACCAGGTGCGCTACTGGGCCATCACGCCACGTGAAGGAGGAAACTTCCTGGGCATTCTCGGTTTCTCCCTCTGTCGAACGCACGACAAGGCGGAAATGCACTACTGGTTGGGCCGGCCCTTTTGGAATCGTGGCTATACTACCGAAGCGGCCCTGGCTATGATCCCCTTCATCTTCACCCAAGAAGCGACCTTGCAGCGTCTGGAGATCAACTATCGTACCTGCAACTCCGCCTCGGGTCGCGTGATCGAGAAATGCGGCTTCGTCTTCGAGGGCGAGCTGCGCGCCTATGTCAAGCGCTTTGGTCACTACGATGACGTCCGCTTCTACAGTCTCCTGCGCCGCGAAGTGATGAAAGAAGACTTGCGTTTGAGGAGAGAAGTCAGTCACAGCGAAAATCGACAGGCCTAAATCCCGATGGCGGTTCTCCTCATGAGCTCCCTTGAGATTGCAAACATGAAGAATTTAGATGGGATGAATTTTCATCGGAGGAGATCGATTGATGAGCGGAAAAAGGATCCTCCGATAAAGGGAAAGCCGTGGATTTTCGCTCTTGAAGAATAGGCGCTACAGGACTATCGCGAAAATAGATATGGCTTCGATAAGCCTACCGGCGAAGGAGACGAAGAAAGAACCTAGGGACCGTCTTTTCTCAGTTTTGCGGTCAATCCTATTTTCGGCCCTCCACAGGTGGATCGCCTCCCCATCATGCTGGGTGTAGTGGCTTCGAGGACGTTCCCAGTGGGTGACTGCTTAAATCCGCTGAGAATAGGACGATTTCCCAAAAATAAGGACCACAGGGTATAGGCCTTTCATAGGGAGGAGTTTTTTTTCTTCCGGAGTACTGACAGAAGAAGGACATAACGATCCGTCCGCAGGCGGCCTTCTCCTTTACCCACATCACGCGGTTTGCGCCGATGGCGAGGCTCTATCACGCAGCGCGTCCGCTCTGCCGCAAAAGGGTGCCTTGGATCGATGAGGAAAAGGACATCCCGAATGCTCGGGACTATGAGTAGCCTCGACGATATTCAGAGACTTTTATTGACCTAATAGGAATCCGCAATGGTGGATCTCAGCTTCATCGCCGCTTCCATCGAAGCGGAAGTGACCGGTGAGTAGAAAACGTGTTGGGGAAGCGACCCAAGCGATCCTCGCGTCGCTATGGTCGGCCTAGCTTCCGCTCGATTGCCTGCCTACATGGCTGCCAATCCCTTCGGCGGAAATAAGAGGCGGGGCGGACGGGTCTTAATGTCCATCTCCGCTTTGGGAGACTAGGAATGCATGATCTGGGCGTCTATTTCCTCCTCCACGGCAGCAGCCTGCAAGACGTTGGCACTCGATCTGGGCTCTGTCCATATAGGCGATGATCTCACGAATTATACCCATACATCCCCCTATGCCTGATCTTGAACCGAATCACGATCGGCCAGTGCTGCCAGACGGCGATTCCCCTAAGCACTTCAATCTCTACGGCGAGCGCCTCGATGCCGGTCCGATGGAAAATTGGGAACAAACGCTTGACGGAAGAAGCGCGGAGCAGTTGGCAAAATTGGGAAAAATTTTGGCTAAGACTGTGTTGGAGGATGAGGCCGACAGCGTTTTTCTGAAAAAAGTAGGTTTCCCTAGAAACGGGAAAATGTGGAGGAGCGAGCAGGACGAACGGATCATTGCAGCTACTTGAGCCGCAGGCAGCGGAGGCAATTCTTGGGAGAATTGGGGTCCTCAACTCCGGCGGAGATGCTGGTTGGCGATGGAGATGCCGCTCAGCATAGAGCCGATGATGCCGAGATAGCCCTGGTCGGTCCCGCAGAGCTGGAGGCCTTCGAAGGGCAGCTGTCCGCTGAAAACCTTGTGCGGCGTGCCGTAGATCGCGCCGTTGATATGGCCGGTGAAGCGCTCAAAGGTGTAAGGGGTAAAGGCATCGAGGTCCAGCAACTGAGGGGTTTTGACCTCGGCTGAGGGATGGAGGAAGCGGAGGATGCTTTGGGCCTTTTCGAACAGAGCATGCGCCTGCTCCCGCTTGGCCTGGGCATAAGCTTCGGGCCCTTCATCGGCCAGGATTGCCTTCCAACGGGTCGCATTGGCCAGTTGGGTGATGCGCAGAATGCCTTCGGGCAGGCGGCGGTCGAGGCCATAGCGGTAGTTGTTGGGCAAACAGAGGAGGCCGGAAGAGGGCCCGACCAGGCCCGTGGGTTGGCGGTAGTGGAAGCGCTCCTGCTCTTCGAAGAAGACGATCGTATCGTCCCAGCCGAGTTCGCGAGGCTCCTCCTTGAGAACGGCGATGGACTCGCAGAAGGCGAGCTTTCCTGCGGAGGCCAGGGCCGCGTCTCCCTGGCCGCAGAGCCGCATCGTCTCGACGTAACCGATGCTGGAGAGAATGTGCTCGGCCGCCAGGTAGGAACCGTCCTGCAAGATGAGACCGCGTACCTTTTTCTCCTGAATGTCGATGCTCTCGACAGCGCAGCGCATCCGCCGCTCCCCGCCCAGTTCCCGGAAACGCTGAGTCAGAAGGCGCAGGATGCGCCGGATTCCCTCGAAGGGCCGGGCGAAGCCTTCCAGGAAAATCGAGCGGAAGAGGATGGAAAAACTCGGCCAATCGATGTCATCCTCCCTAGAACCGCCGTAGAAGAGAATCGGCATCAGCAAAATGTCCTCCAGGCGCGGGCATTGCAGCTGCTCCTCGAGGATTTTTCTTGCCGAGACAAAGGACTCCAAGGGCTGGAATTCCTCCTGACGGATTCGGATGAGCAGTTGGAGAAAGGCATCGATGCGCTGGGGAAATTGCTCTGCCACCTGCTGCTCGAAGCAGGAGAAATCATTCGTGAAGCAGAGTACCTGGCCTCCAATGAGGATGCGGGAAATGTTCTGTTCGCAAAGATCGAAGAGCTCGCGGGTGATGCGGAGCTGGCGCAGGATCCGGTTGAGCGGAGAGTGTTGGATCCCCTGACGGACGAAGTTAGTAACCGCGTGCAGGCCGACGTCGAACTTGCGGCCGAGTCGGCTGTAGAAACTATTCAGCCCACCCACGAGATGGTGCTTTTCGAGGATCAGGACGCGCTTGCCGTACTGGGCGAGCCGGATGCCAGCTGCCAGACCGGACATGCCTGCGCCGATGATGACGGAATGATAGTTCTTATCCACGCTTTCGCGGTGAGGAAAACTCTACGACGCCGGGAGAGAGAAATCAAGGCAGAAAGCGATGGAGAGGCGTGGAGATGTGGGAAATTTCCCCTCAACCCTCTTCGGGGACGGATCTGGGTGTCGAGAGCGGAGTCGAGCGTGGAGTGGACCGGGGGAATAAGGGGTTTGAGGATTGTTGGCGATTTGTCGGCTGCCGCCTTTGGTGCGGAGGGACGAGGCGGAAGCGCCTCGCCTCTCCGCACGGCCCGCGGAGCGGGCTGGAAGCCGAAGGCTTCCAAAGGCGGCGGCCCAGGGATGCTTGAAGAAATCCTGGGCTGGAGTGGAATGGATCAGGAGCTGGAGAGCTTCCAGTCGAGCAGCTCGCTGCGGACGGAACGGCGGCCCTGCCAGGATTCCCTCAAGAGACGGATGGCCAGGTCGAGCGAGCGCTTGGCGGGGGGGATCCTTCGGGCACCGTTCCAGTAGAGGCAGGGGAATGGGTCCTGTGCCTCACGCTTCAAGAGGAGCCGAAGGTGCTTTTTGTTCTTCCCAAATGGCTCGGCTGCCCTGTCGAGAAAGACCTGCTTCAGGGCGAAAATGGGCTCCGGATTGTCCTGACCGAAGGGGCGCAGGTTTTCCAAGTCCACCAGAAATGGCCCGTCGATGTCGTCCAATGAAAGGGTTTGGGTGATGAGCAGCTCATCCCCCTCTCTCGAAAACTTTTGCCGAAATGTCCGAACGGATTCCTGAAAGGCTTTTTGGAAGAGCGGAACATTTTCCGGTTTGAGGGAAATGCCCACTGCCAGGGGATGGCCACCCCAGGATTCCAGCAAGGACGCACAGGGGCTCAGGATTTCGATCAGGTTGTAGCCCGCCACGCTGCGGCCAGAGCCCTTGGCTAGCCCGCGTTCCTCGCCGAGGACGATGCAGGGCCGGCGGTAGTTGCGGGCGAACTTGCCGCAGACGATACCGACGATGCCGGAGTGCCAGGCCGGGTTGGAAAAAAATATCCCGGGCAATTCTTCGCTTTGCCGGAAGAGCTCCTCCGCTTCGGCCAGAATCGCCCGCTCGATTCGCTGCCGCTCGGCGTTCATCTCGTCCAGGCTCTGGGCGAGGAGCCTCGCTTCCTCAGAATTTTCGGCGAGGAGCATCTGGACCGGTATGACCGCATCGGCCAGGCGACCACTGGCATTGATCCGTGGGCCGAGCTTGAAGGAAATGTCCTCCGGAGCGGCAGACTGAGATTCCGGTATCTGGGCGACGCGGCAGAGGGCCTCGATGCCCGGGCGCCGCTTGCAGGCGAATTCGTTCAGGCCGTAATGGGCCAGAATGCGGTTTTCCCCAAGCAGTGGGACGAGGTCGGCGATCGTTCCCATGGCGACCAGGTCCAGCTCCTGGCGGATCGAATAGCTCAGGGCGCAGGGATCCTTCTGGGCTCGCAGGTGTTTAAAAAAACCATGGATGAGCTTGAAGACCAGTCCGGCGCTGCAGAGGGAGAGCCAGGACGGATGGGCCGCCGCATCGAAGATATGGGGATTGACAAGGATGCAGTCCGCTGGCAGGGCATCGTTGGACTGATGGTGATCCAGGATCAGGACATCGATGCCTGCGGCCCGCAGGCACCGTACCTGTTCGACCGCATTGGTGCCGCAGTCCAGGGCTATGAGCAGGCGCGGCGAGGATTTCTGTCGCAGGCGCTCGATGATTTCATCTGACATCCCGTAGCCCTCGGTGAAACGCCGAGGGATGAAGTACTGCGGCTCTAGGCCGCAGTGCCGTAGCAGGCGGACGAGCAGGGTAACGCTGGTGACGCCGTCGACGTCGTAATCGCCGATGATGCTGATGGGCCAGTGCTCCCGGATGGCGCACTCCAGCAGATCGACCGCCTCCCGCAGATGGGTGATGGCGAAGGGATCGGTGAGCTGGGAGAGGCGGGGATGGAGAAAGTCTTCCGCCTCCTGCGGCGTCCGAATTCCTCGGGTGCTCAGGATTCTGGCGATGATAGGGTGGATAGAACGCTGGCCATAGAGCTTCGCTGCCTTTTCCTCACTCACCTTCAACCATCGCCAGTTCACTGTCCATCGCTCCTTTCAGGGCATGGGTCCACTTCCATCTTCGACTTGTTCGGGAGCAGTTCATGGGTCTCCACATGCCGCCGATCTCCCCGATGCCAGCCGTAGAGAATCGGGGTGGCGGTGAAGATGGAGGAGAATGTCCCGACGATGATGCCGAGGCTGAAGATCAGCGCGAGGTCCCGAACGACGCCCAGGCCAAAGCAGAGTAGGGTCAGCGACGACAGCAGCGTGGTGGCACTGGTCAGCAATGTGCGGGAGAGGGTGCGGTTGATAGCTAAATTGATGACCTCGTAGAGCGAGAGAAATGGATTGAGCCTGAGCTCTTCACGAATGCGGTCGAAGATGATGATCTTATCGTTGATGGTGTAGCCGATGGTCATGAGAATAGCGGCGATCATCGGGGCCGAGAACTGGCGGCCCAGCAGCACGTACAGGCCGATTGTGATCCAGGCATCGTGGAATGTCGACAGCACCGCACCGATCCCATAGCCCATTTCGAAGCGGAAGGCGATGTAGATCAGAATGCCGACGAGAGCGAGGGCCACCGATAGCAACGCGTTCCAGCGCAGGGATTGGCTGACCGAGGCCCCGATGCTGCTCTCACGGATGAGACTGAGCTGGGCATCCGGATACTGATTCTGCAGGGCCTGGACGATGGGACGGCCCTGCCCCACTTCGGTTTGAATTCTCAGAACTTCCGTCGCCTCGCCGATGGCACTCTGGTAGGTCGGAATCACCTCGCCTAGTTTTTCCGAGTCCGCTACGGACTGAATCTCGCGCAGACTCAGCTTCTGCCCGAACTGCAGCAGCACCTCATCGCCGCCGCGAAAATCGATGCCGTAGGCATGGCCACCGCGGAGGAGCATGGCAAAGGAACCTGCCAACAGAAGGGCGATGGACAGGATATAGGCCGGCTTGCGTAAGCGGAGAAAATCCCAGGACGTAGCGGGAATCCAGGCCGGTGGGACGAGCTGCTTCCAGCCAGCAGCAATACCGAGCTCCATCAGAAATCGGCTGCTGAAAAGGGCACAGAACATCGTGGCGAAGAAGCCGATGGCCAGGATGACCCCGAAGCCACGCACTGGCCCCGTGCCGAGCCAGATGAGAATTGTGGCCGTGAGCAGCGAGGTCAGGTTGGAATCGAGAATGCTCGTGAGTACCCGCCGATAACCCTCCTGCAGGGCTTGCAAGGCCTGTTTCCCTCGCCGCAACTCCTCCCGAATGCGCTCCAAAATAAGGATATTGGCATCGACTCCCATCCCGATGGTCAGGATCAGGGCCGCGATGCCGGGCAGGGTCAGGGTGGCCCCGATGTGGGCCATGATGCCCAGCACCAGAAGGGCATTGATGCCCAGGGCAAGAACGGCGATGAAACCGGCGAATCGGTAGTAGATCGTCATGAAGAGGATGACAATGCCGATGCCGACTAGAGAGGCCCGGATCGAATTGCTGCGCGCGTCATCGGCCAGCGAGGGCCTGATTTCGTTGAGTTCCACCACGTGCATCGCGAATTCCAGCGGATTGTTGAGGACATTGCTCAGCTCAAATGCCTCCCGTTGGGAAAAATCTCCCGAAATACTCGCCTGGCCGCCCTCGATTTCCTGCCGGATAACCGGCGCCGAGTAAGGCTTGCCGTCGAGGACGATGGCCAGCTGATGGCCGACATGACGGCGGGTGACCTCGGCAAAGCGCTCCCGGCCCTCGGCGGTCATGCTTAGGCTGATCTCATAGCCGCCATAGGCATTGGTCATCACCTGGGCGCTCTGGACGGATTTCCCGGTCATCTCCGGAACGCGCTTGATGAAATAAGGGAGCTTCTGTATCTGACCTGTCTTGTGATCTTCCCGTTCTAGAGCGAGCAGTTCATAGCCCAACGGCGGGGTATCGGAAAAGCTTGTGGGGTGCTGCTGCGGATGGACGAGGCGGAACTCTAGTTTGGCTGGTTTCTTGAGGACATCGATGACCTCAGGGTTATCCTTGGTGGAAATGCCCGGGAGTTGAATCTCGATCTGGCGCTCGCCGCGGGCCCGCAGAATGGGCTCCGTAACGCCCAGACCGTCGATGCGCCGAGACATAATCTCGATGGCCTTGGCGAGAGGCATTTCCGTCCGCACACCGGAGGAATGTGCCTGCTCGTCGATTTCCAAGACGAAGGATACCCCACCGGCCAGGTCGAGACCTCGGGGAAGGGAGCTCTGGCATTCTTTCAACAGGGTGCGGAGCAGAAGGCCGTTGCGCCGCTCGACGTTCTTGAGGTCACCGAGCCGGATGTCTGGGAAAAACTTAGCCAGATCGACCTCCTCCTCCTGGGCTAGGCGCTGAAGGGCGAGATAGAGCGTGGAATCATGCCCTACAGCCACTTCCTCCTGGGCCCGTCGGAGCAGGATTTGAAATCCCTCCGCTTCTGCCCTAGCGCGATGCTGGATGAAGTCGTCGAACGGTCGTGAGCGCAGAGGCCGGAGGCTATACCCAGACCACAGCGCGATGAGAAGGGAAAAAATACCCTTGAGCCAGAGAGATCTTTTCATGGTGTTTTTTTACACTGGAACAAATGCTCCCCTGTCGCCTCGCCGGATCTCTCCCCCCTGTCGAGCTTTTCATCCGCTCCTCCCTTGGGCTGGATTTTTATCTCATCTCTGCGCCCGCGTTCCCTCTGGTGGGGATCCAGAAGCCCTTTCCGCTTGCTGCGACAGCTTGCACTGAACGGAGGCTTTGTGGATCTCGATCTTCACGTTATCGGCGATTTTGATGACGAAACGATCCGGTCGGACGGAGACGATACTGGCATAGATCCCGGCGCTGGTCAGGATCTCGTCGCCGCTCTTCAGCTCCTGGAGCATTTGGGCGTGCTGCTTCTGTCGCTTGCGCTGGGGCGCGATCATCAGGAACCACATGCCGGCAAAGAGCAGGAGGAAGATGAGAATGGAAATGCCTCCGTTCGGCGCTGCGACCGGTACTTCCGAAATGACCAGATGGAGATGCTTCAATCCTCTCATGCTTTGGGGAAAGCAAGGACAATCATTGCTCGAGCGCAAGAAATTTGTCATACAGAGTCCTGATGCGAGGAATAAAAAGAGATCTCCTCCTCTCCTGCCCTACAAGCTCGCTATCCATTGACTGCTTTCTGTTGCTTGCGGTTTAGTGAAGATTCATTACCCTTCAACAGTGGCCTGAAGTGGAGTAGGATTATATGGGTGGGGTTAAGATAGAGAGGATGGTTCAGCTTCCATCGGGAATGTCCGCTGGAGGGTCCAATAGCCTGGGAGTTCTTCAGAAAAGTGGGCATCAATTTTTTAAGCTATCCGATTTAGCGGAATCTGGACCTATTCAGCAGGGTAGTGCTAGCTCTGGGGCTAGTGCTGCGGGTTATGCAGGAACAGTTCAGAACATCAGGGACGAAATCCTGGATTCCGTGAGGTCGCGATCTCTGATGGATCGTATACGTGATCCCCGTAATCATGCGGCGAAGACCCAGATCCTGCAGCTGGTACAACTATCCGCGAGGGAAAATCGAGAGGCAAATGCTGCAAATGCCTTGATATCGCTTATGCACGATACGGGTGCGAGGCCTCTTGTTACCAGTGCCTTGGCATCTGCCATGGGTAGCGCCCCATGGGTAGCCGAGCGCAATACAAAAATAGCGAGTGGTGTGTTGAATACGGATACTCTGGCCGCCGATGCAGCCCGGTTTTACGGCATGCTGGACAATCGCTCTCGGGATGGCGTTGATTTCAGACAAGCTTTCCAAAAAACCTTTTCCCAGCTTGGAAATCATGGAGTACTTAAGGACGGCAATTCCTCCTTCTGGAAAGCCATGAGTGGCTTGGAGCCACAGGAACGTCTTCAATTCCTCCAGATGACGAAAGCGTGTGGTGTTCAGGAGAGTTTTGAGCTTGCTCCCAGAGATTTGATGCTAGGTAAATTGGGCGTAAAAGCGGGAAGTGAGAAACCTTGGGATGCCATGCTGCAGGTGCAGTTGATAAAGGTCGGGGCTCGACAGATAGCGAGTTATCGAGACTTGGAGACTCAAATCCTAATCCCCATAGGGAACGTGCATAGAAGTGAATCTGGAGTAGCTACTGCCGTGGCACACCTGAGAAACGCTGGGAGCCGAAATGATGCCTTACAGCGTTTATCAGCTGTAAGTACGCAAATAGAGGCATTGCGAGGAGCTATGGCAAGCCTACCTGAAGATTCATTTGTGGCAGGTGTGCAGCGTGCATTTAAGGAGCGTGCCGAAATTTTGGGCGAACAGCGGACCTTTTTGACTTCTGATAGACCGTGCGCGCAGATGATTGAGCAGATGCAGCGGCGGACGCTCGAGGCTCTGAGGGGGATGTACCGTTTTATTCCTTATGCAGCAGGAGGAAAGGACCTTAGATATCCCAATTTGGAGGCGCGTTATAGGGGCACTTCTCCTAGCAGTAAATCGATCCCAGATCAACTGGCTGAGGCCATACAGAATATCAGAAGCAATATCGATACGAAATCAACTTCGGGGCCAGGGAACAGTGGCTTTGGGGAGTATGAGGCGAGTCGCATTAGGGTATTTTTGAAAAAAGCAGAAGAGATCTTAAATCTCTCCCCAGAAGATGTGTCGTCAGCCGTAAGTAATACCTGAAGGCAAATCTCCGCGAGAAAAATTCTTTCGAAATAAGGACCCTAGCGCTAGATCCAGGGATCTGTAACTCTGGCTGTGCCCAGATTTTATTTCTACGCTTCCCGATGGCGGGGATTTAGATAGGCCAGGAGGATGTCGCTGACAAAGTTGAGGGTGATGACAGCGGTGGCGTAGAGAATCGTAATACCTAGGATGAGGGTTGTGTCGCGATTGCTGATGGACTGTACCAAAAGCCGTCCCATGCCCGGCACCTGGAAGACCGTTTCGACGATGAAGGAACCGGTGATCAACCCGGCCACAGTAGGCCCTAGAAAGGCGATGACCGACTGGATACCGTTGCGCAGGGTGTGGAAGAGGAAGATGCGTCCCTCAGACAGGCCGCGGGCCCGGGCTGCCCGGATGTAGTCCTTCTGCAGCACTTGGGAAAGTCCATTGCGGGTCAGACGGGCGATGTAGGCAGCGTAGACCAGGCCCAGCGTGAGCGCGGGGAGGATCTTCTGATTCCAGTTCTCCCAGCCGGTGCAGGCCACCCAGTGGAGTCGGTAGGCAAAGATATAGGCGAAGAGCGGACCCATGACGAAGGTGGGGAGGCAGATGCCGAACATCGCGAGGCCCATGCAGCCCGTGTCGACCCAGCTATGGGGATGAAAGGCGCTGAACGAGCCCAAGACGAGACCCAGCACGAGAGCCACCAGCAGCGCATAGCCACCGAGCTCGACACTGACCAGGATTTTCTGCTGGACAAGTTCCTTTACGTCCCAGCCAGCATATTTGTAGGAAGGGCCTAGGTCACCTTGGAAAAGCCGGAACAGGTAGCGCCCGTACTGCTGCAGCGGACTGGCGTTGAGACCGTAGCGCTCGTTCATGGCCGCCTGGATTTCCGGTGGTACCCGTCTCTCCGCGTCAAAGGGCCCTCCCGGGGCCATCTGGGTTAGGAAAAAGGTCATGGTGATGACGCAGAAGAGTACTGCCAGTGTCAAAATCAGTCGTTTGAAAAGGAACCGAAACATGTTGTTTTAGAGGTAGCGGATGAAGGCCTTGACCCGTAATTCCTGAATCCAGCGCTCGTAGCGTTCCTGCTGCCGCTGCTCCAGAAGGTTTTCCTGAAGCGAGGCGTAGACCTCAGGTAAGGCTTTCCTGTGGGCCGGCTGCTGCCCGCTCAGGTGGAGCAGGACGAAGGCCTGGGGGAGCTCCAGCCAGGGTGTATTCTCACCCTCGCCGAGTTCCTGAACGGCCTCCTGTAGCTCCGGCCGCAGGTCATCCAGTGCTGTCCAGCCGGGATTCTGGTACTGAAGGGCCGGCATTTCCCTCTGCCAGAGAAGACAGTTCTTGGCCAAGTCATTCCCGGATTGCCATGTCTTTAGCAGGGACGCGAGCTGTGGCCGGAGCGAATCCCTTTCCGCCTCATCCCTATAGGGCATGATGGCCTCTTGCAGCTGCAGCTGCGCCTTCTGGTAAGATTCCTCCGGGTGCAGGCGGTAGTGGTCCATGAGCTCCGAAGGGCAGATGGGGTCTTTGATCTGCTCCTGTCGCATGAAGTGGACGATGGCGTGCTGGCGGATTTCCTCCTTGAGCTCCTGGATGGACTTGCCGTGCTGGTGGAGGTAATCCGCGAGGAGTCGCCGCTGATTGTGGAAGCGATTCTGGAGATGTTCCTGGTAACGCTGCTCGACGAAGGAGGGGGGAATCTTCCCCTTCCGGCCTTCGAAGTCCCTGACGATGAGCCGGCGATCGATCATTTCGTCCAAATGCTGCCGAAGGGACTTGGGATCGCCCGCCATTCGGGTCTCCGTTTCAGGAGTGGCCTGCGCTGCCTGATGGTTCTGCTCCAGCTGCCAGGAAGTAATGGCTTGATCCTCCACGAGGGCGACGAGGCGGTTGGAAAAGGACGAGGGCAAAGCATCTGAGCTCGACAGCCCCAGTGCGCATATCACGGACATGAGGGATGACCGACACTGCATGGTGCTTCCGAACGCTGAGGAGATTATTCCGCGTTTCAAGGAGAAAAAGGACCGAGGGTGTGTGGCTGTCTTTGGATTCCGGAGGAATCACCCACGGAGTGGGTATCCGCCAGGCTGCAGCCTGGCGGCAAAGACAGCCACAGATAGCCGGTACGAGGCCTGGGTTCTGAAACGGTATCAGTTCGGCGGCTCGAGATCGCTGGCATCGGGACTGGGATCAGGTGTTGGGGCCTGCTGGAACCAGGAATGCAGAGCCGCACCTGGGTTCTGGAGTTCCGGAAGGCCGATGAGGAACTGGCGCTGACCGGTGCGGCGGGCGAGGAGTGGCAGGCCATGGTGGAAATCCTGAAGGGCGATGTCACAGGTCGCCCGAAGGCTCTTGCCCGAGTGTTCCGACTGGGCCTCCAGAAAGACCATGGCCTCCTCCGTCAGGGCGAGAGATAGGCCGTGCATCTTGGCAAAGGCCTGACAGAAGCGCTCGATAGCCTCCCGGGAATCGGTGGGGACCACCGATTCCCGCAGGAGTGATTGCAGGGCCGGCAGCGGCTGGCGGACCACATCGGCTGTCAGCTGGAGCTGCGAAACCGTCGTCGAGGGCAGTTCGAATTTGAAGTCCCGCAGACAGTTTTCCAGCACCGTGAGCAGTCCCCGGGCACCGGTCTTTTCCTCTTCGGCCCTGGCGGCGATGAGCTCCAGCGCCTCATCCGTGAGCTCCAGGTGGATGCCGTAGCCCAGGAAATCTTCCTGGTACTGTCGGAGAATGGAGCCCTCGGAGGAGATAAGGATCTGCTTCAGTTCCTTCCGCTTCAAGGCTTGGCAGGCGACCCGTACCGGCAGGCGGCCGATGAATTCCGGTTCGAAACCGTAGCGGATGAAATCCTCGGTTTTAGCCCTTTGGAAATAGGCGTAGGTATCCGCCTCGGGATCCTGGCTCTGACCGCTGAAGCCCATGGAGCTCGCCCCGACGCGCCTGCGGATGATCTCATCCAGCTTGTCGAAGGCCCCGCTGACGATGAACAGGATGTTGCGGGTGGAGAGGGTATCGGCCTGTCTGGAGCGCGAGGGGTTCATCATGGAGCGCATCTGCCGCATGACGTCGTTGGGGCCCATGAGGCTGACCTCGGTGTCTTCCAGGAGTTTCAGGAGGTTGATCTGGACTCCGCGGCCGGAAACATCGCGCTGATCCCCGCTGCCGGCGATCTTGTCGATCTCGTCGATGAAGATGATGCCGTATTGGGCGAGATGGGTATCGCCGTTCGCCGCCTTGACCAGATCCCGCACCAGATCCTCGACATCATTGCCGACATAGCCGGTTTCGGAGAACTTGGTCGCATCGGCCTTGACAAAGGGAACACCGATGAGCCGGGCGATGTGGCGGACGAGATAGGTCTTGCCCACGCCGGTGGGACCGAGGATGAGGATGTTCTGCTTGTTGTAGTCCTGATCCCGCCGCATCGGGTTTTCGATGCAGCGCCGGACGTGATGGTAGTGGTCGCAGATGGCGACGGAGAGTACCTTTTTCGCGGCGTGCTGCTCGATGACGAAGCGGTCCAGGTAGTCCTTCACCTCGCGTGGTTTGAAATTGAAGCTCTCGATCCGGTCGAGGGGGGTGATGGGCTCCCTCTCCTCGGAGGAAGTGCTGGCCGGAGCGGATTCCGTTGGTGTCTCGCCGTACATCAGCGGCGTGATCTGGATGTTCGTCGCTCGATTCAGAATTTCGCTGAACTTTTTGGTGAATTCCTCCAGCGGATTATTGGGCGTTTCATCCTGGGGAAAAGCCTGCTCAGGGGCTGCCTGGCCGGCCTCTTTCTCGACCGTCGCTCCGGTATTGGCCGTTCCACCGCAGGGGACTTCGCCTCCAGAATCCCCGTTGCGGGAACTTCTTACCCGGGAGGATTCATCGCCAGGAGCCCCGTTTCCGGAAACTTTGTTTCCGGAAGACTCGTCGCTGGAAATTCCATTTCCAGGGGACTCATCCGGAGAATCTTCCTCGCTGGCAAGCCCACAATAGGGAATCATCCCCTCCTGCAGAAATTCCTCGCAAGGCACTTCCTGCCCGCAGGGGCCATCGGGAAACCCCTCATCGGGACGTATTTTCTCGTCCGCCGCATCGTTGCGCTCCATGGGAGATAAGTATACACAGAAAATTCTCCCCTGGGCAATCCAGAAGCAGCGGTGTGGATGAAAAGAGTATCCGAGCGACCGAAAATGAAGCGGCGCAGCGGATTTATTCAGAAGGGCCAGGCTTCTCCTTTCGATTTTAGGGAGCTTGGGCTAGGGGAAACTGGCCGTGATCTTTTTCCTGCCGGCTTTCGATTCCCAAGGAATCTCGCCCGCTTCGCGGGCTCCCCTGAGGGCCCAGGACGTCGTCCTGGGCCCTCAGGGGGAAAGCCGGCAGCTCTCCCAGGACCCTTCCCCTATCTGCCAAATCCTCCCTGCGCCAATCGCGGCCTTCTACGAACTCTCCTCATCCTTCTACGAGCGCTTTTCCTGTAACGGCTCTTCCTCCCTTGGAACTTGACAATGGAAGCTCGAAAATACTCTCCTGCACTGTGAGAGATGATTATTTAAAGCTGGCACAGGAGAGAGTCGATGATCCGCGCATCCTGGTCAATCTCATATCCCAGCGGGTACGCCAGTTGCGCTTCGGGGCAAGACCGCTGGTCGAGACCCTGGAACGCCTGGATCCGGAGGATTTGGCGCTGCGGGAGATCATGGCCGGCAAGATTTCCTACGAACTGCCCGGTGCCGTGAGCTCTTCGCCGGAAGAGAGCTGAGCCCGTTCCCCTTCTCGAGGGTATTTCTTCCTCGTTTTATCGGCGTCTCTCAAAGCGCGGGTTGACGCTGTCTCCGCTCTGGCCACGCTGGGTGCCCCATGGTGGAAATTCTCAACCGCAAGGCCTCTCACCGCTACCTGATCGGAAATACTTTTGTCGCGGGAATCGTGCTGCAGGGCACGGAGGTGAAATCCATCCGGGCCGGTAAGGCCCAGATTGCCGATGCTTTTGTCACCATCGACCGCTTGGGGAATGCCCATCTGCTCAATGCGCACATCGAGAGCTATGCCTTTGGCCATTCCCAGAACCATCTTCCGGACCGCTCGCGCCGCCTGCTCCTGCACCGGGGGGAGATCCAGAAGCTGCGCGAGGCCATTGAGCAGGAGGGGCAGTCCGTCATCCCGCTCAAACTCTATTTCGAGCGCAGCTGGGCGAAGCTGCTGGTGGCGGTTTGTCGAGGCAAGAAGCTGCATGACAGTCGCGAATCCTTGAAGGAGAAGACGGTTCAGCGCGAGACGGAGCGCTTTCTGAAAAGGAGGATAAGCGGCGGCAGGAATGGATGAAACCCCCTTTCCTAAAAAATCCAAGACCCCGGCCCATCCGGGTCTTTTTTGAGGCTGGAGGCCTGCGCCAGCTGCAGCATCTCCTCCCCAAGAGCGGGGAAGCGATGATGGCTAGGAGCCCGGAGTCGGAGAAGGGGAGAGGCGCAAGGTCGGCAATTCCCTAGCACTTCCGCTGATTGGCCGGAGATTAGCAGAGGCTGAAACGTAAAAAAGTTTTACATGAAGCGGAAACTTCTTATACTGCCACTACATTTTTTGTTTTTTGGGAATTTTCTCTTGACGCAAGGGGGAAGGCCTCTACACCTGATGCCCGTTAAAGATGGCAAATAAGAAGGCATCTCTGAAAAGCATCCGCCAGGCAGCAGTGCGGACGAGGAGCAATACCAGTGCCCTGAGTCGGCTCAAGACCTTGGCGAAAAAAGTGGCCGCCCTCGCCGGAGCAGAGCCGGAGAAGAGGCGTGAGGCAGCTATTCGCTATGTCTCGGCGATGGATAAGGCTCAAAAGGTCGGCCTCATTCATGCTCACAAATCGGCCCGCTGCAAATCCATTATGGCTGCGTATATATTTTAGACTTTTAGGAGATCTAAAGTGTCTCCTAAATATACCATCCATATCCCATCCAGCCCCTGGTACTCCGTACTGGGGGCATTTTTTTATGATTTATTCGGGGGACTTCTACGAGGGATTTTTTTCTGGACTCCTGCTCCAGCATCCAGCCCTGGCCGCGCGTCCCAGGGGGGCGATGGCTTTTCAGCCTAGACCGCTCCTGAAGCACCCCGACCCGTATCGAGCTGAGCCTTCGGTGGCCATGCCGGCTGTCTGGTCGTCTCTTTCGGTCCGGGAAGAGGGAGAACTTGCCTATTCGTCTCCAGGAATATCCGGAGCCAGCTCGTGGAGAGTTTGAGAAGAAATGGGGAATAGAGGCAAAGGCCAATATCCTGAAGACCGATACGGTAGACAGCGCAGAGCACTTTCTCCAAGAAAACCTGTTGGCTTGGTGCTAGCCCTCTTCGGTTTTTCTGGTGCTCAGGAGGGGATTTGAACCCCTACACCTTGCGGCATACGCCCCTCAAGCGTACGTGTCTACCGATTCCACCACCTGAGCCACGCTTCCTCCGCCGAAGGAAGAAGGTGCCAGCTATTGACGGGGATTGACATTTGTTCGCAACAAAAAAGGTTGTGTGGAGAACGATTTTCCGGATGTTTCCAGACAGTCCATCGGGAAGGTGTGTTATGGGAGATATTACGAACGGCCAAGCGGGCGAGGAAGAGGAGGCGAAGGAAGCGCTGTCGGACTTTCAGAAGAGCCTCGAGGCGATTCAGTTCGCTCCCGAGTGGACACAGCGGCCGGAACGCCGAGCATATCGTGCCTCCGAGCCCACCGGCGACCCTCGGAGCCATCGGCCAAAAAGTTCTTTCTCTTCACCAAAGGACCGACGTCCCCACTTCGAACGGCACAGTGGGAGCGAGAGGACGCGTCCTCCTTACGACCGGAGGGAGAGGAATCCGGGCTACCGCGGAGAATTCAGAAGCACTGAGACAAAGCCCCGAGAGCTCTTTGAGCCCATCATCGATGCGGCCTTTTATCCGGAGGACAAGGCAGTGGAATTACTCGTCTCGACGCTTCGCAGTTCGGGCAAGACCTATGAATTATTTCATCTCACCCAGCTGATCCTGGAAAAGCCGGAGCGCTTCGTCGTGGTCATACGGCGCCGACCGGAGAGCCATGGGGAGATCCTGCCGCTCTACCTCTCGCTCCTCGATAACCTCCCCTTCGAGAGCGAGAGGGAAACGCTGAACTATATCCTACAGCAGCATCTGGACGAGTTCTTCTCCATCGAAGAGCTGGATATCGAGCCGCCGAAAGGAAAATTCTCCTGTGTGCACCGCTGCGGACTCACGAAGAAACTGCTCGCAGCGCCCAATGACCACCGCTACAAGGAGATTCTCCGCGAGCATTTTCAGAACGAGATCCGTGACCTGAGCTACGAAAATTTCTGCTCCCGCATCGAGACAACGCAGGAGAAGGCCGACATTCAAGCCTGGATCGAACAGATGTCGCACCGCAAGGTCTATATACCGAGGGAATTGCCCGAGGGGGTAGTGGAGCCCGTGCGACTGGAGTCTCTGAACGACGTCCGGCAGTACTGTCTGGACCACTTTCGCGAGCGCCTGATCCGCTCCTCCTCCAGTTTGCGGATTTCGGGATCGGCCCTGGCGCACCTTCCCCTGCGGCGGATTCGGCGTTCCATCGAGCTCCTCTGGCAACAGCAGCGGCGCTTCCCTTGGGAAACCGCCCATAACCTGTGGGGATGCTTGCGTCGGGCGCATTGCTGGCTCTACCGAAAAAAGGTCGGCGATAAGCTCATCACGTTCGCCTGCGCCGTGAAGCGCAAGATTCGGACCGGTAAGGAGGTATTCGAGCCGGAAATCCGATCGGTGCTCACCTGGCTCGAGGCCCATCCTATGTCCACGCGTCAGGAATTGGCGGCGGAAGGGATGCCTCAGGCGGTTCAGGAGCTCACCTGGTTGATCCAGGCCGGTTTCGTGACGGAGTTCGAGGATGGCCGGCTATTCCTGCCGAAGGTCATGGCCGAGCCTGTCCGGAAGGCGGCTTCGGAGGAGAACAGCGGGATCTCTAGCCCTCAGGAAAGCGAACTGGGGGAAATTTTGGACGAGGGCCTATCGGCGGAGGGAGACGAGAGCATTGCGGCCCCTGAGCCTGTATCGCCTGAGCCAACTCAGGGGATCTCGCTTGAGCCAACGGCCCTTGCGGAGCTGCCACCGAAGGAACTCAGCGTGCCGGAGGAGCTCCCGACAGCGCTCGCCCTGCCCATGGAATCCATCGAGTCGGAGGAAGAGAAGGGAAGCTGATTCCCTATCCTGTTTTCCATGGAAGCGGGGATTCCCTATGATCGTCACCATCCCTTTGAAGCGACCCTGCTGTCCCGTCGTTCCCTCTGCCGCGGCGAAACGGAGCGGGAAGCCTATCACCTAGTTATCGATATCCGTAGGAGCCAGTGGCACTACAGCTGCGGCGATTCCTTGGCCATTTTGCCCCAAAATGATCCCAGGTGCGTGTCTGACCTCTTGCAAAGGCTCTGTCTGGAGCCATTGACCCTCATCACACTGCCGTCTTCCGGTGTTCCAAAGCCCCTGCGCTTGGTACTGGAGGAAGAGCTCTGCCTCAACCATCTCCCGAAGTCTTTCTGGGAATTTCTGCGCCGGAGGGTGGCAAAGGATGGCGAGCTTTACCGGAAAATCCCTGTTGGCGAGAGCGAGGGATGGGAGAATTTTCTCAAGAATCACACGTTGGCGAAGGCGCTGGAACTGTTTCCCGATTTTCGCTGCACGGCCCAGGAGCTAGTCGAGCATCTGCGCCCCATGCTCCCACGCCTCTACTCCATCGCCTCCGCACCGACCCTCTTCCCCGAAGAGGTTCATCTGGCCATCGTGATGGTGAAGTACGAGGACATTTACGGAGAAAAGCGCCACGGCGTCGCCACTCGCTACCTCTCACCGGAAGGGATACCGGTCGGCGGGCGCTGCCGCTGCTTTCTCGTGCGTTCCCATTTCCGCCTTCCGGAGGACATTCGGCGTGACATGATCCTGGTCGGCCCGGGCACCGGCGTCGCACCTTTTCGCGGTTTCATCTGGGAATACGCCGCCCAGCGGGAAGCTGGGAAGGAAACAGGCCGGACCTGGCTCTTCTTTGGCAGCCTCCGAAGGCATTCCCATTTCTATTACCAGGAAGAATGGGAGGAGCTGATGGCCCGAGGGGTTCTCACCCATTTGGACTGCGCCTTTTCCCGCGACCAGGCAGAGAAAATCTATGTCCAACATCGGCTGCTGGAGCACGGGCCGGAACTGGCCCGATGGATTTTGGGAGGAGCTCATTTCTACATCTGTGGCGACGCAAGTCACATGGCCAAGGATGTCGAGGCTGCCCTGCTCCAAATCCTGTCGGTCCATGCTCATCTGTCGGATCCCGGAGATTATTTGCGGACGATGCGCCGCGAGAAGCGTTACCAGAAGGACGTCTATTGAGCAGCCCAGGGAAGTCCTTGTTTCCCGAGTGATGGGGCGAGGGGAACTGCGGGAGAAAGGGTGTGTGCCTGGCTTTGCCGCCTTGGTGACGGAGAGGGAGAGGAAAGCTTGCCTCTCCCTCTCCGTCGCGGCCCGCGGAGCGGGCCGTGGGCCCTGCGGGCCCCCAAGGCGGCAAAGCAGGGACTGATCTGGGAGCTTTTAAGCCCCTGGGGCGTGCTTATTCGCCGTCGGGCTTTTCGGTTTTGGGAGGCTGGAACGGCGGCTTTCGGCCGCAGCTGAAGGCGGGGGATTCGAAGCAAACTCCCCATTGTTCGCAGGAGGGGCCGGCGTGGCTGAAAAGAGTAGGAGAGATATTTTGGACCCATTGCCCCATGCGCCGGGCCAGGGCACGGATTTCCCACTGGGCACGGCTACAGCAGCGGAGCTGAAGAAAGTGGAGCAGCGAGCGCGCATTGAAGGTGGCGACCAGCTTCGTCTCGGCGGCGTTGGGCAGGACAAAACGGGCATCCTCGTTTGCCGATTCCCTTTTGCATCCGCTTTTCTGCATCCGCTCGCGCAGGCGTGCATAGGTCTCGCCGGCTTGGCGCATGAAGGCCTCATAGAGCCTTTTGGCCTCTTCATCTCGGGCGATGGAGGGGGGGAGGATGTAGTCCAATTCCTCCCCTTCGGCGCAATAGCGCTGGCTCTGCTGAGAATAGGAGGCTATCCGGTGGCGGATGAGTTGGTGCGAACAGGCCCGGGAGATCCCCTCGATGGCGAAGGTGAAACTGACATGTTCCAGCGGCGAGGCATGCCCCATCATCAGGACGTTCTGCAAAAAATGCTCCCGCTCTTCGGCGGAGATCTTTCCGGCTCTCCGCGGCTGCACGACTGTGTCCATCACGAAGCCGGAGCTGTAGCACTGCCGAAAAGCGGCGAAGACGATGTCCTCGGCGTCAGGGGTATGGGCCAGCAATTCCACGTGCAGGATTTTCCGCATGGGCAGGTCATCTTTAGGTTCCGCTGCTCCTTGGCAAGCAGGGCTTCTTCTCTGATCCCAGAAAGGCGAAAGGAGTTTTGATTTTCGGAATTCCCCTCAGCGCGTCGCTTGCTGATCTTCCTTCGCCTCTTTGCCTTTTTCCCCCTTGTCCCCTCGTCCTCTTTTAGGACTCAGGCTTTGGCCGATGCTGAAGACACGCGCGGTCTCGATGCCATCCGCCTCCACGCGTCGCAGCGTGACCCGGGACTCCGGGAGATCGATGTCCGAGAGGATGTAGAGTACATTGTTGATGCTGACCGAGTCCCCGACGTTCTTGAGCACATGCGTATCGCCGGATTTCAGGGAACGGAAGACAATGGTGTGGACATTGTCGTAGAACTTCCGCTCCCGCCCCAGATCGATGTACTGTTCGGTCTCCAAATCGTAGATGGTCACGACGGGCTCCTGGAGCTTGACCCCTTCTTCCGTCTCGATGGCGATGAGCTTGAAATCCGAAACCGATATTTTGGAACTGGGAATGGCGTGTCCCAGGGTGCAGCGAAAGGTATGCTTCTGCTGCAGATCGTTCAGCATGATGATGTAGTCCTTGTAGGAGGCCTTGGCCTTCGGCCGCTCCAGCACATAGCCCTCGAACTGGATACGGTAGGGCGTTCTCTGGAAGGAAATCAGCTCCAGCTCGAACTCCAGCGGATCGGAGACATATTCCGGAAGTTCGGCCGACAGGGTCTTGCCGATAGAGGTGATCTGCGGTGGGGTGAAGAGGTCGAAGAGCCAGGTGGGGCCTAGGGGAAGGGCCTCTGGATTCCTCCATTTCAGATAAGGCGGCAAACGGTAGTTTAGGATCTCTTCCTTCGGCGCGGGATATTGGTGGTAATCCCCCCCTTCCAGCGAGGGGAGAACAGGTTTCGTGTCCTGGTAATTCAGGAGAAGGTAGGCCTTGATACCTCCCAGAGTTCCCAGAGCGAGGAGTACCCACATCAGCTGTTTCCGAAACGTCATGATCGATCCGAAATTACATGAGTATATTTCCGGCCTGTTCGTTGAAGCCGAGCCACTCCAGGGTTAAAGTGATCCGCGAATAGCCCGAGGCCACCACGATCTTGGCGTTGTCCTTCGGGGCCAGCCGTTCCGCCGGTTTGATGGATAAGCCGCGCAGCACGAAGGGCAGCTGTTCCTTCCGCATATGGTTGATGAAGTTGCGCAGCGTCTTGCTGTAGTCCTCGAAGACGATCTGCACGCACACCGAACTCACCTTCCCCTTTGAGGAGGACAGCCGGTGGAAGCTGCTCATTGGGAAAGTATCTCCCTCGCCCTTGTTCTTGCTGTCGGAAGACAGGGCCTCGCGTTTGACCGAGATCAGGTTCATGCCGCCATCTTGGGAGGAGAAGAGCAGGCCTAATACTTTCTCCATCACGAAGGTCTGCTCCCAGAGGTCTTTCAGCGCTGTTTTGGGAGGGCTGGTATTTTTTTTGACGAAGCTCGAAAAACCGAAACTGATCTCCGTGGGATAGCGTACCCCCAGGAGGCCGGCCTGTTCTCGCATGCGCTGCTCGAAGGCCGCGACGGCGAAGAAGAAGTCGACGGTGTTTTTGGGAATCTGCTGCTCGGAGCCCAGCGTCGAGTGATCGTAATAATCCTCTAGCAGTCCATAGACCAGGAGCGCGTAGGCGTTGGCATCGCTCCGCGCCTGCATCAATGTGCGGCGACTGATGGGGGGATCCTGCGCGAGCAACTGGGACTTAAACTGCTGCAGCTCCGCTATGAGCCCTTGCAGGGTCACTTTCAGGGATTGTTCCGCGGTGATCTGTTGCCAGAGAGAGACGACGGCTGACGCGAAGAGGAGCGTGGCTCCTAGAAAGAAACCGTGCCGTCGGAAGAATTTCATCACAGGGCAAGAGGGGTTTCTTTGCGGAGCAGAAGGTCAAAACTGAAGGCGACGGTGTGCTCGTCCTTCACGAAGAGTTGGATATTCTGTAGCTCTTTCACGAAGGGAACTTGCTGCATGTTCTGCAGAAACTGAGCCATCTGTCGCTCAGTATGCGCTTGTCCCAGTGCTTCGGTCGTCAGCATACTTCCCCTCATCGTTATCTGGGGCGATGCGGCCTCCAGCTTCCAGTCCCATTCATCGAACCACAGGGTCTGGGCCTTAGCCGTCTGCTCCTGAAGGCTGTTGAAGAATTTCAACCAGGCATCCTGGTGGTCCACCAGCGAGCGAATGCGGTCGGCATCCTTCCGCCTCGTCGTGATCTGTTCCTTGGCGGCGGCTATCCCTTTTTCGATCTGCACGGCTTCCCGTTGAAAGGCTTTCAGTATGACGATCTCGTGCCTGGCCGATTTGTTTTCTGTCTGCAGCAGGGACATCTCTCCGAAGAGAAGGATCGAGGCGATGAGTACAGAGGCCAGAATCCACGCTTTGCAGCGCGTGAAGTAGTAGTCCGCCTTCCAGGATGCAGGGATCATGTCCATGAAAAACGCAGAGCCCTTGCGGCGATTCCTGGTGCTGGTCATGCCGTAGGCCGCGATCAAAGAGGGCTCGAGAACGGCTTTCATTTCCTTCGGGCCCCGTCTTTCGTAGCTGAACCTAAAGTGCTCGGATGCGGGGATGACGCTCTTGCCTGCATCCGCCAATACCTTTCCCACGAAGGCGTAGGCCGACGAGTGATAGGCCCCGAGAACGGCCTGGTGATACTCCTTCCCGGACGCTTCTCGATACAGGGCGAGTTCGGCCTGTTTGAACTTTGCATGCAACTGCTGCCGCGCCTGGGCGCCACAGGCACCGGCGGCGGTGGTCGGATCGGCAGCCAGTATCTCCTGCACGACCCGCGTATCGTCCGATATTCCCTCCCCAAGGGCAGGGATGATTTCCCTAAAACTCTTCAATAGACCCAGATGCTCGTGGGGAATGGTGCTCATCCTCGTCTTTTTTCCCTCCTGGAAGCAGAGAGTGATGACATGCGCTCCGACGTAGACGAAAAGCGTCGGGTCTTTGCAGCTCGCCTGCTCGAAGCGCAGCAGGGCCAGGAGACTATCGACAAAGACGTGCCGGACGGAGACATAGCGCTTGGCCAAGATTTCCAGCCATTTCTCCAGAAAATCCCGCTTGAGGGCGAAGCAGGGGAGGTCCTTTTCCTTGCCGAAAGCGCTGATGAAGCCCGTGATCCATTTCTCGCTTGCACCTTCGGCCTCGCGCATCGACCGCTGGAACTCGAAGTCGATGGCCTGTCGGTAATGTGGCTTTGAGATGGCGGGTATATCCAGCTGCCTGAAGGCCACAGCTTCGCTGGGCACGATGACGGAATGGATCTTCTGTCGCACGTGAAGGGGGAGTTTTTTGATCCAAGCGTCAAAGGCCCTGAGCCACTCCTCTTCGCCGTGAGTCCTGAGCTCTTGACCCCAAATGCGCGCTATGCGCCATGTGCCCAGTCTCTTTATCCAGCGCACGATGGCGAAGCACGACGCATTCCCCAGTAGGATAAACTTCTCCCTGCTCAACCCAAACCCCATCTCTGGAACGAGCGTATGCGTTTTCTCTGCGGCGTCAATCGTTCCTCTTTTCGTCCCTGCTTTTTTCTCAAGCCCCAGGCTCCATGATCGGCGCTCCTCTCCGGATTTTCGTTCGGGGAAAAATGCTTTATTGGAAAAAACTCCTCGGCGAAGGAGGGCTGCCCCGTCGATCTGCTCGGCGATTCCGATTCAGTGCCCCCAGTATTTTCCCTTTGTGTAGGGAGGAATTTTTCTCCATCTAGGGAGGGTGCAAGGGATGGAAGAGCCTATCGTCATCACCGGAGTCGGTCTCACGGCGCCCAACGGCAATACTCTGGAAGAGTTTCGGCGCAATTTACTGGCGGGATTCAGTCGGATACAGTGGCTGGAGGTGCGCCATATGGGTCGGGTGCCGGCCGGAGTCTGCGACTTCGATGTCTTGCGCTACCAGGGCCAAAAGGAGATCAAGAACGGTACCCGTGCGGGCAGCATCGCTCTCTACTGTGCCCATGAGGCTCTGCAGGATGCCGGCATCCTGCTTTCGGAGCGTGATCTCTCCCGAATCGGGATCTACATCGGCATCACGGAGCATGGGACGGTCGAGACGGAGAATGAGATCCATGCGCTATCGCTCTTCCACTACGACGTCCGCTACTGGTCGCACCACCACAACCCACGGACGATCGCCAACAATCCGGCCGGAGAGGTCAGCATCCAGCTCGGCATCACGGGGCCGCACTATACCCTGGGGGCCGCCTGTGCGGCCGGCAACATCGGGATCATCCAGGCGGTACAGATGCTGCGCCTCGGGGAGGTCGACCTCGCCCTGGCCGGTGGGGTCAGCGAGAGCATCCGCTCCTTCGGCATCTTCGCGGGCTTTAGGAGCCAGGGGGCGCTCGGCCATGGAGAGGATCCCAATACTGTCAGCAGGCCCTTCGACCTTGGGCGAAATGGGATCGTCATCAGCGAAGGGGGATGCCTCTACACGCTGGAGCGGCTCTCCGATGCCCGGAAGCGGAGGGCGAAGATCTATGGGGAAATTGCCGGCTACGCCATCAATTCCGATGCCGCCCATGCGGTGCTGCCCAATCCCCAGCGCCAGGCGGAGTGCGTGCGTCTGGCTCTGCGGCGAGCCCGACTGAACCCCCAGGACATCGATATCCTCAACACCCATGCGACCTCCACCATCCAGGGAGATCGGCAGGAGTGCCTCGCCGTGCGGGAAGTCTTCAGCTCCTGTCCGAAGACCTTTATCAACAACACTAAGAGCTTCATCGGCCATGCGATGGGGGCCGCCGGTGCGCTCGAGTTGGCCGGCAATCTACCGGCTTTTGAGGACCGTCAGGTCCATGCGACGATCCACATCGAGCACCTGGATCCCCAGTGCGAGTTGCCGAATCTCGTCTGCAACGAAGTGCGTTCTGTCCCCGAAGTCCGCACCATCCTTAACACCTCCTTCGGCATGCTGGGGATCAATTCCGTCGTGATCGTCCGGAAGCTCTGAGGGGAGAAAGGCTTGGGATCTTTAGGAGGAGCAATGGCCGCTTTCGGAGAAAGCTCGGCGCTTCGGCCCGAAGGGCCGGAGCGCCGTGTCTTGACTGGGCCGGCTCCGCCGGCCCAGTCAAGACAGGCCATTGCGCCTTACCCATTGCACCCTAGCAGGGCCTATGCTCTCTCTCCGCCATCTTTGGCCTTGCCTCCCCGAGAACTCTCCCGTAAATAAGGAAAACATGCTTGCGGACATCGAGAAGATCCGGCAACTGGCGGCGGTGATGGCGGAGGTCGGCCTTACGGAGATCGAGGTGGAGGGAGAGGGAGGCCGAATCCGCCTATCCAAACAGGCGGCTTTGACCTCAGTGGCGACCTGGCCGCCGACAGAGCTGGAATCGACGCCCTTGCCCAAGCCTTCGACGGCTTCTGGAACATCGAGTCCCTATGGGGATTGCCGGACGATCGAATCGCCTCTGGTGGGGACTTTCTACCGCGCAGCTACGCCTGATGGGGAGGCGCTGGTCGCGCTGGGAGATCGGGTGGCAATCGGCACACCCGTCTGCATCCTAGAGGCCATGAAGGTCATGAACGAGATCCTCTCGGACGTGGAGGGGACGGTGGTCGAGATCCCCGTCCAGAATGCTGAGCCTGTGGAGTTCGGCCAGGTGCTCTTTTACATCCGGCCCGCCTGAGCCGCTCGCCATGATCCGAAAGCTGCTCATCGCCAACCGCGGGGAAATCGCCGTCCGCATCCTGCGGGCTTGCCGGGAGATGGGCATCGAAACTCTGGCAGTCTACTCCCAAGCTGATCGCTCTTCCCTGCATGTCCAGCTGGCCGACGAAGCCATCTGCATCGGGCCAGCCGCGGCGTCTGAGAGTTACCTCCGCCTGGACCGCATCCTCAGCGCCGCTGAATTGGCCAATGCCGATGCCATCCATCCGGGCTATGGTTTTCTCTCGGAAAATCCGAACTTCGCCCAGCTCTGCGAGGACTGCCGCATTCGCTTCGTGGGGCCGAGTGCAGAGACGATTCGGCAGATGGGGGACAAGGCACGGGCCAAGGAGGTGGCCAGACGTGCCGGTGTGCCGACGGTTCCGGGTAGCGAGGGCGTCTTGGCCGATGAGGGGGAGGCCCTGGCCCTGGCGGAAAAAATAGGCTGGCCGGTTCTGCTCAAGGCGGTGGCCGGCGGCGGTGGCCGGGGCATGCGCCTTGTGTCGCGGCCGCAGGATTTGTCTCAGGACTTCCTGCTCGCCTGCCACGAAGCTGAAAGGAATTTCGGCCGTGGGGAGCTCTATCTGGAGAAGTACATCGAGGCACCGCGGCACATCGAGCTTCAAATCCTGGCCGATGCCCAGGGACACTGCGTCCACCTCGGCGAGCGCGACTGCTCCGTCCAGCGCCGCTACCAAAAGCTGATGGAAGAAGCTCCCTCTCCTTTTCTCGATGAGCCGCTGCGCCGGCGGATGGGGGAGGCGGCCATACGCATCGCCCAGAATGCCCACTATGAGGGGGTTGGTACCGTCGAGTTCCTCGTCGATGGGCGGAAGAACTTCTACTTCATGGAGATGAATACCCGTCTCCAGGTGGAGCACGGGGTCACGGAGGAGGCGACGGGCATCGACCTCGTCCAGCAGCAGCTGCGGGTGGCGATGGGGGAGCCGCTATCCCTGCGTCAGGAGGACATTCATTTCATAGGCCATGCGCTGGAGTGCCGGATCAATGCCGAGGATCCGGAGAGGAATTTCGCACCCAGCCCGGGAAGGATTTCCCTCTACCATGCCCCGGGAGGTCCTGGCATTCGGATGGACTCATCGGTCTACGGCGGCTACGAGATCCCAACGCACTACGACAGCCTGGTCGGCAAGCTCATAGCCACCGGAGCGACGCGGCCGGAGGCGATCCAACGCCTGGAAGGCGCGCTGGCCGAGCTGCGCCTCGAGGGCATCGCGACGACGGCTCCTCTGGTCAGAGAGATCCTGCGAGACGAGGATTTCCGCGAGGGCCGTGTGACGACCCATTTTCTCCAAAACTTTCTCGGGCGCAGCCGCAGCGCCTGATGGCTCACCGTGGACTCTGCGAGCGCATTTAAAAAGGATTCCCTGCAGCTCGTCCTCGTGGGACGGCCCAACGTCGGCAAGAGCCGCCTGTTCAACCGCCTCTGTGGCCGACGCATCGCCATCGTCCACGACCAGGCCGGTGTGACGCGGGATGTCCTCGCCGAGGAAATTTCCCCGGGAATCGTCCTCCTCGATAGTGGGGGCATCGGCCTGGTCTCCGACGAAAAAGCGGTACTGCTTCGGGCAGTGGAGGAACAGGTCGACTTCGCCATCGCGGCGGCCGACCGGATTCTCCTCGTCGTCGATGCCTCCGTCGGCTGCCTGCCAGTGGATTTCGAAATCGCCCAGGAGCTCCGCCATTCCGGCAAACCGATTCTCCTCCTGGCCAACAAGGCCGATGTCGGGGAGCAGCGCCTCCAGCTCGACAGCTTCTACGCATTGGGCCTGGGACCACCTCTAGCCATCTCCGCTGAGAACGGCCAGGGCGAGGAGACCTTGCGGCGGGAGATCGAGACGTGGGCCCAGAAGCACCTTCGGCCGCGGCCCAAGACAGACGAAGGGATAAAGCCCATTACCCTTTGCTTCGCCGGTCGGCCGAACAGGGGCAAGTCATCGCTCATCAATGCCCTACTGCGGGAGAAAAGAGCGGTGGTCTCGCCCGTTCCGGGAACGACGCGGGATGCGACGGCCTATCATCTGGATTTTTCGAGCACCGGTGGCGAGAGCTTCCGCTTCCGCCTTCTGGACACGGCCGGCGTTCAGGCGAAGAAAAAGCTCGCTTCACCGGTGGATTATTTTTCGCAAGTCCGAACGGGAAAGGCCATCGCCGAAGCCGACATCGTCTTCCTGGTCGTCGATGCGCTCAGCGGTCTGACCCGCTCAGACCAGCTGCTCGCCATGCGGGTGCTCGAAGCGGGCCGAGGCCTGCTCCTCGTCGTCCATAAGTGGGACTTGGCCGAGACGGCCTTTCGAGAGGGGAAGCTGGAAAATTACAGGACACCGGAGGATTTTCAAAAGGATTTTCTCGGAGCCGTTCGGCGGGAACTCCCCTCGCTCCCAGGACTGCCCGTCCTCTTTACATCTATCCATGCGGCCGATGGAGCTAAGATCCTTTTAGAGGAGGCCCAGGGCCTCTACGCTCGCCTGGCTCAGGCTCTCCCTACGGGGCTGCTCAATCGAACGCTGCAGAGGCTGATGGAGGCCCATCCGCCGGCCCTCGCCGTCGGTCGACGGTTCAAGATCTACTACGCGACCCAGACGGGAAACTTTCCCTTCCGCCTCAAAATTTTTTGCAATCGCCGAGAGCGCCTGGCGGATTCCTATCAGCGCTATCTGGAAAATGGTCTGCGGAAACAGTTCCATCTGGAAGCCTGTCCGCTCCGCTTCGAATGGGTGGAAAAGGAAGGTCGCCCATCGTGCCTCTGAGAACAGCATTCCTCAGGGATGGTATTTTGGGGGCGCAATGGCCGCTTTCGGAGAAAGCCCTCCCCGGGCGCGGCCGCGCCCGGAGGTTCGTCCTAGTGCCGGCAAAGCCGGCGCCAGGACGGGCCATTGCGCCTTGCGATGAGAAACAGACCATGCATTTTCGCTTTTGCCTCGGACATGAAAATGAGTATTTTCTCCTATTGACAGTGCGGGCGAGGTTATAAGTTCGCGCATCCTTCGAATAGCCGCATTCCATCTATGAGCTAATGGCCAGACAGATTCTTTTCTTCTCCGTGACTGTACTACTGGGAGGGAGTCCGCTGATGGCGGCGGGAATATCGAGTCCGAGGGTGCTGCGCTGGGCAGCAAATCCGGAAAGCGGACCACCTTATGCGTTTTTTTCCTGGAAGCAATCCTCGAAGCGAGTCAACGGGATGGATGCCGATGTGATTCGGGAAGTGGCCAAACGCCTGGGCTGCGAGGAGCGCTTCTACATCAATGACTGGGACAACCTGATCCCAGGCCTGCGCCGTGGGCTCTACGACGTCGTGATCAATGGTATTGTCGCGCCGGAACGGCCGATGCCCGGGGTGATCTTTACCCGGCCCTATTTTCGCGGAACGCGCCAGCTGGTCATCCGGCGGGATGAGGAAAAAATCGTCAACCTGGCAACGGCCCAGGGCTATCGGGTGGGCCTCATTCCGGACGCATGTACGCATGAGCTATTGGAGGCCTATCCCGGGATCAAGCTGCTGTACTACACCGACGAGTACGAGGTGTTCTTCGACCTCAAGCGCGGGCAGATCGACGCCATCCTGATGGATAGCCCTGGTGTGCTCTACCACAGCTCGATCCAAGCAGATACGCGGGTGCTCGAGGAAGCGGTGGTGGAGCTGGAGTACGTCATGGCGCTGCGGGCCGAGGATGGCGAGTGGCTGGAGAGGATCAATCGAGCGTTGGAGGAGATGAAGGCCGACGGCAGCCTCTTGGCCATCATGCGCTACTGGGGACTCTGCCAAAAACCCTTCTGCCAGATGCTGGGTATACCGGAAGAACCGCTTCCGGAATTGGCATCTGTCCCGGGCTACAGGCAATTTCTGGAAAACGTTCAGTCGCCCACATCCTGGCAGGAGTTCACCGAGCGTTACCGGAAGATTTTGCCCCTGCTGGGCCAGGCGGCGCTGATCACCCTGGAGCTCTCCATCGTGTCGATGGGTATTGCGGTGCTGCTGGGCCTCCTGCTGGCCCTGCTGCGGCTCTACGCACCACTTGCCATCCGATGGCTGGCCATTCTGTGGATCGAATTCCTGCGTGGCACACCGCTGCTGATCCAACTCTTCTTCATCTTCTACGGCCTGCCCTTCATAGGCATTTCCCTGCCGCCCTTTTGGGCAGCGGTTCTGGCCCTGGGACTGAACTACTCCGCCTTCGAAGCGGAGAACTATCGGGCGGGCCTGTCCTCGGTCCCCCGGGCCCAGATGGAGGCCGCCAGGGCCCTGGGCATGACCCAGTTCCAGGCTCTGCGCCACGTAATTGTCCCCCAGGCCTTTTCCTTCGTCCTGCCGCCCATGACCAATGATTTCATAGCCCTTTTGAAGGATTCCTCTCTGGCCTCGCTGGTCACGATGGTCGAGCTGACCAAGACCTATGCCCTCCTGGCCAATTCCTATTTCGATTTCTTCGGTACCGGTCTGGTGGTGGCCCTGGTCTACCTCCTCATCGGTCTGCCCTTTTCCTATCTCGCCCATTTGGCGGAGCGCTACATGTCCCTGGAAAAACAGGCCTATCGAGGAGTATATGCGCGGCGGAGGAGGAATCGGGGCTAGGGATCCACTGGGGCCGGCTTTCGATGCCGGAGGCATCGCTGCCCCCCGCGGCTTGCGCCGCGGGGGGCGGCCAAGAGGGAAAGCCAGGGAGCTTTCCCCTTGGAAAGCCGGCCCAGACCCCAGCTCTCTTCGCAGCCCAGACGCTTCGGGTTTTGGGGGCCCCGAGATACTGGTAGCGGAGCACTTGAGTATCCCTTCCGGAGAGACGCAAAATTTCTCTGAAGTGGCCTCGAGACAAGACGGCGAAAAAGGATCCCTGAAAAGGGATCTGAGACAGCGCGGTGAAAAAACATTGCTATCCGGCCGGCGATCGATTACTCAGGGGAATCCTCGTCCGACATGAAGGGTGCAAAGGAAATCCAGCAGCGCCTGCGCGCGGTTCGCAATACCGCCCAGGTCACCTGGGCGATGCAGCTAGTGGCCTCGGCCAAGCGGCAGAAGGCCCAGGCTCTGGCGCTGCGCGGACGTCCCTACTGTCTCCGCCTGGCTGAGCTACTGCGCTGCTTCTCGGAGGAGACGCTGAAGGGCATTGCCCATCCCTTTTTCGAGAGAAGGGAAGTGTCTCACCGCGGGATCCTGCTGGTGGGCACTGACCGCGGGCTCTGTGGTTCCCTGAATACCAATCTCTTTCGGCCGGTGGCAGGGCTGGAAAATATCCGCTGGATGACGGTGGGCAAAAAGGCTAGCCAGTACGTGAGTCGGACCGGCGGAGAACTCCTGGCAAGTTTCCACATCAGTGACCGCGTGGAGTTCAGCGAGCTGCGGCCCATCGGCGAGGGCCTGGCCCAGGCCTATATCCAAAAACGCATCGATACGGTGGAGGTGCTGTTTCCGAGCTTTGTGAATACCTTGCTGCAGATTCCGGTGCTGCAGCGCGTCCTGCCGATGCGGGACTTTCAGTCGGAATTCGATGCCCTGCTGCAGCGCTACCGGCTGAGAACGGAGGATTTTCGTCCCGATCCGCGGGAGATGATAGGGGAACCCAGCATCGCCGAGTTGCTGGAGGAGCTCTCCCATGCTTTCTTCCGTTACCAGCTTTACCAGATTTTACTGGAGGCCAAGGCTTCTGAACAGAGTGCGCGCATGGTGGCCATGAAGACGGCGACGGACAATGCGGAGAATCTCTCGAAAGGGCTGAATCTGGAGTACAACAAGGTGCGGCAGGCTGCGATCACGAATGAAATCGTGGAGCTGTCGATGGCCCAGCTCGGAATGGAGGAGTGAACATGGAAGAGGCGATGGGGAATATCGTGGCGATCATCGGCTCAGTGGTAGATGTGGAATTCAGCTCCGGCGAACTGCCAGCCATCTACGAGGCGCTGGAAGTCCTGCTATCGGCAGAAGGTCAGGCAGCAGCGCTGGTACTGGAGGTGCAACAACACCTGGGCGATGGCTACGTGAGGACGATCGCGATGGCCTCGACGGATGGCTGTGCGCGGGGCATGCCGGTGCGCCGGCTCGGGCATCCGATTCAGGTACCGGTCGGCTGCGGGGTTTTGGGGAGAATTCTCAATGTTCTGGGCGAACCCATCGACCAGCGGGGACCGGTGATTTCGGAAAAGCATTATGCCATCCACCGGCGGGCACCGGCACTGGTGGAGCAGAGCATCCACGCCGAAATCCTGGAGACCGGCATCAAGGTCATCGACCTCATCTGTCCCTTTGTGCGTGGAGGAAAGATCGGTGCCTTCGGAGGTGCCGGCGTGGGCAAGACCGTGGTCATCACGGAACTGATCCACAACATCGCCTCATCCCACGGGGGATTTTCGGTTTTCACCGGTGTCGGCGAGCGCTCCCGGGAGGGCAAGGACCTTTTTCAGGAAATGTGTGCCTCGGGGATCATCCACGAAACGGATCCCTCCCAGTCGAAGGTGGCCCTGGTCTTTGGCCAGATGAATGAGCCTCCTGGGGCTCGCATGCGGGTGGCCTTCTCCGGACTCTCGGTGGCGGAATACTTTCGGGATGAGGAACACCAAGATGTGCTGCTCTTCATCGACAACATCTTTCGTTTCTCCCAGGCCGGTTCCGAGGTATCGGCGTTGCTGGGACGTTCGCCATCGGCGGTGGGTTATCAGCCGACTCTTAGCCAGGAAATGGGTCAGCTGCAGGAGCGCATCACCTCGACGAAGGAGGGCTCTATCACCTCCTTCCAGGCGGTCTATGTGCCTGCGGACGATGTGACGGACCCCGCACCGGCCCATACCTTCGCCCATCTCGATTCGACCCTGGTACTCGATCGGCGCATCGCTGCCTTGGCGCTATTTCCAGCCGTGGATCCGTTGGCCTCGACCTCGAAGGCCTTGGATCCCAAGATCGTGGGAGAGGATCACTTTCGCGTGGCGAGCGGTGTCCAGGCGATCCTGCAGCGCTACAAGGAACTGCAGGATGTCATCGCCATCCTGGGCATGGATGAGCTTTCGGAGGAGGATCGCCTGACGGTGGCTCGGGCGAGGAAGGTGCAGAAATTTCTCTCCCAACCCTTCCACGTGGCCGAGGCATTTACCGGTATCCCGGGCCAATACGTGTCGACTAAGGAGAGCGTCGCCGGTTTTGACCGGATCCTCAGGGGGGAGCTGGACGAGCTGCCGGAGAACGACTTTTATATGAAAGGCTCCCTCGCATCGGTGCTACAGACAGCTAAAGGCACGTAATTCCTGCAAAGTGTGTGGCGGTGAGGGTGACGAAGGGAGAAACTTTTATGCCGGATGGTCTGCCCAATTTTTTTACAGCCACTGCTGGCCTGACGAACTTGGCCATCGAGCTCTGCGATATTCTGGAGCTGCCGCGATTTTTCACGGCCGAGGGCTTTACGGATTGCTTCCAGGAGAACTTTCTGCGCCCTTCGGAATTGGAGCGTTACCAGTGCAGTCGCCTGCCACCGGCGGCCAAGAACATGGACCGCGGGGCCTTTTACGAGCTCTGCCGCCGCTGGGGATTTCTGGAAGAGATCTTGCCCCGAAGGGCTCTGGGGGATTACGACGCCATCCTCATCTATGCCCTTGGCGTGGAGGGTATGTGCGCCGCCGGCCATTATCTGAAGAATCAACTGCTGCTGGCAAAGGAGCAGGGGGCGACATTCCTTCCGGACATTTTCGTCCTGACTGGCTCGCGCTTGCTGACGATGGAAGGGGAGGAGGCAATGGCGGAGCATCTGCGGGAGCGCCACCTACCAGATACCGAGGAATGGGCGGCTCGCCTGCTTTTCCGCCATGCGCTGCAAGACCTGGAGAAATCCTTTGAGATCGTCTCGGTCCCCATGCAGCAGACCCATGATGCAGGGGGCACGTGCGTCTGGAGACGGCCGGATACCCGCGATACACTGAGGGCATTTTTCTCGCAATGCGGCGCTCGAGAACAGAATTCCCTTCTGGCGATTTCCCTCAATCCCTTCGTCAGCTACCAGCACGCGGTGGGCCTAGCGACCTGGAGGGAAAAAGGGGGAGCTGCATTTTACCCCCAAGCCCTGGAAACCGTAGGCCCGCTGCATCCGCGCTTCATGCTCGAGCGCTGGAAATCGGATGAGGAGCGCCTGATCGCGATTTTGCTCGATAATTTCGCCCGCTGTGCCTATGAAGAGCTGGGGTTATTGGTGAAGAGAGGAGCGGAATCGTGTTGATGGCGTTTGCACTGGTGACGCCGCTTGGCGTGATGCGGGAAACTGAAGTCGAATCAGTGGTCCTGCCCTCGGCCCTAGGGGAGATGGAGATTTTACCGGGGCATCGTCCATTGTTGGCTCTACTCGTCCCGGGCGAGCTGCGCCTGCGGCAAGGAGAACAGGGGGAATCACTGGTCATTGACCGCGGGTTCGTCTATGTTTCCCGGGATCGTGTCGTCGTGACGGTGGAGCAGGCGATGAGGCTGCAGGAAGTGGATGTGTCGGCCGTGGAGCTCGCACAGCGGCGCGCAGAGGAGGCCCTGCGGGCAGCCGCCGGGCAGAGGGAAGCCCTAGATTCAGAAGAGATCAAGCGCCTGGAGGCAAAGATCCGCTACCAGCTGGCCCAGAAGGCGGTAAAAAATCGCTACAGCTAGGGTGCTTTCTGAGGTATTGCTCTTGGGAGTGCTCCCTAGGGGGAGGAAAGGCTATTGCTTGTGGAGATTCCGTTGTCTTGGGGCTGGCTTTTCATAGGAGTGCCGAGCGGGAACCACTCGGCACTCCTATGGGGCCCGCTCCGCGGGCTGATTCCTTCGGAATCAAAAGCCAGCCCCTAAGAAAATATAGACACCTAATACTCTCTCCCAAGAAGAGCCCTCCAGCTCCGCCCTGCTGCCGGCCCCTCTCGGACCGAACGTTCTTCCAGCCCGCACCTAGCCCAAAGTGCCCCGGCTCTGGCGGTTTCTCTCTTGCTCAGAACTCGAATCTGTCCTCGGCGTGAAGGGAATGGGCAAAGGCGACCAGGAGGCGGACGATATTTTCCAGATCTTCCAGGTGAATCGTCTCGACTGGCGTGTGCATGTAGCGCAGCGGAATGCTGATGAGTCCCGTGGCGATGCCGCTCTGGGCCATCTGGATTGCCCGAGCATCGGTGCCGGTGGGGAGGGTTTCGGTCGCGATCTGGTAGGGGATCTTCTTCTCCTCGGCACAGGCGATGAGCCTCTCAAACACGATAGGATTGATATTGCACCCACGGGCGATCATAGGACCGGCTCCGAGGGAGAATTTACCATCGCGCTTCGCATCGCAGTTGGGAAAATCAGTCGCATGCCCGACATCGACGGCGATTCCCACACGAGGGTGGATTCGATAGGCCGCTGTCGTGGCCCCGCGCACGCCCACTTCTTCCTGCACACTGGCGACCGAAGTCACTCCGCAGTCGAGGGAATCCTTTTCCGCAGCGAGGCGCCGGAAGGACTCCATGACCGCATAGGCTCCCGCTTTGTCGTCGAAGGCGCGACCGGAGATCAGTTCCCCGCCCAGGGATTCCAATGTGTCGGTGTAGACGATCGGGTCGCCGATTCGGACGCGTTCCAGGGCCTCTGCCTCGCTCTTGGCTCCGATGTCGACCCAGATCTCGTGGAGCTTGGGCACCTTTTTCCGTTCCTCCTCATCCATCAGGTGCACTGCCCGCTTGCCGGTCACCCCAAGGATGGGCCCTTCGCGGGTCAGAACGCGCACATGCCGACCGGAAATAATGCTCAGGTCATGGCCGCCAATGCGGTCGAAGAAGAGAAAGCCTTTCTCATCGATGTGGTGAATGGCGAAGCCCAGCTCATCTATGTGTCCCATGTACAGGAGTTGACAGGGATGCTCCGGATGCAAGTGGGCATAGCGATTCCCCAAGACGTCCTTTTCATAGCGCTCGGCTACGTGGGACATCTGCCGGTCCATAACCTGCTGGGCCGCGAATTCGTACCCAGACGGCGACGGAGCTTCGATGAGTTCCTTTAAAAAATTCGGAATTTCCATGACTTTCTCTCTTGGGTATACCCTTTGTCCCTCTTTGTCAAGTCTCGCTGCTCTTCGCCATTCCTATTGGCATCCAGAATTTATGGTCTAGCTTTGAAGAGGACTGCTGCTCTTGCTGCTTCTCGGTTTTATCCTAGAACTTAGAAAGTCTCATCGGCGCTTTTCTCTCCTTGGAAAATGAAAAGAGCCTCCCTTATGTTCGGAGGCTCGTTGGATCCAAGGAATATAAATCTCAATGAAAACGGCTAAGTCCTAGAAGCTGGCGTCGAGGGAGCTCGAAAACCAAACCGTGTTCTTGTGACCTTTGTAGAGGTAGTGCTTCTTTCGGTTAGCACCCTGCCAATTTACCCCGATACTCGCCGAGAGATTTGGATTGAATTCATAGCCCAAATCTACTCCAGCGCCCCAATAGGGACCGGATTTCTGCTTGCCTGCTAAGTCTCCGCCGGCCTTGAAGCGACCGCTTTTGGTTCCTGGTTTCTCCGTGCGTGCCCAACCGCAATGAGCCGATGGGGTCAAGGAAAATCCGCTCAGGCCCGAGGAACCCAGGTCGAAATTGTGCCCTAGGCCCAACTTGATATTATCCCTGCCCAGCGTGAAATTGTGGGCGTAGGCTAGACTGGGTTTCAGGAGCACGTTGAACTTGAACAATAGACGAACCACGTGTCTGTAGGTCTTGCCTCCGCCATCTCTAACGGCCTTGCGGTTGCCTCCAAGCTGGGCATTGGTGTAGCGCAGGTCTAGGGTCAGAGGAAGATATTCCGCAAAATTATAGGCTCCACCCACGTAAAAATCATAGCCATTGTCATCGGCATCCTTTATGTAGAGGCCATTCTCATTGCCGATATAGATCTTGGCGTTACCGCAGAGCGATTTGCTAAGGTTGATGTCTGTCGTGAAAAAGGGTGCTTTGACTGATCCTCTGTATCCGTAGGCGGTATCCTCGCCATCGAAGCGCAAGCTGCTGCTGAGTAGCACGGGAAGTTCGTCCGCGCTGACGGAATTGACCTCGTCGGCATTGCTGCCGTCGTCAGCCCCTAGAAAGCTCGCCGAAGTCATCCCTAGGACTAGGACAGAGCATAGAATTTTCCTATTCATGGGTTTATTTTGTGGTTTAATCCAGTGTTTTTACAGCTGAGCTGATTAGCCTTTTTTTTCTGTTGAAGAGCATGCCCTCTGTCAATCTTTTTTGTATTTTTTGGGGAAATTAATGAGCATTTCTACTCACATTTCCTTTTTCCTTCGGAAAATTCTCTCTGAACTCGGCTCTATTCTGTCGAAAATGATCTGGGGCCTTTCTAAAGGCTCCGCTGTAACTGCCTTTCCTTTGTGTTTCCGATGGAAATCCCTTGCTCCCTCTTGCCTTTATCTAGGCTCCCTGCTCTGGGTTTGCTAGCTGCCCTGTGTTCCATCAAAGACACCGAGGGAACTCTCCCCTTTGGGGGCTTCTCGAGGAGATCCCCTTGTGGCTTCCTTATCAGGTCTTCTGTGCTCTGGTTTTTCCTTCATTCGACCTGCTTCTGCGCATGATCCGTGGAGGAGTGGCAAGGATATCGGCTTCTTCCCAAAAAAATTTTCCGTTTCTAGGTAAAAAAAAGACCCTCCAAGAGGAGGGTCTGCATTTTCTGAAAATTCCCTGATTACAGATTAGCTCTTTAGAAGCTATACTCGAAGGAAGTGGTGAACCAGATGTGGTTCCGATGTTTTTCATGGGGCCAGGACTTCTTCTTCGCTAGACCCTGGTATTCCACCCCGATTTTGGCTGCACTGTTGGAGTTAATTTCATAGACGAGCGCTGTTCCAAGGGTCCAGTAGACGGAGGATTTCTTCGCCCCCTGATCCCATAGTAACTGCTGGGCTACGGCCTTTTTCATACCCCAGGGCCTGGTTTTCTTATCCCAGCCCAAAACCGCGACCACATCTATCGAAAATCCGTTGGCGCCGAAGGAGGATAGATCCAGCAAGTAATCGGCTTTGGCTTCGACGTTGTGCCTCTTCTCCGTGAAACCGTGGGTGTAGTAGAGAGACAGGTCTAACGGGTGATCCAACAGGCCATTGGCCGTCATTCCCAGGTAGATCTCGTAGCCACGTCTCTTGATTCCCATGGATTTGGCGTCCTTCATATTTTCTGTTCCGAACAACCTACCCAACGGCGTACCTCCGGGGGCCACCAATGCGTCCAACATGGCCCCTACGGCATTCGGATCATCTAGAATTGCATCTGAAGCGATTACTGTATCTGCTGCAGCTGCAGCTGCTGCAGCTGCAGCTGCTGCAGCTGTATCTGCTGCAGCTGGATCTGCTGCAGCTGCAGCTGGATCTGCTGCAGCTGGAATGCGAGCGCCAGCACCACTTCCTGTTTCAGGAGCACCACTTCCTGCAGGGGGGACTGGGGTGCTCGAAGGTGTAGCTGCACTCGAAGATGTAGCTGTTGTCCCCTGAGTCAACCTACCTAGGGCTCTCGCGCGAAGCGAATCAGCCTGGGTTACGCTGAGTCCTATGATATTTTCAAATCTCTCGAAAATCAAGTTCATTTCGTCGAAATTAGCTATTCTGGAGGTCTGTACAGCCCTGATGGCCTGATCGATGTCCTGGAGCGCCTGGTCGTAATGCTCCCTTACATTTCTCCACAGACGGGCCCTGAAGCCGAAGTCGACGGTGAAGACCTCGGTGACATCGTAGGATGCCCCTAGGCTGAATTCGTGCCGATTATAGACGGACTTCTTAGCTCCTAACCAGTTCTTGTTCCAGAAATAGAGCTCGAGGCCCTCGAGAGGCGAGACGCCGATCCGGACGCTCGGCGTGAAGACCTGCTG
>JAITRB010000018.1 GCA_031288595.1 Puniceicoccales bacterium
TCTTTCCTCCAGAAACAGCGCTGTTAAAGAGATTTTTTGTCCGCTCTACAACGATAATTTCCACTCATTGGTCCTTGACCTCTCTCTGGAGCTCTCTACCTTCTGGCCCCAGAGGCTTCGGCAAGCTTATGGAGGGTTTTGATATCGACAAGCTGGCGCAGCTGGCGCGCATTGACTTCAGCGAAAAAGAACGGGCGTGTTTTCCCCAGCAGTTCCAGGTCATTCTAGGCTACTACGAGAAGCTGCAGTTGCTGGATGTCGAAGGTGTCGAACCGACGGCCCATGCACTACCTGTCCACAATGTCTGGCGGGAAGATGTCCCCATAACTCCTTTTCCTCCCGAGGAGGCCCTGCGCAATGCGCCGGTCCAGCGCCAGCAGCAGCTCGTCGTCCCCAGGGTGCTGGATTGAGCCCTCTGCCATGCCAGTGCATATTTTCAGCTTCGGATCACCCTTTCGGCTGTATTTGTCCCATGAAAAATGGCCGGGGACTGCCTTTGTGCCGAAGCCCCCGAAGGGGGCTTCGGCAAGGCCCGCCGCAGGCGGGCTGCTTCCTTTGGAAGCCAAAGGCAGTCCCAGAAATACGCCGACCGCTTTCCCCATCTTTCATGGGAAGGCCCGCGCAGCGGGGGATTCCTCCGGAAGCCAAAGACAGCCGGAAGCACACAAGGGCCTCCTCCCTCTCTTCCCTATTCCCACCTTATTTCTTCGATGAGATCCCAGATCCATCTCTTCAGTGCGAGCGAGCTTTCCCGGCTCCTTCGGGAGAGGAAAATTTCTTCCGAAGAACTCACACGGGCTTTCATTGAGCGGACGGAACAGACGGAGGAGAGGATCCAGGCCTTTATCTCCTACGACGCGGAATACACCCTCACTCAGGCAAGGCTCTCGGACCGGCGCCGCTCAGAGGGGAAAATCCATGGGCCCCTCGATGGCATTCCCGTCAGCATCAAGGATATCATCGCTGAGAAGGATCAACCCCTGACCTGTGGTAGCCGATTCATGGAGCAGTTCTGCAGTCCCTACGACGCGACGGTGATCCAAAAACTTCGCGGCCAAGGAGCCGTCCTCTGGGGTCGCTTGAACCTCGATGAGTTCGCCATGGGCTCGTCGACGGAACATTCCGCCTTCCATGTTACCCATAATCCCTGGAATCCAGACTGTGTCCCAGGGGGCAGCAGTGGCGGCTGTGCAGCGGCGGCGGCGGCGCGGCAGACCCCTCTCGCTTTGGGCTCCGACACCGGCGGCTCGATCCGGCAACCAGCGGCCCTCTGCGGGGTCTGCGGACTGAAACCGACCTATGGCCGTGTCAGCCGCTATGGGCTGAGCGCTTTTGCGAGCTCGCTGGATCAAATCGGCCCTATCGGGCGAACGGTAGAAGACATAGCATTGCTCCTGCAGGCCATTGCCGGCCATGACGAGTACGACTCGACCAGTTTGCGGGAAGAAGTTCCGGACTACCTCTTGGCTCTTCGGGAAAAATGTTCTCCCAAACGCATCGGCATTCCCAGGGAATATTTTGCCGAAGGTCTGGATGCCGAGGTGCGCGACAGCATCGAATCGGCCATCGAGTTCTATCGCTCTCAGGGGCACGAGATCATCGAGCTCAGCCTACCCCATATGGATTACGCCATACCGGTCTACTACGTGGTGGCCACAGCCGAAGCGGCATCCAACCTAGCCCGTTTCGACGGGATCCGCTACACTCATCGCAGTGCCCATCACGATGCCATCGATATCTATTTCCGCTCGCGCAGCGAGGGATTCGGCCCCGAGGTCAAGCGGCGCATCATGCTCGGCACCTACGTGCTCAGCAGTGGCTACTACGATGCCCAATACCTTCGGGCCCAGAAGGTCAGAACCCTGATCCGGCAGGACTTTCTCGAGGCTTTTAAGTCTGTGGATTTCCTGCTCACACCGACGAGCCCCACCACGGCCTTCAAAATGGGGGATAGATCGGCCAATCCCCTGGCGATGTACCTCAGTGACATCTATACCGTTTCGGCCAATCTGGCCGGTATTCCGGCCATTTCCATCCCCTGCGGATTTTCCACCAAAAATCTGCCGATCGGACTTCAAATCCTGGGCCCCCTTTTTTCCGAAGGGAAGCTCTTGCAGATGGCCTACGCCTTCGAGTCAGAGCACGATTTTTCTTCCCGCGAAGCTCCGCTCTGATCTCAGGGTACCTGGAGCAATTGCCTCTTGCGCCGTCTTTGCAGGGATGAAAATAAACAATTTTCATCCCTGATGCCCGCTCCGCGGGCGATCTCTCCGAGATCCAAAGACGGCGAACTCGGACACGAGCCCTTCCATCCCTCCTTCAAAAGGAGAAATTTAAAAGAACTCTGCTATCGCCAGAGGGCACGGGCCTTTTTCCCTAAAAGGGCGCATGGATAGGCCTCCATCGGAGACAAAAGGGCAGGTGCTCGTCGCCATGTCCGGGGGCGTGGATAGTTCCGTGGCAGCCCTACTTCTACGGCAACAGGGCAGGGAAATTCTGGGTGCCTACATGCGCACCTGGCACAACGAGGATCAGCGGCAGCCGCTCGGCCACTGCCCCTGGGAGGAGGATCTACAGCAGGCCCGGAGCGTCGCCGAGACCCTCCAAATCCCCTTTTCTGTCGTCAACATGATCGATCGCTACCGCCGATGGGTCGTAACGCCCCTCGTCGAGGGCTACCGGAATGGTCTGACCCCAAATCCGGATATCCTCTGCAACCGACATATCAAATTCGGCTTCCTGGCCGACTACGCTCGAGAACTGGGCTATGCCGGTCTCGCTACCGGACACTACTGCCAAAAACGGACCCATGCCGATGCTTCCTGTGATCTGTTCGAAGGGGTCGATCCGAACAAGGATCAATCCTACTTCCTGGCCTATATCTCCCAATCCCAGCTGCAGTTCGCACAATTTCCAGTCGGCCATTTGAAAAAGCCCGACGTGCGCGCGCTGGCTGCAGAGGCGAATCTCCGCAATGCGGCGCGAAAGGATAGCCAGGGGATCTGTTTCCTGGGCAAAGTCAAGATTCGGGATTTTCTGTCCCACTATATTCCCGACTCGCCCGGGCCCATCGTCGACCCTGAAGGACATATCCTGGGAGAGCACCGCGGACTCCATCAGTTCACCCTCGGGCAGCGCCACGGCATCCGCCTCCCGTCAAACCGAGATCACGAGCACTATGTCGTCGTGGCCAAGAATAGGGAAAAGAATCATCTCGTCGTGGCTCTGGAAGGCTCGGCCTCCGCGTTTCTCTTCCGCCGGAGATTCACCCTGCACCAGCTCCACTTCATCCACAAACGGATAGAAAAGCCCTGCTGGCTCCTGGGTAAGCCGCGCCATCGGGATCCCTCGCAGAGCCTCTACTTCGAGCCTCTCGGCCCCAACAGCGCCGTCGTCGAATTCCAAAACCCTCCGCGCGCCCTTGCCAGCGGACAGGTCCTCGCCCTCTACGATGAAAAATGCCTCCTAGGCGGAGGGATCTACGTTTAAAAACGGACCACAAAAGAGGCTCTTAAAACTAAACAAACAAATTCCGCTGAGAGAAAGCCTAATTATAAATATAAATTGCTTAAGAGAGGGCCCAAGATCACTTTCTAAGCCATTTGTTCCTGAGTGGATATAGGCGATAAATTCTCAGGTTCCGGTATTTGAATTTACGACACTGCCCCTCATATACCAGTACAGCTCAAGCATCCACGTCCCAGTGACCCAAGTCTGCTTATAGGGATCCCAAATCTGATCTCCGTTGACCCGAACTCCGCCATCACGGAGTTCGCCTTCCCCGTTCTCTCGACGTTTGTGAAAGCATCGATGGGTTAAGCGTCTTCGTATCATCAGAGATGGCCTCATCTCCATCTCTGCCCTTGCCACTTGCTAGTATTTCCCCTTGCAATACCATCGCCTCCAGCGCCACTAATGGCAATTGCTGGAGTTGAACCGATGGCAGCTAGCCAGCCGAGGATCCGATATGGGCTCCCCCTGGATTCAGGAGCTTATCCATCGTCGATCGAAACACTCCACGTGGCCATTGAAAAAGGAGATAAATCCCCCTCATCACCCTAGATATCCGTAGCAACATCCCACTTTCCGGAAGCAATGGTCCAGGCCATAGGTATAGGCGATCGGGTTCACTTCGGGAGACGCATCAGCATCTGGGTTCACTCCTGCTAGGGGCACGGCACTGACATGGAGCCAGGCGGCACCCGTAGGCATGCCTCCGCCAGCATCGATGAGCACTTTAGGGACTTTGCCTCCTGCCATCTTTCCCCAACAGGCATCATCATTCCACAGAGAGACAGCCGCTTCATTGAGAACGCCCGCTCGAGCGAGTACCCTTGTCCAAGGATAAGCCACTATACCGTATCCACTCTCACTCCTGGACCTAGGGTCCCTGTCTCGCCGGAGAATCCGCTGCGATAATCGATAAATGCCAGCGCGATCTGCCGCATGTTGCTCGCTCCGCGCGCACGGTGGAAGTCCGAAGCCCCCCTTGTAGCAAGGGAATGAGGATGGCCGTAAGGATCGCGATGATCACGGGCATCCCCTCACTTCCCTCAACGTGAAGCCGCACTCTGCGTCGCGACTGGAGCGCTTCCCCCAGTAACGGTAGCCGCATCAATGGGACTCGTGACAGCAGACCCATCTGGGGCAACAAGTTTGCTTGCCGTGGTTTCAAACCATTCCACATGGCCATCGAGAAAAGCGACAAAGCCACCCGCATCCCCATAAACACCCTTAGAGGCATCCCAGTTTCCGGTTTCCAAATCCAACCCACGAGTCCAAGCGATCGGCGTCGTCGTGGCTGGGGCATTGGGATCCACACCAACCAACATCACCACGCTGGGGCCTGGATCAGTCCAATATCCATTGGAGGGCCAGCCGCTGCCGTTTTTGACAAATTTCGGAATATCCGTTTTCCCCTTCAACAGCGGATCATCCGTCCAGAAGTACACATTTGCCTCGTTGAGCACATTGGCCTTAGCCAACTCCAAGGCCCAATCGTAGTGCGATACTACCCTCGTAGGCATCGTCCGTTGATCCCCAAATGTATTGCTGTAATTCATATACGCCACCGCCAGTTGCCGCATGCTGTTCGAACCTCGCGTACGACGGGCGCTGTCGATCGCCTTTCGTACCGACGGAACAAGAATGGCCGAAAGGATAGCGATGATCGCGATCACCACCATTAACTCCATCAGTGTGAAGCCTTGTCCCCCAGATTTCTTCTCCATAATACCCACCTCTCCAAATTCTGTAAAATCTATCAGCCCCGGTACGGGGCTGTTCTTTTCTAGTGTAGAGAATTGAATTTAACGAATATTCATACCGGCGTCAATATTTTAATGGGAAATTTCGACAGAATTCCCATACTTCGGCGCGAATGGCCTTGGGCAAATCATCGTCATTCGGTGCAGAGAGGATCCGTTCGATCCATGCAGCGATCAGCTTCATCTCCGCTTCCCGCATCCCACGGGTCGTCACGGCCGGAGTGCCCAGGCGCAGCCCGCTTGCCTGAAAGGGATTACGCGTCTCTCTCGGCACCGTATTGGCGTTGACCGTGATGCCGGCCGCTTCCAGGGCCGTCGCCGCCGCTCGGCCGCTCAAGTTCGGAGACGTCGGTCGCAGATCCAAGAGCAAGAGGTGATTCTCGGTACCGGAACCGACGAGGTACAGACCCAGCCGCTGCAATTCTCCGGCTAAAGCTCGGGCATTGGCCAAAATCTGCCGCTGGTAGTCCCCGAACTCCGGCCGCAAGGCCTCGCCGAAGCAGACTGCCTTCCCCGCGATGACATGCATCAGAGGCCCACCCTGATTGCCAGGGAAAACCGATGCGTCGATCGCCCGGGCCCATTTCTCCCGACACAGAATCATCCCGCCGCGAGGACCGCGCAGGGTCTTGTGCGTCGTCGTCGTGACGAAATCCGCATGGGGAATCGGAGAGGGGTGCAGTCCAGCCACGACCAGTCCGGCGATATGGGCGATGTCGGCCAGCAGCAGTGCCCCAGACGCCTGTGCGATCTCCCCGACCCTCTGGAAATCGATGGTCCTGGGATAGGCCGAGGCGCCGATGGTGATCAATCGCGGTCGCTCGCGGGTGGCGATTTCTCCCAGAGCCTGGTAATCGATGGCACCGGTCTGCGGGTCGATGTCATAATGGGAAACCTGATAGAGCATGCCGCTGAGATTTTTGGGATGCCCATGGGTCAGATGTCCCCCATTTTCGAGGGAAAGGCTCAGAATCCGGTCACCTGGCCTCAGCACTGCCGTGTAGACCGCGAGGTTCGCCTGGGTCCCCGAGTGCGGCTGGACATTGGCATGTTCCGCGCCGAAGAGCCGACGGGCACGCCCTATGGCCAGGGCCTCGATCCCATCCACGCATTCGCAGCCGCCATAATAGCGCCGCTGGGGATAGCCCTCGGCGTATTTGTTGGTCAAAATGCTGCCGACAGTTTCCAATATCGCTGGCGAGGTGAAATTTTCCGAGGCGATCAGCTCGATGCCCTCGTTCTGCCGGTGCCACTCTCGATGGATCCAGGTGGCCACTTCGGGATCCTGCCGCTCCAGAGAAGAGAGATTCATCATGGATCCCTGAGCATGGGCCATCCACTGGCATCGGCAAATGAATTCTCTCCATCGATTCGGGAAATCGACAGCGGCTATTGCTACGGGTTTTGGTGTGCGCTGTCCTTTGGCTCCCGAAGGGAGCGCCCGCGCAGCGGGCCCCAGCGGAGAAAATCAAAGGGGCCCTTTGATTTTCTCCGCTGCAAAGACAGCGCCCCAAACACACAACACTCTCACTCCTCTCCCTCAGGACTTGTCGAACGGCTGCTATACTTATAACTCTCTTCCGTGATTCCATCAGCCAATGACAGTTCCTCCACCTGGGATACGGAAAAAATCTACAGCATTTCCTTCCTGACAGAGCAAATACAAGGCCTTCTGGACTCCCATATCCCCATGCTCTGGATCGGCGGCGAAGTCTCCAACTTCCGGCAGCAGAGCTCAGGCCATCTCTACTTCAGCCTCCAGGACGAGCGGAGCCAGATCGCCTGCGTTCTCTTCCGCGGCGATGCCCTGCAGCTCCGCTTCCCATTGGAAAACGGAAAATCTATTATCTGCTACGGCAGCCTGGAGATCTATGCCCCGCGGGGTCAGTATCAGTGGATTGTACGCCACGTATTACCCTGCGGTACGGGGCAGCGGGATGCGGAATTCCAAAAACTCAAGGAGCGTTGCCGGAACGAAGGACTCTTCGATGCCGAGCGCAAGCGGCCGATCCCCCTCACGGCCTGTCCCATCGCTCTGCTCAGCTCCCCGACCGGTGCCGCACTGCAGGATTTTCTCCAAATCCTGCGCCGGAAGAACTGGCGAGGTGAGATCATCTTCTTCCCCTGCCGAGTGCAGGGCGATGAATCCGTCCAGGACTTTCTCCATAGTCTCTATCTGGCCCAGCAGTCTCCGGCTGAACTCATCGTCCTGGCCAGAGGCGGTGGCAGTGCTGAAGATCTTTGGGCCTTCAACTCCGAGGCTATCGTTAGAAAAATAGCTGATTGTTCCAAACCCATCATCTCCGCCATCGGTCATGAGACCGATTTCACTTTGGTCGACTTCGTAGCAGACCTGCGTGCCGAAACCCCCTCCGCCGCAGCGGAAATCATCGCGACGAATTATCAAAACGCCCGACAGCATTGGCGAGATTTAGAAGAACGGTTGACAGGAATTCTCGAAGAATACAAGCTCCGACAGCGGCAGCACTGGCAGTTTTTGCGACAACGCCTACAGCACGTCTCTCCCGAGCGGCTGATCGAGCACCGGCAGCACCAGCTCCAGCAGACCTCCCACCGATTTTTAGAAACCGCCCGCTTTACTCTCGCATCCAAAAGAGAAGGATTCCTGAGCCTTCAGCGGCGCTGGGAGAGCTATGACATCGGACGTAATCTCCGCAGCGGGTTTTTGATCGCCGAAAATTTTCAGGGAAAAATCCTCCGCCACCGTCATGATGTCCCTCTGGGCAGTGAGCTGATCCTCCATTTCCAGGATGGCCCGCTGCAAGTTAGCAGCAGTGCCCCCTCGATAAGCTACCTCTCATCAGGGATAAGTAGTATGGATCAGATTCAAAGTCCTTCTCCCAGTCCTGGTGGTGGGGGAGCGATTCGAACGCTCGAAGGGGAAACCCCGACAGATTTACAGTCTGCACCCTTTAGCCTCTTGGATACCCCACCATGACCGGAATTTTTCTGAAGCTAGAGGCCCGTTGAGGCTTAGCAAGATAATTTTGTTCCATGGCCAGCTATGAGCTGCAGATGGGCGACCGAGTATCGTTGGGGAGGAGCGAAATTGCGAGAGGAGCAGGGCGGTGCTTGTGTTGCCGGCTTTGGCAGAGGAAGGCAGGGGCGCTGCCCCTGCCCTCCTCTGTGGCCCGCGTCGCGGGCCTGATTCCGCAGGAATCCAAAGCCGGCAAACGACAAAAATCCTCCCTATTTTTCCAATGAAAGAAAGCTCCACGAAACACCCAATTTCCCCATAAAGCCCCAGAAGACCAAAGGGTGTAAACCCCTACTCTTGCTATGGGGAGCTCGTTATCCCGTAAGTCCCAATATCTACCCCAGGATAACACGATTAAAGCGAGCATATACGAAGGTGTATATTACCCCTCTCCATATGAGGCAGCCTGCGCAATTGTAGAGATGCCATGGGCAGAAGATAGATACCTCTGGATACGGAATTACCTGACATACACTCGCCGGACTCGGGAAGGAATCGAGCAGAGGCACTCGCGGATGATGCGCTGCGACCAGCGGCAGAACTCGTTGAGCGTGATCTCATCCTCTCCGTCACGTCCGATCCAGGTCACGCGGTCGCCCACTCGAATGGGCATTCTGGCCCCTGTGATATCGAGGAGGGTCTGATCCATCGCCACCCGACCCAGGACTCTGAATCGCTGTCCGTGAATGAGCGCTTCGGCCACATTGGAAGCATGGGTCGAAATCCCATCGGCATAACCGGCACTTAAAAGCGCGATATGGGTTGGTCGATGGGTCATCGCCATCGCGTCGTAGCCAATCGGGACTCCAGCCGGGAGCATTTTAACAAGACTGACCCGGCTATAGAAGCTCAGAACCGGTTCTAGGGAGAGCGAACGGATGAAGGGCAGCTGGCACTCCGGCCCCACGCCGTACTGCAATGCGCCGATGCGAACGGCATTGCAGGGAGAATTTTCCCAGGTCCCCGGCAGCGAAAAGCTAGCACTCTCGTGAATCCAAAGTTCCGGAGACAGGGGGCCACAAGCCTTCTTATAGCGTTCCAGCCAATGGCCAAAGCGTCGGCGCTGGAGCTCGGTATAGGCCTGATTCGAACAGGCACAGGAAAAATGCGTCGCGATACCCGTGATGCGGAGCCAAGGGTCTCTGCCAAAGGCCCTAAGGGCCTCTTCCACCGCATCCCCGTACCAGAACCCGACCCGACCCATGCCTGTATCCACCTTCAGATGGACGGAAATCGCCTTTCCCCGCTCTTGCGCGTAGAGCCGCAGATGCCGCAGTTCTTCCAAACTCGACATGAAGGGCGTCAGCTGGTATTCGAATAAAAATGGAACTTCCTCCGGCAACACCGGGCTCAGAATGAGCACCGGAAGGCTTTTATCCTGCTCGCGAATGCGAATGGCCTCCTGCACATTGGCCACTCCGAAGGCATCGATGCCAAGCTGCAGCATCCGCGAAACAACAGCCGATAGGCCATGGCCATAGGCATCGGCCTTTACCACTGCGATGTAATGCGCGCAATCCGGGAGATGCTGACGGATATGCTTAATATTGAGCTCTAGGAGCCCGAGGTCGATTTCAGCCCAGGCCCGAAGGGCGCGCGTATCGGTTGGCGTTGAAAAGAGCATGACTGAGGCTCAGCTATCTGGTCGCGTAATAGCGAAAGCGGAAGGAAGGACTGTCAAAAGCAAAAAATGTAAGAGGCAGAGGAAAAGTTTGGAAATTTGGAAGCTCCTTATCTCTAGCCCTGTACTCCGCTCGGCCTATCCCCAGCCCAGGGATCCCGGGTTGGGAGGGTGGTGGGCTGGCTTTACAAGAGACAAATGGCAGAAGGCCATTTGCCTCTTGCCGCCCGCGCAGCGGGCCCGATGCCGAAGGCATCAAAAGCCAGCCAGCAGAGAAATTCCCCAATTAGGCTATTGAGATAAAAGAACAACTGTTCCCAGCGAATACAGCAGGAGAAGCCTTTCTATTTCCCGAAGCGCCGAAAAGGGCAGCGTCAAAATGCTCAACCACAGCAAGTTCTCCTTGTCCAAAACTAACTCCTCCAGTCCTTACTGGGGTGGCTAACCGGATTCGAACCGGTGACCCTCGGAACCACAATCCGATGCTCTAACCAGCTGAGCTACAGCCACCAACCCCAGTCCAGGCAATCGCTTGCTGGGCTTTTGTCAAGTGAGCTTCCGGAAGCCGCTTCGGCAGGTAAAACGGATGATTTCCCTCGCCGATGGGAGAACAAGTCCTTTTCTGCCGAGCGTGAGGGTCATTCAGTCATACGTCTTGCGGGAAGGCCTTCTCCACAGCTCGCTTTCGGTTGCCCTCTTTGCCCTCGTCCTCCTCTCGGGCAACGCCATTCGGGATGTACTCGAACTGCTCGCCGATGGGAAGATCAGCCTTTTTTGCAGCCTGAAATTCCTCTGCATTTTAAGCCCTTCTCTCATTTCCTACGCGCTACCCCTGGGCATTCTCACCGGCACCCTATGGACACTGGGTAAAATGGCCTCTCGGAACGAAATCCTTCTGATAAAAAGCGCCGGCATCAGCCTCTTCCAAATCCTATCGCCCCTAATTCTCATCGCTCTGGGAGCGATGCTTCTCTCGCTCTTCATCAACTTCGAGTATGCGCCGAAGTCCATCGCCGGTTACCGGCGCTCGTTGCGAGAAATGGTCCGCGAGGACCCATTGCGCTATTTCCGTCCCGCGACCTTTGTGAGGGAATTCCCAGGTTATATCCTCTTTGCTCAGCGCCGCCAGGAGTCCTGCCTGGAGGATTTCCATGTCTGGGAGCTCGATTCCCAGGGACGGACGATGGCCACTGCCCAGGCGGAATCGGCCGAAGTGAGCTACGACCCTAATCAGGACACTTTGCTCTTGAGTCTCCACAGGGGGAGCGCCGAGAAGCGGCCCGATGATGCACCGGAGAATATCGTGGAGCGATCGACCCCGACCCTTTTTTTCAAGTGCATGGATCTGCAATTGCCCCTAGGAAATCTCCTGGCCCATTGCGGTCCGGGCCAGGTGAGGCTCAAACACATGAGTTTGGGCGAGCTTTTACGGGCGAGGCGAGAGGCCATTCAGCGGGGCGATTTCGCGGGGCGTGTGGCGATTCAGCTGCAGATTCAAAAGCAAATCGTCATGGCCCTCGCCACGCTCTCGATGGTCTTGCTGGGCGCACCCCTCGCCATGAAATCCGCCCATGCTGAGATCTTCATCCATCTCTTCCTGGCCATTCTATTGGCCATGGGCTTTTATTTCTCGGTCATCGCCATTTCCTGGCTGGAAGATTTCCCGCACTGGCGGCCAGACCTCCTTCTCTGGATTCCTAACCTCCTCCTGCAAGTCCTCGGCTTCATCCTCTTCAGGAGAACGGCGAGGCATTGAGGACTGCGATGAGGAGGAGTGGCAAGGGAAAAGGCAAACCTTGCCCAATTCCAGCTGAAGGCTTGGGGCGAAGAGAGGGAATTTGGGCGAAAGATCGGGAAAGATCGGTTGTCGGAAGTGGTCATTTTCTTCGCTGTCTTTGGATCCCGAAGGGATCGCTCGCGAAGCGAGCCCCAGGATGAAAAGCTTGCTTTTCATCCTGGCAAAGACAGCGAACATAGCGAAGGACGCAATCCCCCCAACACTAGGAACCAAGCGAAAAATACCTAAAAACTTCCTCTGCCAGAAGGAGAAAAGGAGGGATTTCCCCGAAAACATCACGCCGAGGCTTTCGGAGAGAAGCCTTGGGCCAGCGCGCCTGGGGATGCTCTCTGCGTCGCCGTCTCCCGGAACGCCGAGGCTTCCGCCGTATGCTGTTTCTCCAGGGTATCGTCGACAGAGGATTGCCAGAGCAGGTCACGGGCCTTGACATTTTCAGGATCGTGGCCCAGGACAAAATTGGCCATTTCAACGGCTTCGGAAAAATGCCCACAGCCCAGATAAGCCTCGCCCAGACGGATGAGGTCCGACAGCTTTCTCCTCTGGCCATCGATGTTTTCGATGCAGAAAATGGCCGTCTGGAAATATTCGAGCTGAATGGCCAGGCGGCTCATGAGGCGCCATACCGCATCCCCCTTCAGCGATATATCCAAGAGGGAATCCAGCAGAACCAGGCATTCCTTTCTCTTTTCCCTCAGCTGCAGCGAGAGGAAGGCCAGTTTTATCCAGGTCCCCAAAAATAGCCCCAGCTTCTGGCCCCATGTCTTCCGGATGGCTCCACTCCTTCGCAGGTGCAACAGCAGCTGCCGTGCTTCCACGTAATCCGGATTGCGCCGTAGAAGTTCCTGGCAGAGAAAAACCGCATAGGAATTATCCCGACCCGATGCGCTCAGATCCTTCGCCCGTTCGTACAGGGCCTGTTCTTCCCGATTGCTCAATAAAAACTGATCCATATACAATCCGCCAGTCCATTCCCCTAAATCTAAACAAATTCCAGGTATTTGGCGACCCATTCTTTCAATGCCGCCATCGTCGCCTCCACGGCATCGTTTTCGGCTGCTTCCACGAGGAGGCGGATCTGGGGCTCCGTTCCCGAATAGCGCACGAAAATGCGTCCCTCGCAGCCCATGTTCTCTTCCAGTCGACGACAGCCCTCCTGAAATCCGGCCAGTGCAGCCAGAGGGGGTTTGGCCGCCACCGGAAGGCTGCAGATTTTTTGCGGAAAGAGCAGGATTTCTTCCCGTAGTTCCCGGAAGGGGCGCCGTGTTCTCGACAGGAGGGAGAGAAGCAAGATGGCCGTCAGCATTCCATCGCCACCGGGGGCCAGGTCGCGGAAAATGATATGGCCCGAGGCCTCACCGCCCAAGCGGGCTCCTGAGACCAACATCCTCTTCCAAACCGGGGCATCTCCGACATCGGAGCGCAGAACCTCTATCCCCTTCCGTCTCAGGGAATGGTCCAGCCCGGTATTGCTCATGACTGTCGCGACGCAGCGATGATGCGCCAGCTTTCCCCGATATTCTAAGTCCAGAGCGAAAATGCCCAGCAATTGGTCGCCGGGCACGCGCACTCCGTCCCCGTCACAGACCACGCAGCGGTCACCATCGCCATCGAAGGCAATGCCCAAATCCGCTCCGGATTTCAGGACTTGTTCTGCCAGAAATTCCACGTGCTCACTGCCCACGCCGGCATTGATGTTATGCCCATCCGCCTCCCGGGCGACGCAGAGGACATCGGTTCCTGGAGAGGAAAAGACCTCTGAGACGAAATCGCTCGTCGCGCCGTGGGCCGCATCGATGAGCAGGCACTTCAGAGGAAGCTGCCCAGGCCAATGCCTCCTCAGCCATGTGATATAGCTGTCGGCAAAGGACGAGTTCCTCAAATTCGGCCCTGAAGCCCCTGCATCCTTCGATGCCAGAGGCTCTTTGGAAGAATGGGTTCCCATTTCATCCAGCCGCCTCTCGATGCCGGCCAGCTCCGTATCCGGCAATTTCTGGGCCTCGGGGCCCAGGAGCTTGAAACCGTTATCCGTGGCCGGATTGTGGGAGGCGGTGATCATGACACCCAAATCCGCTCCCAAGCTCGTCACGGCCATCGCCAGGGCCGGTGTCGGAAGGATGCCCAAATCCACAATGGACAGATGCTTCCCGAGCCCACGGACGAATGCCTCCGCGAGATTTTTTCCCGAAAAGCGGGTATCGCGGCCCAGCAGCAGGGTTTTGCCTCCTCTTTCCCCCAAATATCCCGCTAGGGCCAACCCCAAATGATGGGCCCCTTCCTCAGTCACCGGGAACTGACCATAGGTCCCGCGGATGCCATCTGTACCGAAATAACGCATCGTCCCAAAGTATTCTATCGCAGCTTGAGCGTTGCTAGACCCAGCAACAGGCACAGGAAGGATACGATCCAGAAACGCACCACCAGTTTGGGTTCCGGAATGCCGGATAGTTCAAAGTGATGGTGCAGCGGGGCCATTCTCAAGACCCGCCGGCCTCCCCGCCAGCGAAAGGAAGCCACCTGTAAGATCACGGATAGGGTCTCGGCGACGAACACCGCCCCCACCAGCACCAGCAAAAAGGGCTGTTTCACCAGAAAGGCGATCGTTCCCACAAGCCCTCCTATGGCCAGCGAGCCCGTGTCGCCCATGAAGATTTCCGCCGGATGGGCGTTGTACCAGAGGAAGACCAGACAGGCACCGGCCAGTGCTGCACACAGGACGGCCAGTTCGCCGCTGCCGGACACGGGACTCAGGTGGAGGTAGCTCGCCACCAGGGCATTGCCCGTGAGGTAGGCCATGAGGGTGAAGAAGAGGATCGTCATCAGCGCACAGCCCGTAGCCAAACCATCGATGCCATCCGTAAGGTTGATCGCATTGCTCGTCCCCGACAGCACGCAGAAGAAAAAGAGACCCACCAGCCAACCGGGAAGATCTGAAAGGAGCGGGTGTTTGAAAAAGGGGAAACAGAGCTCGGCATAGGATTGCCGCCATTCCGGTGAATGCGCCCATAGGACGGCCAGCACAAGCGCCGTCAGCAATCCCTGGATGGCCATCTTCAGCCACCAGGGAAGCCCATGGCTGCTTCGGTGGGAAATTTTGAGAAAATCGTCGCCGAAGCCCAGCAGGGTCAGCGCCACATAGACCAGCAGCGACAGACCCACCAAGGTATTCCAGCGCACCCAGAGGAAGGCACTGCTGAGCGTGGAGAAGAAGATGAGCAACCCGCCCATCGTCGGTGTGTGCTCCTTGGCCGCATGCAGCTCGGCCAGGCGATGGACCTCCCGAGCCGTTCGCTGGGCCTGCTCCATCCCCCGGCAGCACAGGTAGCGCCGCATCGGCCCGGCGATGAGGAAGCCGATGATGACTGATGTGAATAGGGCCATCAGCATGCGGAAACTGAGGTAGCGGAAGAGGCGCAAAGGCCCCCAGTGAGGCTCCAGTTTGTAGAGCGCTTGCAGCATGGGAATCGACTAGCAAGAACGCTAGGCAAAGAGAAGCTCCTCTTCAAGAGGATTCCATCGCCTTCTTCTCCAGTGCTGGAGCCTTAGTTTCAACGCCTTAGGAGCCCGAAGGGCTCCTGTCCGCTCTGCGGACGGCGCTGGGGAAAAATAAAAAGCTTTTTATTTTTCCCCAGCGCCAAGGCGGCGAAGCAAACCGGCCATGCCCCCAATTCCCCTTCACTCGCCGAACAACTCCCACAGGATATAAACTTGGATACAGACCGTTTTTCATTGCCCATCTTACCCCATCCCCTTAGGACTAGGGCGTGCTTCGCTCACTCCAGTTCCTCGCCAGCAGCAGCCAGGGAAATGCTGCCGTTCTCAGCACCGACCAAAGCCGCATCCTCATCGATGCCGGACTTTCCGGAAAGCAAATCCTACAGCATCTGGCCTATTACTCCCTGCATATTCAGGACATCGACGCCGTATTCCTGAGCCACGAGCACAGTGACCATACCCAGGGCATCCGTGGACTCGCCTCTTTCCGGCACCTTCAGTTCTTCGCCAACCACGCCACGAAGCATGCGCTACAGGCAAAGCACGACTACGCCATCCACTGGCAGAACTTTGACACCGGGGACTCCTTCGTATTTCGCGACATCGCGGTCACGACCCATGCCATTCCCCATGACGCGGAAGATCCTATTGCCTATACCTTCAGCTCCACCGCCGAACAGGAACAGCGCCTCAGCTGGATGACCGACCTGGGCTATATTTCCCCAAGTCTCAACTCCCTCATTCGGGACACCCGAGTGCTCGTGCTGGAGGCCAATTTCGATCCCGGGCTCCTGGAGAGCGACCTGTCCCGTCCCTGGTCACTCAAGCAGCGCATCCGCGGGCGCCATGGGCACCTCTCCAACACAGCGGCGCTGAACGGACTCTGTGAACAAGTGCCCACCAGGGCCCAAAAGGTATTTTTGGCCCATCTGAGCCGCGACTGCAATGATCCCAAGATCCTAATCGGGCTCATCGCTGAGGCGAGAAAGCAGCACCCGCTGCTCCCTCCCGATATCGAGCCCATCGCTCCCGGCAGCGCCCTGGGCATTCAGTATCTCTTCTGAGCTCAATCGGCAAGTTTCGTTGGCAAACTGTGCTCGCACTGAACCTTGTCGCCGATTGAAGCGTCTGAAGGCCGCCTTGAGAGCCCTTCGGGCTCTGGCCTGCTCCGCAGGCTGCGCTTGAGGAAAGCTAAAGGCCTTTTAGCTTTCCTCAAGCGCCAAGGCGGCCCACGGAAACCCTAGTCCCCAAAATTCCCAGTACCTGAACAGTCGTCGATGAACTCCCCCAAAGCCTCCCCACCCTCATGAACCCTTTCCGAAGGACAGCCTCGACAAGGATCTAAACCCATCTAAGCTAAGGGATTCCTATGTTTCTGGAGCGCTTCGTCTGGCGGCCCCTGCGTTACTCCCTGGACGGTCTCGCCTATCTCCTCCAAGAGCGGGCCTTTCGGGAAGAGCTTTTGGTCGGAGGCATTTTATGGGGCATTTCCTTCCAGCGCATCGGCTACTGTACTCCGCAGGCTCTGCTGACGCTCGCCTGGGGACTCGTCCTGCTGACGGAAGCATTGAATTCGGCCATCGAAAGCCTCGTCAACCTCCTTTCGCCCCGGAAACATTCTCTGGCCAAGAGGGCTAAGGACATCGGCAGCGCAGCTGTTTTCATCGCCGTTCTCAGCGGACTCGGCATCTTCGCCTTCTGCCTGAATATTCCAGTCCATGGATGAAAAGGTCCACTTTCTCCTCACGCTTCAGGAGTACGAGCAGCGGCAGAGCCGGATCGACCTGAAGGTACCCGAGCGGCACCGCCATCAGCTGGAGGAGAAGAAACATGACCTGCAGGAAGAGCTCGCCCAGGCACGGCAGGAATTGCTCCGGGGGCAGCGGCAGATTACGGGGAACGAACGGGAACTCAAGGAATGGGAGGAAGAGCTCCATCAATGCCTGGGCCAGCAGGTTCTCAGCAAAAAACCGGAGGCCTTTCGGGCGCTGGGAGACAAAATCGCCCAGCTGCGGGAAAAAATTTCCCAGAGCGAAGATTCCATTCTGCAAGAGCTGGAGGCTCAAGAGGAGAAAGGACAAGCGTTCGTCCGACTCGAAGAGGAAATCTGGGAGCAAATAGCCTCGTTGGAGCAGGAGATGGTGACCCAAGGGACGCTTTTGGCCGAATCGGAACAGGCCCTTCGGGTTTTGGAGGAGAAGATAAAGACCTTTCGCGAAACCATCGTCGAACCGGAATACCTGAATCTCTACGATCAGGTCAGGGCTCGAGGTGTCGCTTTCCCCTGGGTTACGGCCATCGTCGAGCATCGCTGCCAGGGCTGCCACATCCGTCTATCGCCGGAACAGGATGTATTTTTTCGTCAAAATCCCTGCGGGCATTCCTTCTGCGAGCAGTGCGGACGGCTCCTCTACCGGCCAAATGTCCGAGCAGGGATGGAAGACGGAGAAGCGGAAACCGGTTCGGACTAAATTTTCCCTCTTCTTTCCCGCCCTTTAAAGTGGATTCGGCATTCTCTTCACTGGCTTTGTAAGAGGGGAAGGGAAGACTTCCTTCCCCTCTTAAGGCCCGCTTCGCGGGCGATTCCTCCGGAATCCAAAGCCAGCGAAGACCCACCGAGAGCCAATACCGGAGCCTTCTGTTCTCATCGACCCACTCCGAGTTCCTGAACGACAAATGGCGTTGCCATGAGGGGCATTTTCCCTTTGCAAAAATACGCGTCATGTTCCAGCACCTGCCAGGGTTTCGCGATTTCTATCCCCAAGATTGTCGCATTCGCCACCATTTGTTCCGGGAAATGCGCTTCTGCGCCGAGCAATTCGGCTTCGAAGAATACGACGCTCCCGTCCTAGAACCCCTGGAGCTCTTCACCACCAAATCCGGAGAGGAAATCGAACAGCAGCTCTTCGGCTTCAGCGACCGCGGCGGACGGGCTGTCGCACTGCGCCCCGAGATGACGCCCTCCCTCGTCCGAATGGTTGGCGCCAAAATCTCTTCGCTGAAAAAGCCTATCCGCTGGTTCTCCATCGCCGAGCAGTTCCGCTACGAACGGCCCCAAAAGGGCCGACTGCGCTCTTTTTTTCAGCTCAATGCCGACATTTTGGGCGAGGAATCCATCGCCGCCGAGGCGGAAATCATCGCCCTGGGCATCCACACCTTGCAAAAATTGGGACTGATCCACGAAGACTTCCACGTGCGACTCAGCGACCGGCAGCTCTGGGCGCTGTTCCTGAAAGCCAATGGCCTGCCTCCGGAGCTCATACCGCCTGTTCTCGGCATCATCGACAAGATGGGGCGGGAAAGGTCACCGACCTCCCCCGCCCATTTGGCGGTCTTAGCTCCCGAGATCTCATCGGGAGCCTGGGAAGAACTATTCCAGAGAATCGGCCAGTTTCGTTCCTTGCAGGATGCCTCAAAGCTCTCGATGTTCCTGCAGGGTCAGGCCGTTGATCCTTACCTTCGCTCCGCCATCGGACAGCGTCTGGAAGAGCTGGAGTTGCTGCTGTCGCGATTGGAGATCATGGGCTACCGCGCCTTCATCACCCTGGACTTCAGCATCGTCCGCGGACTGGCCTACTACACTGGTTTTATCTTCGAATTTTTCGAACGACAGGACGGTACTCAAGAGAACCCTACGAGGGCCCTGGCCGGTGGCGGGCATTATGACGAGCTCTTTCAGAAATTCGGCTACTCCCCTCTTCCAGCCGTCGGTCTAGCCATAGGCGACGTCCCACTGCTGGAGCTTTTGAGTAAAAAAGAAAAACTGCCCCCCGTTGCCTTCACGCGGGACATCTCGCTTCTCTTCGATTCTCTAGAAGGAGAATCCTCCGCCCTCAGCGATGCCACTGCGCTGCGCCGGATGGGCTATGCCATCACCTACACACTGCAAAAGGGGAAGACGATTTCGAGGCAATTGAAGCAGATGGAGCCTGGGAACGCGACTTGGATTTGCCTCTATGAGGCAGAACTTCTCCTGGAGCAGAAGGTAGTCCTGCGCCATTTCGCAAATCGCGAAGAGCGGATCCTCCCAAGGGAAAACCTCCTGAGATTCCTCTCCGAAAATTTTCCTAAAAGAGTTTCCTAAATCCCGATGGATTCTTTAGCGTCTTCTCCGCCTGAACCTTTGCCCTGTGATGCCGATTGCTTCTGGGAGCAGCTCAAGACCGTCCTCGATCCGGATGTGAATGTCAATGTGGTCGACCTGGGCCTGATCTACGGCATCAGTGTCGAGCCGTGCTCTGCTGAAGGGGAACATTCCCATCGCGTCTCCGTGCAGATGACGCTCACTTCTCCCACCTGTCCTCTGGGCGATTACCTCCTTACGGAGGTGAAGCAGTGCATCGAAAATCATCCCGCGGTCAAGGAGGTCCAGGTCGAGCTCGTCTGGGAACCGCCATGGCATAAGGACATGATCACCGAAGCCGGACGGATGGAACTGGGTTGGCTATGAATTTTCCCCAATCGCCACTTCCCAACCATCCCTTTCTTATTTTCTCGGCGCATCATTTTACCTTGAGAAATTTCGGCAGTTTCCTCTATGAGCGTTATCTTGCCCGATGGTGTAACGGTAGCACAACGGATTCTGGATCCGTTTGTCTAGGTTCGAATCCTAGTCGGGCAGCCAGTTTTTGAAGCAGAGCTTCGGGTCGCGCTATAATGATAGCTGAGACACTGAGCAGCATACGGAGATCATAAACTAAGGCATTCATTACCAGAAAAACCCCTCTGCGATATGGGCCTATCCCTATGCAAATAGGATCCCTAGGAAAGAGATCCGGCGCCGCCAGACTCATTCCCGAACTGCTTGAGCTGCAGGGATGAAGAGACAGCGAGGTGCTGTGCTACCTATATGGCAGATCGAAAGCGATTGGCTACTTGAACCGCCTGGAAAATGGGCGAAGGAACGGAGTGAACCTGAGGCGCATTCGTCCCAGGCGCGATGGCCTCTTTGCAAAGCAAAGGGGTGGCTTCCGCTCCGCAGGAGCGGAAGCCACTCGTGGAGAGGAGGCGCCAGCCGGCGCCTCCTCTCCACAGGCCATCGCGCCGACAATTGTTCAAGGAAATTCCCATCGAGCCAGGTCCCATGACTACCACGAGCTCATGGTATTCGTAAACAGACACGTGATATCGAAATACTTGATCAAACCCACTCCACCGGGGTCGATACTCATGTTGAGTTGCCACATCTTGACACCGGATACAATCGCATGCCGGATGGCGTCACGGATGACCTTATTCTTCTCCGTCGGTTTCGGAATCTGAAAAATCGGTGCATCGTAGATGAAACACGTGAGCATGGCGGCGCTCTCATGAGCCTTTAGAGCATCGCTCAGGTCCATGACATGCCGGATGAAGCGCTCGAAGTAGGACGCAGCCCGTTCCTGCAACGGCACACCGTCGAGGAGCCACGGCATGTACATCAGCGGCGTTTTGACTTCGACATAGGTGTCCTCAATTTTGAAATCCAATTTGGAATGGCCGACCCTTTGTTCCCTCAGGATTTTATGACCATTGGCCGCAATCCCATCAAGCGCTCCACTGCGAAAGAAATGCTCGACATAGCGGTTGACGGCGTTCTGGTTGATGCCCATCCAGGATTCGGCATCATCGAGAGAAATCGCCTCGACCGTATAGGCAGTTTTCCTCGTCGCATCCGTGGATGGCGATAGAAGACAGGGTAATCCTTCCAAAGAGATGTTCCCGATTTTCCCGGTACTGGGACAATGGCAGGTGAAGAGCTCATCCCCCTTTTTTACCTGCATGATGAAGCGGTTGGGACGGCCGACAATCCTTCCCCTCTCTAGAGGAAGCTCAAATCGATACATCTCCTGATACCTCTCCACGTAAAGACCGCCTGCCCGGAAAATCATCTTAGCTCCTTCATTTTCCAGGCACTCCACCTCGGAATCCAATGGGGCATATTTCGCTCATACTGTAGCTAATCCTCGCCAAAGCAAGCCCCCTTCTCTCCCAAGACCCTTGACGAAGGTCCCAGTATGACCAGTATCTGAAAGAGGATTAGGCAGTTCATGAGAGCTTTACGGCGTTGTCTGAAATCCCAACTCCATCAACTGCAATATGGTCTTACGGGACTTGTCCGAGCTACGGCAGTTGCTGAGCAGCTTCCTCCTCCGAATGAATCGAGAGCTGCAGATGCCCGTATGAAAGCTGTCATGTGGCGAACAGCTGCGTTCGCTGTCTCGCCCGCATCGCGCTTCAAGTACTTTCGTGGCTCATCCTCGACGGGATGACGATCCATCTCGATACCGCACTATGCGATTGTCTTTGCGATATTCTCAGAAATTTCCCAGGATCACTCTGTCTCATCTCCCATGACAAAACATTTATTCGATCCCTAGGGATCGAACATATATGGCGTATCGAGGATAAGAAACTCATTGGTCAGGATTAAAAATTTCCCCCATTATTTTCGCATATCTTTTTATGAAGATGAATCTCCATTACCGCAGCATTCGCTATTTCTTTTCCATTGCCTTTCGAGAACTTTGGGGCGGAGAGGTCTATGGGCAGGAAAACATTCCGCCCGCGGGAGCCTGCCTCATCGCCGCCAACCATGCCAGTTTTCTCGATCCGCCCTTCGTCGCCGCCGTCTGTCCGCAGCGAGAGATCTTCTACTTCGCGCGTCAAACATTATTCAGGCCCGGCTTCTGGCACTTCATCCTCTCGCGGATCAATACGATTCCCGTCGACCGCGATGGGGACTCCGACTTGAAAGCCATTCGGCGGGTTCTGAAGCTGCTCCGCGAGGATCAGGGTGTGACGATTTTCCCCGAGGGAACCCGTACGCCGGATGGATATTTCCAGAAGGCTCAGGCCGGTGTCGGTTTTTTGGCCTGTCGGAGTGCCGTTCCGGTCGTTCCCATCCGCCTCTTCGGTACCTACGCCATCTGGAATCGCCACCACACCGCCCCCGACTTTCACCGTCGGGCCCAGCTCGTCATCGGCTTACCGATTCTCCCCTCTCTCTACGACCCGGGCCCCACGCATCCCCAACGCTATCAGGAAAGCGCCCGACGCATCCTGGGCGCTATCCGACAGCTGTCGCTCCCCCATCTCCGGCGGTGGTGAGCCTGGATCGTGAGTCGGTGCCGAATTCCAGCGATTTCACGGGCCTCTGCTTGGCTGGCTTTGCCTACCGGAAAGGCCTTCGGCCTTTCCGGTAGGCGGCCCGCTTCGCGGGCCCGATTTCTCCGAAATCGAAAGCCAGCCAACAGAATACCCTCACTTCTCCGGCAATCAAACCGGAGAAAAACTCACCTGAGAAAACCCTCAGGCGTTTTTGCTCCCTCCATTTGCCGTTGACTCACCGTGGAATGTCCCAAAACCCTTTCCCGTGGAAACCTGTGATGGAGACCTGCGGCCCACGTCATTCCATCGGGAATTTTTCGAAAAAATCTCTCTGAAATCGAAGTGGATAGGGCCTGCTCTTGGGCTACTGGGGGCTTGTGCTGGCCCGGGCGATGCAGGTCAAGCGGAAGATCGATTCCGACGGCTATCCTCCCTTGGAGCAAGTTCGGGGATTTCTAAGCCAATTCTCCCACGGAAGACGTCACTTCTTCTCTATGTCAAATTCCGGGACTGAGGAACTTTCCCTCTCTGAGCGCTCCCGTCTGACCCTTCGCTACGACACCCTCCGGCAGGCCTTCCAGGGTATTCTAGAGGCCGGTTTCAAAACCTATATCCTGCTCATCGCCATACGGGTCTTCCACATGGGTGCCTGGGAAAAATCCCTCCTCTCTTCCGCCGGTTTCGCCGGCCTGCTCTGTGCCCCTCTGGTCATGAAAGGGATGGCCCGTACCTCCTGGACGAGCATGCAGATCACTGCGCTCTACTTCTTCCTCGTCGCCGCCTGCTTCCTCATCGCTTCCCTAACTCAAGACGCGGGCCTTTACCTCGTCCTTCTCGTCGCCGCCCGATTCATCTACAAGCAGCAGATCCCCCTCATGATCGACGTCTACAGCCATAACTACGCGGCGGACGAGCGCGGTTCCAAACTGGGATTTTCCATGTTCTTCCTGGCGACGGTCAGCGTTTTCTTCTCCCTCCTGGCCGGCCAATGGCTCGACCGGCACTTGGACGCCTACCGCTGGATCCTCGTCCTCATCGCCCTCTCTGCCCTCGGTAGCGCCCTCAGCTTTCTTAAAATTCCCTCCCGAAGGATCCCGAGCAGCTCAGGCCACCGCTGGGCCAACCTCAGCCTGCTCTGGAAGGACAAGCTCTTCACCGCCATCGTTCTCATCTGGGCCCTGGAGGGCATAGCCAACCAGATGACTATTCCCCTGCGGGTCGAGTACATCGCCCACGAGCGCTACGGGCTCAATTTCTCCAATCACTGGGTCACCCTTCTGAGCTGCGTCATACCCTCCATCTTTCGCATCCTCGGCTCCCCGCTGTGGGGCTACCTCTTCGACCGCCTTTCCCTCGTTCAGATGAAGCTGTGGATCAATAGCCTGCTCCTCCTGGGAACCCTGGCCTACTTCTTCTCCTCGTCCCTGCTCGGCATCCTCATCGGCTCCTGCTTCATCGGCATGGCCCATGGCGGCGGAGTCATCGCCTGGAGCCTCTGGGTCACGAAAATCGTTCCGGAAGAGTCCTGCTGCGATTACCTCAGCCTCAGCGCAGCGGAATTCGGCTTGCGCAGCTTCATCTCCCCCTTCATCGGCTATGCCCTGCTGGAAGGGACGCAATCCTTGCCCTGCGTCGTCGCTATCGCCGTGCTCCTGATTTCCCTATCCTCGCTCGGATTTTGGCTCATCCGCCATCATGAGCGCTTGCGCCCCTCCTAAAATCTCTCCAGAATCGGGTCTAGATATCCTGGGGATTTTATGAAAATCGACCTGAAATGGTTGAAACGCCACGTGGACATTCCGGTTTCCGCCGCGGAGCTGCTTGAGATTTTCCCGAAGCTCGGGATGGAGGTGGAGGCGAGCCACATCCGCGGCATGGAGTTCCAGCCCACCCTGGTCGTGGGCGAAATCATCGACATTGCGGCCCATCCCCAAGCCGATCGCCTGCAGGTCTGTCAGGTCAGGGTCGACGAAGGAAAGCCAAGGACCATCGTCTGTGGGGCGAAGAATTTCAAACGGGGAGACCGCGTGCCAGTCGCCCTGCCCGGTACCCTCCTGCCGGAAGGCTTCAAGATCGAGGCCCGCGAACTTCGCGGCATCCGCTCGGAAGGCATGATGTGCAGCGCTCGAGAACTGGGTATTTCCGATGAGCACGAAGGGCTTCTCATCTTGTCGGGGAATCCCAGCATTGGGACAGCCATCCAAGAGCTCTTCTCTTTGGAAGAGGCCGGTTTTGAAATCGAGACGACGGCGAATCGCGGCGAGCTCCTGAGCCACCTGGGAGTGGCCCGAGACTTGGCCGCGTTTTTTAGAAAGCCGCTGCGGGAAGAGGCCTTTCCGATCCCCATAGCTCCCTACCCCTCGGCATTGGCGGGTGGCCTTAAGCAAGAACTCATCCTTCAATCGGAAGAAGCGCCCTACTACTGCCTCTTCGAAATCCGCGATCTTCGGGTGTGCGAAAGTCCGGACTGGCTTCAGCAGGACCTGAAGGCCATCGGCCTCAGGCCGATCAATAACGTCGTCGACCTCACGAACTGGATCCTCTTCGACTCCGGCCAGCCACTCCACGCCTTCGATGCCGATGTAGTGTGGGGCAATAGCCTCTATGTCCGGCCGTCTTGGGAGGGAGAGACTATCCAGACCCTCGACGGACAGCAACGCTCGCTCGAGAAAGGGGTACTCGTCATCGCCGATGAGGACTCTGCTCTGTCCATTGCCGGCATCATGGGCGGAACATCCTCAGCCATCCGGCCAGATACCTGCCACATTTTCCTCGAAAGTGCCTACTTTCGTCCTGCCAGCATCCGGCGTAGCAGCAAATGGCTCGGCCTGCGCAGCGACAGTTCCTACCGCTTCGAGCGCGACATCGACCCGGGCCGGACACTCGCAGCTGGCCAATGGGCCGCGCGGATGATCCTGCAGGTTTGCGGCGGAACGCTGGTGGGCTGCCGCGTTTCGGGTCGGCCTCCACGGGAGAGGCGGGTCATCGAACTCACGCCTTCATGGGTGGCGGAGCGCTGTGGCTGCCCCATTGCTCTCGAGAGCGTGGCTGAAAATTTAAAAGCGCTCGGCTATGGGGTCGATCAGGCCCAGCTGCCCTGGAAGGTGGAAGTGCCCAGCTGTCGCGCCGATGTGCAGCGCCCCATCGACCTAGTCGAGGAATTTTTGAGAATCTACGGCAATGAAAGGATTCCCCTCTCAGCACCTTCAACCCCCGTCTACCATCGGGAAGACACAGCGGCGGCCATCTATTTCCGCGAAGTGGCCGATTATCTCTGCCACCGCGGTGCCGTCGAGGCTTGCCACTCCTCCTTCCGCTCCGAAGCGGAAGCAGGCTTTGGGGAGAAAAATTTCCAAATGCTCCGAATCGAAAATCCCAGTGTGGAGAATCAAAGCCACCTGCGCCTCAGCCTCATTCCCGGACTGCTGGATACGCTGTCCTACAACCTGCAGAGCGGCCATGAAGTCCCGGAGCTCTTCGAGAACGGACATGTCTTCATCCCTCACGAGGGAAAATTATGGGAAGTCTACTCGACGGCCTATATTCAAGCACTCGGTTTCCAGCGGCGGCACTGGGAGAAGCTCCCAGCTCCTGGGCTGATGAGACTCAAGGCTATGGCTCTATCGATGGCCTCCATCGCCCAGATCTCGGAAGAGATTCTCCTGGGAAAAGGAGCAGAGCCGAGCGGCTTGTGGCAGGAGGAGAACAGCTGGCACTGCGGAAACCTCCTGGAGAAGCACTACCGTATTCAGCTCGGCATCCTCAACCCGGCTGGCTGTTCCCGGGAATTGCCCTATCCCGTCGCCGCTGTGGAGATCTGCCTCCTGCCACAGCACTTTGAGAAGACAAGTCGCGTCGAGCCGCGCTTCCGCCCCTTCAGCCTCTATCCCAGAGCTTCGCGGGACTTGGCCCTCATGCTGGACCGCTCCCTGCCGGCCGAAACCGTGCGCCGGGAGGTTTTGCGGCTGGCCAGGCGCGCGGCTGGGCGGCACTTCGAGGTCCAAGAGGTGGAGATATTCGATATCCACGAAGGAGAAAATCTCCCTGCGGGGAAGAAAAGCCTCGCGCTAGCCATCGATTTCTATTCCGAGCAGCGCACGCTCCGAGAATCGGAGGTGCAACACGCCTTCGAGCTGCTCCAACGCTTCATCCTTCGGGAAACTCCCTACGAAATTCGCTGCGATAGGGAACACGAAAGCTCCCTGCAGATGAAAGCGATCCCTCATGAAGATGGAGGGAGATAGCATGGGGGCGATGGAGGAGCACTCCTGTCAACGGACGGCCTGGTTCGTATGGTTGGCTGCCGTCACCTTTTACGGCTATGAGTTCTTCGTGCGCGTCGCCCCGGGCAGCATGTTCCAGGAGATGCAGCGGAGCTACGGGGTCACGGCGGGGCTTTTCGGGTTCGCTTCTGGTACCTACTACTATATCTATGCCCCTATCCAAATCATCGCCGGTGCATTTTTCGACCGCTTCGGCGGGAGAAAGGTACTCCTGCCGGCCAGCCTCTGCGTGGCGCTCGGCTGCGCCTGCGTCCTGCTACCCCTACCCTCTCTGGGCCTCTTTGCCCTGGGGAGATTGCTCATGGGCCTGGGTTCCGGCTTTGGCTTCATCGGGGTCATGTATCTGGCCACCGTATGCTTTTCCAAGAGAAAGCTGTCCCTCATCTCCGGCCTGACCACCGCTATAGGATTCCTGGGCGCCATTCTGACCCTGCAGTACATCCCCCGGCTCGTCGAACGCATCGGCTGGCAGTCCTGTTGGTTCGGCGCCAGCATTTTCGGCCTGCTGTCGGCTGCCCTTCTGGGTATCGCCATCCCTCGCTCGCCTCGCCCCAAAACTGAGCAGCAGGACTCCCATTTCCAAGAAGAAGGGCCTTCTTTTCTCACGGGGCTCTGGCAGGTGCTGAAAAACCCCCAGACCTGGGTCATCGGTGGCATCGCCGGCGTGCTCTACGCCACACCGACTGTCTTCGGCGACCTGTGGGGGAATGCTTATTTTCGGAACGTAGCCCAGGCATCCAACGAAAGTGCCGGCCAGAGCGTGGCCATGCTCTACCTCGGCTGGTTTCTCGGGGCCCCGTTCTTCGGCTGGCTCTCGGACAGAACGCGGAAGAAAAAGATACTTCTCCAGGTCGCGACTCTGCTCTGCGGCCTGCTGCTGTGTCTCTTCCTCTATGGCGATGCTTCCCTAAATACCCTGCGGATTTGGCTCCTGCTCATCGGCTTTTTCGGAACGCCCGAGGTCGCCTGCTTCACGGCCTCCATCGAAAACAATCCGAGCCATGCCAGTGGCAGTGCGGTAGCGGTGGTCAATATGATCGTAATGCTCCTAGGGGGACTCACCCAGCCCCTTGTGGGATGGATCGTCGAGATCCTGTCCTCCTCCGGCATCGGGCAGAACACCGGGACGGCCGGCATCCACGAGCTCCGCCTCGCCCTCGGTCTCCTGCCCCTTCTCAGTTTCCTCGGATTCATCCTGTGCTTTTTCTACGACGAGAAGACCGAGGAGCAGCATCCGTAGGAAGCTTTCGATTGCCAGATGGAGAATGAGCCCTATCCTCCTCTCTGAGAACTAAGGGAAGATGGGAACAGTTCGAAATTCCAAGCTCTTCGCGGCGCTTCTGGCCAGCCTCCTCTGTCTACCCAGTCTCGAAGGAACAGCCCGCCCATACCGATCCTCACCACCGCCCCCTGCGTCGAGCAACGACTTTTTTCGAAAATACTCCTGCCGCTACACCCCTTTCGACCCTTCCACGGCCCGACCGGCTCCGGCTCGATTCCGCAACAACACGGCCACTGCTCATCCCCTTCCCCCGGCCAATTCGAAGCCCTTGAAGCTGCAGCGGATCAACCCTTCCTCCTCACGGCCCTCCCAGAGGCCCGGCCAACCCGTCCCTAGCTTGTCCGCCGGAATGGCCCCCTAGGCCTTCTGCCGCTGTCTTTGGATTCCGCAGGAATCCGCCCGCTACGCGGGCCGCAAGGGGCGAAAAAGAAAAGAATTTTTTTTCGCCCCTTGCAAAGACAGCGGTCCCGACGAAGCGATTCCTGTCCCATCCCAGTGATAGAATCCCCCTCATCGACAGAAAATAGAGCTTTCCGTCCCGGACGGATACTTTTAGGCTGAATTTTTCCCATTCCCATCGCCATGCCTCAGATCCACCTCCTGCCCCTTCACCTAGCGAACCAGATTGCGGCTGGAGAAGTGATCGAGCGACCGGCTGCCATCGTCAAAGAACTGCTCGAGAACAGCCTCGATGCCCAGGCCGACCGGATCACCATCCGCTATCAAAGGGGAGGCAAGACCTTCCTCTCGGTCGAGGACAACGGCACGGGCATGAGCGCCGAGGATGCTTCGTTGGCCTTTCAGCGCCACGCCACCAGCAAGCTATCCGACATCCAGGAACTGGAACAGCTCCGCAGCTTCGGCTTTCGGGGCGAGGCCCTTCCCTCCATTGCCAGCGTCGCCCGAGTTCTGCTCCAGACTAAGGACGATGGCAGCTCCCACGGCACGGAAATTCTCTACCACAACGGCCAATGTCTCCACACCAAGGCCTGCGGGCGTACCCGGGGCAGCAGTCTGACGGTCACCGACCTCTTCGCCGATGTGCCAGCCCGTCGGCGCTTCCTCAAGGGCGATACCGTCGAGGCCTGGCATATCCAGCAGGTGGCACTGGCCTCTGCCCTGGTACAGCCACAGGTGCACCTCGAGCTCTTCGATGGCCATCGACCCGTCCTCAGTTCTCCGGCCCAGGTGCTCTGGACGCAGCGCTGCGCCGCTCTCTTCGAGCCTGCCTTTGCTGAGGAACTTTTCGACCTGGCCGAAGAAGAGGACGGAGTCAAGCTTCAGGGCGCTCTTCTGAAGCCTGGGAACAGCCGTTTCAGGCCCAGGATGCTCTGGACATTCGTCAACCGGCGCTGGGTCGTCAGCCGCTTCCTGCAATCCCTTCTAGTCGAGGCCTACCACGAGCTTTTGCCGGTAGGGCGCCATCCCGTCGCCTTCCTCGACATTGGTCTCGATCCATCCCTCGTCGACATCAATGTCCATCCCCAGAAAAAGGAAATCCGCTTCCGCCACGAGCGTTCCCTGCGCGCGACTCTCGGCCAATTACTGAGCCGAGCACTCCCCAAATCCAGACCCTTCCTCGAGAGCATCCCTTTTCGCGAAAAAGCCCAGGGAATCACAGCCGCATCGGTGGATTACAATGGCCACAATGCAGGCCCGTCCTCCTCTTCCAATACCCGGGACGGTGGCCGCACAGCGCCAGCGCCGAGCTATTCTATCAGCGATATCCCGAGCTCTCCGACTCCGGCGCTGCGGGAGTCCCAGCTGCCCTTCCGGATAAACGCGGCCTATACCCAGCAGATCGAGTGGCCACACCGGGACATTTCTCTCCCTCGGGAGGACGCGCTGGCCAGCCGATGGAGATTCATCGGGACGCTCCGATCGACTTATGCCATTTTCGAATCCTCCGGTGGGCTGATGCTTCTCCATTACCGGACGGCTCAGGAGCGCATTCTCTACGAAGAACTGGAGGGAAAGACCAACGAAGCTCCTTCCCTCCAGAAGCTGCTCCTTCCCCTGGTTTTGCCGGCCATGCCTGACCAGGATAAAACCCAGCGCCACTTTTCCCTACTGCGGGAGCATGGCTGGGAATGCCGACTCAATGACCTGGGGGGCTGCACGGTCGAGGCGATTCCATCCGGCCTCGATCACGACAGAGCCGTCATCTATGCCCAATCTCTCTGGAATTCGGAAGATGACGATCTATCGGCTCCAGACAGGTACGAGCGCAGCCTCTGCCGCTACTATCCCCACGCCCCGCTCTCCGAAGCAACGGCCCCTCAAATCGAAGAGCAGCTGGCGCGCCTGCTCTCCTGCCGGCAGCCACTCCTGTCGCCCGACGGGAGAGCGACCTATTACGAAATCCCGTTTCGGGAAATCGAGAGACGCTTTTCGCTTGTGTAAAGATCTTCCGAAACGGAAAGAAGCTTTTCAACGGGTCATTTTTCCCTTCTCTCGGCCGAACGCTCATGAGTTTCCCGAGCCATTCAGCCAGTGTCCTTCTCGGCGAAAAGGGAGCACAGCTCCGCTCTGGCCAGAGTTTCTTTTCAAAACCCTGGAGTCATTCCTGGGCCTCGCCTCTCCAGCTGACCTTGGCCCTTCTCGTCATCTCCCTCCTCTTTACCTTCATCTGCTTCTGGGGAAGGAAACCGCTAGACTTTCGATTCTTGCCAGGGCAGAAGATCCAGGCCTCCGTCGTTGCCCAGGTGCCCTTTTCCTACATCAGCAGTGCCGAGACAAAGCGCCTAATCGCCGAGAAGCGCAGCCAATTGGTGCCCATCTATAAAATCGACCTGGAGCCCTTTGAGACCTTCAACCGAGATCTCTGGGAATTGAGCGCCTTACTCGACACGATCGAGGAACAGGCGCATGGTGTGGGAAAGGAAGCCCTTCCGATACAGCACTCCATTGAGAACTTCAACCGCCAGCATTCCCTCAAGGTCGACTGGATGGATATCTCCATCCTCCTCAAGGCATTGGGCCCCGGCGAACGCGCCCAGATCTTTAAGGAAGTACTGATCTTTCTTCGAGAAATGGCCAGCGACGGTATCTTTGCCGATCATAAGCAGGATTTTTCTTCCCATGTCTTTTCCAAAACCTCCGAAGTGACTTCCCCAAAGCAATTCCAGAACAGCAACGTGCGTTCTATGGAAAGTGCCCTGCGCAACCTGCGCATCCATCTGCTCTCCATGGACCTGGAACAGGATACGCTGCAGGCCCTGTTTCGCCTCATGAAATTCGGAGTTCGGTCCAATCTCCTCTTCGATACGGCCGCCAATGAGGAGAGATTCCAGCAGGTGCTCGCATCCACTCCTAAAGTGCGCAAACACGTCAGCCGGGGCAGCACCCTGATCTCCGAGGGGGTGCGCATTTCCAACGAGGACTACGAAAAGCTCAGTGCCTATCACAAGGCACTGCACCTCGACGAACAGAAGCAATCGTGGTATCACGACCAGAGCTTTCAGGATTTTATCAAAACCCTTATCCTCCTATCCTTCACCTTCCTCACCCTCTTTTCCCTAAATCCCTCTCTTCGGGAATCGAAAAAGGACTTCCTCCTGCTGCTCACGGCCATGATTCTCAATCTTCTACTGATCCGGCTTCTCCTCCAGGTAAGTGAATTTTCCTTCTTGCAGGGGAACAGCGCGGTCCTCCATGCCCTCTTCCAAGTGACTCCCTTCAGTCTTGGAGCGATGCTGCTGATGATTTTCCGTCAGATTCCCAGCGCGCTCTGCTGTAGCGTTTCCACTTCTCTGTTCTATACCTTCATGGTGAGCAAAGGACTCCCCTTCTTCCTCCTCTTCCTAGCCTCGTCCTTCAGCGCCCTATTATTATGCCACGCGGCCCATCTGCGCTCGCAGGTCTTGCGGGCCGGATTCATATCGGGCCTTCTCTTCGCCATAGGGATGTTCTTTTTCGAATCCTCTACAGAGGCCTCCTCTCCCTCCTGGATGGAAGCACTAACCCCCACCATTTCCGGTTTCCTGTCCGCTCTGCTGGCCCTGGGAATTCTGCCGTTTCTGGAATGGATTTTCCAGTACACCAGCGACCTCAAGCTATTTGAACTTCAGGACTACAACCATCCGCTGATGCAGCGCTTCCTGGCCACAGCGCCCGGGAGCTATCACCACAGCCTCACCGTTTCCAACATCGCCGAGCAGGCTGCCCTGGTGGTCAATGCCAATCCCATCCTCTGCAGGACAGCTGCCCTCTACCATGACATAGGCAAAATGGAAAAGCCAGAGTATTTCATCGAGAACCAACGGAAGGAAGAGAATTACCACGACAGCAAAAAGGCCGAGATCAGTGCGATCATCATCAAGAATCACATTCGAGAGGGGCTGAAGCTTGGAGAAAAGGCCAAGCTCCCACGGCCCATCTTGGACATCATCCAGCAGCACCATGGGGACTCCCTCATCGGATTTTTCCACCAGAAGGCCAAGTTACAGCAGGAGAACAACGAAAAATCCTTGCCCAACGAAAGCAGTTTTCGCTACGACGGGCCCAAGCCCCAGACCAAGGAAGCCGCCATCGTTTGCCTGGCCGATGCCGCCGAAGCGGCGAGCCGAGTGCTGAAAAAACAGCCACCGCTCAAGGAGATAGAGGAACTTGTCACCCATCTGATTCAAGAGCGCATCGAGGATCACCAGTTTGACGAGTGTCCCTTGACCCTACAGGACTTTGGGAAGCTGCAGAAGCTGATCGCCTCGATTCTCTTCAGTGCCGCCCATACGCGCATCAGCTATGATTTGGTCAGGCAGAAAAAAACGTGAGCTGTTCCCATCACCCCATTCGGTTCAGCGCCAAGGACTCTCCGTTGCCAGAAGAAATCGCTCTGCTGGCCGGTGCTGGTCTCTATCCGCAGCTCTGTGCCCGGCGCATGCAAACCCTCGGTATCCGCATCCATCTCCTGGCCCTCGACGAGGGAATCGACAGGGCATTTTTCGACAACTTTCTCTTTCAGAGCCGCCATTTCCTCCCCATCACTCGCCTCGGAAAGCTGCTCGCGACCCTGCAGAAAATCCAGGTGAAGTACGCGATTACCGCCGGTCAGATTCTGCCGAGAAGGCTATTCGGCGGACTTCGTTTTGACCTCAGGGCCTTCTGGCTCCTTCGCCAGCTACGGGAGAAAAATGCGGCGACGATATTCGCCGCCATTGCCGACGAGATCGCAGGAATCGGCGTTCGGCTACTGGATGCCCGGAGTTTCATGGAAGAAGACTTGATCGATGAAGGAAGCCCGAGTTCCTCTGCCTGGAAATTGCCCCTCCGCGTCCTGGAACACGGTACCCGCATCGCCCGAGCCATTGCCGACCTGGATATCGGCCAGGGCATCGTCGTCCACAACGGTACGGTGCTCTGCGTGGAGGGCTTCGACGGCACCAATGCCTTGCTGCAACACGCCGGTCGTTTTCCGGTCAAGCCGAAACTCTTCATCAAGAGCGCCAAGGCCAAGCAGGACTTTCGCTTCGATGTGCCGGTGTTCGGCTTCCAGACGCTGGAGCACATGCGCTCCAACGGAATCGAATACGCCGCACTGGAGGCGGGGAAAACATTGCTACTCAAGCAGCAGGAGCTCTTGGCTCGGGCCGAAGCGTGGGGGATTCGCCTTCGCGGCTACACGCTCGCCCAGGACTCTGTCCCATGAGCTGGTCCTTTTACTTTGCGCTCAAGCAGCTCTTCCCGAGCCGGCGCTGGCTCTCGTTTTTTTCCTTTGTCAGCATCAGCGGAGTCGCCATAGGCACCGCCGTGCTCTTCATCGTCCTGAGCGTCATGAACGGTTTTCAGTTCGGAATCCAGAAAAGGATCACCGATTTCCAAGGAGACGTTCAAATCGGCGATGGTGCCCCATTGCCCGTTTCCGAAACGCTTCTGCGCTTTCTCGTCACCCAGCCGGAGATTCAATCCTTCATGCCCTATGCCCATGGCATCGTCATGCTGCAGGCCGGCAACCGTCCCATTTTTCCAGCCATTCAAGGGAGCGATTGGGAACAGTGTCCCGCGATACACTCCTACGCCCATCCTTCTCTCTCGCTTGGCTCCCACTCATCCCCCGATGACCTTGTCTTCCTATCCTCCAACTTGGCTGAAGGCTTGGGAGTTTCCATCGGCGACAACCTGGAGCTCTACTCGCCACTGGCCTTGGCGGAACTGAAAAAAGGACAGCTCCTGCCCCCGAAAAGCGTGCGCATCGGCGGCATTTTAAAAAGCCAGGAAAATGGCTCTCTGCCCCTGGCCATTCTCTGTTCTCTGAAGCTCATGCAGGAGCTCTACGGCCTGGGGGAAACCGTTCACGGCTATAGCCTCTACCTACGACCAGAAGTCGAGGCCGTTAGCTATGCCGCACGGCTCAACTCCCTTCTCTCGGAGCCCTACCACGCCACGAGCTGGATCGAAAATCATCGGGAACTACTCAGCGCCCTACGACTCGAAAAGACCATGATGTTCTTCGTTCTCCTCTTCGTCTTGCTCATGGCCGCCTTCTCCTTCTCCTGCGCGCTGAGCTTCAACATCATCAGAAAAACGAGGGAAATCGGGCTACTGCAGGCCCTTGG
>JAITRB010000016.1 GCA_031288595.1 Puniceicoccales bacterium
ACCGGAAATTGAAGCCACGGCCGATTACAGCGCACTGTCGGAGCAGGAATGTATCTTTTTTGCCTGCCCGTCTAAGGTACTGCCAGAGGTCTGTCAGCGAGTCAGCGCCTGTTCCTTGGGTGTAGAGATCTGTTTCATCTCCCTGTGCAAGGGCCTGCAAGCCGATCGTTTGGCACTGCCCTCCGATGTCTTTCGCTCCTTTAATTTTCCGAATCCCTTTGCCGTCATATCCGGCCCGACCCATGCCCGGGATGTGGCCCTCGGTCATCCGACAGCGGTGGTGGTAGCGGCAGAATCGGAGGACATAGCCCGCCATCTCCAGCGGGAGCTGCGCTGGCCGACGGTGCGCCTTTACCGCTCGCAGGATGTGCGGGGAGTGGAACTGGCCGGTTGTCTGAAAAATGTCTACGCCATCGGCGCCGGGATGAACGACGGTCTGGGCTATGGCGAGAATGGGAAATGTTCCTATCTCAGCTGTGTCCTGCAGGAGATGACGGTAGTTGGCCAGGCTTTGGGCGGAAGGAAAAAGACCTTTTCCGGCTTCAGCGGTCTGGGGGATCTCATGGCGACTTGCGGAGGAAGCTGGAGCCGCAATCGGCAGTTCGGGGAGGACTGGGTGAAGAACCAGCGTCCGCCAGGCGGTGCGATAACCGTCGAGGGCTATGCGGCGACGCAATCCTTCTACCTGCTCTGCCAGCAGAAGCAGATTCAGGCCCCCATTCTGGAGAGCATTTACGAGGTTCTCTACAAAAAGCTTCCGGTTCTGACAGCTGTAGAGCGGATCCTCTCTCGCCGCTCCTCACAGGAGTAGTGAAGCCAAAAATGTCGGAATTTTGGGTGATCTAAGGTGGCTTGGTTTCTCCGGTGTGAGCTCCATCGAGGTATAGCCGATCGGAGCCGAGGTTTTGTTTCGGCCTTCGCCGTCTTTGCAAGCCACAAACCGAAGGTTTGTGGCTTGGTGCCCGCGGAGCGGGCGATTCCTTTGGAATCCAAAGACGGCGAATAGAACAGAGGCAGCAGAATGCGAAAATTCTCCCAGGGGCCATCGACTGAATTTCCCCTTCCTCTGCTCTTGTGTTTCGCCAAACGCTATGAATGATGAGCTTGCGCATGAAACTTCCAGTGCTAGCTGTGCTTTTTCTCTCGCCGCTATCGTTGGCAGCGACCCAGAACTTTCTGTCGCTACAGGCCCCTATTCAGAAAATTTTCCTGCCCCTGTTCGGCTTGGATGGCCGTAGGCAGTGGGAAGTCGAGGGGAAAGAGGCCAGGATGAACAGCCTCGACCGCATAGAGATTAAGGACATGAAGATGCGCCTGTTCCTCCAAAACAAGGCGGAGACCTGGCAGGTGGAGAGCCCCTCGGCCTATGTCTTTCCCCGAAGTGCCGTGGTGGAGGGACGGGAATGGCTCTCTGTGCAGGGGCGCGGGTTCTATGCCTGGGGCTGCGATTGGCAGTGGTTCGGCAAAAATCGCCACCTGCGGATCCATCAACAGGTGGAAGTTCATTTTGTCGATGCCTCCACTTCCCCGGATTCGGAGCAGCCATGATTGCCCTTAGCGGTCTCCTCCTTTTCGCCAGTTGCCGCATGAGCTTTGCGGCCAAGACCCTTCCGGCAACGGGAGCAGCAGGGGCATCAGTGGGAAACCCTTCGGGGACTGTCATCCGCAGCGATGCGATGGAGATGCGATCACCGGAAGGGGGCGATACGGTCTTTCGGTTCACGGGCGATGTTCAGGTGGAGTCCGAAAACTTTCAGGCGAGCGCTCAAGCACTCACCGCCCATCTGTCCGGCAACCCCATTGAGGAAAATTCTCGGGAAAGGGAGGGTGCAGCAAGTCCCCACCTGACCCAGCTTCTTGCCGAAGGAGAGGTGCGGATTCAGGTTCACCAGGAAGAAGGCGAGCGCCTCGGTTCAGCCGATAGGGTCGAGATCGACCCACCCAACGACCTCTTCGTGCTCTCGGGCCATGCCCAGATTCAGCAGGAGGGGAAAGGCACCGTAGCCGGAGGGCGCATCGTCCTCGATCGCGGGCACAACTCCCTGAGCATCGAGGGCGATTTGCCGGAAGGAGAGGGCTCCCCAGCGTCTCGTCCTCGCCTAAGGCTTGAGCCCTCGGCCATTCCTGAGGCTGTTCGGGTCGGAGCGGAGGCCGAGATCCCCGCTGTGGTGACCGGAGGGGAGGCTTCCGGCTCGGCCTCTCCACCGGGCAGGGAGGAATCCATCGGGCCGGTGGCAGCCTTGCCCAAAGAAAATTGTCCGGAAGAGGAAAGGGATGGGGAGAGAGCTTCTTCTTCAAGGGGAACATCCCTAGGATCCCGCCCTTCGGCATCTGAAGGGCCGTCAGCCCCATCCGCTGCCAACGTGCCATGAATCGGGAAGAGGGGGCAGCAGGCGAGCTGAAGGCCGTGGGCCTTGCCAAGAGCTATGGGCGGCGGGAGGTGTTGCGGGGCGTCAACATCGAGTTGCGCTCCGGTGAAATCGTGGGACTGCTGGGCCCGAATGGGGCCGGCAAGACGAGCTCCTTCCACATCATCGTCGGGCTGCTCCGGCCGACGCGGGGCGAGGTCTTCCTCAACGGGATTCGCGTGACCTTTATGCCCATGTACCGCCGTGCACGGCGTGGCATCGGTTACCTTCCGCAGGAGCCCTCCATCTTCCGCCGGCTCAGCGTTGAGGACAATCTGCGTGCCGTTGCGGAGCATCTCTCGCTCACGAAGGCAGAGCAGCGGGCACGCGTCGATGCCCTGCTTGAAGACCTGGGCCTGACGGCGCTGCGGAAGCAGGAGGCCATCACCCTGAGCGGAGGTGAGCGGCGGCGTCTGGAAATCGCCCGTTCCCTCGTCCCACAACCGCGCTTCATCCTCATGGATGAGCCCTTTAGCGGTGTCGATCCGATCAATGTCGCCGACCTGCAGCGGATGATCCTCGCCCTTCGGGAGCGCTCCATCGGCATCTTGATCACCGACCATAATGTGCGCGAGACCCTGAGTATCGTCGACAGGGCCTATCTCATCCACGACGGCCGCGTTCTCTGCCGCGGCGACCGGCAGATGCTCCTGAATGATCCCCAGAGCCGGGAATTCTACCTCGGAGAGAATTTTAGCCTTTAGCCCATGTCCCTGCATCCAAATTCCGTTCTCGAACGCCTTCCCTCGCTGAAGCTCGTCGTCATCGACATCCGTATTCTCTGTGACACGGAGCATCCCCTGTCCCTCGGGCCTGCGATAACCCGCAGGGAGGAATTCATCTATATTCCGGACAGAGATGCCGATGAGGACACGATGGCCCTGAACTTTCGGACCGGTGACGGTTTCACCGTTCGGCATCTCTTTCAGGACATCCTGCGGCTGCCGGTGCTCGTCCTTTCAGCCGGTGCAGGGGATGAGGCGATTTATCGCCGGCGCTGTGACGCCATGCGCGTGGCAGAACTGTTCTGCGGCGTTGTGGATAAAAATGCCTTTCTCCAAAAATATGTCCAGGTGCACGATCTCGCGCTGCAGGAGATATTGCTCTTCGATAAAAATCTCTCTCCGGCCAATCCGGTGGATTATCAGTTGGCCGCTTCCGTCGGACTTTTGGTCGGCCCTCCGGAGTTCGCCTCAAGTCCACGGGTTCCCCACGTAGCCATTGCACCGGAACTCCACGGCTATATTCGGGGATTCAGCAGCCGCTACCTCGAATCGACGGGCCCCATTCTGAACTACTACGAGCAGACCCGGGAAGGCAAGACCCCACTGCCTCCCGAGCTTCTCTCCGGTCCCAGGTCGATTCGGGCACTCGTGCTGGACATCGACGGCAGCTGCACCGATGGGTGCCGGATTTTTTCCCAGGATGGCCGCGAGTGGAAGCGATTTGGGCAAAAGGACCTTCAGGCCCTGCGCCATTGGGTCGCTGCGGGGAAAATCCTATGCTTCCTTACCGGTGAGAGCAATCCGGTCGTCGTCCGCTGGGCCGAGGCCTGTGGGGTGGACTCTGAAAGGAATCTTGTCCAGGGGGCCTCCCACCAAAAGGTTCAACACCTGCAGCGCCTGGCAACGCAGTTCCAGCTGAAGCTCGGCGAAATCGCCTACATGGGCGACGATACGAATGACCTAGGCGTTCTAGAGCTCATCTCCGAGCAGAACGGTTTCGCCGCCTGTCCCCAAAATGCCGTTCCTCAGATCCTCCATATCCCCGGCATTCATCTCATGCCTTCCTATGGCGGGAGCGGTGCCTGCGCCGATGTGGTGGCCGCTATAGCCGGGCGCACCTAGGGCGAAATAAAATATGGAATTGTTCTTAGATTTCTAAGTGCAAGAAGTGTCATTTCAGCGAAGATGGGATAAGCCATAAAAGTGACTTTCCCTCAAGGGCAATTTCCTTATGAGCTATTATTTTTCCAGGTTGGAATCCAGATTATCAGGTTTAAAGAAGAAATACAGCTCTCGTGAACTAAAGGTAGCGCGCAAGCTGCTGACCTGGACATTTTGGGAGTTCTTCAGGACGCTGCTCAGGCGATCGTCACCTGTCGCACGCCCATTGAGTATAGAGCGGCAAGAAGATCATAGCCGGCGAGGGGACGATGAGTTGAAGATAGCCATTGCCGTCTCCGGTGGGGTCGGCGATATCCTCATGTATGGACTGGCCGTGAAGGAGATATCGAAGCACATTCGCTGCGAGCATTCGATAGACATATATGTGGATGGAGAAGATAAAAAGGCCGTGTTGGATTTTGTCTTCCGAGCGTTCCCTTTCATACATCGGTGTATGTGGGAGGGTGACCCTAAAGGCCCAAAGTTTTTGAACCATGCGCTTTCGGCGGAAGAATCGTTGTATGATGTGCAGATGAGGATGGATAGATGTACGGCTGTCATGTATTGCGATTATGGACGCGTTGATGAGAGATCTCCATGGCTGCGTCATTTTTGTAAGGAAAATGAATTGTTTTATGTGAAATATCGCAAATTTTTTGAGAATGCGCCCCTTCACCATTCGATGGTGGATCAATGGTCGATTCTCAAGAAGAAAAAGCGGATACAACAACCGGATCAGTGTCAGATCTTGGGAATTGATGATTTCAGCTGTACATTCCTAAACCTGGAACCAGCTCCTATGAAGATCCTCTCTGAGCTAAGATTGCAGGACAGGCCCTACATAACACTTCAACGAGGGCTGGGGCGTTGCGATAGCTTGCGCGATAGTACGAGGCTCTGGCCGATACGCTTTTATGAAAAGTTCATCGAGTTGTTTCACGAAAAATACCCAGATATAAAGATCCTTCAACTGGGGTATTCCTCCAGTACCTGCGCATCGCTTCCAGGAATCGATATCGATCTCATCGGGAAAACTTCACTGGAGGAAGTGGCCATCCTATTGAAGCATTCCCTGTTTCACCTCGATGGGGATGCCGGGATGGTGCATATGAAAAGATTTCTCAATGGTCGATCGATTGTCCTTTTCGGGACGACGCCGACTGAAATGCTGGGGTATCCGGGAAACGTTAATATCACCGGCAATGGGTGCCATAGCTGGTGCGAGTGGGTATCCAATGACTGGAATAAAACCTGCTTGCGTGGCTTTGCCGAAGCTCCCTGCATGGCCTCCATCACGCCGGAAATGGTCATGAACGCCGCCGACGGCCTGTTGCGGGAACGTGAGAATTACTCCTATGCCCTTGAAGAAGAGGGCATTGGGGAAGATATTGTCGCCCACATCCTCCAGTACTGCCGGGATCCAAACGCCAAAATTGTCGATATTTTCAACCGGAAGGGTTTGGAACTCGCCCGGATATTGCGGAAAATTTTTGCCGATGTCACCGTCTTTGACCTGAACTTTCAGTTCGATTCCTTCGCGAAGGCCGAGGCGGCAGGACTGAGGCTGGAGTGCGGCTGCCTCTACAACATCGCCCTGCCGGATGATTCCAGCGATGGGGTGATCTGGCAGAACGGCGATCCCTCGGTAGCGCAGCTCCGTTATGTCTTGAAGGAACTGTTTCGAATCCTGAAACCGGACGGATTCCTATTCGTCTCCGGTGTGAGCTTCCAGCCGGAAGATCTTTTGCCCTTTGGCATCGAGGTGGGCGAAGGAAAGTTCTCTCCGGAGGGCACGAGCGTTTTTAGGAAAAGGCTGGGATGAGGCTCAAAATCTGAGGCTTGTATTCCAAGAGAACTGGTGGCGAGACCCAGAATCGAACTGGGGACACAAGGATTTTCAGTCCTCTGCTCTACCGACTGAGCTATCTCGCCAGGAAAGAGCGTCGAGGGAGGCGAATGCCCTGGGGAAGTCAATGCTTTTACGGCGGAGGGGGATTGGGCGTATAGGGCCTAGCTTGGCTTGTTTTTCGGGGCTGGCTTTCGATTCCGGAGGAATCGGGCCCGCGAAGCGGGCCGCCCGGAGGGAAATGCCTCCGGCATTTCCTCCCGGGCAAAGCCAGCCCCACACCAAAAACCCAGCCTCCGAACTGAGCCTTCACCGATCGGTCCCTTTCGTGTCGATCGGTCCCCGTCTATCGACCGTCATCCGGTGCGCTGAAGCATACCCTACATGCTCTAAGGGAGGGATGACTGCGATAGCTGCGGTGAGAGGAAGCAGAGCTGGTCAAAGTGTGAAATCCCCGGCTTTTCTTTCCCCGATATTTTCCCTTGAAAGCCACCGGGGATCGACTGAATCGGAAGCGGAGCAATCGCTAAAGAACCGGTCAGAAGAGCCATGTCGCATTACGAGGCCAGTATGGAGGAGATCATCCAGCTCTGCCGGCGGCGAGGGTTTCTCTTCCCGTCATCCGAAATCTACGGCGGCCTGGCCGGCTTCTTCGACTACGGGCCACTGGGCTCCCAGATGCGGAAGAACATCAAAGATCTCTGGTGGTGTTCCATGACGCAGCTGCGCCCGGACATCGTCGGCATCGATACGGCCATCATCCTGCATCCGCAGGTTTGGAAGAGCTCTGGCCATGTGGATGGGTTTTCGGATCCGATGGTGGATTGCCGGAGCTCGAAGATGCGCTACCGGGCCGACCAGCTCTTCTTCGCCCGGATTAGGGTCGATGGCGAGCAGATCGGCTACATCTCGGTGTTGGAAGAGAAGGACATGCAGGCCCGGGCGGAGGAGGAGGCCAAGAAACTGAAGCGCCGGCTTGCCAAACAGGGGGAATTGGAAGCTATTCGGCTCATTCCCTACAGCGAAGCCCGTGGAGAGGAATACGCGCTGATCCCCTCGCCGGCGACCGGAGAGCCGGGGAGCCTCACGGCCCCACGGGCCTTTAATCTCATGTTCCAGACCCGGGTCGGGGCATTGGAAGACACGAGTTCCGTCGCCTATCTCCGACCGGAAACGGCCCAAGGGATCTTCATCAACTTCAAAAATGTCCTGGATTCGACGCGGCTCAGGCTCCCCTTCGGCGTCGCCCAGATCGGACGTTCCTTTCGCAACGAGATCACGCCGAGGAACTTCTGCTTTCGCTCGCGGGAGTTCGAGCAGATGGAGTTGGAATTCTTCATCGATGACTCGGAGGAGTCCTGGAAGCACTGGCATGCATACTGGATCGAGGAGCGCCTGCGCTGGCACCGAGCTTTGGGGATCCGTCCGGAATTATTGGACACTGAAATCCATCCCAGGGAAAAGTTGGCTCACTACGCCCGGGCATGTACAGATATCTGCTTCCGCTATCCCTTCGGCATTCAGGAGCTGGAGGGCATTTCCGCCCGGGGAGATTTCGATCTCCGGCAGCACCAGAAGGGCAGCCGTGTATCGCTGGAGTATTTCGATGAGGCCACCCACAGGCGCTTCCTGCCGCACGTCATCGAACCGGCCCTCGGGGTCGACCGGCTCTTCCTGGCCCTGCTCTGCTCGGCCTATGACGAGGACGAGGTGGAGGGGGAGAAACGCCAAGTCCTACGCCTGCATCCGGCCGTCGCACCCATCAAGGCCGCCGTCTTTCCATTGGTCAAAAATAAACCGGAGCTGGTCGCTATGGCCGAAGGGCTTTTTCAAAGCCTGCGGAGGAAATGGCCGGTGACTTACGATGCTTCCGGGGCCATCGGGCGCCGCTACCGCCGGATGGACGAGGTCGGGACACCCTTCGGCATCACCGTGGACTTTCGTTCGTTGGAGGACATGACTTTCACTCTGCGGGAGCGCGACAGTACTCGCCAGGCCCGTCTCTTGGAGGCCGAGCTCATCGCCACCATCGACGCTAGGCTGGAACTTTAGGGCTCATCCGCTGGCCTCGGGTTAGAGCTGCGCTTGAGGGGCGTTTGGGAAAATTTCGAGTCCCTTGGTCTCCTGATTTGTTTCCTGCCGGCTTTACCGGGAAGCCAGGATGGGAATCCTGGCTTCCCGGAGGCCCGCTGCGCGGGCCCGATGCCGAAGGCATCGAAAGCCGGCAGGAAAGCAGAAAAGACCCCACAGCTCCGGATCTTCCCCAATATCCTTTCTCCCTCAGTTCCTGAAATGCAGCGCAGGGCCATCTTCCCGAAGTGATTTTCCGTTGACCCAGGGGAAAATTCTTCCTTCCTTCGCCGCTGAAGACAGGAGCATGAAAGCACCTTACAAGTGCCTGATCACAGGGACCCATGGTTGTGGGAAGTCGACGTTGGCTCACCGCATCTGCTCGGAGCTGAAACGCCAGGGGTATAACGCCATCGTCATCAGCGAGACGGCTCGTGAAAGCCCATTCCCTATCAATAAGGGCCAGACCTTGGACTCCACGCTTTTCATCGCGTTGCGCCAGGCGGTCAAGGAGCTGGAAGCCGTGGCTCACGGCTATACCCACCTCGTTCTCGACCGGGGTGTTCTCGACTCCTTCGTCTACTCCGCAGCGACGCGTTCGGGTCCGATTTCGGCACTCGAAGACTCCCTTCAAAAGGCCTTCGGTTCCTGGTCGCGACAGGAGTATGACCAGGTCATCTTGCTCCGCTGCGACTCGCGCGAGTCGCTTCAGGATCTTCAGGCAGATGGGGTTCGTGAGACAGACCTGGCCTTCGCGCGGAAGATCGACGAGCTTTTCGAAAATTTCATCGCCCCCGCCTCTGTTAAGAATTTTTCTTCGCTGAGCTATTCGCAGGCACTGGGCTGCCGCATCTCGGTCGAAGCGGACGGGAAAATTTTTCTAAATCATGGAAGCTGATCTCATTCCGAACTTGCTATCCTGGGTCTTCAATCCCTACACCTGCTGGGTCGCTGTCGTCTGGTCCCTCGTCGGTTCCTACTTCAATGCGATGATGCGCATCAAGCTGAGTTACATCATCTGGCTGCCGAGCAATATCTATCTCGTGATCTACAACATCCGCATCGGCCAAAGTGCCCAGGGGGTTCTGTTCAGCTTCTACCTCTTCTTCAATCTGATGGGGCTGAAAAATACCTTCGGCACCAAGGACAGCCGATAGGCGGAATCCCAGCGAGAGCCTCCTCTTTAGCTTCTGCCCAAGAGGAAAGGGGAGAGATCTTTCCCGATCTCTGGAGAGCTGAAAGGGATTTCGCTGTCCCATCGAGGCTCATCTCGCTTCCAAACAGGGAAAAATACCCCCTTTCTCAGAGGCAAAAAGGGGGAATTCTGTGGGCAGGTAAATTTTTTACATTTTTTTAACTTTCAGCCTTGATTTCTGTGAAATCGGTTCTAGCATGCCTTCTCTTACCGTAAGGTAGTACGGTTTAGTTAGGGGAGCGCGAGTCGACCTTTTTAGGTCGACTCGTCGTTTATACGGATCAGAGATAATGATACGTATCAGAGACAAAAATCCCATTTTTTTTGGGGAAAAATCTCAGCTTTAGCCAGAGAGGGAATTGCTGGAGAGGAAGGGGACTCTGGGCTGCGCAGGGAATAAAGATATTTCTATGTAGAGGAACTGCTAGCTCTAGGTGAGGGAGCTGAAAGCAGCCGTGGCGAGGTTTTTTCCCAAAAGACCGCGGCCTCGAGGAAGAGGTGTTGGGGGAAGAACCTGGAGTGCCTGGAGATCAGCTGATTCCCAGAACTAGGCCTCTTCTCGCCCGAGCACGGCGATGTTCTCGATGTGGCGGGTTTGAGGAAAGAGATCGACCGGCTGGAGCTCTTGCAGCCGATAGCCATGTCCCAACAAGTCCTTCAAGTCTCGAATCTGCGTGCTGGGCTCACAGGAGATGGAGAGGATTTTTCGAGGATGGAAGCGGAGCAGTTGTTGTAGAAAGACGGGGTCACAGCCCTTGCGTGGCGGGTCGATGATGACGACGCTCCGGTCAGCCGGGAAGCGAATTTTTTCAAAAATGGCATCGGCGCTTCCCCGAATGAAGCTCGCATTGCGGATTTGGTTCTTCTCGGCATTATCTCTGGCAAGTGCAACGGCATCCTCGTCGATCTCTATCCCCATCACTTCCTGAAAATGGGCCGCTGCGGAGAGCGCGAAAACCCCCACACCGCCGTAGGCATCGATGAGGAAATCCGCCAGAGGACCTTCGCTTGCCTTTCGGACGATGTACCGGATCATTGGAGGCAGTACCTGGGTATTGTTCTGAAAAAATCCACCAGCGCGAAAGGAGAAAACCAGTGAATCTATCCTCTGTTCCACGATGCGCCGCGGGTCGCGGCAGACCTGGCCATCGATATCGCGGAAGAGCAGGGTTTGGCCACGGCAGTAAGAGGAGGCCTTCGAGTGGATTTCCGCCCGTGCCTGGCCGAGAGCTTCGTTGATGGCTTCTGTGGCGATAGGGCAGTGCGGGACATCGATCAGGGCCTGGCGACTGCCTTTCCGGAGAAAGCCGATGGGGAACTGCGCCGCCTTCGGTCTCTGGAAATGCGGGGTCAGTTTCGTGCGATAGGCCCATTCCCCGCCCGAGAGGGGTAGGGAAGGCTCGATGTCCGTCCAACTGGAACGGTGGAAGAACTCTCGTACCTGTTGCCGCTTGATCTTCCTCTGCTCCTCATAGGCGATGTGCTGGTATTGGCAGCCGCCACAGAGGCCGAAGAGCGGACAGAGGGGCTCTCTTCGCTGGGGCGAGGCTTCCAGAACCTTCAGCAGGTCCGCCTCGGAGTAATTTTTATGATTTTTGAAAATGCGTGCCCGAACGCGCTCACCCCTTAGGACGAAGGGCAGCAGAACGACCCATCCGTTCACCCGTCCGACGCCGAGCCCGAGATTCGTCATGTTTTCGACCGAGAGCTCGAGCTCTTGATGGTAGGTGAAGGGGATTGGCACAAAATTTCTAGGTGCTTCTTCAGCCATGATCGGGGATAGGCAAATGTTTATCCGGGAGGATACAAGGCAGCTCCTCAGGAGCCCAGCGGTGGCAGTTTTCTCTGGCGCGATGGCCCGGTCCCCCAGCGGCTCCGCCGCTGGGGGACCAGGGCCATCCTCGCTCCGCGAGGATGGCCCCTTTGCTTGGCAAAGGGGCCATCGCGCCCTGCACCGAAGAGCCCTCCGAAGGCGTCCCGAGCTTTGGGCTGACGCCTAGGATAGTCTTCAGCACTGGAGAGATCTCGATACCCTTTCCTCTTCGGCTAATTTTCCCGGAGTAGGCCTTAGTTCTCCCAGAAAGGATCACCCGCATCATCCGACGATGAAGCGGCCTTCAAAGGTATCCGACACCTATCCTGTTAGCTCTCAGGCTCCCTCTTCGGCCCATTCGTCCGGAATGTCACCGTTGCTGTAGACGCTTTTGACATCATCCAAGTCATCTAAACGGTCCAGCATACGGAGGATCTTCTGCGCCGTTTCCCGTTCTGGAACTGGAATCAAACTGTTCGGGTAGTAGACGATTTCCGACGATGTCGTCTCCACATCAGCCTTCTGAAGCGCCTGAGCCACCTCATCATAAGCCGAAATAGGACATAGGACTTCGTAATACTCTTCTTCGGATTTGACATCTTCTGCACCGACCGCCAGGACGATTTCGATCAGGCGATCTTCGGATGCCTTGTCCCGGGAGATCAGAAATTGACCCAAACGCTGGAAGTAAAAGGCCAGGGCACCGGCACCGGCCAGGTTTCCACCCCATTTGGTGAAGACGCTGCGCACTTCGGAAGTTGTCCGGTTCTTGTTATCTGTCGTGACCTCGACGATGACCCCGATGCCACCAGGGGCATAGCCCTCGTAGATCAGCTCCTCGATGCTTATGCCCGGGATTTCTCCTGTCCCCTTTTGAATCGCCTTCTTGATATTGTCTGCCGGCATATTGGCAGTTTTAGCCTTGAATATCACGGTCCGCAGCCGCGGATTGAATTCCGGATCCTTGCCCCCGCTGCGCACGGCTAGAGTGATTTCCTTGCTGAGAAGGCTGAATAACTTCCCTCGCTTGGCATCCACAGCCGCCTTGTGCCGCTTCGTCGTCGCCCATTTGCTATGTCCAGACATGCTACGAGTGGAGGAAAGCTAGGAAAATTTAAGCCTTCGGGGAAGAAGATTTTTTCCCCTTTGGGGAAGCAGGATGGATTCTCGTCAGCGGGTGTGGCGGAATTTCCCCGGCCAATCGCCTCTGCTGAATGATGCTCAGGATATTCTGTACCGTCCAGTAGAGGATGAGTCCGGCCGGTAGGTTGTAGCAGAAGAAGAGGAAGAGCAGAGGCATCCACTGGAAGAGCCTGCGCTGCATCGGATCCAGCGTTGGGGCAAGGCTCATCCGCATCTGCCAGAAAGTGCTGAGACTCATGAGCCAGGGAAGGAGGTTGAGCGGGAATCGACCCAGATGGACGAGGGTATCTGGTCGGGATAGGTCGCGGATCCACAGAAATTCCGCGAAGCGCAGGTCTGTCGCTGTGCGCAGCATGCCATAGAGGCCGAGAAATATGGGAATCTGGATGAGAACCGGCAGGCAGCCGGCAGCCGGGTTGACCTGGTTCTCCTTGAAGAGCTTCAGAGTTTCGGTCTGCAGCTTCTGGGGCTGTCCCTTGTACCTTTCCCGCAATTGCTTGAGCGGTTCCTGCACCAGGGCCATCTGCTTCGACGAGCGCACCTGAGCCCGGGTCAGGGGCCATAGGAGTAGGCGGATGAGGAGGGTCACGGCGATGATGGTCAGTCCCCAGTTCGGGATGAGGCAATGGATCGCCTTCATCAGGAGGAGGAGGAGCTTGCTCACGAAGCCGAATAATCCGAACTGCATGACGCGGTCCTGTTCTAGTCCTAGGCGGTCCAGGCGGACGAAATCCTTCGGTCCGACGTAGAACTCCAGTCCCAAACTCTTCTGTTCCTGTGCTTGAAGCTGGCCCAGCTGGAAGACCAGGCTGCCGGTCATGCCCTCGGAGCTCGGGGATTCCGTAGGCCGAAAGAGGTAGCCGGCTGCGGCACTGCTGGGAGTTAGGATGGAGCAGAAGAACTGGTTCTTGAGCGAGCCCCAGCGAATCGTGCCCGTGGCCCGGATTTCCGCACGAGCCTCCCGTTTCCCAAAACCGAGAAATCCGGAACTCTGAGAAAAATCACCATGGGGGACGAAAAAGGCCTTTTTGCCGTTGAAGTGGCCGAAGTTCAGGAAATCGCCTGCGAGGTCGCCGGCCGACGAGGGGATTTGTCCCAGCGATAGTTTCAAATCCTGCAGAGCCTGGGGCCTGGGGCCGCGATTTTCCCAGCGCAGCTGCTGGTGGATGACATAGGGGTCTTCCTTGGGATTATCCGGGTCCGACAGGCGGTAGCTGCGCTCGACGCTCAGGCCGTTCGGGTAGCGACCGAGGAAGCGCAGCTGCCGCGCGTCCTGGGAAAGTAGCTCGTACTGCGGCCGCTCGCCCGTATGGCCCAGCTGAAGCTCGAGGGCGGGCATTGGGGCCCCGTGATTGAAGATGAAGGGTTCCGGAGAGCCCTTTTTAAAGGGATATTTCTTGAGGGCTACCTCCCGAATCGCTGCGCTGGCCAGGTGGATTTGGACGCGTATCTCCTCGTTTTCCAATGAGAGGCAGGGAGTTGAGAGATCCCAGACGGCTGTTGGACTTTCCAGAGCCGCCTCTGCTGCCGGGGATTCCGGAAAAAAATCTTCCGCCTGGGTCGTGATTTCGGTGCTGGTGATCTCCGGCTGGAGGGCTGTTGGCCGGACTTGGGCACGCTGGAAATAGATCAGCCCAAAGGCAGCCGAGAGACAAAGCAGGCCGAGAAAGAAGCTCTTGCGATCCATCGCCGCCAACACTGAAATCACCTCACCGGAAGGCAAGTGATTTCTCTGTCCTTCGGTATGCGGTGCGCGACGGCCCCTTGTCAGAGCCAAGGTGGACCCCGAGGGGCGCGTAGCGCCCCTCGGGGTCCGCCGTTGGCGCGCGGCGCAGCCGCGCGTCAACGGGCCGTCGCGCGAAGAGAAGCCCTTTAGCCTCCCTTGGATTCGCGAGCCCAGCGGTAGACCTCCAGGTAGCGCCGCGAGGGATGGGCCCAGGAGAGCTCAAGGCTCATCGCCCGCCGCTGCATCCGGCCATAGTGCTGGGGGCGGTCGTAGTAGGTGGAACAGGCCCAGCCGATGGCATTGTAGAGCGCCCCTGCCTCCAGATCCCGAAAGACGAAACCGGTGCCGTTGCCCGTGGATTCGTCGTAGTTCTCCACCGTATCGGCCAGCCCGCCGGTCTCGCGGACGATCGGCAAAGCGCCGTAGTGCATGGCGTAGAGCTGTGTCAGACCACAGGGCTCGAAGCGGCTGGGCATCAGGACGAAATCGGCGGCGGCCAGCAGTTGATGGGCCAGGGCTGTGTCGAAAGCGATGAAAGCGCGGCAGCACTGGGGAAAATGGGCGGAAAGCTCTTGGAATCGCGATTCCAAAGCCCGCTCACCCTGGCCCAAAATGGCGATCTGCAGGCTCATATGCTGCATCAGATCGGGCAGGATCTGGGCCAGGATGTCCAAACCCTTCTGCTCGCAGAGGCGCGACACGACCGCAAAGCAGGGCAGGTCGGGCGAACACGCCAATCCCCAGCGCCGCTGCAACTCCTCCTTCGTGCGCCGTTTTCCCTCCGGATGGAAGGGGTCGAAGGGATGCTTTAAAAAAGGATCTTTTCCGGGATTCCAGAGCTCGGTGTCGATGCCGTTGGCGATCCCGATGAGGTCGGCTGCGCGGGAGCGCAGGATTGGGTCGAGGCCGTGTCCATAGTCCGCTGTTTGGATTTCCCGGGCATAGCGCGGGCTGACGGTCGTCAACTTCGAGGAGAAGTGCAGGCCCGCCTTGAGCATCTGCACCTGCCCGTGGGCCTCGACCGCATCGGGACGGAAGAGGGACTGGGGGAGGCCGGCGAAGTCCAGAATCCCTTTCGGCGCATAGCCCTGGTGCTGTAGGTTGTGGATGCTGAAGACAGAGGCAGCCAGTCCCAATGGCCGGCCGCGCTCCGCCGTCTCCAGATAAACCGGCAGCAGTCCGGCCGTCCAATCATGGCCATGGAGGATCTCTGGAATCCAGGTAAGCTGGTAGCAGGCATCCAGAACAGCCCGGGTGAAGAAGGTGAAGCGTTCCGGATTGTCCCCGTAGTCGCCCGAGGCATCGGCGTAGATCGCCCGTCCCCTGAAATACTGCTCGTACTCGATGAAGTAGAAACGCAGGGATTCGCTTTCCCGCCGCTCCCAAAGCCGCGCATGACGGGTCCCTATGCCCAGATGCACCTCCAGGGCTGCCGGATGGGCCTCGGGCGAGGCCTGTTCCAAGATACCGTCGTAGAGCGGGAGAAAGATACGGACGTCGTGACCCTCTCGGGCGATGCTCTGGGCCAGGGCTGCCACGGCATCCGCCAGCCCACCTGTCTGGGCCCAGGGTGCGCACTCCGGAGTGACCATCGCTATCCTCATCTCTTTTTATTCCGAACCCGCAGCCGGGGAGATTTTAGTCCTACTGTAGTTTAGGTGCCGTTATCTCTCCACGACTGCGCGGAATATTTTAAGAGGCTTTGCAAGTGGAGACAAGGTTTTTGGGCTAGGGGTCTAGCTATTGCTGTGCATGGAAATTTTTGTTGAAATTGGGGATGTTTTCCGCTTCCCTTTCAGCCATGTCCTGCCAATACACGATGGTTTTTTCAAGCGAGGAGAGTGCATCTCCGGTGGCTTCGGGAGCCGAGACGGGGATTCCCAAACCTGAGGCTGCCCCAGCGGTCTCCTCTCGGGCTTCCGCCCATCCCTTTCTGGACAGATCCTGGCCGATTCTCTGGTCTCAGCTTCGGCCTGAGTATGTGGTGGGGGATATACGCCTAGCCCTTGCGGAGGCCAGGGCGGACTTGGAGACGCTGGAGCGGATCCCGCTCGAGCAGCTCCACTGGGAGAATACGCTCGAGGAGCTGATCCAGTTCGATCAAAATCTTTCCGATGCCTGGGCGAAAATCAAGCACCTGAACACTGTCTGCGACTCAGAGGCCCTGCGGGCTGCCTACCTCGAAGTTCTGCCGGAGGTGACACAGTTCTTCGCCTCTATCCCTTTTCGGCCCAAGCTCTGGAAGCTCATCCAGGGCTATGCGGCTACGGAGGAGGCCGAGAATCTCTCTCCCTTGCGCGCGCGCTACCTACAGCGAACACTAGAGGCTTTCATCGATAGCGGGGCCGACTTACCTCCGGAGAAGAAGGAGCGGATTCTGGAAATCGAGCAGCGGCTCTCCCAGCTCACGAACCAGTTCGGCAAAAATGTGCTGGATGCGAAGAATGCTTGGGCTTGTGAGGCGAGGGTAGAGGAGCTACGCGGACTGCCGGAATCCGTTCTTGAAACGCTACCAACCGGTGCATCTCCGGCGACCAGGCGGCTGAGCCTGCAGGCACCTTGTCTGGGTCCCTGCCTGCAGTACCTCGAGAACCGCGAGCTGCGGCAGAAACTCTGGGAGGCTAATTTGGCCGTCGGTCGGGAGGATCCTTACGACAACCGACCCCTGATTCGGGAAATCCTGGCCCTGCGGGAGGAATATGCCCATATCCTGGGCGAGAAAACCCACGCTGACTGCGTCCTGCGACGCCGCATGGCCAAGGAGGGGCAGCGGGCACTGTCCTTCATCGAAGACCTTCACCGGCGCGTCGAGGCATTCGCGCTTCGGGATAGTCGAACCCTGCAGGACTTTCGGGATGAGGAAATGGGGAGTCGAGAAGCCTTGAAACCCTGGGATGCCAGTTTCTGGAGCGAGAAATTGCGGCAAAAGCTTCATCATTTCGATGAAGAGGCGCTGCGGCCCTATTTCTCCATCGATGTGGTGTTTCAGGGTATGTTCTCCGTCGTACAGAAGCTCTACGGCATCTGCGTTCGGGAGCGTCGGACCCATGTTGAAGCCGAGGCCGCTGGTCCCGACAGCGTTCCCGTATGGCAGGAGGATGTCAGGTTTTTCGAGGTCTATGAGGCATCCGGCAACTACATCGGTGCGTTCTACGCGGACTGCTTCCCTCGAGCGAGCAAGCGAAGCGGGGCCTGGATGGATGAGATTATAGTCAGTCGGCGCGAGCGCGGTGGCTGCTACCGCTATCCCGTCGGCGTCTTCTGCGCTAACCTCAGCCCAGCGGCCCATGGCCGTCCAGCCCTATTGACCCACGACGAGGTCGCAACGCTCTTCCACGAATTCGGCCACCTGCTCCACAGCCTCTTCGGGCAAGCGGATATTGCTGAGCTCAACGGAGTCCATGTCGCCTGGGATTTCGTCGAACTGCCTTCCCAGCTGATGGAGAATTTCTGCTGGGATCGGAAAAGCCTAGATCTCTTCGGGAGGCATTGCGAAACGGGGGAAAGTATTCCCGAAAAACTGTTTCAGGCGATGAAATCAGCCAGAAACCACCTCTCGGGCCTATCTATGATACGTCAGCTCTGTTTCAGCCGGCTGGACCTTGAACTCCACCAACACTACGCTTCCTATCGGGATGAGCATTGGGAAAAAACGCTACAGGCACTGCTCGCCCCATACCAGCCACCCTGGAGCGTCAACAGCCCGAGCACCGTGGCGCAGTTCAGCCACATTTTCGACGGCGGTTACGACGCAGGCTACTACTCCTACCTCTGGGCGGAGGTATTGGAGGCAGATGCCTTCGGTGCCTTCGAGGCCCATGGGGTTCTCGATGCCGGGACGGGCGAGCGCTTCCGCCGATGCATCCTAAGCCAGGGCGACCTGCGCGATGCGGACCAGCTCTTCCGCGATTTCATGGGCCGCGATCCGGATCCGACGGCCCTCCTCCGCCGCGAAGGCCTCTGGGAATCAGCGCCGGAGCTGAAGTGATTCGGCCCATGGGGTCGTGGAGAGTCTTGGGTTTGGGAGTTTTGGGTTGGCTTTCCAGAGAGGGGAAAGGACTTCGTCCTTTCCCCTCCCTGCGGCCCGCGCAGCGGGCCTGATGCCTCCGGCATTAAAAGCCAACCCACCCAGAAACCCTCTCGCCCCTTCATTTCTTCAAGTCCTTCTGGATCCCCGAAGCAGCCCTGTCCCTGCCCCATCACTTGAAATTTAAGCCTTGCTTTCCAGAGGAGACAGTTTTCTTTTGCCCAGATCATGAAGGCCATCATCCGGATACAGGGAAAACAGCTGACCGTTTCGGAGGGAAATATCTTTTCCGTCAACCGCTATGCCGGTTCTCAGACCGGCGACCCGGTGGAGGTGAAGGAGGTTCTCCTTGTCGGTGAGGGCCCAGAAGCAAAGCTCGGTGATCCCTATGTGGCCGGTGCCTGCGTGCGCCTGAACATTCTCGAGAACAAACGCGGAAAGAAGGTGATCGTCTTCAAGAAGAAGCGCCGCAAGGGCTACGAGCGCAAACGGGGCCACCGCCAGGAACTCTCGGTCGTTCGGGTGGAATCGATCAGGATGTGAGGGGAAATTTAGATTTTTAGGAAAGAAGTTCTCCGATGGCACATAAGAAGGGACAGGGAACCTCGCGCAATGGTCGGGATAGCCCGGGGCAACGCCTGGGGGTGAAGAAGTACGATGGCGAAACCGTGCGCGCGGGCCATATCCTGATGCGTCAGTGTGGTACAAAGGTCCATCCGGGAAGAAATGTCGGCTGCGGTAGGGATTTTACCCTCTTCGCCCTGATCGACGGAAAAGTCCGCTGGGACGGCCCCCATCGTAAGGTCCACGTAAGCCCGCTATCCACACCTTGAGCATTGGCTGGGGGAGGAGGGTTTCTCCTTTTCTATCTTGGCCTTGTATTGCTCATGGCCATGGCATTATTAAATGCCAGAGTCGTTGCGGAATAATTGAGCTTCAGTTCTTCTGCGAGTCAAGCTCAGTGAGCTGCTCGAGAGTGAGAACTGACATAGGGGTCTCTTCTGTTCTCTGAGTGGAGCAGATGGAGGGCCTTTACCTCAGGTAAAGGCTTGATTGATTCCATGTGCCAGGCGCACTGCTGGCGCGAGTATGGGGTAGATCAGTGGGCGAGGGGATGCTGGCCATTGGCCTTGGTGCTTCTGCTTAAGCACCTGGCCATTTTCGCTCTCGGCTTTGAGTCCAGAAGACAGAGCATTGCAGGGAAATATCAATCTCTCCAGTAGATTTTCCCTAACCCGTCTGCTCTACAATCTAGTCGGCGATGGGAAGGCCAACACAATATCAAGGGCGCGAGTCCCGTGAGTGAAGTGGCGCCATCGAGTGATTTTTGATTTCTTCGCGAAGAAGCAAATCCGCTTTGTCTATAAAAAGGTTTTGTCCGTAAATGAAGGGGGTTTTGTCCAGGACCCCTGTTTTTCCCGAGAAGCTACTGGGTGCTGTAAATGACGCTCATCATGCGTTAGGCAGGGACTGTTTTTCATCTCTCTGATCCCTCCGCCATCCCCCTCGGCGCATCGATGCTGCATGGCTGGGAATCGCGCCTGGCGGTGGAGGGCAGGTCCCTGAAAGCATTCCGGATCATCCTTTTTCGGTGATGAGTGCCGTTTTCTTCTTCCCTATGGATAAACAGGTCGCTCTGGGAGGAACTTTTACGTCGAACGTTTCTGTGGTTTGGAAAATCCAGGATCGCCTGGGAGTCCTTGCTCTCTGGCTTTGCGAAGCTCGCGCGGGAATCTATTACCTCAATGAGCAGAAAATAATACAGCTCTGCCGAGCACTTTGTATGGGTATCTATCGGCTATGCCTGAATCAGTTTCCGCCTGAGTGCCGGGAAGCATTCTACAGCGACTTTAAACGGCGAGAGTTTCCCGGGTCATTCCGAAAAATTTCCTCCGCAGATCACGGCTGTGTTTAAGCTATCTCGAGCCATGAAAGCAGTTTGCGCATTTCTCAGAGCCGATCCTCTGGGAGAAGTCCATAGCCGAGCGATACGCTCTGACGAAGATGGGAGCAAAGGATACGACGAACCAAGGCTTCGGAGTACAGAATATTCCGGGCGGAGCGCGTATTTAAAGGGATTTGGAGGATGCACTTTATGCTGCGCTGGGTCTATCGCTGCCACCTCCGGAGCAGCAAGAGAAACCCTCGCCGCCGGGATATAGCCCCAGCTAGACCCACTGGGCTGCCCCTATGGACAAAGCCCATAATCCCTATTCAGGGCAGACTAGCTGCCAGGGAATCGCTATTCCCTATGGTACACGGGAGAGAATCTGCTTGTCCCAAGGGGCGAGGGGCTTTGCATGGATAGGGTGGAATCCAGTTTACTGCGGCGTGATCCTCAAAAACTGCTCCTGCTGGCGGGTCCCTGTTCGCTGGAAAGCTGGGAAATCTCGTCCACTGTGGCGGCATTTCTCGCTGGTTTGCTGAGAGAGTATCCGGATCTGCAGATCGTTTTCAAGGGGTCATTCGACAAGGCGAATCGTTCCTCCCTTCACAGCGCTCGAGGTGTCGGCCTTCAGCGGGGACTGGAGATCCTCAGGGAGGTAAAGGGTAGGTATGCCCTTCCCGTCACCAGCGACTTCCATGTACCGGAACAGGCAGAAGCGCTGGCGGAGGTCTGCGAGGTGCTGCAGGTTCCGGCCTTTCTGTGTCGCCAGACCGACATGCTGGTCGCCGCGGCTAGAACGGGACGGACGGTCTCGGTCAAAAAGGGACAGTTTCTCTCTCCGAAGGAGATGCGCCACGTCATCGAGAAGCTGCAGGGATCAGGCGCTCGGGAAATCTGGCCAATGGAACGCGGGGCTTCTTTCGGCTACCAGAACCTCGTCGTCGACATGCGGAGTTTTGCCATCATGAGGGCCTTTGCCTCCACCGTCCTCTTCGACGCAACCCACAGTGTGCAGATTCCAGGTGGCAGCGCCGGTGTGACGCAGGGCGAGCGCTTCTTCACCCCTCTTCTCGCCAGGGCTGCTTTGGCCGCCGGTGCAAATGGACTTTTCTTCGAGGTGCATCCACGTCCTGCCCAGGCCACCTGCGATGCAGCTAACCAGTGCCCCATGGAGGATTTCGAGGGCATTCTTCAGCAGTGCTTGGCCACGTGGAGGCTCTGCCGCACCTGGGCGGAAAAGGAAACAACTGCCTGAGAGAATAGGGGCGGTCATCGCGTCGGCAGTGGCTGCCGCTTGGATGTTTGCCCTTTACCTTCTGATATTTGACAACAGAATAGCATCGCCGATGAAGGGGAGGATGGAGCATAGAGGTTTCTCATTGATGGAGCTCTTGGTCGTCATGACCGTGATCGCCCTCCTGTCCGCTCTGCTCTTGCCGGCGATACGCGCAGTATTGGGAGGAGCTCAGCGAACAAAGGCATTAGCTTACATGAAGCAGATCGCCCGGGCCTATGTTCACTGTACATACAATGCGGAGAGCGGCTTGCAGGGGATCACTGGAGGAGCAAATGCAACGGCTCATGACTGGATCCGAGTATTGGCCGAACAGCATTATTGTAATGATCCGCGAGTGCTGATGTTCGACTGCGATTATCTCGTCAAAGCCGCTGGAAATCTTCCGCGGCGCGTATGGGATACGGCTTCTCAAAGCCTAGATAGGGATTTTTTCCAGAAACCATTGAGTATCGCAGTTGTCGCAGGATCTTTTTCCACGGATGCCGCTATCCCCATCTGCTGGACGCGCGGGCTCCAGGAGGATGGCTATTGGGCCAAAGCAGAGGGCGATCGAGGAGGGGTGTTCGGAACTTCGGGTGGGATCATCGCCTTCACGGATGGTTCTGCCCAATGGTTCGATGATCTCCACGGAGAGAAAGCCCCGTTGAGCAAATGGGCTACAGGGGAACGCAGTTCCAATATTTACGAATGCCTCCCGCCGGGAAGCTGCGTTTTGGATTGGCGGGGAGTCTTGTACGCAGCTGGCCCTAGCTCTTCCGGAGGCGGGGCCCATGCTCCAGAACCAGAGTCTCAGGTGGCAGGTGACGAAAATGGGTTTCCCATGGATCCTGTGGAAGGAATTGAGCCTTCTCCAGAGCCCTCTGTTGGCGAATCCTATGCTGAGGATGATGGGGCAGCAGATATTCCTTACGACTCTTGGCCAGTTGAAATAGATTTCGCAAATGCCCTCTCGTTGAGGCGGAAGGCGCAGGCATGCGGCGTCGGTGCGGTGCTTGAAAATATCTTGGATGTCTATGCCAATTTGCGCTCTGATGTGGCAAATGCATACATCGATTCCTCTCTCTCGCAGGCTTTCGAGTCTCTGGCCGGTACCCTGGAGAGCTTTGGCATTAATTTTGATACTTCAGAAGAGGTGCAAGCGTGCTTTTGGTCTGGATTTTTAGGCGATGAGCACGCCATGTACACCGATAATACGGACGTGCTCGGTCGCGATCCGAGGCAGGATGCCGCCGATGCGTTGACTATTTTGAACAGTGTTAATGCGGCCATCGGTGGTGCCTATGACAGCTTGGATAGGGCGCAGAAGTCCCAATTCGCAGCATTGCTGGAGGCATTTTCCTCGGGAGATGAGGCGTCGGGGATCGATTTCGATTCGGATGGAGCCAAGCTGGCCCAGGCCTATCTCGACAATCAGGTCTGGATCACGGCAATGAAGCCCGTAGCCTTGCAAGAGGAGGGATAGCAGGAGCTTGGCCTATGTGCTGAATTTGGTTGTTCACGCAGCCTTTGGAGCCCTTCGGGCTCCGGCGCGCGGCCCGCGCGGCCGCGTGCCGCGCGCTCCCGCGTGCCGCGTGCCGAGGAAAAGAAACCAGTTTCTTTTCCTCGGCACGCAAAGGCGGCACGGAAGGAAGCCTGGGCCCGGAGGAGAGTACCGGAGAGATCCATCCTTCCGGCGGATTTCCTGAGGGTCATCTGACCGAAGGCGCTTGACAAGGGAGAAGGAGGCGAGCATCTTTTTGAAACTGGATAAAAGAGAAACTAGAGAGAAGAAGCAGTTGATGTCGGAGGATTTTATAGAGGCAGCAGGGGAGGTGACACAGGTTCTGCCGGGAACGATGTTCCGCGTGACGCTCGAAAATGGCCATGTGGTATTGGCCCATATTTCAGGAAAGTTGCGAAAGCATTTCATCCGCCTAGCCCAGGGGGACAAGGTGCGCGTAGAGATGAGTCCCTACGACCTGAGCAAGGCCCGCATCGTCTTCCGCCTGAAGAACGTGACGGTATCCAGAAATGCGCCGATCCGCAGCTTTGGGCCAAGGAATCATCGGCGGAAGTAGGCCGGACAGCTGCCTTTCGCGTGTCCGGATCCGGCAGTGATACCCTCATGGCACTGGCGACGCCCTACGGGGTCGCGGCCATGGGCAAGCTGCGCATCAGCGGGCCCCGGACGCGGGAGCTGATCCGGACGATTTTTCGCCGACAGGAGTGGCAGGCGCGCCATGTCTACTTCTCTCCCTTTTGGGACAAGAATGGGGCGAAGCTCGATGAGGTCTGCTGGTTTTTCTTCGAAGGCGATCGTTCCTATACGGGTGAGGACAGCCTGGAGATCGACGCCCATGGCAATCCGCTGATCATCCGCAAGATGCTGGAAGACCTGGAGAGTCGTGGTTGCCGCCTGGCAGACCCCGGCGAGTTCACCCGACGCGCATTTCTAAACCATAAGATCGATCTGTGCCAGGCTGAGGCGGTACTCGATCTCATACATGCGCCCAATGATGAAGGCCTGGCGGTGGCATCAGAGCAATTATCCGGCAATCTGAGCCGGAAGGTTTCCGAGTGGTATGATCGCCTGCTGGGCCTGCTCGCCTCGATCGAGCTGGGGATCGATTTTTCGTCGGAGGTGCAGGAAGAAAGCGATGTGGGGCCACCCATCGAGGCCACGATCGAAGCTCTTCTGAAAGAGATGCAAGAGCTGCGGGCGATGCAGGGCGCTGCGGAGCAGCTGAGACGGGGGCTAAAGGTCGTCCTTATCGGTGAGCCAAACGCCGGCAAGAGCAGTCTCTTCAATCATCTTCTCCGGCAGGAGCGCGCCCTGGTTGACGCCGGAGCCGGCACGACCCGGGATTTCATCAGCGCGAATTGGGTCTGCGCCGGCCAAATCCTGGAGTTGGTCGACACCGCGGGCCTGCGCGATCCGGAAAGCGATCTGGAGCTCCAGGGAATTGAGAGGAGCGTGGCGCTGCTGGAGAAGGCCGATCTGGCCCTCTGGGTCGTCGATCCCCATGGGCCAGAACGCATTTCGGCTCAGGATTTATTGGCTCACATTGCCCCCGAGCGGCTGATCCGCGTCGAGAACAAGTGCGATTTAGGGAAATGGAAAGCTTTAACGCAAATGAAAGAGCCCACTCTGGAAGCCATATCCGTATCGGCCAGAACAGGAGAGGGCATCGAGGCCCTCTGCCAAAGAGTGGCGGGAAAAATTCAGTCCATAAATCTTGGTTCTGGACCTTCCTACGGGATCAACGAGCGCCACGCCAGCATTCTGCGGCGAGTGGAAGAGGTATTGGCAACGACTCGGGATCCTCTTCGCTCATCTGGACTGGCGGCCGAATGCCTTGCGAGCGACCTGCGCCTCGCGCTGGAAATTCTCGGTGAGATGACCAATCCTCATGATCAGGAGGCCCTGCTGGACCGCCTATTCTCCCAGTTCTGCATCGGGAAATAGAAAAGGCAGAAGCCTAAAAACTTGCCCCTCTAGTAGCTTTTAGAAACAGGAGCAGGCGCAATGCTTGCGAAACTTAGGTCATGCGGATGGCTGTGGCGCCTTGATGGAGATTGTTGAGCATCTGTTCCAAAAGCCTCATGGCGGTTTCCTGGGCCTTGGCGGCATCCTCTATGCCACCCTGGATGGATTGCTGGAGGGAGTGCCTAAGTTCGTTGACAGCCTGCCCCCGCTGCAGATCGCCTTCCATCTCGGCCAGCGCTTTCTTAGCCTCGGCCCCTACAACGGTGGCGGCGAAATTGCCCGTGGTCATGATGAGTTTTGACAAGGCATCCCCCATCTGCATGTCCTTTTGGAATTGGTTTTCGGCTCCTCTTCTCATCTGGGTAATCTCCTCCGGAGAAAATTTCTTTAGACTTCCGGCTTCTTTGCCTGTGTCGATCGCGCTGACATCGGGCTGAGACATCTTTTCCAGATTGTCGATTTCGCCCATTTCTTTGGTTTTTTTTGTATCCGCTTTGTGGGAGAGCAAGAGAGAGGCTCCTGTAGCCATCACGGTTGTTCCGAACTGGATGGCGGCCTGGGCGATCGTCGAATTGGCCTCGAGCCTTCCCTTTTCGACAATTTTATCCGCCGATTCCATCCCAGCTTTGTAGATCTGTGAGCGCAGTTCGGCGTTCGCCTGCCGTTCTATCCGCTTGCGATCCTGGGCGGACTGTATTTGAAAGATCATCAGGGCAGTCAGCGTATCTTCTAAGCTGCTCAGCGTCATCGCTTCTCCCGCATTGCCGTACTGGGCATTGAGTTCCTTGAGTAGGGAGGCCCTTCGCTCGGGACTTAAATCCGATCTCTGCAAGCTGGTACTAATGGTGCTGTTGCTGTCTTGGATGAGAAAGTCGACGGCATCTACGTCCAGTTTCCCGTCCACCATCAGGGTCTGGGATACGCCCACGAAACTGGCGGCATCGAGTCCTGTGCTGCTTGGAGAGGCTAAGGTCTGGGCCCGCGATGGGCTCGCCCCCGGAATGCTGTCTGGTATATAGGTATTATACGCTGCCGTAATCGCCATCTCTCCATCCTTTCGCTGATTGCTCCCTCACAGTTTGTCAAAAACCTGCCGTGAGTCAATAGCTGTTTATCTGTTAAATTTATTGACGAAGATTAGCGGCGATAAGCCTCGCGACTTCGGCCTGTTCCTGAATCACTTTAGAGGCGCGCTCGTAGGCGTCTCTGGTGGTGGCGAAAGTCTCGGCTATTTGTTGCATGTACTGTTCGATGATCTCCTGTATCCATTCGCTGAAGGCCTCCATCCGGCTGCGCTCAGCCTCGGCGCTGGCTTTCATCTTGATCAACTCACTCTGGGAGATGGCATAGCCGAGCTTGATGGAAGCATCTATAAGTGTATAAGCCGCTTGGACATACCTGACAACCTTTTCGATCTTTTGCGCGACTTCCGCTACTTTTGCCGCCGTCCGTGTAGTTTTTTCTGCGGCCTGGAACCCGGTGTTGGCTGCTATACTAGCTCCGATGGTTGGAGCAGTAGCAGCAGCTCCAACCGCACAGCCCATTTCGAGTGCCATCCAAGTGATATCGACCGCCATCGCGATCTTCTGCGCCTGTGCCTTATTTTTAGTTACCTTTTCGGCTATATTCTCGCCGATACTCTTTCCATCTGTAGCCAGATCTGTTGCCATTTCGGCAGTCATGAGACAACAGGCGGCGATGGTAAATGCGAGCATGGGTGCGGCTGCGCCAAAACTCGCAATGCTCGCGGCTATGGCTGCGGTGAGGGCGATGATCATGGTGATGACCTTTATGAGGCAAGTAATAAACTTCCCCCAGAAGCTATGCTTCATCCAATTGGTCAGACGTTCCCATGGCGTTTTGTAAAGCGCCTTCTGAATTTTTTGCTGCAGTTTGAGGATATTATCCTCCCGATGGGCTATGTTCTTTTCATTGCTGATCTTCAGCCCTTCCATCTGAGTTTGCAGCGAGAGGTCCTGACCAACAGCGCTTAAGATCAGCAGAATAGCTGCCACGCCAGCCGGATTGAAAGTGGCCGGATCCAGGGTCGGTACCTCGTATTCGAGCTCCGTCACTGCCCTCGGTGTATCGAGCACAATGCCGGGAGCCCCGCTTGAGAAGAAGGCCGCAGCGTTAAATTCCTCATTCTGCATCGCCTGCCATGCTTCCAATTGCCTGATCCAGAAAGCATCGGCAGAGGAAGAAATGCTCCAGCCAGCAGGGCTTGTCGTGTCCATAATTCCTAGTCGTGTCTTGTCGGAGTTGTTTCCGGTGTCGCTTCTTCTATCGTCGGCACGTGGCCGCGCAGCATTTCCAGCAGCGCTTTGGCCCGCTCGCCGAGATCAGAGCGCTGCTGATAGTTGTCTGCCATTTCAGCCGTAGCCGCCAGGAGATTGTCCGCATCTGGCACATTTCCCATGGCGATGGCGCAATCGGCCATAGCCGACATCATCTCGACGTCCGTCGGGTCGAGCATGAAGGCCGTAAAGTAGCTTGCCTGAGCGGCGGGATATTTTTTTTGAAGGAAAAAGACCACAGCCAGTGCTTTCCAGTACTTTTTCTCCATATGGTTGAGATTACAGACCAAGTAGAAAAGACTTTCAGCTTCTTTGTACTTCTTGCCGTGAAAAAAATCGTAGCCCAGGGCGTACAACGCCTCCACATGCTCATCATTGATATGGGGCAGGCGGTCGACCAAAGGGGCTAGGATGCCGGAATCGAGGACTTTTTGCGCAGTGTTGGCGATGGCATCATGTTCTTTTTTGAGAGTTTTTTGCTTCTTTTGCATGATGATTTTTATCTTAACGAATATTACTGGTAATCTGTTTTATCCCCTCGTAGAAGACCTTTTGGAGCTGTGTGGCGAGCGAGGTCGTCTCATTACAGCGCTGAAGAAGGCGTTGCATAAAGGTATTTGTCGTTTCCTGATCTTTGGTCAGCTTTTCGATGTAGATGCGCAGATTTTCGCTCCAGAGAGCTACCTCGTCAGCACCGAGGTTGGTCGCCCCTGCGGACATACAGGCATCGAGAATGCTCCTGATCCGATTATCCTCTATTTGCAAGCCACTGTGGCTCCAGAAGTAGGTCAAAACCTCCTTTCTTTCCATGGGGACATCGGCGTAGTCAGGGGTGTTGAGCAGTGTTTCTCCATCGATGCAGGCCATGATATCGATGATCTCGTCTCGACTATAGACTCGTTCCTTTGCGGCCGCCCTCGTTCCATTCGGGTCCTGAAGGGCTGCAAGGCTGGCCCGCGTTTTGTTTGCATCTTTCTCGCCCAAGAGGTAACTCATAGCAATATCGGTCACTTCATAGCCGTAGACGTCACTCATGGCTTCGATTTTATAGATCATGAGATAGGCGTTCCAATCATACCAGGGTTCCGTGAGGTTGGCTGTGGATGTTTCGTAGAACTTTTGGTGACATACAAGTTCCAGGGCTTCCATAAAGCCTTTTGAATTCACATCTTCGCGATAGGCGGTGTCCAGCAACCCTCCGGCTTCTGCCGCTCTCTGGGCCGTGTATTTATAATGCCCGGCCCCTGCCCATTCGTTAGTGGCAGGAGCTGTATTTTTCAGACGATAGCGCGCATTGCCGGTGCTGTTCTCTCCGATGCTATCGCTTGGGAAAGGCGACATGCCTTCCCCTTTAAAAGATCCGATGTTTCCGCGGACATAATTGTCTATGAATTTTTTTATGGGGGATTTAAGTTTCGCCTGAGGATGTTCGTGATAGTATTTGCGCTCTTCCCAGTAAATTTTCCATAATTTTTTATTCTGAACATCGCTGTTGCCGTGATAGATCTGTAGGTGGCTCAAATTTCCCAATCCAAAATAGCAGCTGCCGCTGTCGACCGCACCAGCCGTTATATCGGTCGATTCACTGAATTCATCCTGCTGGTGGTAGATGTAGCGCATGCTTCCCAGTTCCAACCAATCAGTTACCTTGAGAGTTTCCGGAAGCGTATTCCCTTCGCCCTTGTCCTTGATGAGTCCCTGCATGAGGTAAGCAAAAGCTCCAGTCGGATAGACTTTTCGTTCATTGATCAGATAGTCCGAGCGTTTCCCGAAGGGATGCTCTTGGTAGTAGAGCATATCGGCCTCCGAGGTGAAATTGGAGCTTGGGCACTGGATTTGATGTTCCTGGAAGTAAAACTGAATGTCGATAGGGATAACCCCTTTGGCGCCTTCCCCTGCCTTGGTGGCAGCTGCCTGAACGGTATTGATCTGGGCGAGAATCCGATTGGCCTCGGCGAGCTTTTCATTGCTCTCCTGGACTTCATTGAGCATTTCCTGAATTTTCCAGCGCTGGGTGGTGAATTTTTCGTAGAGAATGGCCATCATTTGGTATTGCCAGGTGAGGTGAGAATACTTGCCGTGCCACAGCGCGTCGCTGCTGGCATAGATATAGATGGGTTTTTCAGGTGTGCTGTCTTCCTGTTCGAGGCGAACCGGTTGGCCGAAACTATCGTAGCCACCGATGAGACGGACGGATTGTCCGCCCTGATTTTCTATTTTATCCAGTTCGGCATCCGTCGCGTTGACTGGAACTTCCTTCCATTCCTTCAAATTCTCATCAAAGTAGAAATATTGCGGCGTCAGGGGCAGTAGCTTTTTCTGGTATTCCTTGAGATCGTCGAGATAAGTGATGTAACGCCGTATCTCGTCGATGTAGGGATTTAAAGGGCCACCATATAGCTCAGGTTTTTCGATGGCTGACTTGTATTCGTCAAAGCTCATCTTCCCCGAATTGAAGTTTTTCTCGAGCTCCAAGAGCTGCCAGGCCTGCCTCTTGTAATCCACTGCTCCTTTGAATTTTGGAAGATCAAAGGTCTCGAAAGAGATTACGGATTCCAGGAGCGATGACTTGGCCGGATTTTCTGGGCTTCCCAGATAATCCTGAAATTCCTGTATAGCCTTGCGGGCGCGGACGTCGAGTTGGCCGGCCAACGGCCCCGTTTCGCCGTACAGGGCAAGAGTCTGGTCGATATGCTGATGAAGCTCCCTGAGTTCCTGGATCAGTATCTGTTGCTCGGCTTTGGAGAAGAACCAGCGGGGGTGTTGCTGGAGAATGTGCCGTAATCCAGTACCGCCCCGGATGATTTCCCTTCCGCCTACTTCGGCCACGGCGAAAAATCCGTCTCCCTTCATGCCCGCGTGGAGCTCGTAGGTCCTCAGTTTCCTGGCATAATCTTCCAGAACTTGGCGTTTATCCCGGATATAGGCCTGCAACGAGGGGCTGCTGATGAGAGGTAATTCTTCGCTATTATGAAAATAATTGGTTTCCTGTAGCAAGTCCAGCACTTCCAAATAGAATCCCACGTCGGTGGAATCACCGCCCCATCCTCTGTACTCATGCTGCTGCGTTCGAATGGTGGAGGCGCAGACGGAGGCGAGGTCCATCAGATGAATCTCGGAGGTATAGACACCGGATTCCATCATCGTGGCCAGTTCAGCGTAGGCTTTGGTGGGCGTGAAGGATTGCGCACAGTAGCTGTCAATGCACTGCTTGATGTAATTGGCACTTTGTACGATTTCCCAGAGCTTTTGGGCCGTTTCATGTTTCTTGCGCGCGTAGGCCGCCACGGCGACGAGACGGGTTTTATCGGAGAGGGTCGCCGCCTGAGAGACGTTGTAGCTCAGCTCTGATTCGGCTTCACTTCTGAGTTTTTCCGAATCCTGGAGCAGTGTTGTGAAGTTCCCATGCTTGCCGATGGCTGATTGCAGGGCATTTTCGTAGAGCGTTCTCCTCTCCTCATAGGATGGCAGGAGGACATTGACCCGTTCGTGCAGGCCCTTTCCCTCAGCATAGGCCAGATTATGGGCGACTTCGTAAAAGTCGAAGGCCACACGCGCCAGATGTGAGAACCTTTCAAAAAAGCCTTCGTTGAATAGGGGCTTAATCTGATCATCGATCTCGTCGATGAGATAATTTTCAGAAGAAAAGAGCTGGCGTTCCTGGTAGCGGGGGACGTCATGCCGCATCATACGGTCACGGAGCTGTGAGAGCATGTTGGAGAATTGTACCATGTGTTTAGCGATGGTCAGGTCACGGCCCTCTTGGGAAAGGGCCGACAGCATTGCTTTCCACGTACTGTATAGCTGTTCATAGGCTACGGCGATGTTGGATAGCTCGTTGAAGAAGGCCTCCGCCGTGTCCGGACGTGAGAGGTAAAGCGCCTCGGGAGAGGTATATTCGGAGAGAGCTTTGAAGAAGGGGCTATAGCTGGCGTTGATCTTCAGTTTTCCGAGGCTCTGGCCTATGGATGCTGTATCGATCTGGACGATGCTTCCCGTCAAGCGATCGTAGCGATAGGATTGCCTATCTCCGTTGGAGAGGATGTGGCCCTCCGGATCGAGCACATAGCCCTGTTCGTCATAGGGCAAGTGCCTTTCTTCGCCATCGGCGTTTTGGACGAAAAATGCCCCACTGCGGGTGAAGTAGTGAACGCCGTCTCCGTCGAATTCTAGAGGATGTGCGAAATTAGGAATGCCGTCGCCTTCCGAGCGATAGAAAACTCCGTGCAAATCCGGATAAGTGGAATCGTTCATGCTGCCCACCGTAATGGACGATAGGTTGTTCGAAGCGATGATCTTGGTATTGCCTTCCATTTGGGCGGCGATGAAGGAAATCCCACCGCAGGTGAAGGAGTAGCATCCCTGACGCGTCAGTGCGTCTTCAGGGGTATTTCTGTTGGCTTCGGTCCAGTCCCATTCAAGTTTCTCAAGGGGAAGGATTGCCGAGGAGAAGATGTTCTCGGCGATGGAAACCCGTCGGTTAGTCCTTTGGATCGCGCTGTAACCATCCCCATTGCTGGCGACGTCCTTGAGCTGCTCGATGATCTCCAGGACGGGGCCTGTGCAGAAGGAACGCTTGGGATCAAAGTCCCCTTTCCCGGCAATGGCCTTATAGGCCACTAGATTGACACCCTGGTCGGCTTGATTCCAATGGGCGACCAGGCTCTGAAGGGCTGGAATGAGTCGTTGTATGGTCGGGAGATCCAGGATGCCGTCTCCCGGGAGCAGTGTCCCCTTGTTTTGCCCCAGGATCAGATTGGATAGGGCGTAGAGTTTATAGACGTCGTCGACGGCGCCCGCGATGGTGTGAGTCGTCAATGTTGTTCCACTGCTGTCTTTTAGGAGCAGGAGCCTATCGCGGATGAGAAGCTGCATCCTCTCGATCTCCTCAGCGGAAAAATCCGTCAGGAGTGTGCGGTTTTGGCTGAAGGAGGATTGCAGTTCTGCCTCAAAACTTGGAACATCGGCCAGATCGGCAGCCGTGAAGGAGTTCCCATTGGATTTGCTGGCGAGGGATGCGGTCGTTGTGTCGTAGCAGCCCTGAACCTTCAAGGACCATCCCGAGATTAGATCGTGTCTATTCGCCGCAGTGATCGTCGCTCGATCGGGTGTCAAGGCATCGTAAATCCTTTGTCGAAGCTCTTCGTCGCGCGCACGGCTGACGTAATAGGGGTCTTCGGCGGATTTGTAGCCCAGGATATCCTGGCGGAGTGTCTGGATGTAGAGAAGCATGTTGTCCACGACCTTGGTCTCGCCTTTGACGAGGATTGTTCGCTTCCCGCAGTTGACTTTTACGCTAGAAAGTTCGTAGAGGGTTACGGGATTTGCGGCAGAGGCAGAGGCCGCCAGCAGCAGAGCTGTGTCGGTATCCTGGAGCGTCGTCTGGCCACCGGATCTGACCAGTTTTTTGGTCTGCAGGTTGTCGAGCTGACGCGTGAGTTCCTGGGAATTATGCCGCCAGTGCGGATTCTGTTTTATCAGTCGCTCGATCTCACCGATGAGAGTCGCGTAGTTGGAATTATCCAGGATATAGGTGCTCAGGATCTTCCCGATGCCACTGCTCCCATAATTGGCAAAAGTAGGACCGCAAATGTGGTTCATCGCAGTGGTGACATTATTGTAGGCCTTTTGGATTCTGCCTCTTTCACCTGTTGTTCCTACTGCTCCCTGAACATCGAAGAATGGCCTTATCGTGCAGAGGAGCTTGAAAGATTGGTAATAGCGCTCTATCAGGTCTAGACTCGTGCTCAAGGTCTCCATGGCCGGGGCGGCCCGACCTGAGACTTGGCAGAGCAGTGGCATGGGTACTTTGGGTAGATCCTCCTTGTTGCGCGGGTAGTAGCTCTGGATGAGATGCGTCAGGGCGTTGAAGGCCTGGATGCAGGCGTATTGGTCGCGTTGGAGATCGCCGAAGATGCCCAGTCGGTGCTTGAGGACATTTCCGAGGTTGCTGCCGCCCGTAAAGAGCCCGTTGATCCCGAGGGCATCACCCCAAAAAGTCCAGGCCTTGGCATATTGATAGATCTCATTGATGTGGGCTCGGATGTCGGTGGCCCAGGCGTTGCTGTTTTTTTCCGCACTCAGCGCTTGCAGGAAAGCATCCCTGGAGGTCTTGTTCACGCGCCAGTCGTAGTATCTCTGTTCGGAGGCGCAAAGAACGTCATAGGCTTTTTCAAGTTCTTTCTGCAGGGATCGCAGGTGGAAGAATTGCTGCAGCGTCTCGAGTGACGCGACCTGGCTTTTGTAGAGGCTGCGGGTCTCTTCCGGATAGCCGGCGTTGCCGCTGATCTGTTGACAGTAGGCCTTCAGGCGGGTGATGGTGTTTACGAGAGTACTCAGGTCGTAGCGCAACTGGGCAGTCCCGTTGAGTTTTCGGTAGTAGTCGATCTCGCTCTGGAGATTGCTCTGGGCCTGGGCTATGTTTTTTAGGATCACGCGGGGAATACTGTTCTGTCCGTCGCTGAAGTGGGCATAGGTCGTATGTAGGGCCGTGACGTCCTCCGGCAGGATAAAGAGGAACTGGTTGTTCGAGGTCTCGAAGCTGATGTGGCGCAGATAGCGGATGTGGTCATCGGCCAGCTTATCCTCGCCAATGGTCTGTTTTTCGTTGCTCATCATGGCAGAAATATCCCAGCCCTTGGGGAAGGAAAAGGTGTTGACACTAGTGCCCATGTTGATGTGCAACTGCAGTTGGCGGCGCAGTTGCTGACGGGTGAGGTCGACGACGTGGTTGTACCAGGTGCAGAGACCGGTGGCGTAGACATCGCTGCCGGCTTGGTTCCGGCTGACATAGGTGGAAATTTTTCCGTGTATTGCCTGGAGTAGCGTAGCCAGGTCCTGATAATAGGGGAGTCGTTCGGCGTTGGAAGAGCTGCTCTGGATGGCCTGGAATCGGTTCTCCAGGAATTGCTCCGCTGTGCTGTCGCCGGTGCAGGGCAGCTGATCGAGGAGCACCCGCACCGTCTGCCACTCACTCTCCGTCAGCGTTCCCCGGAATGGGAAGGAGAAGGTCGCGGCGGGATCGACGCGTATGTAGGGGCTATTCGCGTCCAGGCCGCGGTAGTCGCCCAGCGTGTCCCCTTCGCTCCCGAAGCCAAGCCGCTTGGGCAGTTCCGGCAGGTGATCGATACTGGGATCGAGGATCTGGTAGGCATCGAGGTACTGGATGACGTTGTTCCGAATGCTTGTCACTTCCGAGATACCCCCGCAAAAGTAATTACTGAGCTGCTCAGTGATCTTTTTCTTCGAAGTGGCGTTCGTCCGCCAGTCGAAGTAGGTACCTAGGGAAGCGTCGATTTTCGCCTCCAACATATCGCGGTAGAGCCTTCTGCGTTCCGAATTAGCGACGGCGGCTACGGAATCCAAGGTAGCGTTCACCCTGGTGATGATGGTATTCAGATTGGAGAAATACTGGGACTTGGATAGCTCAGCGCCTGAGGCAGCGCTGCCAAAGGCAGTTTTCAGGTTGGTCGCCGTGCTGGCCAACGTGGCGAGTATATCGACATTTGTCTTATCACCATTACAGGCCGCTAGAGCATTGGTGAAGGCTGTGATTTTATCTTTGAGGGTATTGTTCCTAAAGTTATCTACTACTCTCATCGTTTCGGTGGAGAGGTCGACAAAGGCCCTTCCCTCCATGCTAGCAGAGATCTTGTACGTACTGTACGTGCCTGCATCTAGGCTTGCGACGTTGGCCGATAAACTGTTCAGCAGGACGTCGTATCCTGTGTTGGCTTTGGAACGGAAGTCGCCCTGGCCCAGATTGGCGAAACAGGCCATGAAGCTCTCCATATTCGCCTTGATGGTCGCCCACGCCGTTCTCCTGGTCGCGGTAAGCGTGTCTCTTTCCAGTATGATCGTGTTAGATAATTCCTCGACCTTTCCGAACCACCGGCCGAGGAGGTTCTTGGCGATGGCATTAACCGTACTTCCATTAGGCTTTTCTGCGCACTCCCCATAGGTATGGAAATGTCTTCCGTGGGAATGGTTTTTAGCACTCCCGCTTCCCCCACAGTGGCAACTTTCCCAGTTGCACCAGCTGGCATCACTGCCAGACGTGAACTCCCCTCTGTTGTGTCCCGCACAATCTCTAACCCACTCTATGCTGTACTTGCCTGAGCTCAGGCCCTCGGCGAAATCTTGGACGCAGGCCCTCATGCCGGCACCTCCTTCGCAGCACCAGCGCTCTTCGGCCTGCTTTTGGGTATTATTCGACCAGCCCCGTATCCAGTAGGCAGGCAGGTCATAGGGCCAGAAGAAGGAATTTCGATAGGTCCAGTTGGAGGCTCCTAGATTCCAGCTGTATTTTATTGTACTCCAGTCGGATGCGCCGCCGCACTTGTCATGAAAGTTTGCGACAACGCGGCTGTAGATGATTGCCTCCTGGGTGTCCCTGTAGAGGCCTGTGGTCGAGACCTTGGCCGAACTGCCTACGACGCTGGAAAAGGAAGGGATTGTGCCCACTCCATCGGGGACGGCGAAGCTCACGATGTTGGCGAGCGAGATGGGGAGGCTCTTCCCGTCCTTGTTCTGGTCGGCGGTGGGAACGGCGATGGTCGCGTTGTAGAGATCCTGCAGCTGGAGCTTGTAGTGCAGGCCATCCGTCGACAGGGTGGACAGGGGCAAGGTCTGGAGCGAATCGAGGCTTGAGTCTCCGGTGACCGTGATCGTCGGCAGCTCGCCGTCCAGGGAGGCGATGCCGCCCGCGGACTCGTCCAGATCGCTCGTCCTGAAAAAGCACAGGGATTGTCCCACCTGATAGATCGGGACCGCGAGGTATTGTCGTGCGGCATCGATAAATTGCCGAAAGGGATGGCGGGGCGACAGGTGGCGGAGCTCGGCACCGGAAAGCGCGCCAAGCATGCTTCCGTCTATCTGCCCATAGGCAAGGGCGATCCGCTGCTGCCGAACGGCGTCTTTGAAATACTTGGCACCGACGTTCCAGCGCGCGACGACTTCCGCCGCATCGATCTCCATCCAGTGCGTACCGTCATAGCTCTCCTGCACTTGGCTGCTGGGGATATCGTAGCGGTAATAGTGATTCTGCCCACTTCCCTCCAGCTGGGGATTGTAAAAGCGGAGCTGGAAGCTGCCCGCCTCTCCCTCAAACCACAGATAGGTGGCGCCCGGTGAAAAAAGTGCATACTGAGCACTTCCGGGCGATGTCTCGAAGTAGGGATTCTCGAGATCCTCCAAGCGTTCGCCGGTATCGGCATAATACCTAAGACTGCTGATGGACAGATAATCCCCGTTGGTGGTTCGGAAATAGTCCCCGTTTTCGCTCAGTTGCATTGGGGCACCACCCTCTTGGGGTTTGTAGCGTTTGGTGTTCTCGATCCGAATGCCGCGGCGATCCACTTCGGCGCCAAGACGGATATGGGTGCTTTCGACATAAGTCCCATCTGCTCTGCACAGATAATTTCCGTTCGCGTTAGCGCTGTAGTTCTCCATTTTTCGGTAGATCGAAAGGTAGGTGTTCCTATTACTAGATGATGTCTCGATCAATTGACCCTCATTGCTGTAAAATTGGCTCTGGGCCGTCACGGCCTGATAGAGCCCCTCCGTGTCGATAACGTAGGTGTTGGCTGAGAGGCTGTAGGCGAGACGCGTCTCGGTAAATCCTCCCTGGCGCTCATAGAATTTAGCCTGTTCCGTAATCCCTTCCCAGCGGTTTCCTACATTGGCTCCCCGCCTCTCGGTGGCGATTTTCAGCGGATGCGCCCTCCCAGGGACCTCGATGAGATTTCCGGTCGCGGATTCGGTATAGCGGTAGCTGAGTGTAAAACGCCGGTCGAGATTCACGACGGGGCCGTCTGCCGTTCTGTGATGAAATTCATTCCCTGTCATCGGGTAATACCCATTGTCGCTCGCCCGGATGTGGGTGCCGCTGTCGGAGGGTGAGTAGGCCGCTGCATATCTCGTGGGTGTTGCGAAGTCCTTCATCTCGAGAAGGATGACCTTGCCGTTTTCTTCGAAGCCGCAGAGAAGTGCAGCCGGGAGATAAAAGTTCCCATCCCCTCCGCGCCGATACTGGATAGGATCGTTGGTATCATGAAAGCTTCCGTCCGCTCCCGATTGGGCATAGCCATAGACGTAATCGGTCTTATCCTCACCGCCTGTTGTCGAGACTCCGAGAAATCCTTCGCTGAGATGACCTTCCTGGAGTCCGGAAAGGACGTAGTACGTGCCGCCGATCTCGACGTAGTAGTTTCCCGGATTGCCCCACAGGTCGTTGGGGGGATTTGGGTCCGTCTTGACATAGGTGTAGCTGTATTTTTGATCCGTATCGACCCTAATGACCTCTGGGCTTGTCCCTATGCTTTGGCCGGAACTTACGCCACTGCTGACGCAATAGATGACATTAAAATCTTTTGAAAATTCCGCGTCTCCCTGGGTGAAAACCTCACTATCATTCGGAACCGGTAGCGGCAAGCCCCCCAAAGGAGGTCGATAGTAAGCCACCAACTCAGCCAGCTGGACATATGCGTCGCTATCGCTGGAGACTCGAACCCAAGGGCCAGCCTCATCTTGGGTGAAATTGTACCTAAAATTCTCGCTTTTCTCGGCCAAACCCTTGAAGGGAACTTCCGTCCATTCACCGCTTGAGCCATCGATCAACAGCCGAGGCTGATAGTGGGGCCGCAAATTATCCAGTGTTTCAAAATAATCCACGCCGTTGCTGTAATCCACGCCGTCGCTGCGCCGGAACCAAGATCCGCCCTCGCTTGCGGTGTAGACGATATTCTCTGGATCATTTTCGTCTTTTTCATAGGCAGTGGATAGGTCGAAAGAGTGACCCTCTGCAGTGTCTCCTTCCCGAAAATAGAGCACATCATAGGTAGGAGTAGGATCCACGCCCTCCGGGGCATCCGTTGTATAGCGCACGGATATATCGAGGGCGCTGCCCGTTGAAGGATCTTCGTCTGCGGGAAAGTACAGCACGGGGCAAGAAATGGAAAGGGTCGCTCGGTCGGCATCGATTCCCGTTGGATCTTCAATGAGGACGAGTTTATCGCCCTCGTCTGTGTCGACATAGTAGGGCGCTACTCCTTTTAGCTCATGGTAAAGCTCGTCGGAACCTTTGTAATACGTCCCCTCATCGTCAGATTGATATCCCATCGTGTAAACATCTGTACCTGATGCCATCGTGGGATTATTGTCGCCATCATGGATGACTGCAGAAGAAGCATCGACATAAGCCACGCCGTTCGAGAAATACCACAGGACTTCATCTTTAGACCTGAAGCTACCGTCTGCCATACGCCGGGAGAGCTCGCTGTTTTCCTCCGCATCATAGAGGGGTTCGTCCCCATTGTTGCCAGAAGCGCCTTTGGGAAAGAAACTCCTGTGGAAGAAAACAGCCGGATGATCGATCTGGATATAGGGTCCATTGGGGGGATTACAGTCTGCATAGACTCCCCATGTGATTGAATCGGCCAGGTGAACCACGGAATGATCCTCCTTCTCTGCCACGTAAGCCCCTCCCGGATGATCTTCTACGTAGTTCAAGCTGTAGCGCTCCGCTCTTTCGGCAACTGTCAGAGGGTGAGTAGCTCCCAGGGGGTGAAAATAGAATGTGGAATCTGCAATGTTAGCGTATCCCCCGTCTTGGATTTCAATGGAAGTCCCATCGCCTGCTGGTTGGTAAGAGTTTTCCAGGGAAAGGCGCGTTACCTCCTGGGAGCCGTAAGCTAGCTCGGAAATATTCAGAGGTAAATCATCAGCCTCGTAGAAAATGCCATCGACGAGGACATAATCCCCATCGGAGTCCTCTGTGTAATAATCCCCGTCAAAGCTGTAGCGAACGGCTGATGAAGCGAGTGAAATAGTGCTAGCAGTGACCGTGAAAAAGGAAGTAAGACTGGAACGATCGACATAATTCCCTGCGTCGGTGCATAGATAATCGCCGCCGTCGGAGCGAACATAAGCAGCCGCATCCGCATTTTCGGTGTAGAAAGCAAGTGCCTGTAGGGAAATTCTGGTCGTGCCTCCGTCATGGGACATGTAAAATTCCCCGTTCTGCATGCGGTCGAAATAGGTATTAGCGGATTTGGCCTTCACACAGTCATAGCCGATAAAACTTCCAGAGGCGTAGGGTGCATAAGTGGTTTGGAGCGTGTATCTTTTCGTGCTGGCAAAATTCTGGCCATCTGCGAAACTAATGGGGGTAAGATTGTTAGCATAGGTCTCGGAAGCATTTCGCTCGTCGTAGGGCATCAGTGGAGTGAGCTGTTCATCGATGTAGATGTACATGCCATTAGCTTCCGCTACTCCACTGGCATTATAACGCCCCACCAGGGCGAATTCATCGAGCGTGACGATGCCGCGGGAGACGCTGGCATAGATGTGAATGGAGGCTTTTAGGTGAAAAGTCCCTTTGACTGAGCGATAATAGGCCTTATCCTCGGGAAGGGTTGCCTGCAGAACAGTGCTTGGATCTACCTCGGCCGGCGAGAAGACCAGGTCGTCGGTGAGCTCGCCGCAGTTGGCAAAGGCGTGCTCGAGTAAAACGGTTTTCCCGAAGCATTCCTGCTGGGCGATGAGGGAGCGGAAGTTGAGCCAGTCGAGTGCCTGCAGTCCGGCGATGACCCTTTGAAGGCGTTGGCGCTGCGTCACAAGCACCTGGGATGTGGAACGCTGAGCATCCGTCTCCTCCCATCCGATAGCCAGGTCGTTGAATTCCTTCGCCAGTGCTTGGGTTAGTCTGAAGAGTCGCAAGAAATCCTCCTCGGAATCCGGTCGGATTCCCTGTTGACACTGCACGAAGACCTCGACAAGACTTCGGCCGAAGAAATCGCTCTGCCGAGTCAACAGAGGGCTGTCTCCGTCATCCACAAACCCACTGGCCCTAGCCACGCGCTGCAGCGATTCGTCGATCTGCCGACAGCGATCGCTGAAGATGATGGAACTGTCTTCGGAAGGCTTATAAGCCTTGAGAGTTTCGATGATGAATTCCCCATATTGCCGCCACGCGGAACCGTGATTCCTCTTAATGTCATCCAGTTGCCGTAAAATTTGCCCCGCCACCTGTTCGACCTCGCCGGCGTTGGCCCAATCGGGATCCCGTTCATCTGAACCAGCTGGGCCGATCTTCATGATTTCCTCCAGTTCTCTATCGGCTGCGCGGAAGGCATCGACCTCTTTCGTGAAAGTCTGGAGTTCCTTCTGAATTTCCTGTAGATGTTTCCCTACGACCTGGCAATCGGCCAGCAGTTCCTGTTTGCCTGTAGCTAGGGCGACCAAGTCGCTGTGCTGCTGTGGAAGCGAAGGTACGACCATGAGCGCCGCTGGCCCTGTCCTGCCCTCCGCGAGTTGCACGAGAATTTGCCTCTCCGTGCAGGTGACGGTTTGCAGTCCCCGCAGGTAGATGTTGCTGTAAAGGTAGTAGTGATCGTCGTCGCCCTTAACTCTGACGTTGCTGAACGGAGCATAGGCGTCGTCGGCAGAGCTGCTGAAATCTCCCTCGTGCTTGACGTGTTTCCAGGCATTATAATCCCGTGAGCCCACGAGTACATAACGCGTCATCTGACCGTAGGCGTAATTCCCGTTAGCAGCCACTTCGTAGGTCTCTCCGTTTTTTCGATAGGTGGAATCGTAGAGCTGGATGAAGCGCTTTTTCTCCTGAACCGACATACTGCTGAGGTTGAAATAGCCCTCCTCTTCAGTACGGATATAGGTTCCCGTGTCGCGCAGGATGCCATCTGCATTGTACCTTTGGTTTGGATGGGGAACGTAGAGATATTCTCTTTCGCTCCTCTTGTAATAAAATCTCTCGGGAAATTCGATGCGGAGGTAGGTGGTTGTGGGCTCATCACTCGGCGATTCACCGGCGCTTGTGGTGGCGATGTAGAGCTTTTTGACATCGCTGATGGGCGTATATTCGCCGAGCGCGTTTCGGGTGTAGAGCACATCGTCGGTTCGCGTGAACTCGCCTGGCTCCTGACTCCATAATCGATAATCCTCGTAGTGGACCTTGGCCCGACATTCGGATTGAAGCGCATAACTCACCTCTTCCTGCCAGCGGTAGAGCTGTGTGCCGTAGACATAGGATGGGGAACTTTCCTCTCCTATGCGGGCCCGATAGAATAGTTTATATTGAGCGCTAGGAACAGATGTTCCGTCCGAAAGGTTGTACGCATTCTCTGTGATACCCAGGACGCTGTAGTAGATGCCGTCCTTGCACACGTACTGCTTGCTGGCGTTGGCGACCTTGGCGAACTCGCCCCTGTTGAGGACAAACAGGGAAATTTTCTGATCTAGATAGTCCTGTCGCTCGTCGTTATCAATAGCGCTGAAACCGCTTCGCTTGGCCTTGAAGTGCAGCGAACTGGCGGCGTATAGTCCTCCATCGCTGTCGCGCACGTAGTTTCCATCGCTGCTCAGTACACCTCGTTCATCGTAGCGCAGACGTGAATTGGGAATGGCGATGTATTCTTCTTCTCCTGCTTTCCCGACACAGAGGTAGGCGACGCCATGATCGATGGAGTAAAGTTTTGGGTTCTCGGGGTCCGATTTATCCTCGTAACTCCATTCAATGCCGCTGACCTTATCGGTCAGAGGATGAAAAACGGTACGCATCGCTTGCTTTGCATCCGCTTCTTCCACATTCACGCCGAGCGTTTCGGAGATCACCGAAATTCCATTGACGGTTTTGGGTGATGCCGCCAGCAGGGTATTCCCGATGGTGTAGGGAACATCGCCAGTTTCCGTGAGAAGGGCCTGAAATTGTTCCAACAACTCCGGATGTGCGTAGAGGTCGCTCTGGCTGTAGCCCGCGATGGTCCTGCAAAACTGCAGCACATGCCACGCAGGATCATTCCAATCAGGTAGAGCTCTAGTCGAGCCATCTTCGCCGTTGTTCAGTCGGGAAAAAATGGCCGAAAAATAATCGCTTTGCAGGGCCGAATCTCCATCGATGGAGATGTCCATCGCCGCGCTCCGAAGGGCCTGTTCCAACGCTTCGTGGAGTCGGACATCGGCGCGCCACCCGGCGTAGACCGGGTTCAGTAAAACTCGGAGGAATGCCTGTTTGAGCAGGAGACATTGGGGGGAGCAATTTTCGTCCAGGTCGCGGAAACTGAGCCATTCGACCTGCTCCGGCGACAGGGAAAGCGTGGGCCATGGAAAGGCCTTGGCCTGGGGATATTCCGGACGGCCAAAGAGGTACTGGGGACCAGAAAAAGGTGGCACTTCGTCCGGTTTTGAAATAGAACCGACCGGATGCAGCACGTAGTCCGGCAGCGGGCGCAGCACTTTTTCCGGACTTTCCGGCGTGAGCATATTTCTCGGCCCTGGTAACGGGGGCACATCGGGGGCTGTGAAAATGGGATGAATGGCTGTGTTCTTCGGTTTAAATACCGGTTGCATGTAATCCGGAGGCGGGGCCGAAATCCCCAGAGATTTGGCCGAAGGAATGGCACCTGGATTCTCTACAGCCGTCGGTTTAGCCGGGATGCTCATCTCATCTGGCACTCGCATTTCACACTCGTAAAATTCCAGGGTTTTATCGGGATTGAAGGGATTTCTGTAAGGACAATTGGGATCATCCAGATTAGGGGCCAGAGCGCCAAGTGTTCCTGGTAAGAAATCCGCTGGGTTTACTCTATCCATATCTTCCTTCTTGAAATTTTGTCCTAAAGCTGAATTTTCTTCTGAATCCTGAGTTTGTCTCCCTCTTGCAGAAGGCGTGTTTTCGAGGAGCGCTTCCTGTAGCCCGATTCCATCGGATTGACCGCGGGAGGGGTTTCGGCTGCATCGGGCAAAGACTCCAGAGGGTTCTGGGAAGCGCTCTGGGGCAAGGTGATCTGCGTATCGGCTCTGAAGCTGAACGGAGCAGGGCCCTCTTCGGAATTTTGCTGGGGGAGGCTTGCGTCCAGATGGGGATATTTTCCCTCTTCAAGCGGTTTCTCGCCGCAGTCTGGATGGCGAGAGGGAATCTCCTGGTGTATCTTTGAACGCAGGGCCTGGGCGCGCGCGCGCCGCTGGACACGCCGGCTACTCGCTTCGATCAGGGCGACGGGTTCCGACTCCTCCTTTTTCTCGACATCGATGGCACACATTTCTCGCACTTCGGCCGGCACGACCGGTGCTTTGAAGGCCTCTGGCTTTAGGGACTTCGAGGGGAGCTGTTCCTGCGTTGCTTCAGGGAGAGGTTCTGGCATCGGTACTGTCGGCATGGTCGTCCGAGAGGAGGGCGATGGCTTGGATAGCCTATCCCTTAGGCTCTGTTTTTTCGCTTTTTTTTCAGTGGCTTTGGGGGGAATGACATTGCGGGTCCCCCAGGAGGCCTTGCTGCTGGCCAGCAGAGCATCCATATGGGCACGGATATTGGCTATCGCCTCGGCGGTCGATTCCCGAGGGCCACTCGGAGCAGAGGTGGATTCTTCCTTGAAAAATTCCTTCCGCGGACTCAGGGGTATGGCCTGGGCGGCTGCCAAGAGGCGGTCGATGGCGGTCTCATCCTCGGGATTTGCAACGCCCAGGTGCAGGATCGGCCAGCCGCCCTTCGGCTCCTTGAAGCCCATGAATTCGAGATAGTCCTGCTCGCCCTTGGCGATCAGGGCGATTTCGTCGGCCATTTTCTGGATGAAGGGCAGGGCGAACATCGCCTCGTCGTTCCCCCGCGCGAAGCCGAAGTGGCGAAAGACGCTCTCGGCGTGCTCGATCATCCTCTTCGCCCTTTCGATGGCGGCCCGAACGGAGGCTACGTGTTCCTCCGATTGCCTCAAGAATTCCCCATTATCCCTATCCATTCTTTCAGGCGAGGGCGATGCGGCCTAGGGGTTGAATCGTGATCTCATCGGTCAGTTCCTGATGGGCCACGACGGGTAACTCGTAGAGCTCGAGCTCTATGAGCTTGCGCACGTAGCGGCGGATGTCCATGGAGGTGAGGAGTACGGGTCGATTGCTTTCCTGAGAGAAGTCACCCACTTCCTCCTGAATATTGTGGATGATCTTCTTGGCCTTTTCCGGTTCCAGGGCGAGATAACTACCAGCTGAGGTCTGGCGAATGGCCTTGCGCACGACATCCTCGACATCGGGGTTCAGGAGGTAGACGGCCAGAATGTTCTGCCCGCCACTGTACTTATAGCTGATGTAGCGCCGCAGGCTGGTGCGGACGTAATCGCTCAGGAGTACCGGTTCCTTTTCCTTCTGCCCCCATTCGATGAGGCACTGCATGATCATCCGAAGGTTACGGATGGAGATGTCCTCCTGCACCAGTCGCTGCAGCACCTCGGTGATCTTCTGGATGGGCAAGACGCGCTGAACCTCTCGGGCCAGTTCCGGGAAGCGCTTTTCCATGTTTTCCAAGAGGAAGCGGGTTTCCTGGAGCCCGATGAATTCGTGGGCATATTTCTTCAGGACGAAGGAGAGATGGTAGGCGAATATCTGGGGTGGACTCATGTAGGCCATGCGGGCCTTATCCATCTGGGAGACCCTATTTCGGTGCACCCACAGGGCCGGAATGTTGGGCAGAAAGGCCTTCTCCTCCTGAAAGGCGACGTTGAGGATGCCCAGGTTGTCCTTAGACTCCCGCACGAGGACATGGTCCTTGATGATCTTACCTTGGGAGATCGGTACCTCCTGCAGGAGGATCTGATAAACCCCATCCGACAGATTTTCGTTGAAGCGCAGGTGGATGCCCGGAAAAGGAACACCTAGGTCATGGTAGAGTGCCCGCCGAATCTGGATGAGCTGCTCGTTGAGCACATCCGGCTGAACGCAATCCTCGATGGAAGTGGCGACGTCGAGCAGGAGTGGAACGGTGACGGAGAACTCATCTCTCTCATCCTTGACCGGTGCCGGTGCGACATCCGCCTCCAGTCCCCCCGCCTTCTTGACGACGGAGGGCGCAGTGGCGCTCTTGCCACTGCCTTTGAGCAGGGCACCACCGGTGGCGATGGCCGCGATGCCGATGAATAGGAAAGGAAGCTTGGGAAAGCCGGGGATCATCATGAGGCCGAACATCATGAAGCCGCCGACCGTCAGGGCCTTGGGTCGGCTCAATACCTGGGCCCCGATGTCGTTGCCCAGCGGATTGGCCTCGTCGGAGGAACCGACCCGCGTGACCATGACGCCGGAGGTGATGGAGATGAGGAGGGCCGGGATCTGGGAGACCAGCCCATCGCCGATGGTCAGAACGGAGTAGACCGTCAGGGCTTTGGCTGCCTCCATGTTCTTCTGAAATACTCCGATGAGCAGGCCGGCGACGATGTTGATGGCGGTGATGATCAGACCGGCGATGGCGTCGCCCTTGACGAACTTCATGGCCCCATCCATGGCGCCATAGAGCTGGTTCTCCTGCTCCAGTTCGGAGCGCTTTTTCTTGGCCTGCTCGGTGTCGATGCTTCCGGCCCGCAGGTCGGCGTCGATGCTCATCTGCTTGCCCGGCATGGCATCCAGGGTGAAACGGGCGGCCACTTCGGAAACCCGTTCCGCTCCCTTGGTGATGACGAGGAATTGGACGATGAGGATGATGAGGAAGATGACCGCCCCGACGATGAAGTTGCCGGCGACGACGAAGTTGCCGAAGGTGTAGATGATCTCGCCGGCATCCGCGTGGAGCAGGATCATGCGAGTGGTCGTGATGTTGAGCGCGAGTCGGAAGAGGGTCGTGAAGAGCAGGATGCTCGGGAAGGTGGAGAACGCGAGTACTCGGGGAATGTAGAGCGAGATCATCAGAAGCGTGATCCCGATGGCCAGGTTGAGCGCCAGCAGCATGTCCAGCACAGAGGGCGGGATCGGCACGATCATGAGGCCGATGATCGCGATCACCAGAACGGCCAGGACGATGTCGTTGTAGCGCGAGAGCTTGCCGACGTATTTCTGAATCTGCTGGAATAGGCTCATGTCCGGAGTTTTTCTTTGGGATGAAAAGCCCACTGTTTGCGATAGCCGTGGAGGCGCAGCTCGCGTTCCTCCAGACCGAGATAGTGGACGAGCGCATCCCGGGCGGCGCCGTCGCGGCCGAGGGCCCAGAGGATGCGGCTCTGGAGGAGGAAGAACAATTTTTCCTGCCTGGCCGGCAGCGGTCGTCGTTCCAGCGATTCCAGGACTCTATGGGCCTCCGGAATGCGTTCGGTTCTGAGGCAGGCATGGGCCAACGCGATAGCCACCTCCTCGTCCTCCGGGCAGCACTCCTTCAGGCCGTGCAGCAGCAGAAACGCCTCGTCGTACTTCGCGTAGCGGGCATGCAAATAGCCCAGTAATAGCAGAAATTCCCGCTGAGAACCCTCCATCCCCTTTCCCTTCCGATTGAGAAGTCTAAGGGGAATTTACGGGGAGGCAAGCCCCTTTTGATTCCCTAGAGCCGTGAGCTCAGGGACTCTTCCGTATTCTCTTCAGCTCAAAATGCCCGGCTAGGTCGATGGGTTGCCAGCCCAGGGCCTGGATCTGCTCCCGCAGGCGGTCTGCCTCGGCGAAATTTCCTTCTTCCCTGACCCTCTGGCGCTGTTCCGCCAACTCCAGAACCTCTTCTGGAGCAGCGATATCGATTGGCCCATCGGCCTCCGTCGCCGGCAGAGTGAGCCCAAGGGCTCCGAGGACGATGTCCTCGAGCCCGCGCAGGCCTGCGCGGGCCTCTGCCGGCGACAGGCGACCGAATGCCGGAGAGGCGATGATCGCGAAGATGCTCCCGAGGCAACGGGGAATATTGAGATCATCCCGCAGGGCCCGCCAGGCCTCGAAGAAGAGAGGGCTATTTCCCGACTGAGGTTCAGATTTTGAAAAAGCATTTCCTCCGGCAAGTTTTTGGAGCTGCTCCTGAGCTCGGGCGAGCTTTTGCAGGGCCCTTTCGGCCATGGATAGGCTTTGGAAGCTGAAATTCAGCGGCTGGCGGTAATGGCCGGCGACGAGGGCGTAGCGGACGGCCATCGGGCTGTGTCCCTTGTCGAGAAGGTCTTGCAGCGTATGGCAGTTGCCGAGACTTTTGGACATTTTCTGCCCATCGACCAGGAGATGGGCACAGTGGAACCAGTGCTTGGCGAAGCATTTTCCGGTCAGGGCCTCGGCCTGGGCGATTTCGTTCTCGTGGTGTGGGAAGCAAAGGTCGACCCCGCCTCCGTGGAGATCAAGGGTCTCGCCGAGATACTGCATAGCCATGACACTGCACTCGATGTGCCAACCGGGCCGGCCAGGGCCCCAGAGGCTTTCCCAATAACAGTCTCCGTCCTCCTCCTTTCGGGCCTTCCAGAGCGCAAAGTCGTGGGCAGAGTCGCCGTTGTATTCATCGGCGTCATGAGGGCACTTGGCCCTGATGCTTGGCCTCAGGCCTTCCATCGGCAGGCGCGAGAGCCGGCCATAGGATGGGAAAGAGCTGAGGCGGTAGTAGATCGAGCCGTCGATGTCCGGATAGGCAAATCCAGCCTCGATGAGCCTCTGTATCCAGCGAATCTGTTCGTCGATATGTTCCGTCGCCCGAGGCTCCACATCCGGCGGCAGAATTCGGAGCTTCCGGCTGTCCTCCCGAAAGACCCGAATCCAGTGATCGGTGAATTCCCTCAAGGGGATCCTCTGTTGCCGAGCCCCCCGAATCGTCTTGTCATCGACGTCGGTCAGGTTGCGCACCCAGTGGACGCGGTAACCGCTCTGTTCCAGCACACGGCGCAGTACATCCTGCAGCAGGAAGCTGCGAAAATTGCCGATATGGGCCGCTGCATAGACCGTCGGTCCACAGCAGTAGACCCTCAAAAGCCCGTCCGCCGATGGCTTGAGAATTTCCTTTTGCCCACTGAGGGTATTGTGGAGCGAAACGGCTATCATCGTCCGTAATATGGAAAGGTTTTTGGCTTCCAAGGCCACTCTTTATTCTACTCAGCGATCTTGATCCCCGCTGATTTCGAGGGATTGGCCTTGGTTTTGGGGACTTGGAAAACTGTCGTACTGTATTCCGTCTCAGAAATAGATAGAAGTTATTGTTTAGGCTTGTTTCCGCCTTTGGGCCCTAAAGGGCCCAGGCCCGCTGTGCGGGCCGCGGGAACTGGGAAAGAGAAAAATTCTTTTCTCTTTCCCAGTTCCCGCAAAGGCGGAAACCGGAGCTTCCGCTACCTGAGGGATCGAAGAATCGGGGCTTCCCTGAGCGAAGTTCTCAGACGAGAGAGCTTTTCTCGAGGGAGCGATTTTCGTGGAGACAGCGCATCGCATCGCCCAGAAGGGGGGCCAGGTCGAGAACGATGACGGGCAGGCCACCGTTTCCATCGGTCGGAATGGAGTTGCTCGTGAACAGCTCTTCCACACCGCTGTGGTACAGGTATTTCCGAGCGGCCTCGCTCAGGGAACTGTGCACGACGGCGGCTCGTACAGATGCGGCTCCCCGTTGACGCAGGTATTGGGCGGCTGCTCCCAGCGTCAGGCCGGTTTCGGCCATGTCATCGACGAGGAAGATCTCGCGATTTTCGATTTCTCCCAATGCGCCGATGATGGCGAGTTCCCCTCCCTCTCGGCGGTGCTTTCGGAGGAGGATGAGCGGACAGAGCAGGGCATCGGCCCAAAGAGCCGCCCGTTTCGCCCCACCCAGGTCGGGGGAGGCGATGCTCAGGCAAGAACTCTTCTGTTTTTGAACTTGGGGAAGAAAGAGGGGTTTGGCGGACAGATGTTCGACTGGGAGGTCGAAAAAGCCCGTGAGCGGTGGCGTGTGGAGTTCTAGGGTCAGGAGGCGATGGATACCGGCAGTTGTGAGCAGATTGGCCACCAGTTTGGCCGTGATGGCAGTTGAATGCTGTCCTCTATGCTCCTGTCGGGCATAGGCGAAAAAGGGGATAACGGCTGTGATGCGGGCAGCGTCGGCCCGTCGGGCAGCATCGGCCAGCATCAGTAGTTCCATGAGGTAATGGGAAGCCGGACGCCGCAGGGATTGAAGGAGAAAGACGTCGCGCCCCCGAAGGTTTTCCAGAATTTGTACCCGCGTCTCGCCATCGGGAAACTCGGAGAGCTCCACGGCGCCGAGGGCTTGCTGCAGGTGGGCGGCGACCTTTTCCGCCAGAGGCCGATGCGAACTCCCCGCCAGCAATTGCATCAGCCGGAGACTGGAATAGACCTCGGAAAGCGCAAGTGCAAAGCGGGAGAAGCCTCTTGACTCGGATAGATTTTCGGTCTTACTTCGGCCGAATTTGATTCGTAATTTACGACGATATGACTGAAAAAACGATAGAGCAGCGCGTTAAGGAGATCATCATTAACCAGCTCGGAGTCAGTGCGGAAAAGGTTATCCCGGAGGCTTCTTTTTTGGAGGACTTGGGTGCGGATTCTCTGGATACGGTGGAATTGGTGATGGCCTTCGAGGAGGAGTTCGCCAATGAGCTGGGCGGCGAGATCCCAGAGGCTGAGGCAGAGGGATTGCGGACGGTCCAGGATGTAATTCATTACATTTCGGATAAACTCGGACAGAAGCAGGCCGTCGCCTGAAACCGTGACTTCCCTTTCGCCGGAGCAACGCGTAGTCGTGACGGGCATGGGCTTGGTCACACCGCTCGGCGACGAATTAGAACTGTTCTGGCAACGCCTCACGGCGGGCATATCGGGTATCGGGCGGATCACGCGCTTCGACACGACGCACTGCGAGTGTCAGGTGGGGGCGGAGGTGAAGGATTTCGATCCGGAGCGCTTCATGGATCCCAAGGAGGCCAGAAGGAATGACCGCTTCGCCCAGTTCGCCGTTGCTGCGGCCAAAAAGGCCCTGAAGGACGCTTCCTTTTCTCCGCGGGGGCCAGACGAGGCCGGACGCATGGGGGTTGTGATCGGTTCCGGCATCGGGGGCATGGAAACCCTCCAGCTCCAGACTGGAAAATTTCACCGGTCCGAGGTGCGCAAGGTCTCACCCTTCATGATACCTTCGCTCATCTGCAACATCGCCTCCGGTGTGGTGGCGATTGAGATCGGAGCCAGAGGACCTAACTTTTCCGTCGTGACCGCCTGCGCCGCCGGTTCGCATTCCATCGGCGAGGCCTCTCAGCTGCTGCGCCTGGGAAAAGCCGATGTCATGCTTGCCGGTGGGAGCGAGGCCCCGCTGACGGAGCTCAGCTTTGCCGGTTTCTGTGCCATGAAGGCCCTGAGCACCTCTTTCAACGAGGATCCGGCTCACGCCTGCCGTCCTTTCGATGCAAAGCGGGACGGTTTCGTGATGGGCGAGGGAGCCGGAATACTGGTGCTCGAAACCCTGACCCATGCCCAGTCCCGCGGGGCGAGAATCTATGCCGAACTCATCGCCTACGAGGCCTCCTGCGATGCCCACCACATCACCTCACCAGACCCCGAGGGCGAGGGCTTGTCCCTCTGCCTGCGCCGTCTCTTGCAGAGGGCCAAGTGTGCACCGGAAGAGGTGGACTATATCAATGCGCACGGGACGTCGACGCTCTACAATGACCGGAGCGAAACGCTGGCCATCAAGCGGGTCTTCGGCAAGGCCGCTTCAAACATTCCCATCAGCTCGACCAAGAGCATGACCGGTCATCTGCTGGGTGCGGCCGGTGGCATCGAGGCCATAGCGACCATTCAGAGCATCGTCAAGGGCCTCATCCCCCCGACCATCAACTACGCATTTCCCGATCCAGATTGCGACCTCGACTACGTGCCGAATGTCGCCCTGCGCCGAGAGGTACGGACAGCCCTGAGCGAAAATCTGGCCTTTGGGGGGCATAATGCGGCACTGCTCTTCCGCCGCTTCGAGGATTCGTGAGATGAAGCTGGCCGAAGTCCTCACGCGAGGATTTCTCCCTACAGTAGGATTGATCCTGTCGCTTCTGCCGAGCAGAAGTATTTCCCTTCTCTCCGCATTTTTAGGACGGGTATTTTATTACTCATTTCCCCGTCGCCGCCGAACGCTCCTGTCTAACTTGGACCATGCCTTTCCCCAAAAATCCTGGGCTTGGAAACGGCGTATCGGCCGTACGAGCTGCGGGCGCATGGTCGAAATGGCCTGCCTGGCCCTGATCTCGCCCTTTTTTTCCAAAAATCGCCTCCGGAAGAGCGCTTCCGTTTCCGAAGCGCTGCAGCAATGGATGCGCGAAACCCGCGAGCGGCCACGACCGATGTTGCTGTGGATTCCGCATCTGAGCATGCTGGAAGCGGCGACCTGGCTGCCGATTTTCGCCCCGGAGCTCGCTCGGGAACGGCGCATAGGAGTTCTGTTCCGCCCCTTGAAAAATCCATGGCTCGATGCCTGGCTCCGGCGCACGCGGGGACGCTTCGGCCTCGAACTGCTCTCTCGTAGAGACGGCCTTCTTAAGGCGAAGGCCATCCTGCGGACGCAAGGGATTATCGCCTTTCTAGGCGACCAGAGTGCGGGAAAGAGCGGGATTTTGTCTCATTTCATGGAACGTCTGGCTTCCAGCAGTCCCCTGGCCGATTTGTTGGCCCCGTGCGGAGAGGGGATCGAGCTCTATGCCCTGTGGACGCGTCGCCTGGGCTTTGCCCAGGTGCGTTTCGAAATCGAGCGCCTGTCGAAGCCGGAGTCGGGCTCGTACTGGACACAGGTAGGCAATGACTGGCTGGGTCGGCTCCTGCGCTCCGATGAGAGCATCTGCGAAGATTGGCTCTGGGTGCACCGCCGCTGGCATACCCAGGACGAACCCCATGCCTTTCTGCACCTCGACCACAGGCGGGATCTGCTCCTCAGCGACCCGACGGTACGGGCGGAGCTCCTGCGTAGTCGGGCGACGAGGATCTGGGTTCGTCTGCCGAACTGGCTCGGGGATTTCGTCATGGCTGTTCCCCTGCTGAGGGAATTGCGGTCCATGCGTCCGGATGCGGCGATTACGCTGCTGGGGCAGGCCTCCTTGGCCCCACTGGTGTTGCGCTGGCAGCTGGCGGACCGGTTTCTAGCACTGCCCCGCAAAGGCTGGGGATATTTCCCAAAACTCCGTTCCCTGAGCAGGGAAATTCCCGATTTCTATATCCTGCTGACGCATTCTCTCCGAGGCGAACTGGAGGCAAAAGTTCTAGGTGCCCACGAGACCTTTGGCCTGCAGTTCCCCAAAAGAAGGAGGATTTTCCTCCGACATCCCTGGAAGGTGCCGGCGGATTTTCAGGATGGGCACCAGAGCCTTCTCTGGGAGCGCTTCTTTCGGTCGATGGGCATGCGAGAGAATATTTCCCGCGCTCCGCAGGAGGTCTGGATCAGGCCCGAGAGTGGTATAGTGGGCCTCGTCTGCGGCAGTGCGAACCTTCCGACGAAGCGCTGGCCGCTGGAACGATGGGGACAATTGGTTTTGAAACTCCTATCTTCCGGTCATTGTGGGCAGGTGTTGCTGTTGGGTACGGCGCAGGATGCGGAAATTCTGTCCCGCTGCCGCGACTTTTCCGCTCCGGGAATCACACACTTGGAGGGCAAGACGAATCTCATGGAGCTGGCCGATGCACTGGGCTCATGCTCAGTCGTGATCGGCAATGATACGGGCGCGATGCATCTGGCCAATGCGCTGGGCATTCCCTGCGTCGTCCTCTATGGCCCTACCTCGCCTCAGCGGAATGGACTTTTTTTCGAAGGAATGCATCGGGAGCTTCGGCCCTCTGCGGGCCAGTCGATGGAGGGCATTTCGGTGGAGGCGGTTGCAGCGGCCGTTCTCCCGCTGCTCCCCTGAGGGAGTATCCCAATGGAGTGTTTTCTCCACAGCTTCGGTGAGCTCGTTCGCTGTCTTTGCAGCGCGCCCGCGGAGCGGGCGCGCTGGAGCCCGCTCCGCGGGCGATTCCTTTCGGAATCCAAAGACAGCGAAGGAATACCCATTATGAAAGGGTTTTCCCATTTTCTGGTTTAAAGAACCCACGGGCCTATTCCTGAGGTATTGACCTTTGAGAAAAAATCTCTAAAATTCCCCAAAAGAATATACGGCGGGATATGTCATGCGATCAGATGGCGAATGTGATCAGCGCCTTCGGGCGTGAAATCGGGGTGGCGCTACAGGTGGATCCGACCGGTTACTGCTGCCTGTCGGCCAAGGGGAACCTGGAGATTCATCTGAAATTCAATCCTTATTTCGACGGCGTGATCTTCTATTCCGAGATCGGCGATATACCGGAAATAGCGAAAAAGGACGTCTTTCTCTTCTTCAATCACGAAAATGCCTCCCTCGAAGGGAGCGGTTTCACTTTTTCCTACAGCCAGGATTCCGGCCAGATAGGGGTAGCCTTCCTCTTGCCGAGCCGCTTCATCGATCTGGAACACTTCAAAGCGCTGTTCGAGCATTTCGTCAAGCAGGTGGAATCCTGGAGCGAAAAAATGCTTCAGTTCGCTCGGGGAGAAATGCCGGAGCACAGCGGTGGTGGCTCTGCCGAAAAATCCGCAGAAATAGCCGCTCCGATAGGAGCTATGGATCCGAACTTCTTCATGCGCGTCTGAGCTTTGCCTCCCCCATATCATTCCTTCTCAGAAGCGCGTTTCTGTTCCTTAGGAACAGTCGAGAGCGGGGACAAAGGAATGGACTTGCCGCTGCGCGTTTTGCCCTTCCCCTTAGAAGTCTATGCCTTTCGGTCCTGCCAATTCCTATGGTCGCGAGAATCCCTACGACGTGATCGTCTGTGGCGCGGGACATGCCGGTTGTGAGGCGGGACTCATCGCGGCCCGAAGGGGGGCTAGAACCCTACTGCTGACGGGCAACAACGACACGATTGCCCAGATGAGCTGCAATCCGGCCATCGGTGGCCAGGCCAAGGGACAAATCGTTCGCGAGATCGATGCGCTCGGCGGGGAAATGGCCATCAATGCAGATGCCACTGCACTCCAATGGCGTCTGCTGAACCGTTCCAAGGGGCCGGCAGTGCAGTCGCCGCGCGCCCAGAGCGACAAAAGGGCCTACCAGTTCCGCTTGAAATGGGTATTGGAAAACCAGGCGAATCTCTTCCTCCTGCAGGCTCTGGTGACGGAGCTCTTGTTGGAGGAAGGTCGAGCCGTAGGGGTCCGAACCCAGCTGGGCGTTGACTTCTTTGCCGCTGCCATCATCCTGACGACGGGGAGTTTTCTGAATGGCGTTCTGCACATGGGATTGCGCCCTAGCCCTGGTGGACGCCTAGCAGATTTTTCCTCGACGGCACTGCCGCAGAGCCTGCAGGAAGCCGGTCTAGAACTGGGGCGCCTGAAGACCGGTACATCCGCACGCATTCTCGGCCCGAGCATCGATTTTTCCTCATGCGAGGAGGAGCGAGGAGATGAGGAGCCTGTCCTGTTCGGTTTCTACGACACGCGAGAGGAGGGCATTCCCATTCCCTCTTTTTCGAAGCACTGGGGAGAATCCCCAACATCGCTCGGCAAGAACGAGCTCCTGGCCCGAAAGCAGCGCTCCTGTTGGGTGACGCGTACGCAGGCGGCGACGCGGGAACTGGTGCTATCCTCTCTGTCGCAGTCGGCACTGTATTCCGGCCAAATCACCGGAGCCGGGCCGCGCTACTGTCCCAGCATCGAGGACAAGTACGTGAAATTTCCCGATAAGGCAGAGCATCGGATAATTTTGGAACCGGAGGGAAACTCGACGGAGGAGTGGTACATCAATGGATTGTCGACTAGCCTGCCACTGGAGATCCAGTACGCGATGCTCCGGACGATTCCCGGGCTGGAACGAGCCCATATCCTGCGGCCGGGCTATGCGGTGGAGTACGACTACCTTCCCCCGACTCAACTCAACCCTTCCTTGGAGTCCAAAGCTATTGCTGGCCTTTTCTGTGCCGGTCAGATCAACGGCAGTTCTGGCTACGAGGAAGCGGCGGGACAGGGATTGCTGGCGGGGATCAATGCCGTTGCCCTGCTGCGGGGAGAGGAAGCAGTCGTGCTGAAGCGCCATGAAGCCTACATCGGCGTCCTCATCGATGATCTCGTCACGAAGGGAACCGTCGAACCTTACCGGATGTTCACCGGTCGGGCGGAGTACCGCCTCCTGCTCAACCACTCCAGTGCGGAACTGCGATTGCTGGAGCATGCCCAGCGCTACGGACTCCTGCCGGAGCCGAGAATCCGGCGCATCGTCGCCAAGCAACGGGCCGTTCAGGAGAACGTGGAATGCCTGGAGTCCTCGCAGTGGCGAGAGGCTTACTCCTGGGCCGATGCGGTGCGGCAGAATGGCGAGTCCCTGTCGGAAATTCTGCCCATTCCCTTTCGGAATCTTGCCCCAGAAGTGCGGAAGGAGGTGCTCTATCGCCTCGCCTATGCGGGCTATCGGGAACGCGAGCTCCGGCAGGTCGAGAAAATGGGTGCGATGGAAGCGGTGCCGATTCCAGAAGGCATTGATTACCAGGCGATGAAGGGCCTGCGGAACGAGAGCCGGCAGAAATTTTCTCAAATCCGGCCGGCCACCCTCGGCCAGGCCGCCCGCATCAGTGGGGTCGGTCCATCGGATGTGCAGCTCCTGTGGATCTATCTCGAGTCCCACCGCCGGAGCTGAGCTTAGTCATCTGTGTTGGTTTTGGCCGCTGGCTCCCCGCAGGGGAGCTCGTCGCTGCTGCGCAGCGGCGACGCTTTTCTTTCAAAGAAAAAAAAGCGGCAGCGGCCAAAACACCGGAGGATGACAGTCCCCTTTTTCCCTTTTACTAGCTCGAGAAGGGAATCCTCGAGGCTTCCGAAAGGCTAGAAGCCCGTGCTGAAGGAGAAATTGAACTGCATCGTGTGCCGCTTGGTTGTCTTCGCCCGATGGGCGGGAAAGCCGAAGTCAAGGCGTAGAGGGGCTCCTCTGACGAGGATGCGCAGGCCAAATCCGTAGTCCATGTGGTAATTTTTCGGTCTCAGGTCGAATTTCTTGGCATTGACATAGCCACATTCGCCGAAGACCGCGAATCTTATCGGCTCGAAGAGCTCGAGGGCATATTCGGCGCAGGTGTAGACCAGGGAGTTCCCGCCGATGACGTAGCCCTCTGCGTCCTGCGGCCCGATCTCCCGGGAGCCGAATCCCCGCATCTCGTCGCTGCCGCCGAGGAAGAATCGCTCGGTATAGGGGATGCGCCGGTGCCGAAAGGCGCTGAGGCTGCCGAAATGTCCCGAGAGTGAGAGCACCTGGGTACGCTTCGGATGCAGGAGGAAGCAGCGGGCAACCATGGCCTCCAGGCGATGGAAGTGGGTGCTCCCTCCAAATATCCCTCCGGAAATCTCGTTGGTAATGCTGATGGCAGAACCCTGGGTAGGTAGGGAGAGATTATCCCGAGTATCGCGCTCCAGCACGAAGCCGACGCGCGAAATCGAGCGTTGTCCGACGTCCTGCTTCAGCTCGAAGGGAGCCCGTTCCCTTACATCGCTGATTTTCTGACGCTCGATCCGGTAGCTCAATTTCCCGCTCCAGTATTCCCAGAGGGCCTTGCGGAAATAGAGTTCGCTTCCCAGGTGCCGCTCGCGATAGGACGGCCCATCGTAGTTGAAATCCGAGTTTTTGAATTGGTCTCGGGTGGCGAAGAGCTCGCAGCCGAAGGTGAGCTCACGATCGAAGAACCAGGGCTCCTCGAAGAGCACGGAGACCGAGGTATTTCTTGTCCCAAGCTGCAGGCGGGCATGGAACTTCTGACCAGCTCCCTGGAATCGGTTCCTGGGGCTGAAAAGGTCGAAATTGGACTGCGAGATATCCAGGAAGACGATGATGTTGTTGGCAGCACTGATGGCACCGCCGATGGAAGCTTTCCCCGTCGTCTTCTCCTTGACCTGAATCGAGAGGTCTTTCTGGGTCAGCGAGTGGCAGTCCTGTGGGTGGATGTGGACATTTTCGAAAAAATGGGTGTTGCGCAAGCGCTGCTGGCTGATCCTCATCTTCACGGTATCCAAGGGATCACCTGGAGCCAGCGACAGCTCGCGCAGAATCACCTTGTTCTTCGTGCGCGTGTTGCCCTTGACCTGGATATCTCGCAGCGAGGTGGGAGAGCCCTCTTCGATCTCCAGCTTCACATCCATGGACCGCTTCTTCTCATCGGAAAGCGTCGACGTCAGGGAGACTTCGGTTTGCAGGTATCCCTTGGATCCATAGAGATCCTGGATCCGTTCCTGAGCGGCGTCGATGGCCGATGGTGAGTAGACCTGTCCCGAAACAAAACCCAGGGCACCTTGGAGCTCTTCGGCGGAAAATAGCTTCACCGTCGGCAGTGCTATGGAAGCGATCCTGTAGCGCTCCCCCCGATGGATGGGAATCGTGATCCGAAGACCTCCCTGGGGACTGTACTGAAACTCGACCTCCTCCGGGTCGATGCGGACGTCGAGATAACCCCTGTTTCGAAACAACTCACGCAGGGTCTGAAGGTCCTGTTGGAATATCTCGTCGATGAAAATGCCTCGCCTGGTCAACCAGGAAAGGATATTCCAGGTCCTGGTCAACATTACTTGGCGGAGTTGCGAGGGCCTAAAGGGCTCCTGACCGGTGAAATCGATCTTTTGGATGCGGTACTTCAGTCCCTCCTCGATGAGAAAATGGACCTCGCGCTCCTGCTCCGGCAAAGCTTGATCTGCCTTCAGCGTTTGGAGCGAGAGATCGATGCGGTACTGAGCCTGGACGAAGGGGAATCCCTTTTCGCGGTAGAATTTCTGGATTTGCCGGGCATCTGCGTGGAGCCGGAATTCCTGGAGGCTCTGGCCGACCTTGGTCTGTATCTTTTTCAGAAGGGTCGAAGTGCTGATCTTCTTATTCCCCTCAAAGTGGAGGCTCTGGATCCTGGGAACGGCCTCGAGCTGGAAGCGGACGATGACCCCCTCTTCCGTTTCCTCGGCATCGACTCGAATGTCTGAGAAGAGCTGGGTCGCATAGAGCGAGCGGATGGAATGGTCGGCCAGATGAGCCCGAAAGGGCTCGGCCTTCTTCAGCGCGACGTGGGCCAAGAGAAAGTCCCGATGGGCCCGAGGGGCGTGGCCCTGGAAGGAGAACTCGATCTCCCGCACCGGATACCCTTCCGGATCCGCCAGGACTGCATGTCCGAGCAGCAACGAGGTACATAGGAAAAAATAAGCAGGTCGGTGGAATCTCATAAAATTAGGACAGAAGGGCATTGCCAGCACTGAAGTTCTCGAATTTGGTCAAGCTTTTCCGGAAAGCAAGGTGGACGATACCGACGGGCCCGTTGCGCTGCTTGGCGATGATCAGCTCCCGTAGGGCGGTGTCGCTGGACATCTCTTCCGTTTCATCCTCCCCCTTTCGCTTGGACAGCAGCAGAACCACATCGGCATCCTGTTCGATGGAGCCCGATTCGCGCAGGTCGGATAGCCGTGGCAGGCGCTTCTCCCGTTCCGTTTCTCGGTTAAGCTGGCTCAGGACTACGACCGGAACGTTGAGCTCCTTGGCCATCGCCTTGATCCCGCGGGAGATCTCTGCTACCTGCTGCTCCCGCGGCGCCCGCGTATCGCCGCCGGCGATGAGCTGCAGGTAGTCGATGAGGATGAGTCCCAATCGATGCTTGTTGTAGAGCCGCCGTGCCTTGGCCCGCATCTCCAGAATCGTCATGCTGGCGGACTCGTCAATCCACAGCGGGGTGTTGCGGAAGGAGTTGATGACCTGATGGATCGCCGCCAGCCCTTCGCCGGATACCCGACCCTTCTTCAGTGCCGTCATGTCGACAGCGGACTGGCTGCAGAGCAGGCGTAAGGCCAGCTGGTCGGCGCTCATCTCCAGGCTGAAGAAGAGAGTGGGAATGCTCTTCTGCCCCTCCTTGTTCGGAAGAACCGCTGCTTGGGCAAAGCTCAGCGCCAGGCTCGTCTTGCCGAGGGAAGGTCGTGCCGCCAGGACGATCATCTCGGAAGGATGAAACCCGAAGGTCATGCGGTCGAGATCGACAAAGCCGGAAGGAACCCCGGCGACCGCTCCCTTCCGCTCCAGCATCTGGTTGATGAGAGGCGCGACTCGGTCGACGGATCTCTGGATCGGAGTGACTGTGTCGACGAGCCGATCCTGGCTGATGGCAAAGACAGAGTTTTCAAATCCTTCGAGGAAAGGAGCGACATCGTCGATGCCGGCGTAGGCTTTTTCTATGCCCTCGGTGGCGACGCGTATGACGCGTCGGACGAGCTCGAGGTCGCGTATCCGCTGGATGTAGTGGTGGATATGGGCCGGTGTGTCGATGCGGTTGAGGATGGACTGGAGGTAGTCGTAGCCACCGATGGAGGCGAGCTCGCCCTGGGAGGAGAGCTTTTCGGCCAGTAGGAGCTCTGTGACCGGTTTTGCCTCGGTATAGAGCTGGTGGATGGCCTTGAAAATGGTCTGGTGGGCTGGCAGGTAGAAGGAATCCGGCGAGATGTGGGACTCCAGACAGAGCAGGAGGCTCTCCTGGCCACCCTCCAGGAGGCAGCTGGCCAACAGGGCCTGCTCAAAATCGACGCTGTGAGGCGGCTCGCGCGATAGGCGCGGGGCGGAGGCTGTTTGGCTTCGGACCATGGAAATATCGGAGGACGATTAGCTTTCGAAATACTTTTTCAAATGAAATTTTCCATGGGGCTTTCTTGGCGCCGGTTTTCCGGCAGAAGCTTCTCTTGCCGAGATGGGATCAGCGTTGTGGGGCGTTGGGCTCGGCCGCCTTTGCGGCGAAAAAACAAAAAGGTATTTTTGTTTTTCCACCGCGGCCCACAGCGCGGCCCCGCGCCGCGGGCCAGAGCCCCGGAGGGGCTCAAAGGCGGCCCAAAATACGCTCCTTTCAACCCAAAGGCCCAAGAGGTCGAGGGGCCCCTCCAGAAGGTAGCGAGGGGAGAAGATGGAATACCCTTCGGACTACTTCCCTCGAAAAGCCTACTTCAAGCAGACCCGGCCAATGCTGAGGCCGACGCTGACGATGGCGATCATGCTCATGAGCTTGATCAGTATGTTGAGGCTGGGCCCCGAAGTATCTTTGAAGGGATCGCCGATGGTGTCGCCGATGATGGCCGATTTATGAGCCGGGGATCCCTTGCCCCCGTAGGCCCCCTCCTCGATGTACTTCTTGGCATTGTCCCAGGCTCCGCCGGAATTGGCCATGAAGATGGCCAGGACGAAGCCGGTGGACAGGGCCCCGCTCAGGAGGCCCAGCACACCTGGGACACCGAACACATAGCCCATGATGATGGGCACGAGGACGGCGCTCAGCGAGGGAATGATCATTTCCTTCTGGGCTGCCCGGGTGGAAATGGTGACGCAGCTGGCATAATCTGGCGGGCTCTTGCCCTCGAGAATACCGGCAATTTCCCGAAATTGCCGGCGCACCTCATTGACTATGCTCGCGGCCGCGCGGCCGACGGCATTGATGGTCAGCCCGCAGAAGAGAAAGGCCATCATAGAACCGACGAATAGCCCCAGCAGGACATGAGGATTCATGAGCTGCACATCGTAGAGCTGCATGAAATCACTCAGTGTGGCCTGAGCAGTAGGTACCAGATGGTGCCCACAGGAGAGAAGATGATGGCCTGACTGGATCAGATGGACCCGAATGCCCTCCACGTAGGACGCCATAAGGGCCAGGGCCGTGAGAGCGGCCGAGCCGATGGCAAAGCCTTTACCGGTGGCGGCGGTCGTATTGCCCAGCGCGTCGAGGGCATCTGTTCGCCGGCGAACCTCGGGCGAGAGCTGACTCATCTCGGCATTGCCACCGGCGTTGTCCGCAATGGGGCCGTAGGCATCGGTGGCCAGCGTAATGCCTAGGGTGGAGAGCATGCCGACGGCGGCGATGCTGATCCCAAAGAGCCCCAGGGCAATCTCCTTTGGATTGAACTGGGAGGCGAAGCCGAAGGCGAGGGCGGTGCCGATGACAATCGCCGTTACCGGAATGACGGTCGAGATCATGCCGATGCCGATGCCGCTGATGACGCCGGTGGCGGCACTGGTCGAGGCCTGTTGCGCGATGCACCGGGTCGGTCGGTAGGCCTGAGAAGTGTAGTATTCGGAGGACTTCCCGATCACTTCGCCGGTGATCAGTCCGACGACGATGGCGCCCCACAGCCCGAGGTAATTGGGAATTTGGAGAAAATAGAGCAGGACGAAAGACAGGGCGAAGATCAGAATGGCCGTGAGGCGAATTCCACGGTTGAGGGACCGGAGTAACCCGCACATATCGGCATTTTCCCTGGTGCGGACGGAAAAAATGCCTCCGATGGAGAGCAGACTGCCCAGTGCCCCGATGAGGGCGGGCAGAAGCGTGGCTTTGACTTGGATCGCTGCATCGTAGGAATAGAAGGCAGCTGCCCCCAGAGCAGTGGCAGCCAGGATGGAACCGTAAAAGGATTCGTAGAGATCGGCCCCCATACCGGCCACGTCGCCGACGTTGTCCCCCACATTGTCTGCGATGGCGGCTGGATTTCTCGGATCATCTTCCGGAATATTCACCTCCATCTTCCCGACCAGGTCCGCCCCCACGTCGGCCGCCTTGGTGAAAATGCCCCCGCCGACCCGAGCGAAGAGAGCCTGCAGCGAGGTGCCGATGCCGAAGGTCAGCATCGTGCTCGTCACGGCGAGCAGCTTCTGCTGCTGGCTGTTGGCATCCAGGAAGCAGTGAAGGAGAAAGAACCAGAGGGAATAGTCGAGCAGGCCGAGGCCGACCACCACCAATCCCATGACGGCCCCGCTGCGAAAGGCGATGCGCAGGGCATCATTCAGAGACTGGGAGGCGGCGAAGGCGGTACGGGCGGAGGCCTGGGTGGCGGTGCGCATACCGAGAAATCCAGCCAGAGAGGAGAAAAATCCGGCGGAGAGGAAGGCGAAGGGCAAGCATCGGTTCTGCAGGTTCAGGCCATAGCAGAGGTAGCTGAGGAGAATGGCCAGAAGCAGGAAGATGAAGCCGACAACCTTATATTGCTGGCGCAGGTAAGCCATCGCCCCCTGGCGGATAGAACTGGCGATAGCCTGCATTTTTTCCGAACCCATCGGGTAGTTCATCATCTGCCGGAAGAAGCCACGGGCTGTCACCAGAGCGATGAACGAGGCCAGCGGGATGAACCAGAATAGTAAATCCATAGACAGGTGAAAAGATGATCGATTTGCGGGCCTTCTTCTCCCAAGCAATTCGGGCCCGACATCTCCCATTAAAAAGGCGTGAAAAGAGGAGGGCAAACGAAAAATGGGATTTGGAGCAGTATGGGGAGATTTTAGTCCCATTGTGAGCTTTTGTCCTTCTGGGGAATGTGGGGTTGAAGGGGAATGGGTTGTGGTCTGGGTTCCCCGCCGTCTTTGCCCCATGAAAATCTTGATTTTCATGGGGATGCCCGCTCCGCGGGCTGATCCCTTTGGGATCCAAAGACGGCGGGGGCCAACGAGACCTCGGGCGGTGCGGGTAACAGTTCCCTTCCGGATTCCGGAAAAATGTCCGGATTCCATTGTAAAAAAAAAGTGTACTCTTGGAAAAATTCGTACATTTTTAATGAAATGGCGCATTCTCCGCATCGAAGAACGCCATTTTCCTCGCTTAAACCATGAAAGATGCGTCGGAACCGGGCCGCCGCCGGGCCTGAGAAAAGGGCCTATTGGGCATCGGTATTGCCATGCGCACCTATTCCCCTCTTATCCCGAACAGTTTAACCACAGGGTTCTGTGATGGAGTCTCCTCGGAGCGCTTTAAAGAGCTCCTTCCGATCCCCACCTTGCTCACGGATGCGCAGGGACGGATCCTCCAGGCCAACAGGGCAGCCCAGCATTTTCTCGGCTATACGGGAAATTCTCTAGATGATCTGAAGCTGGAGCAGCTGGTCTTTCGATACGGAGTTCTGAAACGGACCCTGCAGCGCGAACCGAAAGCCACGGATAGCTGGAAATTGCCGCTGAAGTTCCGACATGCGCAGGGGCAGCTGTTGAGCACGGAAACGATGATCGTTCGGGAGAGTGCTCTAGAGGATGGGCGGATGGGCTTCTATATCTGGGATATGCGGGATATGCAGAAAAAAGCCAGGGCCCTGAAGGCAAAATGGCAGAGAGCGGAGCAGGCCAACCAGACCAAGAGCCTCTTCGTCAGCCTGATCTCCCACGAATTTCGCACGCCCATGGCCTCGATCCAGGCTGCAGCGGAACTCCTGAGAAATTACGGCGAGCGCTTCTCACCGGAAGAGCGCCAGGAGCAGCTGCGCCAGATCAGCGTCGATATCTTCCGCATGTCCCAGATGATGGACGATGTCCTGCTCCTGGGCAAAATACAGAACCAACAACTGAGCTTTAGAGCGACGCTCGTCGACCCGCTGACGCTTTGTCAGGACGCGATCCAGTTCGTCCAGCCCCGCGGTGGGCAATCCCGGGTCCTCATCATGGTCTCGGGAAAATTTCCTCCCATATGCTCCCTCGATCCTTCGCTCTTCCGCCACATCCTGATCAATCTGCTGAGCAATGCGCTGAAGTATTCCCCTCCGGACTCAAAGGTAACGCTGTCCCTGCGCCGCGACCGTCAGGACCTGATCCTGGAAGTGGTCGACAAGGGGATTGGGATTCCACCAGAAGATCATGGCAAGATATTTCATCTCTTCCATCGGGGAAACAATGTCGGGATGGTCAAGGGGATCGGCGTGGGGATGTTCATGCTGAAGTACTGCGTGGAGCTGCACCGCGGTAAGATCGCCTTCAAGTCGACGCTGGGAGTCGGGACGACATTTCAGGTGAGACTGCCGGTAGGCCTTCAGGGGAAGAAGGGAAAGAGCAGCCTCGCCGAGGAGACTCCCATCCACCCCGTCAACGTGCTCCGCTAGAGGAAGGAGAGGCTCGAGGGAGCGTAGGGACGAGGACTTCAGAGCCGACAGGCCAGGATTTCCAGCCAGGCAGCTGGTGGACGGACAGCACCGCCGCCCTTGCGGGCAAAGGCGTGGCGGGAACTGCCATCGAAGAGCCGCTGACCCTGGCGCTCGATGCGGTAAAAGATCTCCACCCGCGAGCGGGGCATTTCTCGGATCACGGCCCAGACGGACAATCGGTCGTCGAAATGCGCCGAAGCGCGGTACTTGCCCTGCAGTTCGATCACGGGGAAATGGAAACCCTCTGCTTGGACGCGGGTATAGGGATAGCCTATGGCTTCCATCAGTGCGAGGCGCGCCACCTCGCACCAGGCCCAGTAATGCGCGTGGTGCACGACTCCCATCTGGTCCGTCTCAACGAAGCGCACCCGAATTTCGACACAGTGTTCGATCACGGATTCAGGACTGGAAAAATTTTTCCCTAGGGCAAGCTTTCATCTTTCGGTATGGGACTCGCGCGCTCCTCAATGAGCGCCTCAATCCCCTGCGCCGAGGAATTTCCTGTGTTTTCGAGAGAGAGGATGAAGGATTCATGCTTTCTCCGTCGGCACTGGGCAGGCGAGCTTTTCAAAGACTTCCTTGAGCTCCTGCGTCGGGGAATTTCTCGTGTTTGTGAGAAAAGGTGAAGGGGGTGTTCGCTCTTAAGTCCTATGGATTGGGGCTCGGCGCTCCGCCACCGGGTGGCTTACCCTTCCCAGAAGCTCCGGGCCCTCCAGAAATTCTGCCGGTGTCAGCTGGACTCTGCTTGGCTTGGGCAGTCGGCGCGTCGAAGGAATGGGCGTGTTTTTGGAGATAGATGAAGAGCTGTGTCTTATCTTCGAACTGAAAATGGAACCCCTGAGGGCTTTCTCTCCTATTGCGGTTATTCACGACGGGCTGAAGCGTGAGGTCCCATTTGTCGCTGTCGAAGCTGTAGTAGGCGTAGCGGAAGTCGGTGCAATGGCGGAAGAGGGTGACTTTGCCGCTGGATTTCTCGCCCGAAGAGGCTTGGCTGGGCCTGCTGAAGGATCTGCCGGTTGAAGGCGAATTTTCCAGTTGGTAGTGCAAGCGCACCCGCCGTTTCTTCTCGTCGTACTCCAGGTGGTACTTGATGAATTTCCCATGCGGGTTGGCGATAAAGGGCGGCGTGCTGAAGTTCCACCAGTAGAGGCAATAGGCCCCCCATATTCCCGGATGCTCCTCGAAGTAGGGCTTTGCTGCCTGTGGGGGTAGGCTCTTCAAACGGGTGGTATACATCCCATCCAGGCGGATATAGGATTCCCGCAGGCTGTTCTCCAAAAACTTTTTCGCGACGACCACGCCTTCCTTTTCCCAGTCCGGTACGGCCTCCCGTTCCCAGAGCTCGACGAAGGTGGTCATCAGGGAGACTGAGGCTAGCAGAACGCTGCCGCTCAGCGCTAGGGCCAGCAGCATTTCGATCAGCGAGAAGGCGTTCCGTCTCACGGGAAGATTTTTATTCACATTTCCTTAACTGTCAACGCAGCGCATCGCTGTGCTCGGCCACCGAAGCCAAGAAATCTCCATGGGCTCCCTCGAGGCTAAGCCTTCTGGATCTCCAATTTCCCCAGGGAACTTGGGGCCAGTGATCCTCTCCGAGGATAACAGTGGGGCTGGAGAGAGGTATTTGCGCTCGGCGGCCGCCTTTGGGGCCCTTCGGGCCCAGCCCGCCCTGCGGGCGGGCTCCGGGGCAGGACAATGAAAGAGATCTTTCATTGTCCTGCCCCGCAAAGGCGGCATGAGGAAATGCAGAAGCTCCGATCCCGCGAATCAGCCCTCGGGTCATCGAAGTTCACCAGGAGCTAGGGGAGCAGTTGCTCTATCGCTTCCCGGGCAGCAGCCTCCTGTGCGCGTTTCTTGGATGACGAGTGAGAACGACCGTAGAGCCTGCCATTGAGCCACAGCTCGACCTCAAAGAGCTTCTGCGGGGCCGCTCCCTCTTCCCTTACCAGTCGGTACTCGATGCTCCAGGTCGGGCTCTGACTCTGGGCATACTCCTGAATCCGTCCCTTGGGATTGTAGTCCCGCATGAGCGATTCCAGATGGCTTCGGATGTCCCCTAAGCACTTCAGGATCACCCGTCTGGTCTTGGCGAATCCCGCTTCGAGAAAAATAGCCCCCACCAGAGCTTCGAGCACATCCTCCACGGCGGAAGAGGCTAGGGGCCCACCGGAGGCCGCTTCGTCGAAATGTATCCATGGGCGCAATTCCATCTTTTCCGCCAACGCCGACAGGAATTTCCCACTGGCCAATGCGCTCCTGTAAACCGTGAGCTCTCCCTCCGCCTTGTCCGGAAAGGTCCGAAAGAGTGCCTCTGCCAGAATGGCTGACAGAACCGCATCGCCCAAAAATTCCAGGCGCTCGTAGTTCTCCGTTGCCGAAACTGACGGGTGTGTCAGTGCTTTCTGCAAAAGCTCCTCCGACCTAAGGCGATAGCCAAAGATTTTCCCCAAAGCCTTCACCGGCGGAGACTCTTCTCCAGAAAACCCGCTCATGAGCTTTTCGTTCCCAGGTAACTCCTGAGGGGATCCCGAATTGCCTTTCGGAAAAATCTCTCGATGCAGGACAGGCTATGCCACGGCGAGAATCCCCTCACTGGCTTCGTCCTCTTCGCCGCTTCTCGTAGGGCTTGAAACTTCTCTGCGAAGGGAGTTCGAAAGGCCGTTTGCCAGAAGAGGTGGGTCAAGTAGTAGCAATCCCAGCGCCGTGGCAGCTTTGGCCGGATGTTCTTCGGTACACGGGCCAGTTGCGCTTCCAGTTTTTCCGAAAAGGCCTTCCAGGGCTTTTGGTAGATGAAATGGACGATGCTCATCTCTTCCAAACTGCCCGAGGTCCTGTAGTCAAATCGATTCCAACGGGGCTGGAGCGGACAGAACTGCCCCTCGGCGAGGATATTCAGCGGGTCCTGTTCGGGAAAATCGAAGGGCCCCCTTGCCCGTATGAGGGCCACCAGGCGCTCCGTCAGCCCTTCGCTCCGCCATCGGATGGGCTCGATGAGCAGAACGCCCACGTTGAAGTAATCCGCATCTTGCGGCCGTCCCAGCCGGCGGTTGTGCCACCGCAGCGGACTAACGCCCCGTTCCGAGCGCGCCGCGAAGGCATGGCCTCCAAGTTCGGAATGGTAGAGTGACTCCCATTCGCCCAGCACCAATGTGTCGCTGTCCAGGTAGAGGATGCGAGGGGACTCGGGTAGGATTTCCGGAAGGAATATCCGGGCATAAACCGCCGGACTGGGATATTTTTCCGTCACGGGCAATGAGCGAACGGCTTCCGGTAAGGAATGAAAGTGGAGCTTCAGGAAAGGGAAGTTCTTTTCCAACTGCTTCATTTTGAACTGGGAATTTTCCGAAATCGCGTCGTCCAGCACGTGCGCCTGCACTGGAACCCGGCCATGGTGATGCTCCATCAGCGACCAGAGCGCCACCGCCGTAAAGGGCACATAGGCTTCATCACAGGCAAAGGCGACGTGTAGGATCTCTTCCATGGACTAATATTTGGAGTCTTTCTGTGAATTGTGAGGGTTCCGCTGTCTTGGCCCCATGAAAATTTTTCTCATTTTCATGGGGATGCCCGCTGCGCGGGCGCTCCCTTTGGGAGCCAAAGATAGCGGATAGGAAGCCCTATGCCGGGCCAATTCCCCCTGTCTCCGAAGCCAATGTATGAAAAAATTTTTCAATGGGGTTTAGAGAAAGTGTTTGGAGAAAATTTCCTCCAATAGGCCTTCCAGGTCTCTCGCCTCTATGGGTTCCGGCAGCCAATCACGGAGGCGGCAGCAGTGGGAGCGGATGTCATCGGGATAGCGCTCAAGATCGCCGTTGACGTTGAGGCCCACCCCGCAGGCCGCCAGATGAACCTTTTCCGATACCACCCGGGTTTCCGTCAGGATCCCGCCGAGCTTGCGCCCCTGGATCATCAGGTCATTGGGGTACTTGAGCGCTACGGGTACCTGATGGCGCTCCCGCAGCGCCTGGCTGAGAAGAATGGCCACTTTGGTAGAGCAGTGCCGAAAGTCCTGTGCGACCTGCCGGGGCTGCCAGAGGATCGTCCAGTAGAGATTGCCTGGGTCGTCGCTGTACCAGCTGTGATCCCCCCGTCCCCGACCTGCGAACTGCCGCGACGCGACGACGACGAAGGGCGGAGCCTTTTCAGCACTCAGGCGAAAGGCCTCGTCATTCGTGCTATCGACCACATCCCGGCGCAGGGTTTCCATGGGAAATTCTCTTCTAAAAAATGTCGAAGATGAGCATCGCGAATCCCTGGAGCAGCGCGGTTCCCAGGAGCAGGTAGAGGGCGAGCCGGTCGCAGAGGCTCTGGCTTCCCCCTCGCTGTTCCGCCCGACGGCAGGAGGATGCGAGGATCCTCGACGAGCGCCGCTGCAGCGACCCGCGGTAGCGATTCAGAAGATGCGTCAGGTCTTTCGGACTGAGAGGATCGCGGCCCATAATTTCTTTCTATCATCTCCGAGGAACCACTCAAGGCGAAAGAGGGGAAAAGAATTTCGGAAAAGAACGGGGCTTTTCTGGAATATTTTCTCTCGGAGGAACGGTGGAGTCCTTTTGCCCCGTGAAGAACTTTCTCTTCTTAGTCATCATCGGGAACCCCAGAGCTTTTGCTCTTGCTTCCGTGACTTTCTTCTCCTCAGTAAAATCGGGGTCGGGCCCTATGCGGCGGCGCGTCGGCTAACTCCGTCAGGTCCGGAAGGAAGCAGCGGTCGTCAGATGGTTCCGCGTGCTGTAGGTCACCTGATCCTCTTTCCCTCTTTCGACTTTCGGCCTAGATGGAATTTCTGGAGGGAAGAAAGGTGCGGACCGGCTCTCTAAAACTTCCGCCTTAGGCTTTTTTCGGTGGAGTTTTGAGCCTGAGTGTTCCGAAAAGGAGCTTTTCCCCTTCCATACCAGATTCCGGCTTGAGGGGATTGTTTGGCTCCGAATGAAGGGAAAGCGTCCCTGCAGAAGTTTGGATTTTTCCAGGGCGGTTCTGTCCGCTGCCTTTGGATTCCGGAGGAATCGCCCGCGAAGCGAGCCCCAGAGCAGAAGAGGAAAAATTTCCCTATGGAGGCAGAGGGGCTGAGAGTCTTTATTTTTCCTCTTCTGCTCTGCAAAGGCAGCGGCGAGTATCCGCAAAAGCATTTGTCTTTCCCGAAAACAGAAACCCCATCCTGATTCCTGTAAACGGTCCCTTTCCCAAGAAAGTTCCCGAAGCTACGGGAATGGGAGCAGCTCCTCAGCGCTTGGAGAACTGGAAGTGCTTACGGGCGCCGGGCTGACCGGATTTCTTCCGCTCCTTCATCCGTCCATCCCGACTCAGATGATCGGCCTTTTTCAGGGAAGAGCGCAGGCTCGCATCCATCTTTTGAAGAGCCCTGGCAATACCCAGGCGAAGCGCACCGGCTTGGCCCTGGATTCCCCCGCCCAGTACCGTCGCCGTCACATCGAATTTATCCGTCAATGCCACACACTGCAGCGGAGAAATGGCTTCCCGACGGGCACTTTCGAGGCAGAGGTAGTGCTCCCAAGCCCGTCCGTTGATGAGAAATTTCCCTTCGCCGGCCCGAAGCCGTACCTTAGCCACCGCTGCCTTGCGCCGACCGGTACCGAGAAATTCCGCCGCCGCTTCCGTCCCAACGCTCCTCTCATCGGATGCCATAGAATTTGAACTTAAATTTCCAGTGGGATGGGATTCTGGGCCTCATGGGGATGCGTCGCTCCCGCGTAGACCTTCAGCTTTTTGAACATGGTGCTGGCGAGGCGATTCTTGGGCAACATCCCTTTGACCGCGTGTTCGACGAGAAAGCAGGGCCTCCGCGTCCGCAGGGTCTTTGCCGAGAAACGCCTCTCATTGCCCTGGTACATGGAGTAGAACATGTAATCCTTGTCCTCATCCTTTTTCCCAGTCAGACGTACCTTCTCCGCATTCACGATGACGACGAAATCCCCCTCATCCATGTGCGGCGTGTAGCTGACCTTGTGCCGCCCGCGCAGAACATTGGCCACCTTGACCGCTAGACGCCCCAAGTTCCCCTTGGCCGCATCGACGAGGAACCACTTCTTCGCGTTCATGTCCACCTTTTTGACCAGCGTCGTTTTCATCGGAGCATCAGCAACTGAGCTGCAAGCTAGAGTCCTCGCTCCTCTCTGTCAAACTTTTTTCTCTTAACAGCGGGCGGATTTACTCCTGGGTTCAGCCCGGTGGCCAGCCCATGGATCGGCCGGCGAGGAGGTGGATGTGCAGATGTGGCACCGTTTCTCCGGCCATGCGCCCGTTATTGATGACGAGGCGATAGCCATCGGTGAGCTTTTCCCTTGCGGCAAAGGCTCTGGCCGTGAGCAATAGCTTCCCGAGCAATGCCGCCTCCTCTTCCTCTGCCTCAGAAATGCGCGGAATGGGTTTCTTGGGAATGATGAGCGCGTGGACAGGAGCCTGAGGAGCGATGTCCTTGATGACGAGAGCCTCTTCGGTCTCCAGGAGAATTTCGGCCGGAATCTTCCGGCAGATGATCTTTTGAAAAAGGGTCAATTCCTCCATATCTCTCTGTGAAAAGCCATGAGATTATTAGTCTTGCGGACTATCTCTCCACTTCAAGTTTTAAAAAGTTCCCGTAAAGGAGCGGAGTTTAATCTTCAGAAAAGCAGACGGCTTGGGGGAGGATAGGCCAGAATCCTTCAGGGACTTTCCCTATATTTTCCTTTTGTCAGTCGGGACAAAATCTTTATCCTAAGCCGTTGCAAACGGAGACCTTCGGAATAAGGAGATGGGAGATTCACCGCAGATTACTCGCTCTACCGGGCTTGCACCGCTTGGGCCAAGTGAAGGGATCCAAGGCCGTCCTTCGATTGCGCTCTTAAAGAGAGATCGACAGGTCTCTCTTTCGGCGGAACAGCAACCCAGTATCCCGGTGCAGCCACTTAGCCTCAGGTCTCATCCCCAGAATCGTAGGCAGAATGAGGGATTGGATGCCATAGGGGAAACATTGACTGGGGCGAGCGCTACTGGCGATCTTCAGAACTTACGCGATCGACTGGATGAGGCTCGGAAAAAATGGCAGTCCGGTGGAGCTGATTCTTTTGCCGAACTGGCCGAAGTGCTCGCGGATATTGCTTCAACTTTGGCGCAATCCCCAGCGGGATTGGATGGGAAAACCTCGCAGGCGATCTTGGATCTTTTGTATGGGGATATCGATCCATCGGCGAAAGATTCGCCTCTTTCGCCGGAAGAGTTTCGCAGTTGTGTGAACGCTTTGGCTCAGCTGGTGGGTGAAGTGAAGGCCATTATAGGAGAATCCCATCCTGTGCTGGATCTATTTCATTTTTCTCCCCAAGAAGGCCGTGAAGTGGCCGTTGTTTTCAGGAATAGTGATGGGGAACTGATGGCCCTGCAAGGCGAGGGAACAGGCGATGGAATCCAAGTCGAGGGAAAAGCAGAGCGACTGGCAGATTTCGTCACCAAGCATGCTGATGTTGATATCCCATTATTAGTTGTTCCCCGAGAGATCGTTTCAGGAGATTCCCTAGAAACAGATGCCGAGCTTAGGGCAAGTGCAGCGAGCACAGATCGAGAGATGCTGAACCTTAAAATTAGAGGCAGTGTATATACTGTTCCCGCGGGAGCTCTTCAGGGGACAGATGTGGAGTATGCCCGAGAGGCGATAGAGAGAGGTTTGAAGTCTTTGCAGAAGATCATGGCTGGCAATCCTGATGAGTTACGGAAAAATTCTCCCATTCATTCACGTCAGGACATGGCGGATCTTATGTGGGCATTGGATGCAGAAGCCTGGAAGATCAGTCCCAGATACCAGGCTAGCGGGAGTGCGATGTATGTGTCCGATGCGGAGAATAAAATATACGCGGCCCTATTGGGAGCGAAAGATGGAGAAGGGAAACCGTTTGCCTATTTCCGTGGAGGGAAGAACGACAGCTCTCATCTGCAGCCTTTTCCAAACAGCAAAGCCTCGCAGTATGGATTCAATGCCTATGAGGATGGAGCATCGGCAACGGACCCGAGGGAGGTCAAGTTGCCCTATGGGAAAAATACGCTGTTATTCGGTAAATTGGAAAAGACTGAGAGCGGTTTTGGCAAAAATCGAAGCTTTATAAAGCTTGAAAGCTACGGGACAGACAGCCGAGGGACGGGTATCAAGGCCCGCTGGAATTCCTTTAAGAATCTGTTATGCCACGGTTTGGAATGGTTCACAAAGTGCCTCTGTGGTATCGATTCCTCTACTAGGGAAAGTAATTTCACAGAGAAGACGACCTCTATTCACAGAGCGGTCTCTTCCTTCTGCGAAGAGCATGGCAATGGAGTCGAGGGTGATTTCTGGAATGGCCTAAAATCAGCTGCCGAGCGCGGTTTAACTGCATTGGCTCAGCATGTCGAAAAACTCAAGGCAATGGATCTCCCCCCAAAGCAAGCTGCGTTCCTCATGGAACTCGAGGGAAGCATCAATCGCCAACTTGAAGGGAGCATTTTAAAAGAGCATCAACTAGAAACCCTAGAAGAATGGCAGTCGAGCGGGGAGGGGGATGGACAATCGGCGTTAGCCTATTTCGCCAGGCACGATCAATCCGGAAGGGAGATCATTTTGGATCTATGACCTCACAAGTTGTAATGTCTGAAACTTGTTTGAGCTAGAGTTATACTTGCTCAAGTCTCGGCAGCGGATTCCCATTCGACGAACGGCCTGAAATTGCTGCTCCAGTTGGCGGAGGCGCGGGAACTTGAATGGGCACTGGAAGGAAAGGGGCAGGGGAATTTCCAGAAATCGTTCCTCATCGGGGAAATAGAAGCGGAGCTGCAACGTGCAGGAGCCACTCTGCTCCTGGATGAATGCATGGAGGGCGTCGAGGAAGGCATCGATGTCCGCAGCCGAGCTGTCCAGCTCCCAGAAAATTTCCCGTACAAGCTGGGAAAGTGCTTCGTCCATGGGCTGGATCTCGCTGACGCTGAGGCGAATTTCCTCATTTTGCCGCCGGACGCTCCCCTGAACGATGAAACTGTCCCCTTCGCTCAAGCGCTGGATGACCCGCTCGTAGGTATCGGGGAAACAACTCATGGCCCAGACGCGGTCGCGGGTCTCGAGGTCGAAGGTGGCCCAGGGGCGTTGGTCGCGAACGGGTCCGGCCGTGGGGCAGGAGCTTCGGGCGATGCGCTGGGTGAAGCGTTTTTGGAGATTCTGCAGAACGCCACAGAGGCGAAAGTGAGCCTGGTGTGCCTGTTCGTGAAGCCGATTTTCCGCCGGTGAATTGATGGCTTCCAAGAGAGTTCCATAGGGCGCCAGGGGATGACCGGTGACGTAGAAACCCAGTAGTTCCTTCTCGTGGCGCCACTTCTCCTGGGGAGGCATCGCCATCGTCGGAACGGGGGAAGCAGAGGCCGTTGCGGCGGTTTCCGGAGCCTCCGGGAGCTCGGACCAAAGATCGAAGAGCTGAGATTGCCCCGCATCGCGGTCTTTTTGCAGCGAGGAGGCCTCGGCCATGGCGGTGTCGAGACCATCGAGCAGGGACTGTCGGTCTTCGCCCCACTCATCGAAACTGCCACATTTGATCAGGGATTCCAGCACGCGTCGGTTGACCGTGTGCAGGTCGACACGCCGCAGAAAGTCCCGAAAGCTCTTGAAGGCTCTATGCCCTTCCCGTTCGACTAAAATGTTCTTCGAAGCCGCTTCTCCTACACCCTTGATGGCCGCCAATCCGAAGCGAATGCATGACTTTTCCAAGTTCGGAGTGAAATCTTCCAGCGATTCATTGATGTTCGGGGCTAGGATCGGGATTTCCATCCGGCGACACTCGGCGATGAAAGTCGCCATTTTATCCGCATTACCCAACTCGGCCGAGAGCAGGGCCGCCATGAAGGCAACGGGGTAGTGCGCCTTGAGGTAGGCGGTTTGGTAGGCGATGACGGCGTAGGCGGCGGAGTGGGACTTATTGAAGCCATAGCCGGCAAATTTTTCCAGAATGTCAAAAATCTCCTCAGCCTTGATTCTGGGTATGCGGTGGTGCTTGCGGGCGCCCTCGATGAAAACCGCCCGCTGCTTGGCCATTTCCTCCACCTTTTTCTTCCCCATGGCGCGCCGCAGGATGTCCGCACCGCCGAGGGTATAGCCGGCGATGACCCGGGCGGCCTCCATGACCTGTTCCTGATAGACCAGGATGCCGTAGGTTTCTCGGCAGATCTGCTCCAGCAGCGGGTGTGGATAGCGGATTTTTGCTGGATCTTTTTTGCCGGCGACGTAGGCCGGAATCCACTCCATGGGCCCTGGCCGGTAGAGGGCACTCAAGGCACTGATCTCCTCGACGCTGGAGATCTCGAATTTTCGGCAAAGGGACCGCATGCCCTCCGACTCCAATTGAAAGATACCGGTGGTCTCCCCGCTGTTGAGCAGGGCATAGGTCGCCGCATCGTCGAGCGGAATGTCGAGGATGTGGAAGTCCGGCTGCCGGGTGTGCAGCTGCACGTGCCGCTCGGCATCGGCGATGACGGTGAGGGTCTTGAGGCCCAGAAAATCCATCTTCAGCAGACCCAATTCTCCCACCGGTTCCATGGAGAACTGCGTCGTCAAGCTGCCCTCCTGCAGGCAGACCGGAATGTGCTGCTCGATGGGACGGTCGGAGATCAGGATGCCGCAGGCGTGGGAGCCGGTGTTGCGCACCATACCTTCGATCACCTTGCCCTCCTCGATGATCTTCTGGGCCGTCGGGTTGCGCCGCACCTCCTGCTGGAGTTCTGGGGATTTCTGCAGGGCCTCTTCGAGGGTGATCTTCAGATCGTCCGGCACCATCTTGGCCATGTTATTCGCTTCGGAGTAGGGGATGTCATGCACTCGACAGAGGTCGCGCAGAACCATTTTTGCCCCGAAGGTGCCGAAGGTGATGATGTTGGCCACCCTATCCGCGCCGTACTTCTGGCGCACGTAGCCGATGACCTCTTCGCGCCGCCGCATGCAGAAGTCGATGTCGAAGTCCGGTGGCGAAACGCGCTCGGGATTGAGAAAGCGCTCGAAGAGCAGGCCGAAGGCGATGGGGTCAATGTCCGTGATGCGCAGGACATAGGCGACGAGACAGCCAGCTCCCGAGCCCCGGCCTGGGCCGACGGAAATGTGATGCTGTCGGGCCCAGGCGATGAAGTCCCAGACGATGAGGAAGTAGTCGAGGAATCCGGTTTCCTCGATGGTGCGCAGCTCGTAATCCATGCGCTCGCAGAGCATTTTCTGGCGTTTCGAAGGGGCGTCCTTCCCCGTGAGCATTTCTGGATTTTGGTAGGAAATGCCGTAGCGCTCCTGGAGACCCTGAACGCAGAGTGCGCGCAGGTGGGCCGCGTGGTCTCCTCGGTAGAGAGTAAGTTCTGCCGGGCTCTGGTGAAAGACGGGATAATGGTTCTCGCCATAGGGCAGCCGGAACTCGCAGCACTCCGCGACCCGAAGGGTATTGTCCAGCGCGTCCGGACGTTCGCCGAAAATAGCCTCCATCTCCGCCCGAGACTTGAGGTAGAACTGGCGCGACGACATGCGCATGCGCTCGGCGTCCTGAATGCGGGAAGCAGTCTGGATGCAGAGCAGGGCATCCTGGGCCTCCCAATCCTGAGCCTTGACGTAATGCGCATCATTCGTCGCGACGACGGGCACCCCAGCCTCGTCCGCCAGCCGGAAGAGCTGAGGAAGGATCTCCGCCTGCTCGGGCATGCCGTGGTTCTGGACTTCGACAAAGAGGCGCTCGCGGCCAAAGATGTCGATGAGACGGTAAAGACCGGATTTGGCCTCGTCGTAGAGGCCTTTGCGGAGCCTGTCGGACAGGTAGCCCTGCAGGCAACCGGTGAGACAGAGAAGGTCTTGGGCATTCTCGGCTATGGTCTGCCAGTTGATGCGCGGTTTGTAGTAAAATCCCTGGGTGTGGGCCAGCGAGACCAGGTGCGAGAGGCGGCGATAGCCCTCCAGGGTTTGGGCGATGAGCTCCAGATGATAGAGTGGAAAACGCTCCCGAACGCGAAAATCCTCCGAGAAGAGTGTGTAGAATTCGCAACCGATGAGGGGTTTTATCCCGTATTTCTCCGCTTCTTTGATGAAGCTAGGGATGGCGAAGACATTGCCATGATCGGTCATGGCCACCGCCGGCATGCCGAGTTTATGGACATGTTCCAGAAGCCGGTCGATGCGACAGGCCCCGTCGAGCAGGCTATAGTCGGTGTGGACGTGGAGATGGACGAAATTTTTCTCCATGGCGATGAGCGAGAGGAAGATATTCCTCGAAAAAGAGCCGGAAGGTCAAGGCCGCTTGTGGAAGGAAAGTCCAATCCGTTTCTCTTGGAGCCCCTCCATTCCTTGGGGGATAGAGGGTTGTCTAGAAACTGTCTGGACTGAGAAGAACTCGCAGGCTCTCTTCCAGATCCGGGAAATTTCGCCGAAGCCCGCTGGCTCTCATTTTTTTTAGCTGGCTTTGCCCCAGGCCGCTGGCACAGCCATCGGCCTGGGGCGGCCCGCGCAGCGGGCAGCGATTCTGAAAGAATCGAAAGCCAGCTGGCGAAGACCTCTCCCACCTCATTGACCGCTCTCCACCGCAGAAAAACGAAAGCCTCATCGCTCGTGAGGAGAAGAGTCTAGCTTCGGTGTGAAGGTCTGTTGCTTGAGTCGGGCACCGCGTTCGACGCGCTCCGTCTCGAATTTGAAGCTGGTGTCCCGCGGGAGGGACGGAGGGCCGAATCCATTTTCCACCGGCAGAGCTCCCGAACTAAAAGCCCCCATGAAAAGGGTGAGCTCCCATTTTTTATACGTGTTCATGGGGCTTTGGATCCCGAAGGGATATGACGGGATGCATTGGAATTGTGACGGGATAAAAGGGAAAAAACGCTGCGATTATTCGGCATCAGCTATCCAGAAAAGCCCTTGATGAGAGTGACGAGTGGGAGGAAGAGCCCGACGACGATGGAGCCGACAAAGACGGCTAAACCTGCGATCATGATCGGCTCGAGCAGCTTCGTCATCTGCTGGATGCTCTCATTGAGTTGGTATTCATAGGTCTCCGCTACGCGGTTCATCATCTCCCCGATGCTGCCCGTTTGATCTCCCATGGCCATCAGCCCCTGGGCCATGGCTGGGAATACCTGATGGCGCCGGAAAGCCTCGGCAAAGCTTATGCCGTGCGTGAGATCATCGACCACGTAGTCCAGTGCCTGGCGGATAGTGGCGTTTTTAACACCTCCTTTGGCGAGTTGCAGGGACTCCAGCAGTGGCGCACCGCAGTGGAGCAATTCGCCGAAGGTACGGGTAAAAAGGACGATGTTCCACTCGGTGACCATGGTCTTCAGGATGGTAATTTTAAAGAATACGCGTTCACAGAGAATGCCAAAGCGCTTCCACTTCCTCAGGGAGAACAGGGATGGAAACACACACAGGAGCGTGATGAGGATGGATTTCCAGTTGGCCAGCAACCAGCGGCTGGCTCCGAGGATGCAGGCCGTGAGCTTCGGCATGCCCTCGGGGCCGACTTGTTCGGCCAGGATCGATTCGAAACGGGGAATGACGAAAAGCGTCAGAATGGAAACGATGATGGCGGCGGCAAATAGGACGAATAGGGGATAGAAAGAAGCAGATATGATGGCTCTACGGATACGCGCGCTCTTGATGATCAGTTCGGAGAGATGGGAGAGGGCCTGAGGTAGTTTGCCGACCGATTCGCCAGCACGGATCATCGCAATTTCATGAGCCTCGAAATTGGCCTTTATGCTCTTAAGGGCATCGGAGAGACTTTCGCCCGAATCGATGTGCCGGATAAGGGATTTCAAGAAATCAGCCATGCGGGAAGAGCGAGATTCCTGGATCAGGAGAATCCCCAGACTGGCCCTCAGCTCCATGCCGGCATTCATGAGGATAGCCAATTGCTGGATCAGCTGTGATTTTTGCTCTTTGGGGAGGCGCTTGGCTCGTCCAGGTGTTCGCCTGATGAGGGCATTACTGTGGCTTTTCGTCCGCGCTTGGGTCTTCAGTGTCTCCAGAAGAAGGATGCGATGTCCGGCATCTTGGAATCGCTTCTCCAACTCCCATTGGCTCTGACTCTCGACCTTCCCGTAGAAGCGCTTCCCGCTCGGGTCCTCTGTTACGTAACGAAAAAGCATGGTCCCATCCCAATGAATTGTAAGGGGAAAGCATTTTCCTGTCGAGGGAGAAGCTTCGGAAGGAGGTCGCGAAGGACTTCGGTGTTTTGGAAACAGTCTTCGTCCTGCCGCCTTTACGCCCTTGGCCAGGAAGGGCTTGCCCTTCCTGGCCAAGGGCGCCGCCCGCGCAGCGGGCGGGAACCTTTCAGGTTCAAAGGCGGCAGGACACCTGAGAAGGCAGCGCGTCTGGAAAGGAGGCCTTTCCCTTCTCCTGGCTTCCCCTGGTCGCCGCTGGAGCGGATATGCGGCTTCGGAGGCCTCGGGATAATTTGAGGGGCAGCGGGATGCGCTTTACATGGGGGGGATCTTTGCTACTAGAGGATTTAAAAACTCGAGGAAAGAGCGCGATGTTCGAGGCGATTGCGGATAAGATGAGCCGGGCCCTGAGGGCGATACGGGGCCTGCACAGGATTTCGGAGGCCAATGTCACGGATGCCCTGGCCCATGTGAAAACGGCTCTCCTGGGTGCCGATGTCCATTACAAGGTGGCGAAGGACTTCATCGCCCGCGTGCAGGAGAGGTGCTTGGGCCAGAAGGTCCTGCTGGGTGTGACGCCCGGGCAGCAGCTTATCCGCGAGATCCATGCGGAACTCGTCGCACTGCTGGGAGGCGACGGGGCAGCGGACTTCTTCGGCCGCAGGCCGCTGAAGCTGGTTTTAGTAGGCCTTCACGGTTCCGGCAAGACGACGACGAGCGTCAAGTTGGCGGTCATGCTGCGGGAAAAGGCTTATCGTCCGGCTGTCATCGCCTGCGATGTCCATCGTCCCGCCGCCATCGACCAGCTGGAACAGCTGGCCCAGAAGGCGGATATCCCCTTCTATAGTCTCCGTGGGGAGACGGATGTGCTCTCGATAGCCGCTGCCGGTCTCTCCTGGGCAGAAGGCCAGGCAGCGGATGCCATTCTGTGGGATACCGCCGGTCGCCTGCAGATCGACGAGCCCCTGATCCAGGAGCTGAAGGATCTGCGTATGCGGGTCAAACCCCAGGAAATCCTGCTGGTGGCGGATGCTGCTCTGGGTCAGGAAGCAGTTAATGTCGCCCAGCATTTCCACAAAGCAGTCTCCTTGACGGGCATCATCCTGAGCAAGATGGACGGCGATGCTCGGGGCGGAGCGGCCCTTTCCATGAAGTCAGTGGCGCAGGTGCCGATCCGCTTCATCGGAACTGGCGAGAAGGTTTCGGACCTGGAGATCTTTCATGCCGAACGCGTTGCCCAGCGAATCCTGGGCATGGGAGACATCGTCTCGCTCGTCGAGAAGACCGAGGCCGTGATCGATCGGCAGGAATCCGAGAAGCTGGCGGAGAAGATCCGGCGTTCCAGCTTTAGTCTGGAAGATTTTCTGCAGCACCTGCGCCGATTCCAGACAACGGGATCGATCGGCTCGCTGTTGCAGTATTTCCCGAATTCACATCATCTTTCCTCCGAAGAGGCCGACCGGCGCTTCAAAAGACTGGAGGCCATGATCTCCTCCATGACTCCACAGGAACGGAGGCATCCGGAGATTCTCCATGGCCAGCGGCGCCTGCGCATCGCCAGGGGCTCCGGTACAAAACTGGCCGAGGTTAATTCTCTCCTGAAGCAGTTCCGCCAGATGCAGCAGATGATGAAGAGGACGAAAAGTGCCCAGGGTCGTCGGGAACTGCAACGGATGATGGCGCAGATGGACCTAGAGGAAGCTCCATCCTTGAGCTAGGAATTGCAGTATGCGGAAAGAGTTCTGGCAGCTCGTGAGGAGCCGGCGATTTGTCCGCCTCGTGCTTGTCTCCTTTATCACGGCGAGTGCGATTTGCACCTAGTTCTTCGGCGAGATATCTTTTCATCGGTCCGCAGCAATGCTCATTCCTTTTAGAAGGAGCGTGTATTCGCTGAATGTCTTAAAAGTTGCGGAAGACCGTCGGAGATTCATCCTTTTTCTCCTCGGGCCCTCGATGCTGCCCGCTTGTACTGACGGCGGAAGCTGTTACTCAAATCCATCTGGCAACGGTTGGCAAATAGGGGATCCTTGTGGTGGGCGATTTCGGCGAAGGAACTGCAGACAGTGCCGTAGGCCATCGGCCGCATGTCGGAAAAAATCTCCAGCGCTTCAGCCGCGTCTTTGGTTCGACCCTCGTCCTGTGCGCAGATGATTTGTTCCCAGGCCTCGCTCAGCTCGTCCGCCACATCGAGAAAAATCGTCTTGATGACCGCGCCGAGAAGATTGTGTACCGGCCGCGTCCACTCCGGGCGGTAGACAAAGGCATCGGCCGATTCGTAGGGATTTTCATAGCCCTCCAGGCGCAGCGGGCGGTACTCGTCCCCGTAAACCGTCTTGAGAATGGGCGTTCGGCACAGGGGGGCCCAGATAGGCCCCCCGGGCACTCCCGGTTTAAAGGCCAGCAGTTGCTGACCCGCTAAGGAGAGGATGTACTCCATGAATGCCCGGGCATGTGGCGGATGCTGAGCGCCGCGGAAGAGCGAGATCGGGTCCGGCGAAGGCGAGCCCCCGCCCCGGGGCAGCACCGAGGCGAAGCGCCGTACGCCGTCCCGTTCCTGGATATTCGCCTGCTGGGCCCTGCTGTAAAAGTCAACGGCAATCCCGACTGGGCAGTTGCCGGCGGCGACATCGGTGACCGTTTTGCCGGAAGAATCGGTGAAGTAGCGCCCATTGGCGATGATCTTCTGCAGCAGCTGGAGGCCTCGGATCCAACCCTGCTCTATCGCCTGTCGCTCCAATGCCTGGACCGCCGAGGTATTAGCGCATTCCCTCTGTCGCTCTCGCAGCGCTTCCTGCATCTGCTGCTGGATGAGCATTTCGAAGGACTTCAGGGTCGAGGAACTTTTGGACGGATCTACGATGGCGATGCCCCTGAAAAATTTCGGATTCGCCAAGTCTGTCCAGCGCTGGGGGAGATGTTCGATCCCCAGTTCTCTCAGAGCATCTTCGTTGTAGATGATCTCAAAGGTGGTGAGACTGCCGCCGTACCAGAGACCCTCCTCGTCGTAGAGCCGCTCGCCGGCGAAAATGGAGGGAATCTGATCCTCCGCGAAAAGCTCCGGATCTTCCTCCTTCAGTCGGCTGGCCACGATATAGCCCTTTCGGCCATTCAGCTCATGCTCGAAGATCCCGCCGCCGAAGAAGAGGTCGACCCCGCATCCAACCTGGGAATTCAGGAAGGCATCCCGGACTTCCCTTTCCAAGGGCGAGGACTGGGGACCGATTTCTTCCAGGCGCAGAAAGATGCCTCGGATTTCCTGGTTCCAACGGCGGCCGAGCCCTTCCCAGTGGAGGCGAAAGTGATTGAGAAACATGGAATCGACGTAGCGGGCGACGTCGCGACCGCCCCCCGGATGCCGCCAATCGATGACGACTTTCCTGCCCGTCTTCTGGCGGTACCAGTCCTGAAACCCGTGACTGTACTCCCGTCGCAGCGCCTCGTTATGGGCCGTGATGATGACCAGGACATCTTCACTGTTCGTCGGGACGAGGGAGTCGGAGGGGGAGCGGAAGAGAAAGGGAATGGCGATGACCAGGACGATGAAGGCGAGGATCACGAGGAGCTTTGCCCTGGAACTTGACTCGGATTGGGGGTTTAGCATAAGACCCGAAATGGGCGGAATGCAGAGCCCTTAGTCCGAGAGAATGACGACGTCTTCCGGCGAAGCATAGGCGTAGACCATCTTTTGCTGAAAGGACTCGAAGTGCTGGGGATTCAGCTCGGAGATTTTGAGGGAAATGCCATTCTTCTCGAACTGGTAGTGGGCAATTTCACCGAAATAGGTGGCCGTCTCGATGTGCCCCTCGATGCAGTTGTCCTCCGAGGGATAAAGGTCCAGTCGCAGCACTTCCGGTCGGATGGAGACCTGAATTTTCGTACCTGCTGTGGGCACCCGGTCCCGATTGGATAGGACACCGCTAAAGCTCCCGACCTGTGTCCTCACCATGATTCCCTCCGCATGGCTGCGCAGAACGACTCCCTCCAGGAGGTTGGTCTCGCCTATGAAATTCGCCACAAAGGTATTTTTCGGCCGCCGGTAGAGCTCCATCGGCGTGCCCACCTGTTCCACCTTCCCCTTCGACAGCACGGCGATGCGATCGGCGATGGAAAGCGCTTCCTTCTGGTCATGGGTCACGTAAATCGTCGTCAGTCCGTTCTCCTTGCAGATTTTCCGTATCTCGACCCGCATCTCATTGCGCAACTGGGCATCGAGGTTGGAGAGCGGTTCGTCCAGGAGTAGGCAGTTCGGCCGCACGACCAGCGCCCGAGCTAAGGCTACTCGCTGCTGCTGGCCACCGGAAAGCTCATTGGGTCTCCGCCTGGCGTAGTCCTTCATCTGGACTATCTCCAGAGCTTCCCCCGTCTTTTTTTCCACCTCATCCCTGGGGAGCTTTTGCTGCTCCAGGCCAAAGGCGACATTCTGGGCTACCGTCATGTGCGGCCAGAGGGCATAGCTCTGGAAGACCATACCCGTTCCCCGCTTATGGGGAAGAAGGCGGGTGACATCTCGTTCGCCGAAACAGATGCGCCCCCCATCCGGTAGGCAGAATCCCGCAATACTGCGCAGGAGCGTCGTCTTCCCGCAGCCGCTGGGGCCAAGCAGGAAGAACAGCTCACCCGAGTGGATGGAGAGCCCGATATGGTCCAGTGCAAGCACGTCCTGGAATCGCTTGAGCAGTTTCCGAATCCTTATTTCAACCATGGGAAATTCGCGGGTGCCGGTGTGGACGATGAAGGCGTCTCGTCAAAACTGTCAAAGGCTATTTTGTCTCACATACTTGGAACAGAAGCTGGCCAGGTGTTGGCCGAGCTGCTCCGTGGCTTTCTCCAGGGCGCTTACAAGCTCTTCCCACGCAGTTTCCTGTTTCGAAGCGATATCCACCTTTTCATCCAGGGCGAAGGAATAGCTGCATTCTGGGGTCAGGCGGATGCGAGAAGCCCTGTCCTTCCCTTTCAGGCCCATCGATACTTCTCCCCGAGTGACGACCCTCTGCTGTGCTAAATCCAACTTCAGCTCTTCGAGGGACAGTTTTACTCTGAGCGTCTGGGAGAGGATGGGGGATTCTTGTCCCTCGCCCTTGCCTGAATCCGCTACAACGGGATCGGCAAGTGTCTGTCGGTATGCTTCCGCCACGGCCCTCCGGAGCTGGGGTCGGACGATACGGGCGATTCCTTCCTCGACCGGTTCGGCCCAGCGATGGAATTCGTCGAATTCCATCTCATGTCCAGAACGCTGCCGCATGAGCTGAGGTTTTCGGAGATAGTTGGGCAGGGAAATGACCTGAAAATCGACCGCGATGGCCTCGGCTTTCAAAGCTGGGGAATCCTCCTGTCCCTGAACTTCTTCCTGGGATTTTTCCGGATAGTGGGCGATGCCGAGGGCGTAGAATTGCGACCTATCCCGAACAGGAGTTACGAGGCAGCCGGAGAGGAGGGTGGAGAGGAGGCCCAAGAGGCCGAGGCGCGGCGAGAGGCTGTTAAAGGGCTTCATGACGAAAAGTTTCTAGGACTGTTAAAATTTCTAGGGCTGTTTCCCTGCCAAAATGGCATTGGGATTGCGCTCGAAGTAGTCGATGAGAGACTGCAGCTGGCAGATCATGTCGGAGACATGCTTTAGGGTGCGGACGAATTCCCGCTGCAGGGGCATGTCTTCGTCGCAGAGGGAGGCAACACCGCTTCGAATTTCTTCTATCAGGCCGAAAATCTGTGCCGCGATCCGCCGGAAATCGTCCTTCAGCTCCGGAAAGAGGGCATTCAGCATCTTGAAAGCCTGGGAGCTCTGGACAAAGGTATCTCGCAGGGCAACCAGTCCTTGCTGCAGCGCCTCCGAGCGGACGAGCTCGGTGGCAGAACGGGAAAATTCGCGGAAGGATTGCGCCATCTGCGTGATCGCCTCCATGTCCGTCCCCTGAATTTTCTCGTCGAGGTGCTGGATACAGTCCTCTACGTGCTCCAGCAAGAGCGGTAGGTTGATGTGGGATACCTGGCGCAGGAAGCGGTCGATGTCGGAGTAGACCGTGGGGATTTGCGGCCATTTTTTCTCGCCGCTGGCCTGAGGAATTGGGATCAGCTGGCGGACACGCTGACTGTCGTAGTAGTCCAGTTCGATAAAAAGCTTGCCCGTCAGAAAGCTCTCCGTGCCCAGCTTGGCCGACAGACCCTTGGCGATTTGTTCCTGATAGAAATGGATCGTCTGGGCTGTGGAAGCTTTGGCTACCAGCACGCCGTCGTGCGGGTGATGCGCCTCGTGGGCCTCGCCATAGTCCAGGAAGTCGGAATCTATCTTGATGGTGATGGGGGTTTTGACCGTCGATTGCTCCGCATCGTAGCTGATGGAGATCTTTTCGACGGAACCGATGCGGACCCCGCGGAATTTTACGGGGGCACCGACCTCCAGCCCGTTGAGAGAGGTGTCGAAGCAGAGGACGAGGAAGGAATCATCTCCGCTGCTCCTCAATCCCGTCGACAGAAAGACCAAGGCTCCCAGGAAGAGACCGAGCGCCAGCAGAAAGAAAAAGCCGATCAGGGCGGCGGTGGAGGCTCGGGCGTGACTCATCTCTGGTGAATAGGGGCGCCATCAGAGTGAAAACGCAGGAATTGGCGAATTTTTTCTTGCGGGGCGTGCTCGCGCAGCTCACGGGCGGGCCCATCGGCCAGAACGGACTGTGTCTCGGCATCCAGAAAGAGCACGCGGCCGTTGATCTTGAAAATGCTCTCCAGATCATGGGTTACGATGACGAGGGTTGTCCCGAAGCTCCGGTTGACATTGAGGATCAGCTCATCGAGGTGGCGGGCGCTGATGGGGTCGAGGCCAGCCGAGGGCTCGTCGAAGAAAAGGATGCGGGGGTCGAGGGCCATCGCCCGAGCCAGTCCGGCCAATTTGCGCATGCCGCCCGAGATTTCCGATGGATAGAGGTGCTGGCTCTTCTCCAGACCCACTAGGGCGAGCTTCAGGGAGACGATGTCGGCGATGGTGTCCGGAGGGAGGGAAGTGTGCCTTTGGAGAGGCAGAGCCACGTTTTCGGCCAGGCTCATGTCGCTCCACAGGGCGCCGCCCTGGAAGAGAACACCGAACTGCTGGACCATTTGCTCGTGCTGAGGCCCATCGGCCAAGGCGAAGTCAATGCCCTGGTAGAAAATATGCCCCGCTTCGCTCGGCAGAAGCCCGATCAGATAGCGCAGCAACGTGCTTTTCCCGCAACCGCTTCCGCCGATGATGAGGCAGATTTCTCCGGCCTGCAGCTCGAAGGAGATGTGGCGCATGACGACGCGTTCCCCGTAGCGGGTCTCCAGGTCTTTCACCTGCAGAAAGGGAAGCGTGTGTGCTGGAGTTCTCTCTTCCGCCTTGGACATGCGGTGGCCCAGTGAGGACAAAAAAGCTCTGATTTCAAACCAAAGCTTTTAGGAGATGAGCCGGTATCCGAGTTCCGATGGAGGAGATCTCGGGGCTTGGCTGTCTTTGGATCCCAAAGGGATCGGCCCGCGAAGCGGGCCGCAATAGGGGAAAGGAAAGGCCTTTCCCCTATTGCAAAGACAGCCAAGCCCTACACCATTCCCGCGATGACAGCCTCAAGCTGGTGGCTTCAGGCTTGTTCCCTCTTTGCCAAGAGAGGGAGACCCTCTAGGGCCTTACCGGAATGTGCAGAAATTTCCAGGGGCCGATTTTCACCCGACGATTTTTCCCAAGAGCACCGCGGGACTAGCGGATTCGATGCGCACGGAGATGAACTGTCCGATGAGCTCCTCGTGACCGTCGAAGATGATCTTATGGAAGCCAGGATTACGGCCCCAGAAGCGACCTTCTCCGCGGTGAGCCCTGCCTTCGACCAGCACCGATTGGGTCGTTCCGACAAGCTGTCGCTTGTGCCGCAGCGAATGCTTTTCAAGCGCTCGGAGGAGAATCTGCTGGCGCTTGGCCTTGGTCTCTTCGGGAATTTGTTCCGGACTCAGGGCAGCCGCAGTGCCGCTCCGCGGGCTATAGCGGAAGATAAAGGCCATATCGAAGGAGATTTTTTCGAAAAAATCGAGCGTTTCGCCAAAATCCTCCTCGCTCTCGCCCGGAAAGCCGACGATGAGGTCGGTCGACAGGGCTAGGTCCGGTACCTTCTCCTGCAGCCGGGAAACGAGCTGCTGGAACTGCTCGCGGGTGTAGAGCCGTCCCATGGCCTTCAGGATGCGGTCGGAGGCACTCTGGAGCGGCAGATGGACGTGAGGACAGAGCTTGGAGAGGCGCCCGAAGCAGGCGATGAGGTCATGGCCGAAGTCCTTAGGGTGGGAGGATAGAAAACGGATGCGCTGGAGTCCGTCGAGGGACTGGAGCTTTTCCAGCAGTTGGACGAAGGGACTTTGGCCGTCGATGACCGGAAGAACGCCGTAGCCGTAGCGATTGACGATTTGGCCCAGCAGCGTGACCTCTTGGATCCCGTGAGAGAGGAGCTGTCGGATTTCGTCCAAAATTGCCTCCATGGGCCGGTGGCGCTCGCGGCCACGGGTTTGAGGAACGATGCAGTAGCGGCAGCGCAGGTTACAGCCCTGCATAATCGACACGAAGGCGGAGGCCTGCCTGGGCTTCAGCTCATGAGGAAAATTTTGACCGGATAGGCTTTCTTCTCTTCCGACATCGACGAGGGGCGTCGAAGGTTTATCCCCTGGATTGCCGAAGTATCGGTCGAGGTAATCCGCGACCTGGGACAGTTTCTCAGTCCCGAGGATGAAATCGATTTCAGGCCTCTGCCGGAGCAACTCCGATCCCAGGCGTTGGGCCATGCAACCGAGAATGCCCAGAACTGTGCCGCGCCGCCTCTTCTGCGCCCGGAGAAGGCCTAATTTCCCCAGCGCTTTGGCCTCCGCCTGTTCCCGCACGCTGCAGGTGTTGAGGAGAATGACATCGGCCCCGGAGGCGTCTTCGGTGAGGGCATAGCCGCGGGACTGGAGCAGGGCGCGCAGCGCCTCGCTGTCGCGCTCGTTGGTCTGGCAACCGTAGGTCCTGACGAAAACCCGCTTCATGGGTAGTTTAGCCGGAATGGCCGAGGGGGCGCATGGGAGGGAAGAGGATGACATCGCGGATGCTCTCGGCCTCCGTCAGCAAGGCGGCCAGTCGGTCGATGCCGATACCCATGCCGCCGGCCGGAGGCATGCCGTGTTCCAGCGCCAGGAGAAAATCATGATCCAGATTTTGCTTCTCCTCGCCGACCTGGGCCTCGAAGAGCTGGCGCTGTAGCAGGGGATCGTTCTGCTCCGAATAGGCCGGAGCGATTTCCTGACCGTTGATGCAGAGCTCGAAGACGTCGAGGACGGAAGGATCTTCTTCATTCAGCTTGGCCAATGGGCAGAGCTCTCGGGGGAGATGCGTCACGAAGGTTGGCTGGAGGAGCGTGGGCTCGATCCGTTTACTGTAGACCGCCTGGGTGATCTCGAAATCTCTCTCCTGGCCGGAGAGCTCGATGCCATTTTCGGTACAGAACTGGGCCTTCTCTTCCCTTGTTCTGGAAAACCACTGTGGGTCACAGGTGCTCTGGCAGACGAGCTCGCGGTAGCTGAATTCCTGCCATGGGCCGCCCAGCTCGATCTCGGTGCCGTCGGGTCGGCTTAGCTGCATCCGCCCCAGAATTTCCCGGCTGAGGTGCTGGATGAGAGCGCGGATGAGTTCCATCATGCCGCGGTAGTCGCTATAGGCCTGGTAGAGCTCCAGCATCGTGAACTCCGGATGGTGCTTGCGGGAAAGGCCTTCGTTGCGGAAGATGCGCCCGATTTCGAACACGCGGTCGAAGCCGGCCACCAGCAGGCGCTTGAGGTAGAGTTCCAGCGAGATGCGCAGGTAGAAGTCGCAGTCGAGGGCATTCATGTGCGTCGTGAAGGGTCGGGCGGCGGCGCCACCGGCGATGTTCTGCAGCACCGGTGTTTCCACCTCCCTGAAATCCCTAGCCCACAGGAATTGCCGGATGAGCCTGAGCATCTCGGTGCGCCGGATGGCCCGTTCCCGGGAACGAGGGTCGGCGATGAGGTCCAGATAGCGCTGGCGGCAAATCTGGTCCTCATTGACCAGGCCGTGCCACTTTTCCGGCAGGGGCCGTAGGGCCTTGGCCAAGAGCTTGAGGGCGGTGGCCCGAAGGGTGATCTCTCCAGTCTTGGTCCGGAAGAGATTTCCCTTTACGCCGACGAAATCCCCTAGGTCGTATTTTTTGAAATCCTGATAGTTCTCCTTACCGACGGTCTGTTCGGCGACGTAGACCTGGAGGCTGCCGTTCCGGTCGAGGAGCTTGATGAAACTGGCCCGGCCCATCAGCCGAAATACGGTGATCCGTCCGGCCAGCGAGACCTCCGTCTCCTCGGCTGAGCCGCCCGAGCCTTCTTCCTTTTCGAAGATTTTCAGGGCTTCTTGGCTACTGTGGGACGCTTCCCAGTTCTGGCGATAGGGGTCTTTCCCCTCCTGCCGCAGAACTCCCAACTTTGCCTTGCGGGTGGCGAAGAGGTCGTGGCTGATCGCGTGGAGAGAGGCATCGGATTCAGTATCGCTCATGGCCATGCTTTGAATGGGAGGATTGGACGGAATCATACGGCCTTGTAAATGGGAAAACACGGTGAGTTTGGGATAAATGAGCCTCTTGTCTATTTCCCGACGCCATTCGCTCGAGGATCTTGCGGGTTGTTGGGGATTCCGCCGCCTTTGAAGCCCCGAAGGGGCTCTGGCCCGCGGCGCGGGCCGCGGGCCGCGCGGAATGGCGAGGCGTTTACGCCTCGCCACTCCGCGCCAAAGGCGGCGGAAGAAGGCCTTCCCATACCCACGACCTGGCATGCTCCAGATCCACCGATGGGAAAAGGGCTTGAGCACTGGGATTCTTTCGCTTCCTCTAGATTTCTCATGGATTATCTGGAGCATATCTTCGAGCTACAGCGGAAACTGACGGAGCGAGTACTGCCTCCCGATGCGCTGGACAGTGAGGAAAAACAAGTCCAATGGATACTGAAGTACGTCGGTGCACTGCGGCAGGAGATCGCCGAGCTGGTGGATTCCCTGCCCTGGAAGTGGTGGGCCCACTACCAAAAATTCGACCTGCAGAATGCTCGGGTGGAGCTAGTCGATGTCCTGCACTTCGTCATTTCCATCGCCCAGGCGCTGGGCATGGATGCAGAAGACCTCCACCGCCTGTTCTGCCAGAAGAACCAGAAGAACCACGAGCGGCAGGACTGCGGCTATACCCAGAAATCTTCGGATGATTCCCGGCATATCCGCTGAGCGGTATGCCAGAATTGGGATTGCTAATCCAGTTCGCTGTTCGAGTGAAAAGCTCTCAGGGTCGCCGGTAGGCGTCGTGGAGGCGCAAGAGGCCGAGAACTTCATGGTTTTCGCCATCGCGCGAAAGGACCGGCAGGACCTGGACCTGAGAAGGCCCTTCTTCCATGAGGTCGATGGCCTCACCTAGACTGCACTCGGGGCCGATAAAGCGAAAATGCCGGCACATGATCTGCTCGGCCGTTGTCCGATCGATGTCCTGGCCCTCCTGGAGGAAGCGCCGGATGTCCCCATCGGTGATGAGGCCGATGAGCCGCTCCACTCCGTCGAGAATGAGGGCGGCTCCCAGGGGGCGTTCGGTCATGGCAATGACGACGTGGCGCAGGGATGAATCCCTTCGCCCGTGAGCGACCGCTTTCAACGGATGCATGAGCTCCCGCACCTGCAGTAGGAGGTTGCGCCCGAGTTGGCCTGCCGGATGGATCTGCGCGAAGTCCTGTCTGGAAAAGGGATGTTCCGCCATCAGGGCACAGGCGATGGCGTCCCCGACGGCGAGGCTCAGGACTGCGCTGGTCGTCGGCACCAGACCGAGGGGATCGCCTTCCGGCCCGACGCCGGTGTCGAAGACGATGTCAGCATACCGGACGATGGGATTGTGGCTATTGCCGAGAATGGCGATGAGGGGCGAGTGGTGCTGCTTGAAAAAGGGGATGAGGCGCAGGAGCTCCTCGCTGCTGCCGCTCTTGGATAGGAGCAGAATGGGGTCACCGGCCTCGTAGATCCCGAGGTCGCCGTGAAGGGCTTCGCAGGGATGAAGGAAGACGGAGCGATGACCGGTGCTGTTGAGGGTGGCGGCGATTTTGCGCCCGATGTGTCCCGATTTGCCGACGCCGCACACCAGGATCTTTCGTCGGGAGGATCCCAGCAAGGCCAAGGTGGCGGCCAATGGCTCTTCGATGCGCGTGAGCAGTCGATTCAAACCCTCTATTTCGCCCTGCAGGACGCATCTGCCTGCCCGAATGCCAGCGCCATTCCGCTCTGCCATGGAATCGATTCTCGTAATTTTTTGCCTCAAAAGTCAAGGGCGATGCTGGATGAAAAAATTTTTGCCTAAATGGAAGTTTTTCGTAGCATGGGCGAAAACTGGCAGATATGCACCCACAGCGCACGGGTCATCCACGGCGGGGGAGTGTTCTCCTCCTGGTCTTGGGAACGCTCTTCGTCCTGAGCCTCCTGGTGAACTCCTTCCTGAATCACGTCGAGGCGGAAGTCCTCTATCAGGATCAGCAGCAACCACCGGCCGACCTCGAGCTGGAGTGGCAGTCCTACGGCGAGCTGACCCGGGCGGTTCTGAGCGAGTTCAAGAACTGGGATAAGGGACTATTCTCGCCGAAACAGGGCTGGGGCGATCCGATCGCTTTTGCCTCATTTCCCAGACGGAAAGACCTGGAAATCCGAATCGAGATCCAGGATGAAACAGGAAAACTTCCCTGTCTGAAGTCCTACGAGTCATGGCACCGGGCGTGGATCGCCCAGTGGGTCAGGGACTGGAGCGCCGAGCGAAAGGTACAGGAGTCCTGGAAGGCGATGCTCGAGGGGCAGCCGGTGCCCATGAAGAAAAATCCGGGGGGATTCGGTCTGGAAAAGGAAAAGGTTTTTCTGAGAACCCTGGAGGCTTTGCGCTCGGTCGATGCCTTTAGCCCTGTGTTTTTTCACGAAAAGGGCTGGGGAAACGAGACCTGGGGGGCTTTTAAGGCTCCGCTGAGCCCCGTGTCGATCGGCCCTATCAATGTCAATACAGCGGAAAATCTGAGAGAGCTCATAGCCCAGAAACAGGGTTGGGATCCGAAGGCATTGGCCGATTTCTTTCAGCGAAAGGACACTTTCCATATGGGAAATGTCGCACCCTTCTTCCGCGACCAAGGCGATTTGCGAAAACATGGTTTTCAGCTGAAGGATACTGCTTTAGTAGGGTATCAGTGCCAAATCCTACAGGTGGCCATTACCCTGAAGCGGGGAGATCTGGAGTGGATGAAAAGTTTTTGGCTCAAGGCTGACGATATCCCTGGGGAAAGCTCTCTAGGGATGGAAGCTGATGCTTTGTGAAAATTCGTATCCCCTCCTGAAATCTCTCAAAAGAGGCGATAATTGTTCTTTCCTTCAGTGGATTTATGGCTAAAATAGGAACTTGTTTTTCCAGTTCTGAAGTAGAGAGTAGGCTGAAAAAGCCATTTCGTGGTGAGTCTTGGGTTTGAGAAGTTGAGGCAGATGATAGCCTCCCGACTGCGGGAGGCGAAGGAGAGTTTTTATCTGGTCCCCTCGCAGCTCTTCTTCATAACCCATATCGATCTCCCCAAAGGGGAAAAATTGACTGAGAAGAAGATCGAGGATCTGGTCCGCTTCGCCCTGGAGAGCCAGAGTCCCTTTGAACTCAGCCATCTGCTCTGGGGATTTTTGCCCTATGCCTCGAAGGATGGGCTTTTGGCCTACGCCACCTCGAAGGAGATCCTGCGGCGCGAACATCCGGAATTTTCATCGGCGACCTATGTCTTTCCGAGCTTCCTGCCCTGTTTTCTAGGAGAGGAAAAGCTGACGGGTCTCTGTCGCTTCCGCTACGGGGAGGAGGCGGTGACATTTCGCTGCACGAAAGAAGGCTACTGGAGCGGTTTCGACAAGCTTCTAGAAAGGGAAGAGGCCTCATCGCTTCCCGTACATGAAAGGGTCCTGGAGGGGGTGAAGCTGCATCATCAGGGTTGCACTTTTTCGTTGAGTCGGGGATCTGAGAAGCCGCTAAGGTGTCTGCTTTCTTTCCGCTCGTCGGACTTTTGGTCAGCCAATCTACATGATTTCGATCTGCGGCTGAGGCGTCGCACGGAGAAGAGAGTCGAGAGTGTTTGCTATCGCACGAGCATGACAGTCTCCTGTTTCTTGGCGCTCGTATTCCTCTTTTGGATCGGTCTGGAGATCATGACTTGGGGGATAATGCGGGAGACTCACCGGCTGGCAGCCGAGGAGCCATGGGTTGCCCGTCTGAAGCAGAAGCGGGATTTGCTTCACGAATTAGCTCTGTTTTCTAAGCAGAAACAGGTCTATTTCCGTATCTTGAGTCGTCTGAATGATAAAAGACCCGACAGCATTCTGTTTCTGCTTCTGAAAGCCAACAATGGCCGTGAGTTTGAAATCGAGGGATCGGCCAAGCGGGTAGAGGACGTCCATCGCTATGTGACGGACTTGCAGGCGGACGATATTCTCACCCTGGTGGAGCTGAGACGGGTGACTTCGCGTAATGACGAGGTGAAGTTTTCGCTTTATGTAGAGTTTGAGGAGCGGGTGTAATGGAGCAGAAATCGAAAAAGCGACGTCTCTTCGGCCTTTTGGGGCTGCGGGGACAATTGGCCTTGACGCTTGGTTTGATGATACTTTTGATCTTCCTACTTGGGGTTGCCTGGTGCAAATGGGAGAAAGTCTCTGCCTTGAAGACGAAGAACCAGGAGAAAGCTGTGATGCACGAGGAGTGGAAGGGGAAGAAGTCGGATTTGGAGGATGAGTTCCACGAGGTTGTTCAACGCGTTGTGAAGCAGGAGAAAGTGGATGAGAGGCTTCTGATGGAGAGAGTCGAAGAGGCGGCTAGGAAGACAAAGGTCCGTTATGAGGTGGAACCGCCGGTTACAGAGAAAAATGGTATTTTTGAGAATCATAAGGCGACCGTGAGGCTGCGGAATACATCGATGGAGAGCTTAGTGGCCTTCGATGAAAATGTCGAGGGCGATGGGGCGGCCAATGTGCGCCTCGATGAGATGGAGATCGAGGGAGGACGTGATGGGGAGTTGTCGGCCAGGGCGACAGTGAGTGCTCTGGATTTAGTCCCGGAGGATGATTGGGTGAAAGAAGTGGCTGATCTTCTTGGGGAACCGGAGCTGTTCAACAACAGCAAGAAACAGGATTTTTGTCAAACCCTGAAGTCATATGAGTAAATATTGGTCACGTGCTTGCCTTTTGTGTTCCGGAGGAATACTCCTCGCTCTGGGTTTAAGGGCTGCCGTTGATGACGAGGATGATCTAGATAGCTGGGAGGAAGAGGAATCTTCGGAGGAGTCGGCTCCAATGAGGCCGACTCCCGCTTTCGGTCGTCCCGCCTGGTCTCCTCCACAGTCAAAGTCGGCGAAATCTTCGCCTCCTGTCGACAAATTGATTCTCATCGATGAGGGGCTCCCCCAGGTCTTGACTATACTGGAGCAGTTGACGAATAAGACGATTCTGCGCGACCAGAAGTTGCCGGCTGTGAAGATCAATATCTGTATCCAAAACCCGATCGCTCGAGAAGAGGCGATTCTGGCTTTGGAGTCCGTCCTGAACCTCAATGGCATAGCGATCGTCGAAATGGGGAAGAATTTCCTCAAGGCCGTCACGGCGAAGCAGGCCCCCAGTCAGGCACCTAGGCTCGTGGATCAGTCGCTTTTAAGGGAAGCTCCCAGTCAGTTGATCTGTTCCAAGCTCTTCGTTTTGAGGTATCTGAATGCGCCGGCTTTCCAAAGGCTCATCATGCCTCTTTTGACCCCATCATTGGCCTCCGTCATCGTGTTTGAGTCCTCCAATGGCCTTTTTATTACGGATTGCCATTCGAATCTTCAGCGGGTGGAGGATATACTCCGGCGGGTGGATTGTCCCCTGAAAATACGGGAAACGGTTTCTTTCTATACGGCGAGAAATTCTCAGGCTTCCGCTCTCAAGGAGCGCTTGGTGGCTCTTCAGAACGGTGTTTTGAAGAAGTATCTCTACGGCTGCGTCTCCTTTGAGGCCGATGACCGGAGCAATCAGGTGATGATCGTGACACCGGCGGCGAATCTGGCCTTTGTCCGCAGCATCATCGATGGCTTGGATGTGGACCGCGATCCGCTGATTCGCACCGAGGTCTTCCGGATCCGCCATGGAGCAGCCAAGGATTTGGCCGAGGTGATTAAGAGGGTGATCGAAAATCAGCGCCGCCAGGAGGATCGCGCCAACACCTATCGCTTGGCGCAACAGCGACTTTCTCAAGCCTCTCGAAGTTTGGCGCAGTCCTCGATTCCTGAAGGCAAAGACGCCTTGTCGAAAAAAGCCAGCGAGAATTCAGATCTTTCGGCTGGGGAGAATGGCACTCAGTCGATCCAGTTTTCCAGGGCTCTTTCCCTCGAGGCGGATGAGCGCAGTAACTCGATTTTAGCCTACGGCACTCAGTCCGACATCGCCCAGATCCGCTCCATCATCTCGAATCTCGATATTGTCCTCGATCAGGTGCGCATCGAAGTGGTCGTAGCTCAGGTGACGTTGACCAAGAACCAGGTTTCTGGCCTAGAAACTTTCGGGATCAGCCGCGATGTGAAGGATAGTCCTGGTGCGACAAATGGTCAATGGATAGGAGTGGGTAAAGGGAGGCGTGATGTTCGTGTCATGCCGAGTAGCAAGTTGTTGAGCCTCAAGGGAAATCCCCTGCAACACTTTGCTCTGGAAGCGGTCTTTAATAAAGCTCGGGATGATCAGAATGTGAAGATTATGTCGGCTCCGACGATTGTGACGACCCATAATCGCGAGGCGATTGTTGAAGTCGGTGAATCCAGGCCCATTATTACCTCTACGGCGACGGATCTGACGAGTGCCACAAATAGGAGGAGCGAAATCGCCTACAAGAATATAGGGCTGAAATTGAAGGTGAAGCCCTTCATCGGCAGCAATGGCGTGATTCAGATGGAGATTGATCAGGTGGTGGAGAAGAAGCTGGACGATGTGACGATTAATGCGGAGAAACAGCCTGTTATCACCAGACGGCAGGCTACTTCCTTTGTCAGTGTGGCCAATCAGGAAGTGATCGTCATGGCGGGACTGCAGGAAAGGGAGCAGAATTTTAAGAAAGGCAAGATCTGGGGTCTTGGGGATTTGCCGATACTGGGAGACCTTCTGTTTTCCTCAAGAGATCGGAGTGAGGTGACTACGGAAGTGATTATCTTCATCAAACCGACCATCATCGCTCAGCCACAGGATGAGCGGGAGTATCTCGAAAGGCGGGCGCGCTCTGCTGGGGTTTATGAGGATCTAGTGCATTATGAAGGGCAGGGAGTATTTCCCAAAGGTTCGCCATTTCCCTCGACGACCATCGAGCCGGTAAATAGTTTCGATGAGCCGCCGGTTTTTGAGAAGTTCAGTCGGAGTGGAGGACATCGGGAGAAGGTTCGGAATCGGGAAAAGTCGGATTTAGCAGCGCTAAAGAGGAGGCGTCCTGGATTTAGGGGGCCATTTTATCTCGTTCCGCATCGTTCGGGTGAGCAGGGCGGACGTGATGGGATGGATATGAATGCTGTGACGACTGCGGCTGAACCTGTGAGCAGAGGAGAACCGAAGGTTTCCGATGTGCTTGTCCCTGCTAAAGAAAGGGCAGCCCGTGAGGCTGTTCATCCGAAGGAACTGAGGCCGATTGCTGTTCAACGGAGGAGTTTGGGAGGATCCTTTGTGGGGAAGCGTCGGGTGGAGCGCCGAAAGAGGGCTGCCTTGAAATCTCTCGAATCGGTGAGTCATCCAAAAGTCAATGAATCTTCTGAGTCGGTGAAGCCTCGAGAAATGCCCGTCTTGCGGTCTTCTGAGCCAGTAGCACGCCGGAAGGGGCTTGCCTTGAAATCTTCTAGGGCAGTGGAGCGTCGGAAGAGGGCTTTTTTGAAATCTCCCGAATCGGTGAATCATCAAAAAGTCAATAAAGCTCCTGAGTCAGTGAAGCCTCGAGAAACGCCTGTCTTGCGGTCTTCTGAGCCAGTAACACGCCGAAGGGGGCTTGCCTTGAAATCTTCTAGGGCAGTGGAGCGCCGAAAGAGGGCTGTCTTGAAATCTCTCGAATCGGTGAGTCATCAAAAAGTCAATTAATCTCCTGAGTCAGTGAAGCCACGAGAAACGCCCGTCTTGCGGTCTTCTGAGCCAGTACCACGCCGGAAGGGGCTAGACTTCAAATCTACTACGGCAGTGGAGCGTCGTAAGATGTCTTTATTTAAATCTCACGAATCGGTGAGTCATCAAAAAGTCAATGAAGCTCCTGAGTCAGTGAAGCCACGAGAAATGCCCGTCTAGCGGTCTTCTGATCAAGTAGCACGCCGGAAGGGGATTGGCTTGAAATCTTCTAGGGCAGTGGAGCGTCGTAAGAGGGCTTTTTTGAAATCTCCCGAATCGGTGAGTCATCAAAAAGTCAATAGAGTTCCTGGGCGAAAACGCCGGAGTTTATCAGCTCGAAAAGCAGTGGCTCCGGTGCTT
>JAITRB010000011.1 GCA_031288595.1 Puniceicoccales bacterium
TTCCGAAGGGCATCGTCTATCGCACGGCAAGAGGGAGGAAATCCCAAGGGACATCGCGGCACTAGGGATTTTTCGGCCGAGTCGGCCGCGCCTCCATCGAGATGAAGGACTTCACATAGCGGGCTCGCTCCGCATCCTCCTGCTCCCTCGAGAGATCATTTTCTCCCAGGCAGACCCGAAATGTTCCGCTGAGCAACTGGCGGACCCAGCGGTCGATCCGCGATAGCCAGTCCTTCGGCAGCCATCCACCAGCGGCGGCCCATCTCAGGTATGAGAGGCAGTGGAGGGCCTCCGCAGCTCCCAGCAGTTGGCAGGAGAACAGAGTCCCCCAGGCGCGATTCACCCGATCCCAAATCCTCAGGTTCTGCTGTTGCCAGAGCCGGTTCCGCTCGACAGCTTCCTTGTCCCGAATAAGAACGACCGCTTCCTGCAGGGTGCGCAGGGCCTCGGCCGGAGAGCGCGAAGGCGCATCGTGAATGATTCTTACGATGGGCAGCAGTTCGAGGGCGACGAAGCTGTATTCCGGACAGCTTTTCAATCCCAGCAGGGGCAGCTCGGCCATCGTCTGCTCGTAGAGTGCGCTCTCGACGATGGCCGGCAAATGCAGCGTGACCGAAGCGACCAGGCCACTCCCCCAGTCCTTGGAATCCGATGAGAGATAGCCGTGCTGCAGAGAAAAGGCGTAGTCGGCATCCGCTAGGGAAGAGGCCCAGCGGAAGATCTGCTTCCACAGGCGTTCCAGGCAAAGCCCTTTTTGGAAAACGCCCCAGGAGAGGTGTTGGTGCCCGCCGAGCCATAGGCTGACATTCCCCCCTTCCTTCAGCAATAAATGGCTTCCCTCGTAACGGGCGGCCTCCAGGGCGGAAGTATATCCCCACTCCCGCAGCGACCAGTGCTCATCTTCGCTGAGGGACCTGAGGTCGAGGACAAGGCTTCGGCGAAAGGTCGATAGTTTTCGCAGGCGTGCTGCCCACTTCCTGCTGAAATCCCGCCGTTCATCCGGACTCAGGCGTTCCGGAAAGGGAAGATCTCTGAGATTTCGCGAGAGCCGAAGATGGGTCCGCAGGACGATCGGTTCGCTGGCCGTGTCAGCCCTTTCCTCCGACTGCCACTTCAGCCAAAAGTCCCGAAGGGCCGTCACGGATGCTCTTGTTCCAGCTGTCGGATGCGATCTCGCAGAACGGCCGCTGTCTCAAACTGCTCCCGCCGCACCGCGCGCTTCAGCTGCGATTTCAGAAGGGACAGCGCATCGCCATCATAGGAGGCGAATCCGGAAAAGGAGAGGTTGAAGATATAGCCTTGCGCCTGGGACGGAATGCTACCCAGAACGTCATCCCCCTGGGGGCGAGCGATGGAAGGACAGGGCGAATCCTTCTGCTCCGATGGGAGAAATTCCTCCAGACAGCGACTGCAGCCGATACGCCGGGAGCGGAAGAATTCCTTCCATTTCATCCCGCAGCAGGAACAGGTCTTGGTTGCAAAGGGGGCCCAGGCATGCGACTGTTCCAAGAGCTCGGCGAACGGGTCTTCTGCTGATGGGTCGCAGCGCTGCGCGCAGGCCGTACACAACTCCATGCATAGGCTCAAGCCGCCATCATTGCGAACGAGGCGTAGCTGGGCCGGTCTTCCGCAGAGGTGACACGGGATAGGGTCTTCCATGGGCCGAATTTTTAAATGAAAATGCCCGGAAGGTCAATGGCCGATGCGCTCCACATTGAGCCTGTATTTCTTGATCCCCTCCACTATCGCCCCAGCAAGTCTCTCGCGATTTTCCGGTTTTGAAAAAATTTCGAAATCCTGAGCATTGCTCATGAATCCTCCTTCGACCAATACCGACGGGCAGGGGTTATTTCTCAAGACCTGAAAGCGCGCCGCCTTGATACCGCGATTTTCCAAATTCGGAAAGGCATCGTGTATGCAGGAAGAAATGGCATAGGCCTCTATCGTATTGCCGGCCGCAAAGGGGTGATTGCCAAGCGAAACCGGGGCATTTCCTCTCTGGCGGTTGCCGGCGTGCGTAGCGGGAGCGCCTGGGATGGGAAAGGTGAAGATTTCAAATCCTTTGGCTCCGGCATTGGGATAGGCGTTGAAGTGAAGGCTGAGGAATAGGTCCGGCTGCGCCCGTTTCGTCACCGCCGCACGGTCGGCCAACGGGACAAATTTATCCCCCTCTCTCGTCAGGATCACCCGATAGCCCAGCGAGGACAATTGCTGCCGTAGGCGCCGGACGACGTCCCATGTCCAGGTCTTCTCGCTGACCCCACGAGCCACGGCGCCCGAATCCTTGCCCCCGTGACCGGCATCCAGGACGACGGTTCTCGGCACGGGAATTTTGGCCGTGATGCCCTGTGGATGGATCAACGGCTGAATCTTCGACTCAAAATCGTCCCTGCTGACGTAGAGCTCTTGTCTTTCCCGAAAAAAGGGAAAGCTGAGGAAGATCTTGCAGCCGTTGTAGAGGAAATAGCTTCCATCTTGACCAAAGGACATTTCCGCCGTACCCCGATGGACTTTTAATCTTCGCGGATCGGGCTTCTCCGAACAGCAGTCCGGAGGAAGTGATGAGGGAAGGGCGAGGTACTCTCTGCCCTGCCGCCAGGTGCAGACGGTCTTGCTCCGGCTGACGCTGGGGCTTGCGACCTTTGCCGGAATGGGAACAACCTGCTTGCGGAATGGCCATACTGCGACGCCCCCTGCCTTGCCGGCCCCCGCCGTGGGCGCAAGGCCGTACAGACAGGCAATCCCGAGTGCAGTTAGGAGGTGATTTTTTCTCATCTCTTCGCCGGAGTGGCCTTGCGTTTTAGGAGGCTCGCGGAGCCGAGCTTGGCAAATCCACCTGAAGCGTAGTGCTTACACTCGGCTTAAGTCTGTTCGCCGAGGATTTGGGAGAGAACATCACCGCAATTTCACGGCCGGAGAGACGGGGCTCCGCATCGGGTGTGCCATAGGCACTCAGCTCCGCCATGGCCCGTCGGATGATGTCTAGACCGAATGCCTGACGTTCCATCTCTCGAAATCGCAGGATCAAGGCGATTTTCAGCTTGTTTCCCTCCTGGAGAAAGGCGATGCCGTGCTTGACCTTGGTCTCGAAGTCGTGAGCCTCGATGTTGAGCCGAAATTTCACCTCCTTCAGCCGCGAGGACGAATCCTTTTGGCCCTTCTGCCTCTTCCCCTCCTCGTACTGATGCTTGCCGAAATCCGCGATCTTGCAGACCGGCGGATTGGCATTGGGGCTGATCTCGATCAGGTCTAATCCGCAATCCCTGGCCAGGCGCAGCGCTTCGCCGATGGACAAAATGCCCAGTTGCTTCCCCTCCGGATTGATCACCCGCACTGCCTCGGCGCGGATCCGCTCGTTTTTTCGGATAAAAGGTTCCCGCGGGCGCTTACCATAGTGAGCTCTGGGCCTGAAGGACGAGGTACCGGACATGCAAAAACTAAAAACTGAGAGGGCTAGGATAGTGAGAATCGAGAGCCTTGACAATGCTTTTCATCGCCTCAACCCATCGTCCGATGGGACGCGATAGAAATTTCCAGCATTTCCCAGATTGCAGAAAAGTGCGAACCGGATACTCGGAACAGTTCCGGAAATTTTTCGAAGCCGGGCCCAAGGCCAAAGACTAGGATTTTTTCTCCTCTTCTTGGGCGGAGACATGGGTCTTTTCGAATCGATTGAATATCTCGCTCAAACTATTCATCTCCTGGGCACTCTGGAGCTTATCCAGGCTCTGGACCTCTTCTTCCAGCTTCTGCTCATCGTAGTGGGCGGCCTTGATCGACAGCCCGATGCGGTGCTCCTCGCGATCGGCCAGGATCACCCGCGCATTCAGCTCCTGCCCGATGGGAAACATCTTCTTGATCTTACCGAGGTCGCTTTCGCCGATTTGGCTGATGTGCACGAGGCCCTCGATGCCCTCCTCCAGCTCGACGAAGAGCCCATAGGAGGTGATTTTGTGCAGCTTGCCGCTGACCAGTTTCCCGATGGGGAAATGCCTCTCGATCTGCTCCCAGGGGTCGGGTTTCAATTGCTTCATGCCCAGGGCGATCTGCTGTTGGGCGCGATCCACCTTTAGCACCACCGCTTCCACTTCATCCCCTACTGCCACGAGGTCCGCAGGAGAGGCCACGTGTTTCGTCCAGCTCATGTCCGAGACGTGCACCATGCCGTCGATGCCCTCTTCCAAACCCACGAAGGCGCCGTAGGCTGTCAGATTGCGCACGACTCCGCGGACGCGGGCGCCGACCGGATAATTGTGCGGCACCATGTCCCAGGGATTCTCCTCCAATTGGCGCAAGCTGAGCGATATTTTCTGATTTTCCTTGTCGACTCCCAGCACCACCGCCGTTACCTCCTCGCCGACCTTGAGCACATCGCTGGGCCTGATGACGCGTTTCGTCCAGGACATCTCGCTCGTGTGGATCAGGCCCTCGACCCCCTCCTCCAGCTCGACAAAGGCCCCGTAGTGAATTAAATTGACGACCTTGCCCTTGACCTGGCCGCCGATGGGATAGCGGTGCACCGCTTCCTCCCAGGGATTGGGCTTCGTTTGCTTCAGGCCCAGCGAGACGCGCTCGCGTTCCAGGTCGATGTCGATGACCATCACGTCGATCGCCTCGCCCACTGAGACGATGGACGACGGATGGGAGACGCGCTTCCAGGACATGTCCGTGACGTGCAGCAAACCGTCGATCCCGTCAAGATCGACAAAGGCACCGTAGTCCATGACATTTTTGACGATGCCGCGGCGCACATCCCCAACCCGAATCGAGGTCAGGAGATTTTGGCGCTTGAGCTGGCGCTCCTCTTCGATCAGCTCTCGGCGCGAGACGATCACATTCCGCCGGTCACGGTTGACCTTGACGATCTTGAAATCGTAGGTCTTGCCGATGTACTGGTCGAGATCTCTGGGTGCCTGGACATCGATCTGAGAAGCCGGACAAAAGGCATCGACGCCGATGTGGACCACCAGACCTCCCTTGATCTTGCCCTTGATGCGGCCAGCTATGACTGAGCCCTCCTGGCAGTTCTCGATGATCAGGGTCCAGTTCTTCTGCTGTTCAGCCCGATCGAAGGACAGGAGCGGTGTCCCATTCTTATCCTCCAGCTTTTCGAGAAAAACCTCAATGGTCTCGCCGATACTGATGGTGTTAATGTCGCTGAACTCCGCGGCTGGGATCAGACCCTCAGCCTTGAGACCGATGTCGACCTTGACGACATTGTCGCGGATTTCCGTAACCGTCCCCGGAACGATGCTCCTCGGCTTTAAGGTTTTTATAGGATGTTGAGAGAGGAGCTCTCTCATCGTGTCTGCCATGAACTTGAATCTCCTGAAGGAGGGTTGAAGGTTATTCCCGTCTACCGCCGGCCCCCTGCCGAACGAGGCGGAAGGGTGCACGATGCGCATTTTTTGCAAAAAACAAGCCCTTTGTTCGCCGAGCCTATGTCCCTGGAGCATTCTCCCGCTTCGCCGCCTTTGTGCCCCCGGGCCAGCAATCGCTGGCCCGGGGGCCTGCCCGCGCAGCGGGCAGGAATCCCTGTGGGATTCCAAAGGCGGCGAAGGAAAACAAGCTTCAACGAAAACTCTTCCGATCACAGCCACCGAGAAGGACAGAGGCCGTCAAATGGACACTTGCCATGGGGGAAATTTTCCGTTCCCTGGCTCCAGGTAGCTGGGTGCCGTGATCCGTATCCCCATCCACTCGGCCTGGCTCCAGTCCGTCATGCGATTTTTCTCTCAGGCCAAGAGCTTTCTGGGGCGCGTCTTCAGCTTTCTGTCCCACGACATAGGCATCGACCTCGGCACGGCCAATACGCTCGTCTTCGTCAAGGACAAGGGCATCGTCCTGCATGAACCCAGCGTCGTCGCCATCTACAGCCAATCCCGCAAGGTAAGGGCAGTGGGGGCCGAAGCCAAGCGCATGCTCGGCCGCACGCCCGGGAGCATTGTGGCCCTTCGCCCGATGAAAGATGGGGTCATCGCCGACTTCGAGGTCACCGAAGCCATGCTGCGCTACTTCATCAAAAAGGCCTCGAAGGTGATGGAGTTCATCCCCCCGCGGGTTGTCATCGCCGTGCCCTCCGGCATCACGGAAGTCGAGCGCCGTGCCGTCAAGGAATCCGCCATCCGCGCGGGTGCGAGGGATGTACTCCTGCTCCAGGAACCCACGGCTGCCGCCATCGGCGTGGGCCTGCCCATCGACGAGCCCACCGCCAACATGATCGTGGACATCGGGGGTGGAACCACAGAAGTGGCCATTCTCTCCCTGAACGGCATCGTCTTTTCCAAGAGCATCCGGGTGGGCGGTGACGAGCTGGACAATGCCATCATCGACTACATCAAGAAGAAGTATGGCCTCATCATCGGCGAGCGCACCGCTGAGGAGATCAAGATCAGCATCGGCTCGGCAGCCCCACTGGAGGAGGAGCTCTCGATGAAGATCAAGGGCCGTGACAGCCTGATCTGCCTGCCTAAAACCCTGTCCATCCATTCCGCCGAGATCCGCGAGGCCATGCAGGATCCCCTTGCCCTGATCATCGACAGCATCCGCAGTGCCCTCGAATTCTGCCCTCCGGAGCTCTCGGCCGATCTGGTCGATCGCGGCATCATTCTCGCCGGCGGAGGTTCCATGATCCGCCGACTGGATCACCTCTTGCGCGACGCGACGGGTCTGCCCGTCATCCCCTCCGAAGACCCACTTCGGGCGGTCGCCAACGGGACGGGAACCGTTCTGCAGGATCTCGGTCTGTGGTTAAATGAATGAAGCATGGACTCCTTTCTAGGATCTTGCATTCCACTTCTCGATCGCTCCTTCTCTACAGTGCCCTAGGGGTACTGGTCTTGGGGCTCCTTCTCGCTCCAGATACTCCCTTCGAGGGGACTTTGTGCCTACAGCAAGCCTGCCAGCACGCCTTTCATTTCTCCTCGCGGCTGTGGTGTGCCCTGACGGGGAAAACGGAGCTCGTTCGGGAGAACAAGGCGCTGCGGGAGCAGTGCCAGTACTACGCCTATCGCCTACGGGAACAGCGTGGAGAAAAGCAGGTTCTGAAGCGCCTCGCCTCGCTCCTGCCCCTCGAGATCGATGAGCGCTTTCGCCACGTGTATGCCCGTGTACTCCGCCGAAATGTCCAGTGGTGGTGGAATACGATCTGGATCGACAAAGGCCGTGACGACGGCATTGCCGAGAACTGCGGAGTCCTGTCTGCCTACGGCGTCGTCGGGAAGATCCATCAGGTTTTCCGAAACACTGCCATTGTCGAGCTGATCACGAGTCCCAGGTTCCGTTCCGTCGTCCACGTCGAAGGGGATCTGCGCCCCATCCTCTATGAGGGTCAGGCCTCGGCACCATGGTCCCTCGCCGTCCCTCGAGGCAGATTGTCCCAGCTCCCTCAGGATTTTCATAGAGGATACACCCAGCAGCCGCTCCGCATCGTTTCCTCCGATCTCAGCGGCACTTTTCCAGATGGCATCAGCTATGGGAGCAGCTGGCTTAAGGATGACCCCTGCGATCAGGAGCAGAGGGTCCCCGTCGCTCTTTTCCCCGAAATTCAATCGCTGCGGGAGCTCATCGTTCTCCTTCCAGGCTGCGGTTCGGAGGAAAGCGACGAGAGGACAGGGAATTTCCCCTCTTCCGCGATTGCCGATTGACGAGGCCCCTTTCGGGGCTTTCCTCAGGGGCGGTTTATGGATTTGCGTATAGTTTTGTTCCTCCATCTATGGGGAGCTCTGGCCTGCGCCGAACCCTTTTTCGTCGAGGTACCGTCAGAGAAAGCGAATAGTCCGCCTATCCTTGAATTCACGGAAACGGGAAAACAGATCACCCGAATCTTGCGATTGGAAGAGGACATAAAACCCAAGGAATTCATCGCCTATGCCACCCACCGTCCTTCCTGTACTCCGTGTACGTCCTGGCAAGAAGACGGCGGAGATCTGGGGCTCAAATGCCCCCCCGAAGACCTCTACGACACCCTGCAAAGGTGTGGCTGGATCGACGAGAGATCTCTCTCAGCTGCTTCCTATTTCGGCTGCATCATCATCTTGGGCGGGACGATTCCGGGCATGCGCAACCGTATTCACTTGATCCTTCGCCTGTTGCGCGAGCAGAAAATTCTCGGCGAACCGAAGATATGCTTTTTGACCAGCGAAAGGCCGTTGACGGCCTACGATGGCAAGGGATTTTCTCAAGAGCTTCAGGAGCATGGCTGCAGTGCCACGGAATCCAGTGCGGCCCACTATCTGTGGGAGGGTATTGTCCCTTCCCGCTACGCCTTCAAGTGCGAGTTCATCAATACCATGAATGAAGATTCCCTCCAAAAGACCGGCACAAGGGAGATTCTAACTTCATGCATTCACTGGCTCAAGTCTCAGGCTGGTAGCAACTCCTGGCACATCCTTTTAGTGGGCAGCCAGCCCTGGCTCCAACATCAGAGATTGGTCTTCGAACATGTATTGCGCCAGTGTTTCCCTCAATTTTTCCAGGATGGCGGAATCCTGGAGATCATCGGTATTCCGGCGCCGGCTATGTACTTCAGGAGCGGAGCGCGGCGTTCTGAGGCCTTCAAGATCAATGTATTATGGTCCAGCATTGCTCAAACCGTCGGCGAGGAATGGGAAATCCTAAAGCTCATGAACCCAGAGCTGCTCTTATCCCAAGCGGTCATCACTGCCGGATCGCAGGCAAATCCGACCGATGCTGCAGCCCCATATCCCTCAGCAGCGTTACCCCATCATTCTCCCTCGAGTGCAGATCAGTGATTCAGTGCGAATTCGCTCTCTAGGGACTGCCCCCCTGGGCGAAGAATCCATCTCTTCAGGTCTCCCCACGACACCCAATCTACCGCCACAATAAAAGAGCTCGTCCAGGCATGCCTTCAGGTTCTTCGAGCATCACTGCATTTTGAGCGTAATTGAGCGGAAGATAGGCGCTATGAATAGACTTGCTGTCGTGCGGCAGGCCGTAATCATCCTCGGACAAGCGACAGAGGGGGATTAGCTCAGCTGGTTAGAGCGCCTGCTTCACACGCAGGAGGTCGGTGGTTCGAGTCCACCATCTCCCACCAGGAGGCTGCCACCCAGCTGCCAAGCGTAAATTTCTGGCTTAAAAGAACACTTCCGTTCCCAGGGAAACTCGCCCTAAACCACGCCCATTCCCAGAAGCATGCTGGCCATAACCCCATCATCAGCTCGGCGCCATCGAATAATGGCCCGCGAGCGATACATCCCCCTCAAAGGCTCATGTACTGGTGCCCCCACCCAGACTCGAACTGGGATTAACGGTTTAGGAAACCGCGGTTCTATCCATTGAACTATGAGGACATGGGCCAAAATCCGCTCCAAGCGGAAATATCATCCGAAATACCCTGAGCAGAAATGTCATTCGAAATTATAAGGACTGTCGTTTTCCCAGAGCTGGTACCTGACCGGGGACTCGAACCCCGAACCAATTGATTAAGAGTCAACTGCTCTGCCAATTGAGCTAGTCAGGCCTCCTGAGACGACAGGCATGCTTATCGCGTGCTTCCTGTTGGCAAGAATTTATTCCATCAAGGTTTTCCTCGCGCTACGCCGTAGCGCTCCTATCGAGATAATGCCCTGAACATCCGCAGCGATCTGCGACAGCCTGAGGCGGCCGACCGTTGATAAAATCATCCACTGAGCTGGTGTAGGCCATTTCCATATGAATATTGCAGGGGACACTGCTTTGCCGATCTTGTTGTCCAGGTTCCATTAGCGTATGCCTCACATTGAGTGCATTAACACTATGCGAAATAGTACACGAACCATCATCACCTATCTGCAGAGCAGCATGTATATGGTCCATCAAACCGAAGTCATATCGATTTTGAGCATTTCCTAAATGCTGAGAAGGAAGCACTGAAAAAGTACCAGATCCAGCCTGTCCTATGTAAGTTCTCAGAAAATTTTTCAGAACAGCAACGCGGTCGAGACCGTTTGCATTCGCCAATTGAGTGATCTGCTCCAAAATAAATTTTCGAGTCTCTTGTTTAGCGTTACTGCCGCGGGGCGATTCCAAGCTCTCTTTCCCTATGGTCAATGTGAAGGGACCGCGGAAAAGATCTATTTCGAAAAAACACTTTTCTGGGAAAACAGGCTTATCTTGTTTAAAAGTATCTTCCGTAATGGCGGTGTTCCAATCGATTTTGAAGTGTAAACTGTTCGATGAAATATACTTATCGCCCTTATCATCCAGACGCCTCCCTTTGAGGGTTTCGTTTATATCTCTACAAAAAGCTTTCCCCAAGGGAGGGACCTTCTTCCGTGGTCCCAATGCCAATATAAGATTACTTATTTCCGATGAGGTAGTGGCCAGGGTAGTCTCATTTTCTGCTCGTGCATTTTTTATATCAGCTCCTTCCCCTCGGGCAGTCTGAACTGCAGCTTGCTCTTCCAAGCCGTCAAACGCCGATACCAAAGATCGAATACTTCGATGTACATTTGTAGCTTGCCGTTTTACCGCTTCTTCGAAGCCCAGAGGCTCTCGTTGGAAAACCTCATCTGGCTCCCCCAGAGGGACTAGCTTTCCGCGGGCATCAAAAGCTCTCCCTTCCCCGCTGCGCATTATCTCGTTCAGGCTGTCGAGCTCAGCCGATAAGGCCTGGACTTGCTCTTTGATAGCATCTGTATCCGCAGCATCCGGAAGCCCTTGGAACCTGTTCTCCAGTCTCCTGAGTGTCAGATCAAGAGGAATGGGAGTCCCGTCGGACATCCTTTCTAGGGATGCACAAACCTCTCGACAGGCGTTCCGCCCACTTTTATAGCGATCTTTTTGCTCCGCTGTATCTCCTGGAATATCCGAGGAAGAAAATCCTGTGACTTGAGTTAGCGTCGACCTAGAGTCCTTCAGTTGCTGCTGAACACCTTGCAGGGACTCGGGGACTTCTTGAGCCTTGCTAAGCTGCTGTTTCAATTCTATGTCACGAGTAGCTAATGCATTCAATTTCTGAAATTTCTCGAAGAGTTGATTGAATTTCTGAAGTTTTTCTTCATTAACTTCACCATTGCCCAGGAGATAACGCGAGAGTGAATGGGCCAAATCGCTCTTGGGCGCGATGAGCTTTGCCAACCCGGGCAGAACTCCAAGCGTCACAATACTGCCGATCCAGCAGAGCACGCGCATACCCCAGATTTTAGCCTGGCCTTGGTTCTTGAAATCAGCCGAACGCTGAAGTTCTGCATGAAGTTCTGTGCCCTCGTCGACGAGCCGCCGGACGAGAACTGCAGAAATTTCTGTCCCGCCGGTTTCTCGGATTACATGTCGCGCCAAATCCTGCGTGATGAGATGGATTGTCTGCTGAACGACAGCTCTATCTGCAGGGGCACGAGCGAGATCTTTTAAGCTCAATGTCCCCGACATAGCCGGCGGCTGGCTGGCAGCTTGGGCTCCCGACGGATTCCCGCCAGATTGCTGAAGCGCCGGCACTGCGCCTGTTCCGCTTGCTGCGATTGCTCCTGGCCGACTCCCAACTCCTTCTATTCTGCCTTCCATACCCTTCCCCTCAATTACCTCTACTTTGAGTTTAACATTTTCTTTCCCGTCGACAAGAAGTCTTTCCATTGCGCGGATTTTTCCTATGCTAGCCGCTAAGGGAGAGTGGATGGGACATGCACATTGAAAATCTGAGAATATTTCTGGATCTCGTGGAGAGTGAGAGCTTCTCGCACGCGGCTAGAATGAACCGCATGACGCAGTCAGCCGTCAGTCAAAAGCTCCGGTCGATGGAGAAATATTTCAATATCCACATCGTCGATCGAGAGAAGAAGCGCTTTCACTTGACCCCTGAAGGACAACGCCTCTACCACTGGGCCAAGCAGATGTTGCGGGATTACAACGAGCTCCTGACAGATGTACAGGAATTCAAGACCCACATCTCGGGTGATCTCATGATCGCCGCCAGCTACGATGTCGGCTCTTATATCCTGCCGCGCTACCTCCGCGATTTCTTTCGGGCCTTCCCCAGCGTGCAGGTGCGAATGGACTTCTTTCGGCACTCGCTTGTCTGGAATGCCGTCCATTCCAACATCGCCGATGTCGGTTTTGTCTCACTGCCCCAGAACCATGACGACATCGAAGCCCGAAATTTCGCCGAGGAGGAACTCGTCGTCATCGCATCGCCTGAGGATAATCACTGGTCGACGGGATCCCTGCCGGTAAAAGCCCTCGATCAGGCCGCGTGGATCTGCTTCGGCCAGGGCCATCCCCTTCGCATCTGGTCGGACTTCTTCTGCTTGCAACACCGGGTTCAGCCGAAGATCGTCAAGGAACTAGCGCACATCGAGCTGGTGAAATGGGCCGTCGAGGCCGCCCAGGGGATCGCAATCGTTCCGCGGTCGAGCGTGCAGCGGGAAAGTGAGCAGCATCGCCTGAAGGCCCTGTCCCTCGATGGTCTGTCGCTGCGCATTCCCATCGCCGTCATCCGCAAGACCAGTCGCTTCATGACGCCCTGCGTCCGGAGCCTGCTGGCCCTTCTGACCGGTGACATCCGCATGCTGCCCCGAGCGATCCAGAAGGAATTCCAAGAAGCGGCGCAAGAGAAGCATCCACCGTTCCCTTCGGCATGAGCGTCAGGGCGCGCAGTTCGTCCCAGGATGGCCATCGCCGCCACCTGCGCGAACGCTTTTTAAAACACGGCCTGCGCGGATTTGCCGACTACGAGAAAATCGAAATCCTCCTGACCCTATGCCTGCCACGGCGAGATGTGAAGCCGTTGGCCAAAATGCTCCTGGAACGCTTCGGTTCCTTAAAAGGTATTCTGGAAGCAACGGCGGAGGAATTGCAGGAAATGCCCGGTATCGGCACGGTCGTGCCGACGGCCTTTCAGATCATTCGCCAAGCGGTGGAGCTCTATCTGGAGGAGCAGGCGGAAAACAGAATACTCCTGAGCAACAGCACAGCCGTTGAGCATTATTGGCGCGTGCGCTTTGGGGGAATCCGCTATGAAGTCTTCGAGATAGCGCTATTGGACAGCCAGTTGCGCCTCCTGAAGGATGGAATCCATTCGTTGGAGGAAGGTACCGTCGACCGCGTGATCGTGTGGCCGAGAAAGGTCATGGAAGTCGCCCTGCAGTTCGGCGCATCGGCCTTCATCGTCGCCCATAATCACCCGTCGGATGATCCCTCTCCTTCCTCCCAGGACCAGCTCCTGACCCGGAAAATTTTAGAGGCGGCCGAAAGTCTGGGCCTCCGCTTCATCGATCATCTGATCTTTGGCGGGACGCGATGCCATTCGATGCGACGGGACGGGAACCAGGCGATAAAATTCCACTGAAAATGGGATTTTCACAGCGCTTTTCGATGATCCAGGATTTTGTCGATGTAAGACCGTAGCAGCCGCAGCTGTTGGGATTCCTTTGTCCGGAGCAGGTCGGCGACATGCCGCAAGAAATCCACCGGTTCGAAGTTAGCCGTCTCCAGAAGGTAGAGCAAAATCCCCTCCCGATGGATGCGGTAGGAGTGGCGCTTTTCCTGGCCTTTGGGAGTACGCCCATTCAGAATGTGACCGAGAATTTTCTGGTTATCGAAGGCGTCGCGTACGTATTGGTCCGTCTTGCCGATGATCAGGGCGACCTCTCTCGGCGAGAACCATTCTTGACCTTCGGGGAGCATAAAATCAAAATAGGTGAGGCGGGTGGTGATCATGGCCATTTATGGAAGGGTATTCGCGCTCATACCGAGTTTCAGGTTTTTGAACTTTTGCTCGAGCAGGCGCAGTTCCTGCAGGTGGTTCTGGAGCTGGCGAGAGATATGTTCGTCGGGCAGCAGTTCCGACATGGTTTCGTACAGCTCGATGCGCTTTTTCAGCGGTTCATCTTCGAGTTTTTCGAAGACGAAGGCCATTAATCGACATATTTCCTTGCGTCCCATCAGATGTCCTAAGATGAATGGTGAATGCCGCTGTTCTACGGGAAGCATCCTCTATCCTCCCACAGTTCACGACAAGTGTAAATTTTACACTTGATGACTTATAAATCAAACAAATTCTACTTCAAATGTAAAAATTACATAGAAATTTCCGATGAAAATTTCTGAAGAGGAGAAAAGGGAGAAACGCGAGAGCTTTGGGCTGAGGTTCCGCCTGCTCATGGGTTACCACAACCTGACGCTCAAGGACATCGCCGCCGCGACGCAGAATGCGATTTCCACTGTCAGTACCTGGAAAAATGGCCGTATTCCCTCCTCTCCTGAGACGATCAAATGCCTGGCGAAACAGTTCCGTGTCAGCCCGGCCTTCCTCCTCTGCGGCTGCCATAACCATGTTCAGGGCCCCTTTCAGCGCGACTGGGAAGCTGTGTCCGCCTGTGTAGAGGGAAAAGCGGAAACAGATAAGCTCCCCTGCCCTGCCCCTCCTCTGTTGGCGGAGCAGATCTTGGCCCATCTAGAAGCCTACATCCGCAAGGCCTCAGCTTTTCCCTATCTTCTGGAACATCTGTGGATCCAGCTCCAAAAGGAGTTCCCCCTGGGGGACATCCCAGCTGCTCCGGAAGCGGGAGTGAATTTTTCCAAAAAAAATTGAACGAAAGGAGAGGTTACTTCGTCTTATATAACGAAACCAGCGTTTCATATGGTTTTGTGGTTTGGATCCGGTCACCTTCCCAGGTGGCCGGGTCTTTTTCTGAGGGTTGCTCGCTTTAGGATTTACTCGTCCCGATCGTGCCAGCGGCAATCCGCAAGGGCTGAGGCAGGACCGGTTTGATGGAGTACTCCCTGCGCGTCCTGATGTACGAGCAGGCTTCCGCCGGGCATGTGAAGATTGACGCTGTCGTCGCAAAGACCGAGCTTGTGGGCGACGGCAAAAGCAGCACAGGCACTGGAACCGGAAGCTAGGGTGTAGCCGGCTCCGCGCTCCCAAATCTGCAGCTCGATGTTCTTGCGGTCGCGCACGCGGATGAACTGCACATTCGTCTTCTGGGGGAAGAGAGGATGATTTTCGATCCGTGGGCCGTAGTGCCGGATGGCTTCCGGATCGATCACGGGAGAGCAGATGACCGCATGGGGATTGCCCATAGAGACGGCATGCACTTCCAATGACTGTCCCTCCAAGTGGAGGAGCTGGTCGCAGGGCGATGGCAGCTGAAGGGTGTTCCATTGGGGAAGGCCCATTCTCGTCGTGATGTCGGTGTTGCCGGCATGACGGAAGCAGAGGACCTCGCCGGAGGGAACGCGAACGCTCAGAGAACTGGCCCGGCTGTAGCACTTATCCCAGAGAAAGCGCGCGAAGATGCGGATCCCATTGCCGCTCTTCTCCGCCTCCGAGCCATCCGGATTGAAAATTCTCAGCGGAAAGCAGTTGTTTTCCCTTTCGCCGCCGTAGAGCAGGCCATCCGAACCGATGCCGAAGTGCCGGTCGCAGACGCGGACGATGCTCTCCTTTGACGGCAGGGGATTTTTTCTGGCATCCAGGACGAGGTAGTCGTTGCCGAGTGCGGTGTATTTATAAAAGAGCATGTGCTTGAACCCAAGCTAAGCGCGAGGGTAAAGCTGACAAGTCCGGAGAAATTGCGCTTGCTCTAGAATTGCGCTTGTTCTAGAAGAAATTTCTTCGTAAATGAAGAGGCTTTTATGATCCCAGATTGCTCTTCGGAAAAAAACGCAAATCGCATCTCCGGGCATTCTTGGCTGAACTTGAGCCTCTGTACCTTCGTCATCGTGTGCAGCGCACCCGGGCACAGCAGCGGGCTCTGTGCCTTCACGGAACCGCTGCTGCGGGACACTCCCCTCACGCGGCAGGACTTCAGCTCGATCTATGCTCTGGCGACCGTGTTGGCGGCCTGCTTGACCGCCTGGGGAGGACGGCAGTGCGACCGGTTCGGAATGCGAAGAGTGCTGCTCGGCTCCTTCTTCGCCTTTGGTCTGGTCCTCCTGCTGCTGAGCGGCTTACCGCTCGGATACCGCTGTTTCTCGGCCATCGGCCACAAGCTCTACTGGGGCGTCGGTCTGGCCCTGGGTTTCGCCGGACTCAAATTCCTCGGCCACAACCTGATTCCCCTGAGCTCTCGAGCCATCTACATCCAGTGGTTTCCTGGGCATCGCTCGTTGGCCGTGGGCTGTTCAGGCCTCCTTGTGACCTTCTTCTTCGGCCTTGCGGCGAAGAGTTTCGACTGGGGCATCGGGCGCTATGGTTGGCAATGGGTCTGGGGGGCCTGGGGCCTTCTGTCCTGGTTCCTCGTCCTGCCTGTGATTTTCCTTGGCCTCCGCGAACGGGGCCACGGCGTCTCTTCAAAATCCCCCTCTGTTCCCTCGGCGGAGGGCCAAGCCCCTGCAGCTTCCTTTTTTCAAACGGTCGTCGCGTCCTGGGAATTCTGGATGCTCTCGTTCGGCGTGACCTTGCAGCTCCTGATCGCCCATGGGATTTCCCTGCACATCGTCGACATCTACCGCGAGCTCCGACCGGAATTTCAGCGGGTCTTCGACATTTTCATCCCCATCGGCATCATCGGAGCGCTCAGCGGTTTCCTCTGGGGTTGCCTGCTGGACAGGATTTCCATGAAACACGGGCTACTGCTGCTCTATGCCCTGCAATTCACCCTATTGGGTTCCTTCTTCATCCCCTCGATGAAGGCCAGTTCTGCCTTCTTTGTCCTGGCTATGGGGAGTTCCTGGAGCCTCTACGGCATTCTTCTGACCGCCGCCTGGCCGCGCTTCGTTCCGGTGAGCTATCAGGGGCGCACATGGGGATGGGTCTATGCCCAAGCCATGCTGGGCAGTGCCGCCGGCCCCTGGATCTTCAGCGCCTCCCGCCTACATGGGGGCAGTTACCTTCCGGCCATGCGTTGGCTGATGTTCAGCGTAGTCACCCTGGCCGTGCTGAGCTTTTGCTGCGTCCGGAGAGAGGTTCTGGCGCCAAAGGCCTGAGGCATGGCAGACGAAACCGAGAGAGGAAAGCGAGGGGGCAACGGAGACGCGTATTAGTGCTATGAACGGCTCGCCCATTCCGAGCTTCGGCTTCGAGATCATGCATAGGGACAAGGGGAGCCAGGCCCGCTGTGGCCACCTTCGGACTCCACACGGAAGCGTTGAGACCCCGAACTTCATCTTCTGCGCCACCAAGGGGGCGATGAAGTCGGTGAGCCTGCAGCAGATGCGCGAGGCCGGTGCGGAGATCATCTTGTCCAACACCTATCACCTCCTGCTGCGTCCGGGCGGCAGGGCCGTCGAGCGCCTGGGAGGCTTGCACCGCCTGATGGATTGGCAGGGCCCCCTGCTGACCGATTCCGGCGGGTTTCAGATCTTCAGCTTGGGTCACGGCGGCGTGGCCCAAGAGATCAAGGGCCATCGTCCCTTTGAGAATGATTACTCAAGGACACTCATTAGGGTCGAAGAGGAAGGGGCCGTATTTCGCTCCTATGTCGATGGGAAGCAGTTCCGCCTGAGCCCGGAACTGGTAATGGAAACCCAGCGGCAGCTCGGAGCCGACCTCGTCCTAGCCTTGGATGAGTGTACGCCCTTCCATGTGGGAAAAGCGGAAACCGAGGCGTCGATGGAGCGCAGCCATCGCTGGGAGGAGAGAAGTTTGAAGGCCTTTCTGGCCCACGATGACGGGCGGCAGGCGCTCTACGGCATCCTGCAGGGCGGGGTTTACGAAGACCTGCGAGCCCGAAGCGGAGCCTACATCGCGGGCCGGCCCTTTTTCGGCCAGGCCATCGGGGGCAGTTTGGGCGATACGGCCGAGCGGATGCACGAGGTGGTTGCGATGACGAGCCGTTATCTCCATCCCGAACGCCCGACGCATCTGTTGGGCATCAGTGGATTTCGGGATATTTGGAACGGCGTCGCCTGTGGCGTCGACACCTTCGACTGCGTCCACCCGACCCGGGTCGCCCGACATGGCATCGCCCTCGTCCCTCCCTCTCTGGCCGAAGGCAGAGGATTTCTGAATCTGAAGAACAGCCGATTTCGCTGCGATGATAATCCGATCAATGCCGATTGTCCCTGCTATGGCTGCCGCTCCTTCACGCGGTCCTATCTGCACTACCTCTTCCATGCCCGCGAGCTGCTGGGCGGCCAGCTACTGACGATGCACAACGTCGCCTTCATGGTCCAGCTGATGCGGCAGATCCGACAATCCATCCGCGAGGGCCGTTTCGCCGAAGCCCGAAAGGAGTGGTAGATTCGGTTCTACGTCGGCTGGCTTTCGATTCCTCCGGAATCGTGCCCGCTGCGCGGGCCGCCTGGAGGAAAAGGGCAAAGCCCTTTCCCTCCAGGCAAAGCCAGCCCCGAGATATCCCAGCATTTTCTCCACGACCAGAACTCTCTCTACCCTCCCCTCCCTCAAGAGAGGCCCCCATAGCGCAGGGGCGAGTTTTAGCCCTCGGACTTGCCGAGCACGGCACCCTCTTCGGGAATCCCGTTGACAATGATCGGCAAAGCTTTCTGTTCCGTATACGGAGTACTGCCCGATAGCTCAGTGGTAGAGCAGGTGACTGTTAATCACTTGGTCGTAGGTTCGAGCCCTACTCGGGCAGCCAGGAGAGATTCCATCATCATCGACCTTCCTTTGCAGGAAGACCTTCCTTTGCAGGAAGATTTTTAGACGGCTTGGGCTTGCCACAGGCTTTTTTTATATTACACTGAAATTATGGATGTTGTATGGAATAGATCTAGAGGGGCATTCCTCGTATGTGTTGGGAGCACGCTCTTCGCCGTCCAGTCTTCGTCGGAGACAACAACGGTTTTCACTTCGGCCTATGGGGATACCGCTGAGGAAAAGATACTACACTTGGGTGAAATTTCAGAAGACTTTCTCGAAAAATATGCTCTCGAGGGAGATTCATGGAGTGAAGAGGACAGTCCGGCAAAGTTGGTGATGCCGCAATCTGTTCCGAAACAGAAGCCGGATCCCTCGGCTCAGAAAAAGGCGAGCTCATCGATGGCACCGGAATCGACATCATCGCCCTCATCGGGTTCACCGAGATCGGCGAGGCCGGAACGCGCATCGAAGAGGGGCAATACCGAGATGAGAGGAGACGCTCCGAGAGCAAAGGGCGAAAAATCGTCGGTGGATGCGAAGAGGAAGGCGGCGCCTCCGGAAGAATCTTCAGGGAAGAGAAGACGGAAACGGGCATCGGCTGCGGAAGACTTCGATCCGGAGGCCGAGATGCGTTCATCGGATTCCCCGAGACCCAAAAGATCCAGACGGGCGAGACGAGCGAGCAGAGCCGCAGCCTATTCAGGCGATAGATCCGCATCGCAAGCAGGGGGCTTTGTCTACGTATCGAAGAGCTATTATGCCGATGCAGGAGCTTTCTCTCAGGGGGGAGATGATGCTTCCTCTGCCTTCCCCTCAGCTCCCGAGGGAGGCTATGCTGATAGAACTGCTGATCCTTACGCTGTGCCTTCTTGGAACGATCAGGCGACTTGGGCCTCTAGCACGGGCGCTAATTCTTTCCCCTCAAGTGAGATGCCGATGGCCTACTGGGAGAACACCGGAGCCACTGACCCTTTCCTCAGCATCTCATCGGGTTATGGGGAGCATTCTTTTGCCCAGTCCTCGTCTTTCGGCAGCGCCAGCCACAGGGATCTTTCCTCTCCTCGGGAACTTTCTCCAGGCCACACGCAGGATGAGAGCAGGGCCACTCCTCCTTCCAATAGACCAGTAGGCGCGCCGGAAGCGAGGGTAGATTTCTCTTTTCCCCAAGTACCCTCTTCTGCACCCTATCCGTCTTATGGGGGCTATGGGGCTCCGGCAGATGTGCCGCCCTACCACGAGGCTCTGGTAATGCCCGTTCCGACCGGAGGTGGAATCGCGTTAAGCGAAGAACAGCTCCTAAAAATCGTCGATGCCCTCTGCAAGCGGCAAGACGCCGGAGACCCGCGACTGCAGCTTCCCGCAGATTCCCAATCGCCATCGGAAGAGCTATCAGGACAGCAACAGGGGCAAGAACGGGAACAGGCACCACTGAACAGAAGCCTGATCATGCACCTTTTGGAGACCTGGTTTCAGGAGCACGGCCAGGAATCCGAAGAGGGACAGCAGCTATTGCAGGAATTGGACGGATTTCTGGCGAAGTACCTGCCGAGAGAGGCCAAGGAAAGGGTTGTCATTCAGGAAGTGATCAAAGAGGTATATAGGGATCGATATGTCACAGAAACTCCTGGTTCTGATGATGGAAACTGGAGGCAGTATGTCGATTTTTCACTGCCACCGACGCCAGAAGAATTCACGCAATTTTTCACGAGCAGCGAACACGACGCTGCCGTCTTGACAGAAGTCTTTTTTAAAAGATGGCGAAGCATCGTAGAAGATTTGGGGATTTGGAGCCTCAAGCCCGACCTGAATTCTTTGGAGCGAAAACAATTAGAAGAGATCGTGGATCAATGGAAGAGGCTCGAGCAGAATAGCCAGAATGATGCCGCTCTGGCATTTAATTACGAAAAATTTAGGGGGAAAGGCATAGCGGCTTGGCGTAAGTTTGCTTGGGCGAGTCCCCTAGACGCTATATTTCCCGGTGATGAGGGAAAAGAGAAACGGGATCTGATTGAATTGTGCCTGCAGGAGGAAAGACAAGCGGAAGAAGTAGAAACTTTGATGAAAAGACAGGGAGAGCTGGAACAGCGGCTGTCTAATGAACCCTCTAATTCTGTACTGAGTGACACGGCTATACGATCCATCATTTCGGCACTTCCGCTGAAGCGCTGTGAACAGGAAGAATGGATATTAAATAGAGCAAAAATGGCTCAAATGTTACTGATAAAGCCGATTTTCGAAAAACTGCGCCAGTTAAAAAAAGAGAATAAGATGGCAGAAGCTGTACAGCTGTTCATCGAAAAAGCCATGATCCCTTTTGAGCGGGAAGCGGCAGAGAGAAGACGGAGAGAACTTGGAGATCCGAGTCTACATGAGTCGTTTTTGGCCAACGAGTGGTATATTTTGATGAACCATGAGAAGAGCGCCTTTGAGAACCTGAAAAGGATGTTCCTGAACAACCTCACCCTGTGGCAGAAACAAACCCTATCTCCAGAAAAACTGACCCAGTTTAAGGAAGCCCTTGAGGTGCTGGAGCGCTATCGTCGTTCTGCGACTTCAAGCGAAGAGATAAATTCAGGGGAAGAGTTGAGGTCGGCGGATCTACTCGCGTTGATAGAAACTCTGGTAGAATGGCTGCGAGATGAATGGATGCAGGCTGAAGCTCAGAAAAAAAATAACATCATATCGGAACAGGCCTTATCGGATATGAAGGCTTTCCATAAGACCTTCAAATGGATCTTGAACCCAAAATCCGAGTCTTTTCGGATGCCGGAAAAGCCAAAGCCTGGCGCTGCGCCATCGTTCCGGGGATCTCCGCCACCACCGCCACCTCCTCCGCCGCCGCCTCCTCCTCCTTCTGGTGGTAAATAGCGGGAACAGGAACCATGCCCCAAGCGGAAGAGGGAATAAAGGCTGGAGGGGCGTAGTCGCAGCAGGTGGCGTGGAAAGGTGGAGAGATCTTGCCTCACGAAGGCCAGCATCTGCCCTTGCGGCGACGATACCTTCCCAAACTCCGGAATAAGTAGGAGCGGAAGGATTGGGTTATCGACTCATGGATCCCTATCGGCAGGCCAAAGCATGGGTAGAGGGCTAAAATCCTCCCGTACCAGTACCTGAGAGTTCAGAACATGGTCGGAGATGAAACGCTAAACGTAAATAGGCCAAGGGGAGGGAGAGCCTATCCCTCTTGGGGAGAACGAGGGACTTATCCCTTTTCCCGTTCAAGGAGAAAACGGAAACAGTTCTGAGCTTTACAGTTACAGGATTCGGCTCTTCACCCCAAAATGGAGAGCATTTCTCCGCGGTAGAAGCAGGTCACGCGGCGAGTGCTCTGGGAAACGGCGATGGCGACGCATGGGATCAAGGAGGAGATGGCCGCCGCGGCTGCGTGGCGGGTTCCCAGGCCCAGAGGAAGTGAGATATGGCAGACCTTGGGCGTCTGGATCATCATACCCGCCGCTTCGATGATCCCATCGCTGCGGATGATGAAGGCGCCATCGAGGGAGGAGAACTCCTTGACCGTTTCGACGACAAAGGGATCGAGAATATTGCGCTGCTTCTCCGCGTGGCCGTGGAAGGGATTGAGGATGAGCGGGCAGGTATAGGGGCGGATCTGCTCGCTGTCCCCGAGGATGAAGAGGCAGCCGGTGGCCCTGCCTTCCCGACCCTCGACGGCGATTTCGGAGGCGACGGAGAGAACATTTGCCAGAACGGAAGGCTGCACTTCGGACGGCAGCGATTTCCCCTTTAACAGGGCCATCGACTCCATTTCATCTCTCACATCGACGAGTGCAATGGTGTCGAATGTGTTGCTTCCGGTGAGACCGGCGACGCAGCAGATCCTCTCATGAATGGAAAAAATGCCCCGGGTCGTCCCGATGACGATCGCGCTTCGCCGCTGGGAAAATCGCTGTGAGGTAATCGAGGCGACCTCGATGAGGTAATCGAAATGATCCTTTTCCGAAAAATCGACGGACTTCCGAGTCACGAGAACGATCTTTCCTTTTTCAAAGGAGAGATTTAGGTCCTTCCACTCCACCATCGTATCGCCAAAAATCATCAGGGCAACACAATGAGCCACCTCGGCGATCTTCCCCGCTTCCTGGAAGATCAGATCGTTAAAACTATCCTTCCGGCATGGATTCATGGGCGTATAGGTCAGCGAGGCGAATTTTAGCAGGGGAAAATTTTGGGAGCAAGGTCCAATTCCGCCATTAGGCGAAAAAATATTGCTCCAGCATAGCGCAAAGGGTGTGGTAGATCGGCAGGTGCAATTCCTGGATCTTGTAGGTTTCCCGCTCCGGTGCACAGATGCAGACATCACAGAGGGCTTTCAGATGACCGCCGGTCTCGCCGGAAAGTCCGATGACCTTCATCCCTTTGGCTTGGGCGGTTCTGGCGGCCAGACATACATTCTTCGCATTGCCGGAAGTGCTGATGCCCCAGAGAATGTCTTCGGGATGGCCAAAGGCCCAGGTCAGCTGGGCAAAGGTATAGGATGGGTCGCAGTCATTGGCGTAGGCCGTAGCGATGGCGACAAAATCCGGCAGCGCCAGAGCCGGCAGTGCGCCCTGCAAATTTCTGGCCAACTCGTCTCCCAGGAGCCTGTGCCCTTCCTCTGGCAGGGACCGTGGGCAGCGAAAGCCCTTCAGCAACTCACCGGCAATATGGCCGCAATCCGCCGCACTCCCACCATTGCCACAGAGCAGGAGCTTCCCTTTTTTCTGAAAGGCGAGGCGCAGGCAGTCGTAGGCCCCTTCGATCTCCGACCGACAGGACGCCAGGCAGGGATAGCGCCGCAGACAATCCTCTAAAATGGCTAGAACGGACGGTAGAAATTCCACGGGGCTTTTCTAATCATTGGACTGCCGGCGAAAAGTAAAAATTTCACGCTTGCGTTTCCGGGTCCTGGGAAAAGCATTTCTCTCCATCTGTCAGCGGAGATGGTGAAAAATATTGACAACCCTCCTGTTCATAGGGCAAAAATAGATATTCATCCGTCAAGAGGGAGAATTCTGAACACATCACTGCAGGTTTATGGATAACGCATCGGAATCGATTTTCAAAAAGCATCCGGTTCTGGCTCAGGAACAGGAGAAGGTGAAACGCATGATGGCAGGGGCCTATTGCCTGCACGCCAGCTGGGGATTGGGCAAGATTCAGCTCTACGATGCGGTGTTGGATCGCTTTGTCCTTGACTTTGAAGCGGGGCCGAAAAACCACCTGATGGAGCCGGAATTCTGCGTTCGGAAGCTGGAGATCCTGGATGAGCAGCACCTGTTGGTCCGCTTTCAGCAGGATCCCGATGGGCTGAAGAAGCAGATCAAAGAGGATCCTATTGGTCCGATCCTGCAGATGATGAAGGAAAACCAACAGACGCAGATCCTCGCGAGCGAGATCGAGCGCCACTTCAGGCCCATCATCGGTGTCTCCGCCTATCGCAGCTGGTGGAATCGCACCCAGAAGCTCATGGCGGAAGATGGGCGCATCCGGCCGCTAGAGGGAAAGATCAACACCTTCGTCCTCTGCGAAGAGCCCATGGATGTGGTCGCCGAGCTGCTTTGCCAGTTCGACCTGCACCGCGAGGCGATTGGGAAAATTTCCGTTCTGGAAAAAGTTCTTCGGCTCTCGGAGGAGCATCGCCTGGGGCTCATCGACCACATTCCGCTCTTCGTCAAGGCACTGCAGGCGGCCATCACCGGTGATTCCCCACTGCCCATCGCCAAAAAACTGCAGGCCTGTTTCCTCCGTGACCGCCTCTTCCAAATCCAGGGAGAAAGCGCGGATTTCGTCGAGCCATCGGCCAAGTCGATCTTGCTCGAGGCCGGCAATCATCTCAGTCCACTGGCAGAGGCATTACCTCCTCACTACAGTGCCCAGTTTCTGAACCTCGTGGCTTGTGCCTATCCCGACGAATGGGAGGAGCGCTGTGCGCAGCTGCTGAGAAACAGCTCGGAGAAATTCATCAGTGACTGCGTGGCGTTCTTCATGGAACGCGGCTGTGGCGACGTCGTCGCTGCCTACTTCCTGCGCTGGTTGCGGGAGCATACGATGAAGGCGCCGGTGCTCCACTGGATACTCAAGAACCGCCATGCGCGCCGCTTCGCCGATGTCATCGATGGGCAGCTCATAGGGGTTGCGCTCCTGCGGGCCATTTTTCGCGCGGTGGACATGGAAGCCGTACATCTCTCGGGCAACAAGCGCATCCCTCTCGCGGAGCTCCTGAGCAAGGATTACAATCTGATCCCCGACCTCCTGGCCGATGCTTCGGCCGAGGAGGCCCGCGACCTGGCCCAGATGCTGTGGACCAGCCAGGGATTCAATGCCCTGACCAAGAAATCGCTCCTGGCGCGCTTCATCAAGCTCTTCCCCCAGGTCCAGAGCCTGCTCATGAAGGATGTCCAGAGGGACGTCGAGGAGCAGGAAACCCTAAAGGTGTCACCGGAAAGCCTAGAGGCCAAGCGGCGGGAATACGAAGACCTCCTCTCGCGCCGGATTCCGGAGAACAAGCGGGCGATTCAGATTGCTAAGGAGGAAGGAGATTTGCGGGAAAACTCCGAGTACAAGATGGCCCGCCAGGATCAGGAAACGCTCCTGGCCCTCAGGGCCCAGCTGGAGAAGGATTTGGCCCGGGCCCAGGTCATCCGCTTCGAAGAGGCCGATACCAGCAGCGTTTCCATCGGCTCCACCGTGACCCTGCGCCATCGCGACACTCAGAAAAGCGAGACTTTCTCCATACTCGGAGCTTGGGACGGCAATCCGGACAAGAACATCCTCTCCTACCGTTCGCCGCTGGGAAAGGACCTCATGGGCAAGAAGTTGGGCCAGACGGTTCTTCGGGCCAACGGTCAAGAGATCGACGAGTGGATCATCGAGTCCATCGGCCGCTGGGTCGATCGGGAGAAGTGCTGAGCGATTTTTGGGAAGGCTCCAGAGAGTCAGCTCGAATCCCTTTCATGCTTGGAAAATCGGGATGGATGCCCTGAGAGCAGTTTCCCGAACATTTCTCCGACTGGCGCATCCGGTATTGGATTTTCTCTACCCGCGCTACTGCCTCTTCTGTCTCCGGGCGATTCAGGGGGGGGAGACCTGGCATATCTGCGAATCCTGCCGACGCTCGCTGGAACCGCGAAGCCCCCATTCCGCTGAGCTTCAGGATGCTTCCTTAAACCCAGAAGCTTGTGGGGAAAAGGATTCCTTCCTCTCCATCGCCGGAGCCCCTCGTTCTTCTGAGCAAGGCCAGAATCTTTCCGGCCAAGGCCGAAATTTTCCACTGCGGCAGATCCGCTACCTCTGGAACTTTCGGGGTCTGCCTCGAGAATGGATCCATGCCCTGAAGTACCGCGATGGCGAATACCTGGTCGCGGATCTCGAAAAAATTCTCAGGCATCACCCCGAGTGGGGCGACTACCTCTCCGGAGCGATTTTGGTCCCTGTGCCGCTCCACTGGCGGCGGCTCTGGCGGCGAGACTACAACCAGAGCGAGGTGATTGCCCGTGCTTTATCCCGGGTCTCGGGTTCACCGGTCATGTCCCTCCTTCGCCGGCGAAAAAACTCCCCGTCCCAGACCCAACTGGGGCACGGTGAACGTCAGAAGAACATCGAAGGAGCCTTTAGCATCCAGCGCCGAGCCAAGCGCGTCGACCGTGAGCACCGCCTCATCCTGATCGACGATGTGCTGACCACCGGCGCGACGCTTCGGGAATGCGCCGCTGTGCTCTTCCAAAATGGATTTCGGGCCGTCGACGTTGCTACCCTGGCCCACGGGTAAACCTCTCTCTAGGGCATAGATCCCTCCTCCTGTATGGCAATTTCCCTGGGGGATTGCCGCTCTTTTCCGGCATTTGCCGCTCCCTCATTGGGGAAGATTGTGCGTTTGGGTATTGGGTTCAGGGGCTGTCTTTAGATTCCGGAGGAATCCGCCCGCGGAGCGGGCGCCGGCGCGCAAACGGAGTTTGCGCGCCGTAAAGACAGCCCCAGTACCTCACCAGAGCCATACAGGACAAGCGCGCGATGTGCGGACACTTCCGTCCGCTCCATATCTAGCTTAGATCCTCCTCGCCGAGATATTTGTGAGAGGGGAGGAGATAGCGCTGAACGTAGTCCTGGACAGCTTCCTTCAGGGGCGTGATTTCCTCATCATAGCCGAGATGCCGCAACTTTTGGATGTCGGCTAGGGTGTGGTACTGATACTGGAGTTTCAAAATCTCCGGCATGTCGATGTACTCGACGCGAAGGGGCACTCCCATGGCATCGGCGATGGCTCGGGCGAGATCGATCCAGCGGGAAGCGATACCGGAACCGATGTTGTAAATTCCCCCCGTCGGTGCTCCGTTCTGGATCGCAGGCACTTCGGCCAAGAAAAGACTCATCCGTACGGCATCCTTGACATAGAGAAAATCTCGAGTCTGTTCGCCGTCCGAACAGTCCGACCGACAACTCCTGAAGAGGCCCAGCGTCTCGCTCTCGGAAATCTGCCGAACGCCCCGAGGGACAAAGCTCATCATCGGACCTTTGTGGTACTCGTTGGGACCGAAGATGTTGAAATACTTCATGCCGTAGATCTGGGACAAAAATCCCCGGCGCCGGGCATAGAGATCGAAGAGATGCTTGGAGTAGCCGTAGATATTGAGCGGGCGCAGGTACGGCAGTTGCTCCTCGTCGTCGGGCATGCCCGGAGCCGCCGCTCCATAAGTGGCCGCTGAGGAGGCATAGACGAAACGAATTCCCTTCGCCACGGCCCATTCAGCCAGCTGCCTGCTGAAGCCATAATTGTTCCGGATCAAAAAGTCGGCATTGTGTTCGGCTGTATCGGCGCAGGCACCCAGGTGAAAGATGCAGGAAATGCCTTCCAGCTTTACCTCGTTACGGCCGATACAGTCCAGCAATTCCGACGGCGAAAGGAGCTCGGTGAAACGCAGGGGGATGAGGTTCCGGAAGCGCTCGTCCTGCCCAAGAGAATCGCAAATGAGCACATCTTCCCATCCCCTCCGATTGAGCTCCCACAACAGTGCGCTGCCGATAAAACCAGCTCCCCCGGTTAGGAGAATCTGGCCTTGATCCCAGGCTTTCATCTTGCCATGGGATAAGTCCAGAGGGGGGAGTCAAGCCTTCTTCGAAGGGGGCTGTGGCGGCCAAGTGGGAGATTTAGGGGCGATGTTCTTTGGGAAGTGGTTTTCTTTGGCCAGCTTTGGATTCCGAAGGAATCGTGGCCCGCTCCGCGGGCCACCCCCGGGCCCACGACAAAAAATTTGTCATGGGCCCGGGCAAAGCTGGCCAGAAGCGGCCTTGGTGTCGAAACTCGTAGCGCACACCGAGTGCTCAGCAGCGGACTCCCGGGACAAGTTTCCCGCCGGCCTTCTGGGAGCTTCCGGGTCCTCGCTCTGCTCTTCCGGCTGCCAGTACTGCCCGAGAAGGCCGCTGCCCAGTTCATCATCCATCCTGTCTCGGGTGATTCCCTGGAAAGCAGAAGGCCTGGAGGCAAGACCGTTTCCCGAATGGCGAAACGAGCGCTTCTAGGCAGGCGGCCGCTCCGCGCTTCCACCCGCCGAAGCGGGTTTTCCCGCTGTGAACAAGTTCCGATAAAAAAGTCTAGACCGAGGTGAGAATATGATATATATAGATGCATAGCACAGATATATGTGCTATATGTAGTCTTGAATTATTGAAAATACCATGTCACATTCCAACGATTTGAAAGCCTCAGCCCTTCCTCTCGGCCAGAAGGGAGATGAGGCTGCCCTCTGCGGGCAGATTTACCAGATTTTCCTGGAGGCCGGACGGACAACTGGAGAATACGAGAGCTCCCAGGCCTGGGAGTTGGCCCGCGAAGTCCTGTCAAAGCTGTGGGAAAAGACCGCTTCTGGTGTCGAGATCACTCCAGCCGTCATCGAGGAGAATATCGAGGATTGTCTGATGCGCTCGACGTTTTTACTGACCGCCAAGACCTTCATCATCGCCCGCGACCGCCGCTCCCACTTACCGGAGATTTCACACCAGAAGGAGCTCGAGAACGTCGACCAGTACCTCTCGCGCTCGGACTGGAAGGTGCGGGAAAACAGCAACATGTCCTACTCACTACAGGGACTGAACAATTACCTCTCCGCTGAGATAAGCCAGAACTATTGGCTCTACCGCGTCTATCCGCAAAAAATACGCGAGGCCCACGAATCCGGCGATTTCCACATCCATGACCTGAGCCAGCTGTCCGTCTACTGCGTGGGTTGGGACTTGGCCGATCTTCTGCGAGAGGGTTTCCGCGGTGTTGTCGGTAAGCTGGAGGCCCAGCCGCCAAAGCACTTTAGGACGGCCCTAGGGCAGGTGGTGAACTTCTTCTACACCCTGCAGGGGGAAGCGGCCGGCGCCCAGGCCTTTTCCAACTTCGACACCCTTCTGGCTCCTTTCATTCGCCATGACCAGCTGGATGAGGCCCGGGTGGAACAGGCCCTACAGGAGTTCGTCTTCAACATCAATGTCCCGACACGGGTTGGTTTCCAGACGCCCTTCACCAACATCACCTTGGATTTCTTCTGTCCCAAACACCTGGCTGCCGAGCCGGTGATTATCGGCGGGGAGTTACAGTCCATGACCTATGGGGAATTCCAGGAAGAGATGAATGTCTTCAATCGGGCGCTCTTTCGGGTGATGACCCGGGGGGATGCCCGCGGACGGGTCATGACCTTTCCGATTCCGACGATCAATCTGAGCAAGGATTTCGACTGGGACAATCCCAACCTGCGCGGTCTCTGGGAAATGACCGGCAAATACGGCATTCCCTACTTCTCGAACTTCATCAATTCCGACATGAAGCCGGAGGATACGCGTTCGATGTGTTGCCGTCTGCGCATCGACAATACACAACTGGAAAAGCGCGGTGGCGGGCTATTTGGAGCCAATCCTCTGACCGGCAGCATCGGCGTCGTGACCATCAATCTCCCCCGCGTCGGTTACCTAGCCCAGAGTCAAGCGGAGTTCTTCGATCGCCTGGGACAGCTGATGGACCTCGCCAAGGAGAGCCTGGAGATCAAGCGCAGCTTTCTGGAGCAGCTGAGCGAGCGCAATCTCTATCCCTACATCTCCTTCTACCTCGGACGAATCAAGGAGCGGTTCGGCCATTACTGGCAGAATCACTTCTCGACCATCGGTCTTGTCGGGATGAACGAAGCCTGTCTGAATTTCCTCGGCGAGCCCATCACCAGTGAGGAGGGTAAGGCCTTCGCCCTTAAAGTTCTGGATTTCATGCGCGAGCGACTGCTCCAGTATCAGACCCAAACGGGACACCACTACAACCTGGAAGCCACACCAGCGGAGGGAACCTCCTATCGCCTGGCCCGCAAGGATAAGCAATGCTTTGGGGATGCGATTGAGGCGGCCAACGACACTACGTGCGGCGCCAGTGGTGGAGTGCCCTTCTATACCAATTCCGTCCACGTGCCGGTCAATCATACGGATGATCTTTTTGGCCTTCTCGATCATCAGGATGATCTGCAGACGAAATTCACCGGTGGTACCGTCGTGCATCTCTTTCTGGGTGAGCGCCTAGAAGATCCCGAGGTCGTAAAGGGATTGGTCCGAAAGGTCGCGGAGAACTACCATCTGCCCTATTTCTCCCTCACGCCGACCTTTTCCGTCTGTCCGGACCACGGCTATCTCCCCGGAGAACAGCCCCGCTGCTCCCGCTGTGACAAAACGACGGAGGTCTATTCCCGCGTCGTCGGTTACTTGAGGCCTGTTCAGCAATGGAATGATGGGAAACAGGCAGAATTTAACCTGAGGAAAGAGCTGAAGTTCGCACAAGCTGAAGTTGCAGATTGTTCGTAAATTCTGCTTTTGCACGAAAAGGAAAACGACTCTCTCGTAGAGTCGTTTTTTTTTAGGGCAGTAAAGAAGCTGAGAGGGAATCGGTATTCTCTAGGGCACAGTCCTGTTCTTCTCGAGTGAGAACAGGGCTGTCTTGGTTTAGGTCAAATCGTTAAAAGGCCCTACGGCAGAGAAGAATAGAGCATGAGCCCTTTCTTTTTCAGACAAAGAGCTGTAAGAACCTACTCTCTGAGCCCGAGCATATGGGAATTGCCTGTATGGCGATCGAGGTTTAGGGAAAATGCCATTCACGCAAAGTCGAAGGCTCCCAAGGGGCTACTGGTTTCTAGGGGCCTTATCCTATCTATCGCCTTGTCGCACTTGGCTGCCTCATATGCTGCGAGATATTGTGCAGGATTTAAAGCGCATGGGTGCAGGCGTTTGGGCACGCCAACTCTTAATGAGTTGCTTCCCTAGATGCTTAGGGTCCCCTTTCAAGTCCGTTTTCCCAGACCATTGCATGAACTTTACTCAGGAACTTTAGCTGGAAATTTTCCCAGAACTTACGCTAGAACTTTGAGCAGAAGAGAGGGAAGGAGGAAAGATTGGGATAGATCCATTCCCTTGATCGCCAATCGCAGCGGTTTGGCAGCTTGGGAGGCGGAGGAAGGTGAGGACGTTCTTCGCGATGAATATTCTTCCGCGCTATTCGTTCATCTCCCAGATGACAGGGTTAAGGGCATAATCATGCTAGGTACAATTTCCCGTCCTAAAATTTCTGGTAGCCGACTAGGGAAGCGTTCTGCTCTCCCCGTTCCGCTCTTCATCCCCATAAGCCACATATTCTAGGAACAATCCTTTAGCCGGAGCCGTTGGGATTTTCTCCATCTTCTCTTGACGAAAAAAGGCATTGAGAACTTCTTCCGCACTCAGCTGTCCGAGGGCAATTTCCATCGCAGCGCCGGCGATGCGACGGGCCATTTTGTAGAGATACCCGCTGGACTCGATGATCATCTCGACCCGTGGGTCCTCGCGGATGAACTCGAGACGTCGCAGCTGCTTGACAGGATTTTCCTGCCGGTCTGGGCGGGAGGCCCCGAAAGTCGAGAAGTCATGGAGACCGATGAGGGTGGAGCGGAAAGGCCCCAAAAGCCCCAGAGAGAGACGGCGTTCGCCGAGGCTGTGGACATAGCGCCACTGGAAGGGCGAAGGGAAGCCCTCGTAGAAGGAATAGGTATAGCGCTTCCAAAGGGTGGAGTAGCGTGCATGGAAACTGTCCTCGGTGGGCGAAAGGGAGAAAATCTGAATTTCCGCCGGCAGGCCAGAGCGCAATGCGCGGAGGAGGGCCAAAGGTCCATGGGGCCAGTCGGCATCGAAGTGAAAGACCTGATCGCGTGCATGAACACCGGCATCGGTGCGGCCACTGCCGTGGATGCGAATCGGTCGATGAAGGATTGCCGCCAGGTGGGCCTCGATGAAGTCCTGCACCGTATGGCCGCCGATTTGACTCTGCCAACCGTGGAAAGGAGTCCCATCGTAGGCGCAATGGGCGCACCAGCGCGTCATTGGGCCAGGCCCCAGCGGGAAGTGAAGGGGTAGAAGATGAAAGAGGCTCGGCCTATGACCTCCTTCTGCGGCACCGGCCCCCAATAGCGACTGTCCCCGCTGTAAGGAGAATTATCCCCCATGGCGAAGAAATGCTCCTCCGGAACCCTTACGTCATTACCCTTGACGAGCGAGCCTGAGGCGGTGTATCCCCGATAGGGTGGCAGCTGCGCATGATTCTTTCGAAAGGCGGAGCAGTTATCCAGGACCTTGCCGTTGCGGAGAAGTTTGGGCTCCTGCACCTCCAATTTATCCCCGCCTTGGCCGACGAGACGCTTGATGTAATATTTGTCGCTGCCCATGAGCTCGGGAATATTGCGCGTCCGGAAGACGAAGGGATCACCGACCTGCGGTCGAGCGAAGTGGTAGCGCAGGCGGTTGACGAAGAGCATGTCTCCGCTCAGGATATCGAAGGTAAGCAGAGGTTCATCCTTCTTCTTCCTGATGGAAGTATTCAGATAGGTCTTGTATCCCTTGCGGGTGATGAAGCGGCGCACGTCACCCTGGAAAACCTGCGACCATGAGTCCTTGTCGGGATAGAAGGACTGTAGGACGACCTCATCGAGAGAAAACTCGAGCGGCACCCGCACGTCGACCGGTGAGTCGCGGATGTAGAAGCGGTAGGAGCGCAGTTTTGTCGGCAGGAGGCCGAAATACTTCCGCCCGTCGACGACCTGGTAGCTCAGGACTCCCCCATAGGGCGTCGGATGCTCGTCCCGCATCATCAGAGGGAGGAAGATCTCTCCCCGCACCGGACAGTGGGCACTATAGCGCACTGCACCGAGGCAGAGGAAGCGGAAAACCTTGCGCCAGGCCTTCGGGGCAGGATTTTTTTTGGAAAAGACCTCAAAGGTCATACCGGCATAGGTGGGGTACATGGAATTGGTCGGGATCTTAAAGGGCTGGAAGAAGAAGCAGCGGATGCTGAGGGCGACGATGGCCGCCACCAGGAAGACCTCGGCATTTTCCGTCCAGAATCCCTGGGGATAGACAGCGCCCCCATACTTTCTGGCCCGATTTTGAGCCACTTGGCAGGAGGACAGAATTTCCTCCTCGTCCGCGTCGGCCTTTTTCAAAAGCGCCTGTAGCGTTTTTGCCGACTCCCGCAGCTCTTGCAGACCTTCCTCCGGCAGACAATCCCGACGATAGGCCACGACCTTGCGCACTGCGTACAGCAGATTTTCGATGGATTTTCTCTGTCTCTGCAGGGGAGATTTTTTGCGAAGAAAGCTGAACATTTAGCTCAGAGCACCCAGTCGTAGCTCCCTTCAGTGAGCTTCTCGCCGTCCTCTTCCCGGACGAGCAGGGTATCCTCGATGCGCACCCCGCCCTCCGGATAATAGAGCCCGGGTTCGACCGTAATGACCATGTTCTTGGCAAGCCGGCCGGCCCCATGCGCGAGCCGCGGCTCCTCGTGAATGTCCAGGCCGACCCCATGGCCAGTGTTGTGGATAAAGCCCGTACAGCCCTCTGGGGAAATGTGCATCGGCCAGCCCTCCGCTTCGAAAAAGGCGACATTGCGCTTGTGAATCTCGGCGGCGGAAGCACCCTCGCGTACCTGTGCCACACTCCGACGATGGGACTCCAAAACAGCATCGTAGAGCTTTTGCTGTTGCGCTGAAGGCTCGCCCCTGATGAAGGTGCGCGTCATGTCTCCCCAGTAGCCACTGGACTTCAGGCGCGGGAAGAGATCGACGACGATGGGCTGATGGGCACGGAGGATCCCCTGTCCTTCCTCATGCGGCTGGCCGCTCTGGGAACCGCAGGATGCGATGGTATTTTCGGCTAACGCCCCCTGCCGGAAGCAGAAGAGTTCGATCGACTCCTTTAAAAATTCGGAACGGAGGGGCTTCCCCTCGAATACAAGGCTTCCATCCGCCGCGATTTCGCTCCGGAGCAGGATTTCACGGGCCAAGGCCATGCCTCCGGATGTTATCGCCGCCGCCCGGCGAAGTTCTGCGACCTCCGCTTCTCCCTTAATCGCCCTTTCTGGCAGAAAAGGATCGGGCAAGACATTGAAGGAAAGGCCTCGTTCCTGCAGGCGGAGGAGCGCTGCAGCTGGGAAATTGGACGGAAGTTGCCAGTGCGTGAAACCGTGATCTTTCTCCAGGCGCGACAGAATCGAGGCAATTTTTTGAAAGAGGGAGCAGCTGCGTTCTTCCGGAGCGAGGAAATCTTCCCAAAGCCAGACTTCATCGAAGCGGGAGTGCTGCCGGAGCCGGTCTCGCTCCAGGCTGTGGATAAAGGCCATGCGACGCCCCTCTCCCACAATGGCAAGAAAGGGATCTATGACCGAAATACCGGCCCAGTAGAGCAGATCGGTGTCGCGGCAGGTGTCGGAAAAAATGACTTTGGCGATACTTGCCATGAATGGCATGAGAAATGGACAGAAGTGCTAGAGTTCGAGCTGATAGTTCCTGGCCAGCTCCTTCGCCTGTTCTTGCCAGATTTCTCCGTAATCCCCGCCGACCAGGTAGCTGAGCGACTGCTTCGCCTTGTGCGGCTTTCCGCGCTCCATGGAGAGAATGGCCAAGAGGTAGAAGGCTTCGCCCCGAAGCGAGCGCGGGTAATGCATGTTCGTCGCCGCGGAGAGCAGCGCGATGCGCCCTTCCTCCGCCTCACCGCCGAGCAGAAGGCTCATCGCTTTGCCCAGCGCCGCCCGTCCACCCAAAATACCCCCCTTCAGGGCGGACTGGGCTCGGTCGTAGTGCTGAGCCGCTGGCGAATAGTTCTTCGCCCGATAGGCCTGGTCTGCCGCTTCCAAAAAACAAAGACCGGCCAGGGGATGAGAGCGATGTTTTTCGGCAAACGAGAGCCTATCCTCCGGAGTCTGAAGTGCTGCGAAGCGATGCTCTAGGCGCTTCCCATAAATATCCCTTAGCCACAGAGCCAGGGGCAATACGATTCCCACCGAGAGCAGCAGGTATAAGGCCCGGCGGACATGGTGCGCCCGTACCCTGAGAAGGTGCCAGCACTTCTCCTCGAAGGGTAGTTCCTTTTGGAAGGCAATATCGAGGACTTTGGAAGGCTCATCGGCACCCGGATGGCTCATGGCTTACTTGTTCCAGCCGGAGCTAAGAGAAGTCATGGAGAAAGTCAAATGCTCTGTCCTTAAAAATATCCCATGCCTGTTAGGACCGGCCGTGAGAATGCCCATTCATCCCTCTGCATTAGAAGAAATGGCTCTGCGCTGCCGCAGGGCCTCGTAGAGAACGATGGCGGCCGCGGCGGAGACATTGAGCGAATCCGAAATTCCCCATTGCGGAATACGGGCAGGCGTTGCCAGCGGGTCTTGGAACCATGGAGACGAGAGACCTTCCTTTTCCGAACCGAGGATGATAGCCGTGGGCCGCCGCAGATCCAGCGACCAAAAGGGAATCTCGGCCCGAGGGCTCAGGACAATCCACTGCCAAGCCCTATCCCGGCTGAAGGCTTCCCATTCCGAATAGGAGGGAAGAGCGATGGGGAGGGAGAAAATCGCCCCCTGGGAAGCCCGAATGCACTGGGGATTGCAGAGATCGCTGCGGGGACTCAGGACCACGAGCGCATCGACTCCGACCGCATCGGCGCTGCGGGCCAGTGCGCCTAGATTGCCGGGTTTCTCGATGCCCTCGACCCCCAGCAGTAGGGGATTTTCGGACCATGCAATTTGTTCCAGTTGCTTTTCAAAGGGTATTCCCAAGCCCAGTAGGCCATCGGGGCCCTCGCGCAGTGAGATTTTTTCGAACGCATAGGGCGAGACCTCATAGACGGGAATACTGGCCTCCGCCTCGAGCTTGTGCAGAAAGATCCCGTGTTCCGGCGAGGAGAAATGGGAAGGGCAGCTGTAGAGCTCTCGCAGGCACTGCGCCCGATGGGCTCGCTGAAGCTCACGCAGGCCCTCGATGATATAAGTCCCGTGCGCGTCCCGTTCAGAGCGCTTTTTCAAGCTATCGAGGAACCGAATGCGCGGATTTTTCCGACTCGAGAGGAGGTCTTCCATACCATGGATTTAGGCATTTTACAGCTCGCGTCCAGCTCCATGCATGGTCTCATGTCGGTACGCTGCCTTTGGAGCCCTCCGGGCTCCTGCCCGCTCCGCGGGCAGCCGCAGCGGAAGAAAAGGGCCCTTTTCTTCCGCTGCTCAAAGGCAGCGCGAACAACAGATTTTCCCAAGTTTCTCTTAACAAAGCTCCCTTTCCTCTACCTTTCCCGGCATGTGGGGGAAGCGGTGCAAAGTCCCAATGGCCATCAGGCCAGGCACTCGTAGTGCCCCGAGGGAGATTGGGTGACGACCTGCTGGAGCTCCAGCATTTGCAGGCTGGAGATGATCTGCTGGGGCTGGTGTTCCAGTTTTTGGAGGATTCCATCAAGGCTGAGCCTGTCATGCTGGCCGATGAGCTCGTAGAGCGCCCTTTCCAGCTCGGTCTTCAGCATAGCGCCCATGTCCGACCTGTGCGGCTTCGCCGGTGGAATCGCTTCGGCCGCTTGCCTATTGGAAGAGTCCGCCTGGAGAAAGGGAAGCTCCTCGAAAATATCCTCCACCCTGGAGAGCAGCGTGGCCCCTTCTCGTATGAGCGCCAGACAGCCCTGGCTCGTGGGCTGGTCAATGCGCCCCGGAACGGCAAAAACCTGCCGCCCTTGCTCGGCCGCCAGGCGGGCGGTGATCATGCTCCCGCCATGGCAGGTCGTCTCGATGACGATGATGGCCTGGGACAGCCCAGAGATGATCCGGTTTCGAATCGGGAAGTGATGCTTCTCCGCCGGATAGGCGAGCGGAAATTCGGACAGGACGCAGCTCCCGGGCGCCTGGATGATTTTCTGGTAAAGCGCCCGATGAATCCGGGGATAGATGACATCTACCCCCGTTCCCAAAACCGCCACCGTGCGTCCACCGACCGCCAAAGCACCCTCGTGAGCCGCTGCATCGATGCCCTGGGCCAGACCACTGACGATGCTGTAGTCCCTCTGGGCCAGATCACGGGCCAGTTGATGGGCGATCTTCAGCCCGTAGGGCGTGGCCTGCCGACTGCCCACGATGGCGATACATCGGGAATGGGCTTCCGGGGAACCTCTGCAGTAGAGTCCAATCGGCGGGTCGTAAATTTCCCGAAGCAGCGGTGGGTAGAGCACATCATCGGACGGCAGGAAAGAAATGCCCTGGGCCTGCATTTTTTCCCATTCCTCCTGAAGGGAGAAATAGCGAGCGGGGTGCGAGATGACCTCTCGTGCCTCTTGGGATAGACCCGGAACCTTCCGCAGCTCCTCATCACTGGCTTCCAAGATGCGCGAGGGGTCGTGGTCGAAATGGGCCCAGAGTTTCCGGTAGCTCACGGGGCCGATTTTCGGCAGTGCATTGAGTAGCAGGCAGGCCTGAACTCCGGATAGTCCTTTCATGGATCCGTGGGTCTGTCACAGTTTCTTCCACCTGTCCAGACTAAAAACACGTGGTCCGCAGGCTATGGGGATTCGTTCTCCGATTTTGCTTCGTCGAGGGGAAGAAGGCTGTCGCCCATGGGACGATGGGGCTTATCCCATCGGGTCTCGCGCTGTCTTTGCAAGGATGAAAATAAAAATCCTTTTTATTTTCATCCTTGAGGCCCGCTCCGCGGGCGCTCCCGAAGGGAGCCAAAGACAGCCGGCAAAACAAAGCGGGGATATTCGAGAAGCGCCCCTCACTCGGACTATCACCTCCCAACTAGGCCGTCAGAAAGACCTGAATCTTTTCCAGAATCTCGGGGTTGGCATCTTCCAGAACCCAGTGACCTGCCTGGGGAAAACAGAGCGTCTGGGCATCGGGGAAGAACTCCTGCCACTTCTTCAAAAAAGCTCCAGTGAAACAGAAGTCCTTCATCCCCCAGGCGAGTAGAACCGGCTTCCCCCGTAGGATCGGAACCTGCTCCTCGATGGTCTGCAGCGTTTTCCAGCTCCGGTGGCGCCGCTTGAGAGGGATGTCCTTGACGAAGGCGTTGATGGCGATGCGATGGGCCCAGGAATCATAGGGGAAGAGATAGCCTCGGCGCACTTCTTCCGGCAGTTCCTTTCGAACGCAGAGGGAGGTGGCGGCCCAGGCGAACCCATTTAGGCCCCTCACGAGCAGGGTTCCCGGGAAACGGGTTTTGGCTAGGGCGATCGGCCAGGGGATGTTTTTCGACACAAAGGCCGCTCCATTCAGGATGACCAGACTCTGGACGCGCTCGGCGTAGAGCTCGGCGATGGCCAGTCCAATGGGGCAACCCCAATCGTGTAGGATGAGGTGAAAGGCCCTTGCCTGTACCTTTTCCACCAGGGCCGAGGCATTGGCGATATGGTTGTCCAGGGAATAGTGGTAATGCTTCGGCTTATCCGAAAGGCCACAACCGAGATGGTCAAGGGCGACGCAGCGAAACTGCTCGCGCAGCTGGGAAATCAGGTGGCGGTAATGGAAGGACCAGGTCGGATTGCCGTGGAATAGGAAGATGCATTCCCCATGACCTTCGTCGACGTAGGATAGGCGATGGCCCTCAGCCGTTCGCAGGACCTGCCGCTCAAAGGGATACTGAACCCTCAGCCATGTCGGTAAGTCCTCTTCCACTGGCCAGAGGAAAGACAAAACGCCTCTGGCCACAAGAACAGATTCTTCGGAGAAAGAGCATCGCTTCTCTGCTTACCGCTGCAGGCTCTGATCCCTAGATAGCATTCCCTTTACTGCTAGCTCCATCTCCTGGAGCCTGTCCATCTTCCGTGTTTTCATCTGGGCGAAAAACCTTCTTATCGCCGGATGTTCTCCATTGCCGACCGCCATGTCCTGGGCAGGTGGTGGCGCTATTTCCTGCTCTGCCTGGCCCTCACCCTCGGCATTCTGCTGCTGGAGAACCTGTACAACCATCTCCATGAACTGCTCCGCCAAGGCATCTCCCTGACGAAGATCGCCTGCTATTACTTCTTGTTCTGTCCTCAACTCTTCCCCCTCGTCGTCCCCGTTGCCTTTTTTCTGTCCCTCCTACTCGCCTTAGGCGAACTGGATCGGCATGGCGAGATCATCGCCTTTCAGGCAGCTGGCATACCCCGGATCTCCCTCACCCGTTCGCTGGCTGCTGTTGGCCTTCTGCTCTCGCTCCTGCTCAGCTATTTTCAGGATGAGCCCGCAGTGCGGGCACGAAAACTTTTAGGGGACTACCAGGCCCAGATGGGAGTTTTCTCGGCTGCCCTAGCGGGAAGCATCCTCCATCATGTCGGCTGGAATGATGAGCCACAGGGTCGGCTCTGGTATATGAGGAGCCTCGAGCCTTCAAAGGGCATCGCCACGGCGGTCCATCTCCACGAGAGGGATGCCGGGGGGCATGAGTGGAGGCGCATCTCCGCTGCCCAGGCCACCTTCGATCTCTCCACAAGACGCTGGATATTTTCCCAGGGACGCCTCACCATCTTCGATCTCCAGAGCCATTATCCCCAGTCCAGTATCCTCTTCGAGCGCTATGAGCTCGAGGACCTCCGCTGTTCCCCGTCGCTTTTGGCCCTCCATCACAAAAAGCCCGGAGAGCTGACATTCCACGAGCTGCGGACACTGGTCCGGCAGGAGCGGGATGGAGCGGGCATTTTTTCGGAAAGCAGGCGGAGAGCCCAGTACCTCTTTTACTGGAACCGCCTCCTTGAGCCCTGGGCCTGCCTCCTGATCTTCTTCATCACCCTACCCTGTGCCACCGGTGGTCACCGCAGCGATGCCATGGCCAGCTTTGGCAGGGCGACGGGCCTTCTCTTCGCCTTCTATCTCCTCTCCCATGTCTGCCGTGCCCTTGGCCTCCATGGAACCCTCGGTGCCCCATTGGCAGCCCTGGGCCCCTATCTACTCCTGATCCTCTGCGCCCTCCCCAGTTACCGCTCCCCATCTTAGGGCTGTATGACTTTATTCGTATCGACAAAACGGCCAATGTCGCTAAAAACTAAGCCCCATTGCCGATTCATATGAAGAGCGGACAACACTCACCCTCCCTCTTGAGTCCACCAGGTCGTGGGGAGCGGGTCTGGGCTGTCTTTGCAGGTAGGGAATGGCCTTTTAGGCCATTCCCTACCTGGGGCTCGCAGAGCGAGCCGAGCCCTATGGGCTCCAAAGACAGCGCAGCGGAAGTAGGAGGAAATTTCCAATCTTCGGCCATGGCTACCGCTGGGCATCTGGCCCGAGAGGGGCTGCGGCCATCGGGATCCAAGCAGGTTTTGACTCTCCGTTTGTTCCTCTGTTTTTACCTGACCTGTTTCCAGGTCTGTGGCGAGAAGGATTCCCTCTCTTCCTCATTTCAGGACACTTCAGACGCTCCCAGATCCCTTTCTCAGGCTCCGGTCCAACTGGAGCTCAATGCAGGCATTCCGGAATCGATCGAGCCATGTCCCTGGCCACCGCTGCGGCCCTCGCCGAACATGAGGGAAGAAACCCTTGCCATGAAGCGCTGTCTCGAGGAATTTCATTACGCCAAAAAGCCCCTCTATCAAATACCAGCGGAAGAAATTCTGAAGAACTACTTCGCGAGTATGGACAGTTCTCGCGTGCTTTTCCTCGAACCGGAAATCCAGCAGATCACCCAGGAATTGGCGCCCAAACTTCATCTCTTTCTACAGAGGGGGGATCTCACGAAGGCCTTCGAGATCTTCGATCTTTACCGCCGGCATCTGTGGGAGTGCAGCACTCGGATTCTCCGCGACATTCCCACACTGGATATCCAATCCCTCTCAGCGGAACATTATTGCCCTTATCGGAAAGAACCGCCTTGGCCGCAGGACGGAGCCACAGCGGAACACCTGTGGAGGCAGCGCCTCATTTACGAAATCCAGAGCGAAGTTCTATCGCTGGAAGGTGAATTTATCCCCAAACCCTCCCTTTGGGGAAGTCCATCGAGAAAAGCACCTCAACTGCATTCGAAGGAGGAGCCTGGTCCCAGGATTTCTCTCTTCTGGGAAGCGCTGATCCATGAAAAGGAATTGCCGGCAGCGACCTGGCTCACCCGTCCCGACCGCCTGATACCGCCGCGAAGACCTCCATGGCTGGACATTTTGCGCAAAACCCTGCAGGATTTACCGGAGGAATGCTCGCCTCCGCCGGCCATCGTCGCCAAGGCGAAGGAATGCATCGCCAGGCACTACAAGAGTTTCCTCAATTTCTATTCCGGCATCGAGCCCTGCTTCGTCCAGGAACTCTTCCTCAACAGCCTAGCCCAGCTTTACGATCCCCATTCGAGCTTTCTCTCGAAGGATACTTTTGAGGAATTCAATACCCTCCTGCGCAATACTCTGGTCGGTATCGGGGCCTGGCTCCACTACCACAACGGCTGCACCATCGAGGGGCTCACCCCTGGGGGCCCTGCCGCCCGCAGCGGGCTGCTGCACCCAGGCGATCGCATCGTAGCAGTCGGCGAAGAGGGGCAAGAGGCCATCGAGATCACCAATATGCCCTCCTACCGCAGCGTTCGGCTCATCCGCGGAGCCAAGGGCAGCCGCGTGCATCTGACCATCGAACCGGCTGAGGGGGATGCAGCCGACCGAAGAATCATCACGCTCATACGCGATACGATCCCCATCGAAAGCGCCCGTGCCAGCGCGAAACTTCTCACCCTGTCCGACGACCCGGCTGCCCCCCTCTGCATCGGCTACATCTGCTTGCCTTCCTTCTACGGCCCGGAAGAAGAGGACAAGGCCTCATCGGGCTCGAGCGATGATGTGCGGCAATTGCTGAAGGAGCTTAAGACCCAAGGGGCGAGAGGATTGATCCTCGACCTCCGCGGCAACAGCGGTGGGCTTTTGGAAGAGGCCATCGTGCTGGCAGGACTGTTCATTCCGGAGGGCCCCATCGTGCAGGTGCGGGATCCGGAAGGCCAAACGCAGGTTTGGCACAGCCATACGGCGACGCCGCTATGGGATAGGCCGACGATCACGCTCATCTCCAAGCAAAGCGTATCGGCCTCCGAAATTCTGGCTGGAGCCCTGCAGGATCATTGCCGCAGCCTCATCGTCGGGGATAAGTGCACCCATGGCAAGGGCAGTGTGCAGGCCCTGATTCCCCTCGAACGTATCCTGGGTAACTGGTTCAGCTTCAAAAAGGAAATCATGGGAGCCACCCGGATTACGGTCAACAAATGGTACCGACCCAGCGGAAAGTCTATCCAGCTCCGCGGGGTCGTCTCCGACATTCCTCTCCCGTCCTTCGACGAGTGGCTCCCCATTGGTGAATCGGACTTGCCTCATGCGCTTGCCTGGGATGCCATCGTCCCCCCGAAGTCGGGGAAGGCCCTCGTGTCCGCCGAGCGCGGGCAACCCTTCGAGCAGCTTCTCCAGCGCTTGCGCCGGCAGAGCGAGTCGCGCCAGCAGACCCTGCCGGAGTTTGCAGTGCTGGACACCCGCATTCGGCTCTTTCGCCGCAAGCTTGATCAGGAAGAAGTCTCCCTCGACCTGTCTCAGCGCCTTCGGGAGCGGCGGGAAGAGGCCCGTCTCCAACGCGAGATTCAGTCCCAAATCGACGGCATTTCCGCCCAACCCTTCTTCAGGTCCATTCCCATCACGCTCTCCTCCCTGAGCTCTTCGGCTGCTTCCAAAAAAACATACGGGGAAGAGGAGGTGATCCGGGCAAGCCCCTCTTCGAAAAAGGAAAAAAGTCCTGGCGAGGAATATGACACGCATCTGCGGGAAGCCCTGCGCCTGATGCGGGACTGGATTGAGGGACAAAATACTGCTCTCGCGACAGCGGCCTAGTCCCGGGTGCTGGATGCCTGCCTCCGCTGTGCTGTCTTTGGAGCCCATAGGGCTCGGCTCGCTTTGCGAGCCCCAGGCAGGGCATGGCCTTCACAGCCCATGCCCTGCCTGCAAAGACAGCACAGCACCCGCTCCTGCCTCTTAGATCTAAGAAAATCACTCCCGAACGCTGCGGGGAATTCCGGTCTTCACTCGGCCGAGGGGAGAAGCAGGCGTTGACCGACGCGAACTTGGTTGGGTTGCGACAGCTGATCCCGATTGATCTCGAAAATCGCCGGCCAGCGGCTCGCATCGCCCAAGACCTTTTGGCTGATGATCGACAGTGTATCGCCCTCCTGCACGAGATAGGTCTTCTCGCGCGCCAGGGCGCGTTCCTCCAGTCCTTGCTCCAGCCGCCCCCTCGCCCCTCTCGCAATAGATGCTTCGGGGCCTGGCTCCAAGTGCCGCTCCAGATCGACCACCCGCTGCTTCAGCTGGGCATTTTCCTTCCGCAGCTCCCGCAGTAGAAGCGGAAAATCATTGGCGTATTTTTTGTAGAGGGAACTTTGATAGCACTGTTTCATGAACAGCTTTTGGAGTGAATCGATCCATTGAGGCACCCATTCGCGCTCCTTGGCCTCCTCCGCTGCGCAGATCAGGAATTGACGGAAGTGGTAGATAGCGAAAATCGGGTCCTCCAGCGTCTCCCAGTAAATTTTCCCGCAGAAGAGGTGTGACTGCGGCGTTGGATGATGTTGGCGGATGAGCGCCGAGAACTTTTCCAAAGCCTCGGTCGCCCGACCTTCCCGAAGCAATTGCTGGCCCCGGCGGTAGAGGCCATCTTCTTCCTCCGACCACTCCTCCGCCGTCGGCTGGCAGGCCGTCAGGAAACAGAACACGAGCAGCAGCGCCGGAAGCCAAGTGCTCCGCCTCGGCGGAAGGGAGGAGAAAATACCTGTGCTGGAAATCCGCATGGCAGGAGTTTTTCGACTGAAAAAATTGAAACTGCCTCACTCTCTTTGGCCAGAAAATAACACAGAGCTCATCGGCGGCGACTTGCCGACTCTCCCTCACTGCCATCCGGTTTTGCCATTTGCGATGATTTTTGCCGTTTGTGATGATTCACAGAACGGAGCGGAGAAGACGCACTTGCCAAAAGCACGGAGGAGCTCTATAAAACCCGTTCCGGAAATTCGGCAGGTCCAAGGCGATGAGATGCAAGATTTCAGCTTTTTTTGTTGACAGGACTCACAGACTAGCTCTCGGCAGAGTCTCTGCGTAATCGAAATCGCCCGTGCCCATTATTTCCCGAGAGTCGATTGAGAATATCCGGAAAAATGTGGATATTTGCGATGTCGTTTCCACTTATGTGCAGCTCAAGCGCATCGGTTCCCGTTGGCGTGGCCTGAGTCCCTTCAACCAGGAAAAAACGCCCTCCTTCTTCATCCTTCCCGAAAAGGGGATTTTCAAGTGCTTCAGCTCCGGCCATGCGGGAGATATCTTTCGATTCCTCCAGCTGAAGGAGAATTTCAGCTTTACTGAAGCCGTTGAATGGCTCGCAGAGCGCTATCATTTCTCACTCCGCTACGAGGAAAATGGCCGTGCGGTCCGCACAGGCGAAAGCCACACCAAGGCGCTGCTCGAAATCCACAGGGTGGCCGAGGGATTTTTCCGAGAATGCTGGAGATCCTCCAGCACTTTGGCCGAACAGGTACGGAGGTACTGGGAAAAAGACCGCGGATTCAGCCAGGAACTAGCCGAATGCTACGGTGTCGGCTTCGCTCCTCCGGAGGATAACGGAGAGCTCTTTCACCGGCTGCGCAAGGGGTTTCCCCAGGAAGTGATGGCGCATTCCGGGCTTTTCTACGCTTCGCGCAGCGGCACCTCCCCCACTCCGCGCTTCCGCGGAAGGCTGATGGTCCCGATTCGGGACATTCATGGCCGGGCGATCGCCTTTGCTGGCCGCCAGCTGGAGGGCATCACGCCGCCGCAGGATCCCGCCTACGAATCCAAGTACATCAACTCGCCTCAGACCCCGCTTTTCAGCAAAGGTGAGCTTCTCTTCGGCCTCGACCAAGCTCGGCAGCAGATTCAGCACGAGGAGGTATTTCTCCTCGTCGAGGGACAGCTCGACGCGCTGCGCTGCCACTCGGTCGGACTCCGAAGCGCCGTCGCGCCCCAGGGAACCGGGGTCACCGAAGGGCAGCTCCACCAGCTGAGGCGCTACAGTCCTCGACTTTGGTGCTTCCTGGATAGCGATGAAGCGGGCCAAAAGGCGGCCTTGCGCGTCCTAGAAATGGCTCTCAAGGAAGAGATGGAAGTTCGCTTCATCCTCCTCCCCGAGGGGCAGGATCCCGACACCTATCTCCGCGGGAAGGGGCAGGTGACGCTGCGAGAATTGGAAGCCTTGACCTGCTCGGCCATCGGCTTTGCCATACGCCGCTGGCTCCCACAGGGAATGGCGGCGGATGTCCATGAGAAGGAACGGACGCTGCGAAGTATTTTCGCTCTCATCCGCCCAGTCTCCTCCTCTGTCATCCGCGAAGCCTATATTCGGGAAGCTTCCCAGCTCATGGGCATCGATGTCCGCTCTGTCCTCAGCGACTTCGAGCATTTCTGCGATCGGACGAAGATGCAGGGAGGCAGCAGTGCTCCGGAAAGCAGTGGGGCGAACCCTCTCTGCAAAACGGCAGAGCCAGGGGCCAAGATCCACTCCGTCACCTACGACCTCCTTTCCCTTCTGGTCCACCACGAGAATCTGGGAGCAGCTCTGGCCCGCCTCATCGAAAAGGTCTGGCTCGACGAACGGGATCCTGACCACGCGCTGCTGAGGCATCTGCTGGAGAGCTTCCGCGAAAATCTCTGGAATGGCTGGGAGCACGTGGATGAAAATTTTGCTCCCCAAGAGTGCGATCGTCTCTATACTGTGTTGGCGACGGGGGATTTTTTTGAAGATCCGTTAGAAACGGCCAACATGTGTCTTCGCAAATTGCATCGGGATCATATCCAGAGAGTGATTCGGGAGATCATGGCCCCTGAGCACTCCTCTTCTGAGGAGGCGGAAAAAATGCCCCTTGGGGAAGAGGATTGGAAGGATCGCGTTCGTCAAAAGATGCAGTGGCAGCGCTTGCTCCAGCGTCCGCCCCAGTTAACTCCACAGGATATTTCATGAGATAGGCCCTAGGAATCCGCCATATGGACACAAAATCACCCGAAACCCACGCCGAGAATCCCGAAATCAATGAACGCGTGCGCCTGCTCATACGGCAGGCGAAGGAACAGGGATACCTGACCCTGGCGGACATCAGCGACCAGCTGCCGGAAATGTCCGACACTCCGGAAGAGATCGAGAACATCATCAACATCCTCGACCATCTCGAGATCGAGATTCTCGATGGCGATGAGGTGGAGGCCTATCAACAGCGCCTGGAGGAGGAAAGCCTCTCCTCCTTTTCTCCGGAGGAAATCGCGGAAGATCCGGTACGCATGTACCTGCGCCAGATGGGACAAGTACCCCTGCTGACCCGCAACGAAGAGGTGTCCATCTCCAAGCGCATCGAAAATGCCGAGCTCCAGGCCCAGGATGAATTATTTTCCATTCACCTCACCGCAGAATTCCAGATCGATCTGGCTGAACGCCTCCTGCAGCGGGAAGAGCGCTTCGACCAGATCGTCCTGGATAAGAAGATCGAGAGCCGCGAGGTTTATTACCGCATCGTCACCCGCTCGCTGGAGGAGAGCCGCATGCTCCTGCAGTGCATCCGCGATGCCTGGAAAGAACAGCGCCAGCTCGGCGAGGAAGCGGCCAAACGCAAGCGGATCGGGATGCGCCTGCGGCAATTCCAGCTGCAACTCCGAACGGTGCTGAAGCGTTTCTGCTTCAAGATGAAGGTCTTTGAGGATCTGCTCGAGAAATACCGGCCCGACCTGCGCCAGATCGAACAGCTTATGCAGGAGCGGCAGCGCGCGGAAAAGCTGTCTGCCCAGAACGGCAAGCCCGACAAGGCGTACCAGGAGCATATCCGCAAGGCCGTCGAAAAGCTGGAGACCAAGCTGGAAAGCGACCCATTCCTCTTCCTGGAGATCGTCAAAAAATTTCGGGAACACATGAGCGAGTCCCACATCGCCAAGCGGGAAATGGTGGCGGCCAATCTTCGCCTCGTGGTCAGCATCGCGAAGAAATACACGAACCGCGGCCTTACCTTTTTGGACCTGATCCAGGAGGGCAATATGGGCTTGATGAAGGCCGTTGAGAAGTTCGAGTACCGCCGCGGCTATAAATTCTCCACCTATGCGACCTGGTGGATCCGGCAGGCCATCACGCGGGCGATCGCCGACCAGGCCCGGACCATCCGGATTCCCGTCCACATGATCGAGGTGCTGAACCGCATCACCCAGATCCAGAAGCAGCTGTTCCAAGAGCTGGGGCGCGAGGCGACGGCTGAGGAGGTGACCGCCGAGACCGACATGCCCCTGGAACGCGTCCAGGCGGTCATGAAAATGGCCCAACAGTCCATCTCGCTCCAGACGCCAGTGGGCGATGGGGATGATGCCTGCTTTGGGGATTTTCTCGAGGACAATAGTGCCGAAAATCCCTATGACATGACGGCCTATAGCCTGCTGCGGGAGAAGATCGACCACGTTCTCACGACCCTCAACGAGCGGGAACGCGAGGTTCTGACCCTGCGCTTCGGCCTGCGGGATGGCTACAGCCGTACATTGGAAGAGGTCGGCAAGATGTTCCGGGTCACTCGGGAACGCATCCGTCAAATCGAGGCCAAGGCCCTGAGGAAGATGCGCCACCCGACCCGCATCCGCCAGCTGAACGGATTTTTCGAGGGGGATTTCAACCTGGAAGGGCCTAGCTTCGAGGAATTTGTGGGAGAACAGCACCTGAGTTCGGAGCTCCTGCCTCAGTCGGCCGAAGGGGAAGAGGTCCCGGGTGCTCTTTCCGCCCTTGCCATCTGAGCATCGAGCTATTCCTCCTCTTCTTCGCGCCATGGCCTGTCTGCCCCGCTAGCGGGGCAGACCCGCTGCGTCCCCGTAAGGGGACGCAGCCTTTGCTCCGCAAAGAGGCCATGGCGCACGGGAACAGACAAAAACACATCCCCTAGGGCCCAAAATCCCAAAAGCCAGGTGGCTTTTGCTCGGCAAAGAAGTGAAAGATCTTTCCTCGCCAGCGATAATCCAGCTCGATGCTCTCCGAGTGGAGGAAGAGATTTCTGCGGCCCACGTATCCGGCCAGAGCGCGGTTCCAGCGAAAATTCCCGTAGGTCTTATCGCCCAGAATGGGACAGCCCCTTAGGGCGCACTGTACGCGCAGCTGATGGGTCCGTCCGGTATGGGGGTACAGGCGAAGCCTCCGGAGGGAATGCTCCCCTAGCCTCGCCATGGCCATTTCCTCATAATAGGTCTCGGCCAGCAGGCCCCGAGGGTCGGGGCGTACACGCAGGCCAGCCTGGCTCTGCACCTCACTCAAATGGTCACGCCACAGACCCGATGCCCCTAGGGTTGCCCTTCCCTTCACCCAGGCCTGGTAGGCCTTTCGACAGCGCCGTTCCCGAAAGGCAGACCGGACTGCCTCCGCCACCGATGCGTTTAGGGTCACGAGCATGAGACCGGACGTAGGTGCGTCGAGACGGTGGAGGAGAAAGAGCCACTTCCCGTCAGGCAGGCGATAAGCCTCTTTCTCAAAATCGTAGGTCCCGGGAGCGATGGCCCTTGCGGAAATCGCATCCGCTTTATTGGGATGGGATATTCGACCCGAAGGTTTGATGATGGCGGCCAGACCATTCTCATCCTCCTGCCATAGCTCTACCGCCGGCGAGAGGTAGCTTTGGATCCCGGAATTTCGAATTTTCGCCCTCACGCTCTTGGCTTAAAAAAACATTTTCCCCAAAAATTTTTCAAGTCTTATCCACCAGTCTTCGGCCTCCGCTGGTCTTTTCCCCTTGCCAAGCATAACTCCCATTGCAGCATGCAAAGGGCCTCCCGAGCATCGGGCCCTTAGCTCAGCGGTCAGAGCAGGGGACTCATAATCCCTTGGTCGTGGGTTCAAATCCCTCAGGGCCCACCAGGACTTCTCTCCCCACCGAGAATCCTTTCTCGTCGAAGGAGTGGCGGGGCGAAATGCGATGCAGGAGTGGTCATTCCCTCCGGTTTAGGGGCTCTTTTGCCTCTACTATCCTTAGGCCCTTGGCTTGAATTTCTGGACCTTCTCCCTAAAAATATCCCCATGAAAGTCCTCGTTACCGGTGGCAACGGATTTTTGGGACAACACCTCTTGCCGCTCCTGTTGAAACGCGGCCTGCACGTCCGCGTCCTGGGCCGGCAGGAGCGGGGCGCGACCAACCTTCCCGTTGAATATCGCCGTGGGGATATTCAAAATTTCTCCGATGTTCTGGAGGCGACGTGCGGGATGGAGGCAGTTTTTCACCTCGCCTCCAGGGCCGGCATCGAGTCCAATCCCCAGCTCTACGACCTGGTCAATGTAAAGGGCACGCAGCATGTCCTCGAGGCCTGCCGGCAGAACCGTGTCGCGTACTGCATCTACACCAGTTCTCCCTGTGTCGTCTTCCATGGCCAGGATATCCGCGACGGCGATGAATCCCTGCCCTACTCCCCGCACCCACTCTGCGACTACGCACGGACGAAAATCCAGGCTGAGCAGCTCGTGCTGGCGGCCAATACACCGAGCCTGAGGACGATGGCGCTGCGCCCGCACCTTCTCTTCGGCCGCGGAGACCGGCAACTCATCCCCCGCCTCCTCCAGCGCTTGCAAAGTGGCCAATTGGCACAAATCGGGGCGGGGAAAAATCGCGTCGACATGACGCACATCGACAACGCTGCCCAGGCTCATGAGCTGGCCTTTCTTGCCCTGTTGCGAGGCCACGTGGGCGGGAAGGCGTATTTCATCGGACAGGAACATCCCCTGTCCCTCTGGGAAACTGTCGACGAAATCCTGCGACGTCTAGGGCATCCTCCGGTGACGCGGCGGATTCCGTACTCCCTTGCCTATGCGAGCGGATATGTTTTGGAAAAGCTTTCCCGCTTACGCCGAGATCATCCCGAGCCCGCCATGACCCGTTTCCTGGCCTTGGCTTTGGGCAAGGACCACTACTTCTCGCACCGCGCTGCCCGGGCAGAGCTGGGTTATATCCCCAAAATCTCCATCGAGGAGGCGCTGAAGGATTACGATGTTCCTGAGGCACATCCTCCCAGCTAAAGGCCGCACTTTCCTTCTACTTGCCCCGTAGAAATTTTTCTACAAAATGTCTTCTCTTCACTGGTCGGGCTGAAGAGATTCGAACTCTTGACCCCTTGCACCCCATGCAAGTGCGCTACCAGACTGCGCCACAGCCCGCCAAGGCCAGGATCCTGGACCTAGCAGGAAAAAGTCAATGGCGCAATCCCTGCCTCTGCCTTCGCAGGAGAATTCGCAGCCAACGGAAATTCCAGAGCGAGAGCAGCGCGCAATAGACGAGTATGCCGATGAGGATGAGCGAGAACAACCGGCCGGCATGCTGCATCCGGGACAGGTTATCGGCGAAAAGTCCATTGCGCTGGAAGAACAGCAACAGGCCCCCCATGCCGGCGGAGGAGAGCAGGATACCCCCAATCGGTCGTGCGAGCCTTTGGGGAGGAAAGCCAAGCGGTCGCAGGTGTGAAGCGAGATAGCCGGTCTGGAAGAAAACCGCCAACACGTGGGCCCAGGCCATGCCTCGCACCTGAAAGGAATTCAGGAGCAAGAGGCTCAGGGACAGGTTGATCCCGAAGGCACAGGCGGAAGCCCGTAGCGGAACGCGCATATCTTTCTTCGCGTGGTGGATGCGTGTCAGAAAGCTGGACAGCGCGCAGAAGGGCAGCGCCAGCGAGAAAATTCTCAGTACCGGCAGCGCGGACAGAGCATCCCCTGCCTGGAACTGTCCCCAGACGAAGAGCGTTTGGATGATCTCGCGGCCCAGAAGGCCCAGCCCCAGCGCTGCCGGTACACTGATGAGCAGGACTCCTATCAGACCACATCGAGCCGCCTGCCAAAAGTCCTCGTCGCAACGGGTGGCGGAACTGCGGGCCATCTGTGGAAAGAAGAGGCTCGTGAGCGCGATGACGAAAATCCCGAGCGGCAGGTCGATCAGGCGTTCCGCGAGGTAGAGCAGCGCAATGCTATTCGCCTGAAGCGAAAAGGCCAGGAAGCGGGAAGCGGCCAAGTTCAGCTGCACGACGGCCGCCCCCAGCAGTCCGGGCAGGAACAAGCTCTTCAGTTCCGCCAGGGCCAGGGATGGGCGGAAATCCCAGCGCCATCGCCAACCCTGTTGCCTCAACTGACCCATCAGCAGGAGCAGGGGTATCAGGCCGCCCAGCAGGACGGCAGCTGATAGGACATAGACCTTGGTATGCGCTTTCCATCCGAAGGCGTTGGAGACCAAGAGGCTGCTGATCAGAGAGAGGTTGAGCCAGATGGCCGGTGTGGCCGCCAGGAAAAAGTGGCCCAGCACATTGAGGGCTGCCGTCACCAGCGCCGTCAGGCAGATGAAGAGGGCGAAGGGGAGCAGCAGCATGGCCAGCCTAAAACCAAGGGCCTGGTGTTCCTCCAGACTGGGGATGTGGCCCAGTCCCCAGAACAGAGCCGCACCGAGCAGGAGGAGGCCTGTCAAGATGAGTGTCGCCCAGGAAAATACCTGCTGAAGGAGGCGGAAAGCGGACTTGCGACCCTCCCGATGCATTTCCTGGGAAAAAATCGGGATGAGGGCCGAGGCCAGCGCCCCTTCGCCCAGGAGCCTGCGCAAGAGGTGGGGCAGTGTGAAGGCGAAGAGAAAAGCAGCACTGGCGGTAGAGGTGCCCAGAGTTCCGAATAGGACGATATCCCGCCCAAAGCCTGACACTCGCGACAAGGCCGTCGCCAGCGAAAGGCCGAAAAACCGATGCGGCAGACCCATGAGCTTGAGTATCTCTCAAGCTATGGAGCTGTGAGCAGCTCGTCGATATCGAATAGGTATTCTCCGAAACAATCTCTGCATTCATTTCGATCCTGGGCTTGCCCCTTCCATCGACGGGCTGGGCCATCATGCTGGTAGTGTGCGTGCTGTCTTTGCAGCGATGAAGCGAAATGCTTTCGCTTCATCGCTGTGGCCTGCATAGCAGGCGATCCCGAAGGGATCCAAAGACAGCACGGCAATAGGAAGCATGGGCCCGATATTCGCAGTTGAGGAGAGGACCGAAAGCGGAGCAGGGCCCTGCTCTTTCGAGATCTAGGGATTCTGGCGTTGCCTCTGCAAAAAAGATTTCCATTGTTTTGTGCGAAGATTCGGGTCAGATAGATAATCGCTGCTCGATGGAATATATAGCAGGGCTTAGTTTTTATGAAATCATTCAATCTATCGGTGGTCTCGCGGGAGACAAAGGGGCGCCACGCCGTCAATCGCCTTCGCGCCCAGGGCATCATTCCGGCGGTGATCTACGGACGTTCGGGCACCCGTTCTCTGAGCGTGAAGGATAAGGATTTCCGCGCGCTGCTGAAGGCGAAAGGTAGCGGAGCAGTGATCGTGGAGGTGGAGGACGAAAGGAGGGAAAAGACGCTGGCGACCATCGCTCAGATCCAGAAGGACGCCATCTCCGATGGGATGATGCACGTCGATTTCAAGGAGATTTCTCAGGATGAGCCGGAGTTTTTTGCAATTCCGGTCGCTGTCCGTGGCGAGGCCGTGGGCGTGAAGTCGGAGGACGGAGTCTTGGAAATTCTAAAACATGAGATTTCCATCCGCTGCCTGCTGCGCGATGTCGTCGATGCCATCGAGGTCGATATTTCCAACCTGCACGCCGGCGAAAGGATTCACGTGAAGAATCTGCCCGTTCTGCCGGGCATCACCTATCTAGGGGATCCGGAGGTGGTGGTCCTGAGCTGCTCGAAGCAGAGCGAAGAAGAGGCGGCGGGGACGAAGGGAGCGGCGGCGGCAGCCGAAGCGGCAGTGTCGGCGACCAGCGCGGGATGAGCCCTGCATGGTACGAGACGTCGTCGTCGGCCTGGGCAACAGGGGTTCGGCGTATCGCCACACGCGGCACAATCTGGGGGCCTATTTCGTCGAATACTGCGTCAATCCCTCACTTCCCGAAAGCCTCCTGTGGCAGCAGGTGGATGAGGGCCTGGGTTGCTGCTGGACGCGGACGGAGTGTGGTGCTCAGAGCACTTATTTCCTCCGTCCGATGAGCTTCATGAACGAGTCAGGCATTGGGCTGCGGCGCTGGCTGTCGTTTTTCAAGAAAAGCGCCGAGGAGCTCATCCTCTGCTGCGACGACATCACGCTTCCCCTGGGAGCGCTGAAGATCAGCCTCCGGCCGGGCACAGCTGGGCATCACGGCGTGGAGAGCGTATGGGGACAGGTCGGGCCTGGTTTCGTGCGCTTCCGCCTGGGTATCGGGCCCAAGCGCCATCCGGAGATGGACCTTAAGGATCACGTCCTGGGGCATTTTTCCGAGGAAGAGCAGGCCTGTGTGGATGCCCATTTGCTCTTGTGGCGGCAGGAACTAGAGCTCCTGCTTGACAAGGGAAGGAATCCTCCCATGAAAATCTCCTGAATTCCCGAAGCGGAGTATGAGAAAGCATTCTTACCGAGCGAACTTTATTCTGGATACGCGGCGCGAGACGGAGCCGCTGGAAAGCCTGATCGAGAAGATACGTCGGACACTGGCGGAGCTGGGTGCTTCCATTGCCCAGGTCAATAACGAGGGGCAGAAAAATTTTGAACGGGCGGTGAATCGCCACTTCGCTGCTGGTCTCTATCTGGAGATCATTTTTGAAGGCATGTCCTCCCTACCGGCAGCGATCCGGTCGAAGTTCCAGCTCGATAAGACAGTCGATCGCATATTGATCGAGCGCTGCTGAAGGATTTGGAGCGAAAAATTGCTATGGCTTCCTTCAATCGAGTAATCCTGATGGGGAACATGACCCGGGATCCGGAGCTGCGCACGACGGAGGCTGGGATGGCGATCACCAAGTTCGGATTGGCGATGAGCCGCAGTTTCAAGTCCCAGAACGGCGAGAGCCACGAGGAGACGACTTTTGTGGATGTCGATTCCTTTGGCCGGCAGGCGGAGGTGATCGCGAAGTTCTTCTCCAAGGGCAAACCGATCTTGGTGGAGGGACGTCTGCGCCTCGACCAGTGGGAATCTCCCAGTGGGGAAAGGCGGAACCGCCTGGTCGTGGTGCTGGAAAATTTCCAATTCGTCGGTACGCGGGGTGAAGAAGCGGCGGTGCAGGAAAATGCTCCGCTAGAGGCGAGAGCCTCTTCTTCCTTCAACCCTCTATCGGCTGCCAGGGAAAAACTGGGCGGCGATCGGGAGCTCAAGGTACCAGCCCCTTCTCAGGACTTGGATGATGATATTCCGTTTTAATTTCAAAAACTAGAAAACCATGGCTACGTCGGAAATTTTGCTCTTGGAAAAGGTCGAAGGCCTGGGGGCTGAAGGGGCCCAAGTGAGCGTACGGGCAGGCTATGCCCGCAACTTCCTATTTCCGAAGAAAAAGGCAATTCCGGTCACCCGAGCCAATCGCCGCCAGATCGAGGCCCTGGCGAAGCGCCGAGAAATGCGCGAGAATGCAGAACTGGCCACTGCGAAGGACTTGAGGGAACGCATCCTGGCCCTATCGATCGTCTTTTCGGTAAAGACGGGCATCAAGGGCAAGCTGTTCGGTGCGGTGACTCAGGCAGATCTGCTGGAACGCCTGCGGGAGGCCGGTTTGGAAATCGATCGCAAGAAGCTCCATCTGGAAGCGGTGAAGGAACTGGGGCAGCATCGAGCTGAGCTGCAGCTCCATCCCGAGGTCGTGTTCGAGCTTCCCTTTGAGATCGTCTCCGAGAATCCCATCGATCACGGCGAATAGGAACCTCGGCTTCTCTCTCTTTGGGGAACTCCGAGGGAGTTGTGGAGAAATGGACGTTTTTGTGTAGGGGCTGGCTCTACCCCGATGAGGAGGGCTATGCCCTCACCTCATCGGGGCGGCCCGCACAGCGGGCCCGATTCCGGAGGAATCGAAAGCCAGCCCCATTCCCAGCCCTTCTTCGCTCCTTGGGCTCATGAAATGGCATTGACGAGGACCTTGCCCTCTTCGTAGCAGCGGATGTTCTCCAGAGTTGTCGAGGCGATGCGCTCCAGGGCTTCTTGGGTGAAAAAGGCCTGATGGGACGTGAGGATCACATTATTAAAGGAAATCAGGCGTGCCAGCGTGTCATCGGCGAGAGGTTCATTGGAGAGATCTTGAAAGAAATAATCATTTTCATTCTCGTAGACATCCAGACCGGCAGCACCGATAGGGCCCCTCTTGAGGCCTTCGATGAGCGCCTCGGCGTCGATGAGCCCGCCGCGGCTTGTGTTGATGAGGATCACCCCGGTCTTCATCTGCGCGATGCTCTCTCGATGGATCATGTGCCGATTTTCCGGTGTCAATGGGCAGTGAAGGGAAATAATGTCGGCTTCCCGGTAGATCTCATACGGAGAGCGATAGTGGGTATTGACGAGCTTTTCGACTTCCGGATTCGGGTAGGGATCCGAAACGAGGATCTTTCCCTGAAATCCCTGGAGCAGCTGGCAGAAGATATGACCAATTTTCCCAGTCCCAATCACGCCAAAGGTCTTGCCGTGCAGGTCCATCCCCATCAGTCCCTCGAGGGAAAAATTATGCTCCCGTGTCCTCATCCAGGCCCGATGGATCCTGCGGTTAAGGGCCATGAGAAGGCTCAGGGCATGTTCCGCCACAGCGTGGGGCGAATAGGCCGGCACGCGCACCAGGGTTATTTTCCCCCGGGCATACTCGAGATCGATGTTGTTGAAGCCCGCACAGCGCATGGCGAGAAGCTCGACGCCACGGTCGACCAGGCCCTGCAGGGTTCTAGGGCCCAAATCGTCGTTCACGAAAGCGCAGACGACATTGGCCTCTCCCAGGAGTTCGAGGTTTTTTTCCGATAGCCGCTGGGGATGGTAGCTCATCCTGTAGCCGAAATCCCGATTTTTGAGGTCGAAAAAAGTCCGGTCGTAATCCTTGGTTCCGAAAAACGCGATTCCCCGAATGGAATGAATAGAATGCTGCTGCCCATTATCCATATCCCCTAGCCTCATTGAGGCCTATAGTCTATGTCTTCGAACCTTATTTTCAATCCGGAAATGCTCCTTTCGATGATTTCCAGGTCTCGACGGTGATCACCGCTTGGGCAAGAAATTCTCTGGCCAGTTCATCCCGATAATCCTCTTCGTAGAGGATCCGGCAAACTTTGGCCGAGAGCAGGGATTTGACGCAGTGGGAGCAGGGGAAATGGGTGCAGTAGAGCGTAGCTCCCTCGGTCGACAGGCCAAAGCGGGCACATTGTAAAAGCGCATTCTGTTCCGCGTGAACCGCTCGGCACAGTTCACTGCGCTCACCGGAAGGAATTCTCCTCTGCTGCCGCAAGCATCCCACGTCCAGGCAGTGAGGAAGTCCGCTTGGGGCGCCGTTATAGCCGGTTGCGAGGAGGCGATGTTCCCTGACCAGCAGCGCTCCGACCTGGCGGCGCAGGCAGGTCGAGCGGCTGGCCACGAACCTCGTCAGTTTCATGAAGTAGTCATCCCAGCTCTCACGGGTATTGTCCAAAGCTGAAGTCATGAATTCTGTGCCCTAAAAGTATCTCTCATGGGCTTCCCTTATTCTTGAAAATCCTCTCCGAAAGGAAATCTTTTTAAGGAGAAAAATGGCTGATGGAAGAGCGGCATCGGTTTGGGAATTGAGCAGATTTTGGGAGAAGCAGGCCGTTCCCGCCGTCGAGAAAAAGCTCCGAACAGGCATAAAAACTTGCTAAGGGAGAGGATAGTTCGCGGGACAAAATCTGTCTTACTAAACTAGGGCAGTCCAGGCTATTCCATTCTGAGATCAAGCTTGGGTTTAGGTGGGGAGGAACTCTGGGTTTGGACAAGGTCATGGACCCGTCTTCGACATCAGGGAGCATTTCTGCCTATCCAGGGCGATTCTGGGAGGATAATGAGGATCTGGTAGGCTACTGCTGAAAAAAGGGAGCCTGGCATCAATGCTTTGGGGGACAAGCGGTGGATGGCTCTGCATGCAGCGATCGGGCGAGGAAATGGGGAAATCATGCACTAGTGCTGAATGCGGAAGATGTGCTTCGATGCCATGGATGACCAGGGGAAACAGCTCTAACACCTCTGCATGAGGCGGTTAGAACTGACGATCCCAACTGCATCTATCTCCTGCTGGAGAAGGATTTCGCTGTAGTGCTTCAAATCGAGGCGAGGATTTGTCCCTCTGCATCGTGCGGTTTTGCTGCTACCTCAACCTCGATATCCGTGCCTCCCGCGGCGTACAGCTTCAAAATGAAAATAGCCAGCACGATTTTGGCCAAGCCGCGGGGACGCTGAATGTCTGTTCAGGGTATTTTTGGCTCTACTGACAAATGACAGCTTGGGTTAGAATTGGGCCGGAAGAACGTTCAGGTGTGGGAAAGTATGTTCAGGAAGATACAAACACCTGCTGGCAAAATTTGCTGCGGAAGAGGAATGTCGATGGCGACACGCTGCTCACAACCCTCACTCTGGCCTCAGCGGATACGGCAACGTCTCCGGCTGAAACTCCTGATCTCGCTATTTCTGAAACGCTAAATCCGCTCCTCCTGCTCCAAATGGGACTAAGGGCCAGAAGAAGAAGATGAGTCTGAATTTTCATTCAGCCAGACCCTGACAGTGCTTCTCGACTGCGGAAAATTTCCTCAGGAAAAGGATCGGTGAAAACCCTCTACAGAGCTAAGATCACTGAGATCAATTCGCATCGCTTAAGAATAGAGATAACCTCTCCCCCAGGGGATTGAGGAGAGGGAAATTTACCGATCAATGGGACTCAGAAGCCGCCGCGGTTGCGGGAGCCGCCCGAGCGATCGCCGAAGCGATGGCCATTCCCCCGATAGCGGTCATTGAATCCACCGGAACGACGGGGACCGCTCTGGTAATCCCTCTGGAATCCTCCTCCCCCTCCTTCGCGGCGAAAATCGCGGGCCGGCCGGTCTTCCCTTGGCCTAGCCTCGTTGACAGTGAGAACCATCCCGTCGAGCTCGCTACCGTTGAGGGCCTCGATGGCCCGTGTGGCCTCCTGAGCGTCCGGCATCTCCACAAAGCCGAATCCGCGAGAACGGCCGGAAATTTTATCGGTGACGACCCGAGCCTTCGCAACTATTCCATGCACCTCGAAGGCTGTGCGGAGCGAGAGCTCGCTCGTGTCATAGGAAAGATTTCCTACATAGATATCCATAATGTCTCTCAGTGATACTCTTCTCGCCAAGTTGGGAAATCGATAAGGGGCCTCGGCGAACAAAGACACTTCTCGACGGCTCACCGGGAACCGGCACGCCTTAGCTGAGAGACAAACGAGAAAGAAGGAATTGCAAGCTCTTAAAAGCTTCTTTAGATAAAACGCCTTTCGGCACTTTTGCGAAGAATTGATGGAAATGGATCTGAAGACGGAGGTCAATGAGCTATTGGGCCGGCTGAGCCATTCCCTGCATCTGAAGCGCTTGGCCCTGGACGAAGAGGATCACTGTATCCTCCTCTTCGATGACAAAGTTATTTTGAACATGGAGTTGGATGGCGAACGTTCCCAGCTCATCGTCTATGCCTATCTGGGCATGGTGCCGATCGAGCACAAGGAACGGATCTATGAATGGCTGCTACAGGCGAATTACTTCTGGCACGAGACCCAGGGCTCGACCCTGGCCCTCGACCGTCAGACCCAAACTCTGGTCATCCTCCGTGCCTTCACCCTGCCGCTCCGGCATCCGGAAAATTTCGAGGATGAACTGGGAGTTTTTGTGGAATCGGCCGAGCATTGGATCCAGCAATTGGAGGATTGCCTGGCTCGGGCCGAAGAAGCCGCTCGCTACGACCGCGAACATGGACCCAGTAGGGAAGAAGTTTAAGAGGCAGTCAATATGGATGGGCCCAGCATTTCATCCCTGAGAAATCCCATGATCGGGACCATTCGATCTCCAGCTGCCGGGGTGACTTCATCTGCGCTGGCGAAGCGCTCAGTGATCCAGGCTTCCTCCGGTGGCGGCCAGGTGACGACACTGCGCCAGGTGCGCCAATCCGCAACGGCGGCATTCGCCGGCCGCCCTTCTCCCTTGGGGGGACATCGGGCTAAGTTGTTATCGGCAAGAGAAGTTCCCGCCATGCTGGAACGGCTCTTCGGCCGGAACTAAAACCCCTCCTGAGCGCAGGCGATTTTCCTCAAATTTCGGATTTCCCCAAGTTGCCAAGCCCGAGTGCAGGGGAAACTCAGTTTCCCGTCTGCCGCTCTTCCTGCGACAGTGGCTGCAGCCACTCCACAAAGGACTGAAATTCCCTATGGATCCATTCCCATTGAGCCGGAATATCCCGACGTGCCACCCAGAGCAGGTCGATTCCGGAGGGCAGTTCGTGCTGATGCTGGCGAAAGGCCTCCCGCATGAGGCGCTTCAATCGATGCCGAAAACAGGACGGTCCTATCTTCTTGCCCACCACCATGGCGATGCGGGCAAGCGGAGGGGCCTGATCCTCCCGTGCTAAAAAGCCGTACTTCAGGAATGAGTGAATGCCATCTACCCGCGCGCGCGTTCCCCTCAGGGAAGCGAAGTCTTCTGCCCGATGCAGGCGTTGTTGTCGACAGAATTTCAGTGAGAGAGCCAAGGGCTCAAGCCTTGACCCGTGTCGGAACCGCGAGCAAGCGGCGGCCCTTCCGGCGCCGATTGGCCAACACTTTCCGCCCAGAGGCCGTTGCCAGGCGTGCGCGAAAGCCGAAATTTCTGGCCCGTCGGATTTTGGAAGGATGATAGGTGGGCTTCATGGGATTCGAATATGTAGGGAGCTGAAGCAAAGAGGCTCTTCCTCCCTGTCAAGTCCGGAGCATGAGCTACCTGTATCCTTCCGCGCGCGACGGCCCTTTTTCAAAGAAAAAGGGACATTCCTCCGGAATGTCCTCGTCTGTTTTGCGGCGCACCGCGCCGCAAAACAGACGGGCCTTCGCGCGACAGAGCTACCTTTCTCGACCTCCCTAAGGTCCTCGGCGCAGGCGTTCGATGAGACCGGTCGTGCTGTAGCCCTCCCAAAAAGGGACGAAGCAGATGCGGCAAGCGATGCGCTCCAGAGCCAAACGTTCCGCGGGATGGAGCTTCTCTAGCGAATAATCTCCGGATTTGACATAGATATCCGGACGGAACTGCTCCAGCTCCTCCGCCAGCTGCTTCCCGTGAAAGGCGAATACTCCGTGAACACAGGCCAGAGCGCCGAGCATAAGAGCTCTCTCCTTCAAACTCTGGATGGGCCGTCCAGAGCCCTTCAGCTGCCGAACGCTCTCATCATCATTGATGGCCACCCAGAGCTGATCGCCTAACTGCGAAGCCGCCTGCAGGGCAGCGACATGGCCCACGTGGAGCAGGTCGAAGCAGCCATTGGTGAGGACGATGCTCTGTCCCGAGCACCGGTGGCGCAGGGCGAGGGCCTCGGCCCACGGGTAGTACTTGTCGCTACTGGGCGTTTCCACAGGGCAGGACGAGGCGAATGGATGCTTTGGCTGGAACCTGGCGCAGTGGGCGTTCCACCCTATCCTTCAGGCGATCCAGCAGGCCGTTGATGAAGCACCCGCTTTCGGAGGAGGAAAGGGCCTTGGCAATCTCGATGGCCTCATCGATGATGACAAGGGTTGGGATATTCTCGCTGAAAAACAGCTCGTAGAGTGCCAGTCGCAGGATGCAGAGGTCGACCTTCGCCATGCGCGACAGCTTCCAATGTATTGCCTGGGAAGCAATCTGCCCATCGATGAAGGGGATTTGCCCTAAAACCCCCTGGATCAACTCCCGAGCGAAGGGGAAATTTGCCGGAGCATAGGCGAGCATTTGGCAAAAGTCCGAAAAAAGTTCCGGGGAAAATGCCTTCTCTTCGCGCTGAACACATAGATAGAGGAACTGCACAGCGGCGATGCGATTGGCATGACGGGCAGAAGCTCCTCTTTCCCGAATTTCGGCATGCATGAGATGATCTCAGGGTGAAGCCGCCATGTAATCCCGATTGGAGACGAGGTCAATGCCGAAGACATGTTCAGGCAAGGGACGATCGGGCAAGTGCAGCGATTCTTGCCAGGAGGGAGATCCTGCTGCCCTCTGCGCAACTGCGGAGGTGCCTCATAAGGATTGACCCAGGCGATTCTTTTTAAAGAATAGGAGGAGCGATTGGGGATTTCGGGAGGCACGGATCATGGATGAGTTCAGGGTGAGAAATACGGCCGCTCTGGCGGCGGCAATCGGCGCCGATATTATAGATATCCATGGGGCCATTCAACTCTTCCATTCCTCGCTTGGCTCCCAGACCCTTGCCCGATCGATGGCATCGGGCATCGATGATGCTCTTCACCAAACACTCAGGGACAAGATCGCTCTTAAAGTTCAATCGATCAAAGAGTCTATCGAGAGCATTTCAAAGGGAACTCCCGAAAGGGGCATTGCGCTATTAAATGTCTTGCGCAATGCAGAAACGCCCGTCATGACCCTTCTGGACGAGCTGCAGAACGCACCCAGTTCACCAGATCCCGTAACCTGGCTGCTGCAGGCGCGCAAATTGGATAAATATTTCTTAAAAGCCTTGGGATTGCGCGAGGGCATGGCCAGGGCCGAATGCCGAGAAATCCTGAGCCGGCGCCTCGAGTCCGTCCTAAAGGAACTAGGTATCGATTCAGGGATTCGCAGTCTCTGCAAGCTGGCCATATGGGGAGAAGATCACTACCGCGAGCTCTCTTCAAGGCTCAAGCTTGTCTCCACCATTGCCGATGGTATAGCGAACTTAGAGGCAACACTGATCCAGAAAACAGCCGACCTTCTGGGGAAAGACATCCGTCCCGACAGGAGAACTAAGAGCCTCTTGGGCGCTGCTGCCCTGCTGGTCGTCGTAGGCTGCGCCTGCTGTCCTCCTCTTGCCGTGGCCATCGGAATCCTGATAGGAATATGTCTTCTAAGCAAGGCCGTCAGTTTTCTGGTCGAAAAGATCGACGAGAATCTCGTCCAAAGTATCCTGAAGGGACAGGACCCTTCCTGGAAGCAGTTTTTTTCCGATGTGTTTCAGGAGGCCGATGCAAGGCTGGCCGATATGGCGGAGCTAGCCGGTCGGGCAGCCCTTCCTCTCATGCCTGCTTCCTTCGGAGAGGCCATGCGCAAGGACGCAAGCGACGAAATGCCTTCTCCTTCA